>NZ_MZGV01000015.1 GCF_002029235.1 Clostridium oryzae
TGGAATATAGAACAGCTTACTAGAATTTTGGGAGAAGTCGACGGTATAACCGTTGCCTATGCACTTAAGGCTATTGCTCCTAAACTTAAATTTAACAAGAAAAAAGTACGTTTCTACTAAAAAACAAGCACCATAGTCATTTTCACTGTGGTGCTTGTTTTTTTCCTGCAAACTGTAGTTTTTCTTGGCAAAGTGACTGTAATTTGACTTGGCGAATAACAATAATAGTGTATAATTATCTTGTTTTTTCAATAGTCAGTATCCTCCTTAAAAGTTTGTCCAAACATTACTTTACTAAGGATACTGACTTTTTTAAATGCTAAAATTTTGGATCCGCTACTAAAGTTTTCTATTTATCTTGTCAATATGATTTCATTTCCATTCTCTGAACACTAGTGAGGAATTTATGATTTTTTCCAATTGTGGATAACTTTTAATTAATATCAAGATACACCACTAAATAGGAGAAGAGGTGGTTATTAAATGAAAAAACGATACAACGTGTTTACGAAGAAGTTAACAAGAAACGGTAATATATTTTGAAATTAGAGAATTAAGATAAGAAGGCAACAGAAGCAGTATAATAAAAGCATCTTGTTAATATTAAGAGTTAGGGCATTAAAAATGGTTACATCCGACGGAGGCATTTGGAGTGAGTTTAGCAATTATCCGTGTCTTTTAGGCAAATTTCCGTTAAGATGGCGAATTGTTTGAGGCGCAGCCGAGTTATGAGCCATTAGGAAATTTGCCTAAAAGATGCGGTAAAATTGCTACTGGGTTATCTAAACATGCTCATTATCATTCGCAGATAACCCGTTAAAGGCCATTTAGGCCTTAAACCAAGCGGAACTAGCCGACATAGGGTGCAACCATTTTTTATATTCTAATTAATTCATAATCTTTTTTACCGAGGCCAAGTTTAACTGCATGATCGATGGCTACTGTCCAATCAGTCTCAGGGCTTACATCCATAAAATGATCCTTGTGGCTGTGCCCGTTCTTTTCAAGAAGACTTCCAGAAATAGCTGGCTGTCTATTAACTGCATCTGCACAAGCAACATCAAGTGCTACTGGGTCAAATGATGCAAACATACCTATATCTGAAACGATAGGAATGTCATTTTCAGCATGACAGTCACAAAATGGTGAAACATCAATAACTAAACTTATATGAAAATGAGGGCGTCCATTTAAAACTGCATAAGCATATTCAGCCATTTTCTTATTAAGTATATCGTTGGATTCATCCGAAGCTGGCATAACTGCATCCATTGGACAGACACCTATGCAGCGCCCACAACCTGCACATAAATTATGATTGATTGAAGCCTTTTTATCAGTTATTGTTATTGCGCTTTGACCGCAAACTTTAGCACAGGAACCGCAGCCAACGCAGCTTTGCTGATTTACGCTCGGCTTTCCATTGCTGTGCATCTCCATTTTTCCTGCACGAGAACCGCAGCCCATTCCAATGTTTTTAAGTGCACCTCCGAAACCAACTAGCTCATGTCCTTTAAAGTGACTGAGAGATATTACTATATCCGCATCCATTATTGCACGTCCTATTTTAGCTTCTTTTACATATTCTCCGCCTTGAACTGGCACTAATTGTTCATCTGTGCCTTTAAGCCCGTCAGCTATTATAACATGGCATCCAGTTGAAAAAGGTGAATATCCATTTACATATGCAGTATCAATATGGTCTAAGGCATTCTTCCTTCCACCGACGTATAAAGTGTTACAATCGGTAAGAAAAGGTTTACCACCCAGCGATTTTATAACATCGGCAACAGTTTTTGAATAATTTGGACGTAAATAAGCCAAGTTGCCAAGTTCTCCAAAATGAATTTTGATAGCCGCAAACTTTCTCTCAAAATCGATTTGATCTATTCCGGCAGTCTTGATTAATCTAGTTAGCTTTTGCTGCAAATTTTCACGTGAAGTCACATGCATGTCTGTAAAATAAACTTTTGATTTTTCCATATTCTATAACCTCTTTTTCATTTTTATGTTTAAGTGTAATTAAATACGATTTCAGTATAACTGTTAGAGTATGGTGTAAGTCAAGGAAAATTTTAAAAAACGAAATAAATCTAATCTCAGCTCATAAACCTGCGAAACAGAAGAAACTGATTTATTCAATTAAACTAGAAGGATATTCTATATAAATCGAAAGTAATACTTGACATATATCGAAACTAATAATATTCTATATATTATAGAGCTCTTGAATTTAATCATATGATGCGGTGAGGAGGTAACAGTATGGATAATATTTTTAATAATGTATATGTAGAGACCTCAATGGTTTACGAATTAATTACAGCAATGTTTAGAGTTCAAAATTATGAGCAGCTGATGCCAAAAGAGACAAAGCTAAAAGATAAAGTATCAGAAAAACATGGCAGTTGGATTCATTACGTTAGAAGCAGCATGTCAGAGGAAATGAAAAAGGAACTTGATATATTTTTCAATATTGACAGCTTCTTTGGATTGAGCTTAAATTCGTCCATCTGGAAATACAGGATGCATAAAGATGTTCATGAATTTATAGATTTCTTTTCAAAAGAAGTGACTGCTAAAGAAATGGTTATGAAATTTATGGAAACTGGATATCATGATGAAGAAATTGATACTAAATTTATTGAGAATATTCAAAGCCTGGATGAGGCTATGGAAATTATAAAAAAAGGCAGTCTTCAGGAACAGGAGAAATGGAAGCTGTTTTATTTGTACAGCGATGCTGAAAATACTAAGAAAAGATTTCTAAAATTAATATCAGCATTTTATGAACAGTTTTTTGTAAAAAAAATGGAGGACATCAGAAAATTCCAGCAAGATAGCCTTAGGAATATTAAACAAAGCCTAGAGAACGACGATTTTCAGAAAATTGAAAAGATACTATCAATAAAATATGACTATGTTAAAGATATAAAAGAAATCATACTGGTGCCTTCATATTTCTATAGTACAACTACTAGTATATCTTGTTCAGATGATAATATTCTTCTTGCAATCTTTGGCATGGATTTACTTGATTCTGATTTGCAGCAGGAGGAGAAAGCTGAAATTATCGAAGCACTGAAATGTATTTCTGATGAAAAGCGTATTAAAATAATTCAGCTCTTGAATCAAAATGATTACTATGGTTATGAAATTGCTCAAAAATTAAACCTTGCAAATTCTACTACATCTCATCACCTTAGTCTTCTAATGAAATATAGGATTATAAATTCTATTCGTGAAGATAATAAGATATATTATGAAGTAGACAACAATAGGATTAATGAGATATTAACTAGATTTGAGAAACTATTAACTAAATAGTATAATTTTATACTATTTTTTTGGAAGGATGTTCGATTTATATCGAAATGCATATACGATCATGATGGAGGAAGATAAATGAAAAATGCAAATTTATTTAGTAACCGTAACTTTATTTTACTTTGGATAGGACAAGTGATATCTCAATTAGGGAATAGTTTATATGAACTAGCAATAATGTGGTATATACTTCAAAAAACAGGATCTTCAATGGCTATGGGAGTTAGCGTTGTGTGTTATACTATACCAACAATTCTATTTGGACTTGTTGCAGGAGTATTTGCAGATAGATATGATAAGAAAAAGATTATTATGTTTAGCGACCTGATTAATGGCATCATAATGCTGCTTACGTGCTTCTTTATTGCTAAAGATATGATTTCAATTTATGGATTATATCTTATAATGATTTTGACATCTTCTGTGGCTGCTATGTTTTCGCCTGCTATTAGCTCTATCTGGCCCCTTATAGTTAAAGAAGAGGATCTGACAAAAAGAAATTCGCTATCGCAAATTACGAATAGAGCTTGTACAATTTTAGGTCCAGTGCTATCGGGTATATTACTAGCTGCTTTTCATATTTGGATTTTATTTTTAATTAATGGGATTTCATTTTTGATTGCTGTACTAATGGAAAGTTTTATAACTGTACCAGCTGTTAATAAACGAAAAGCTGTAAATGAAAAATTCTTTTTTCAGATGAAAGAAGGAATTTTGTATATCACCAAAACCAGATCACTGCTTCATTTAGTATTTGTGGGTGGCTTAATTATAAATTTCTTTTTAGCACCTCTTACGATTTATTCTGCAGTTATCAGTAAAAATCTGCAAAGAGGTTCAGTAGGGCTAGGTATGCTTGAATCGTCAGTAGGTATAGGTGCACTTGCAGGAGGATTTATTATTTTTTTAGGTGTTATGAAAAATAAATATAAAATTGCTATAGCTGGATTAGCATTGGAAGGTATTGGACTTATGGGGTATGGCATGTTTAGTAACTCGTTTTATGTTATTTTAGTTTTTGCTAGTGTAATAGGTATAGGAGTTTCAATGGCTAGTGTAGGAATATCAACTCTTTTTCAGACACTTGTTGATAAAGATAAGATGGGTAGAGTGATGAGTGCCTTAGGAATCTTGTGTACAATTTCCGTGCCCATAGGTACAATGTGCTGTTCTGCAGTAATTAATTATTGTCCAGTTGGAATAGTTCTTCTCATTTCAGGAATAATAGTCACTATTTCAGCTATATCGTTAATTCCTATTTTTAAAGATCGCATTACCAATAAGATTGATGAAGAAAAAACTTCAGTTATAAATTATTAATATTATATAGAGATGGAGCCTGGAATATAAATGTTCCGGGCTCTTATTATGTTTTAGAAAAAAAATTTTAACAATAAGTTGACCACATGGTCATTTGGGAATATAATAAAATTATTAAATGACCATGTGGTCAATGGAGTTGATTAGTATGGAGTTATTTTATAGTGAGTCAGGAAATAAATCAGAAAAACCTATAGTTTTTATTCATGGAGCAGGAGTTGCAAGCTGGATGTGGAACAAACAAGTTGAATTTTTTCAAGATCAATTTTACTGTTTGACTGTTGATCTGCCTGGTCATGGAAAAAGCATTTCTGAAGAGTATGTATCAACCAGAGCTTGTTCGGAAAAAATCATTGATATTATTGAAGAAAGAGTTAACGGAAAAAAAGTCATACTGGTTGGTTTTTCACTTGGAGGGCAGATAGTTGTAGATATTCTAAGTATAAGACCGGATTTAGTGGAATCTGCTTTGATAAACAGCTGTGTTATTAAACCTTTAAAGTTCTTAAATTTTATTATTCCATTAATGACAAAGTGGTCAATGCCTCTTGCAAAAAACAGAAAATTTGCAAGGCTCCAAGCTAAATATATGTATATTGGTGATGAGGATTTTGAAAAATATTATGAGGACTCAAAGCACATCACAGCAAAAACATTTTCAACTTTAATGATTGGGTATTTTAATTATAAATTAGTAGATAGTTTTAAACAAATGACGGTGCCTTCATTAGTTCTTGTTGGTTCTAAAGAACCAGGAATGATAAAAAAATCTTTAATTGCTCTTGTGAAATCAAATCCAAACTGTAAAGGATATATCGTGCCTCGTGTAAGCCATGGCATTTCACTTGCGAGACCAGAACTGTTTAATGATATACTGGCAGCATGGATTAATAAACAGCCCTTGCCCCAAGAAATTTATGAATATATAGCAGGCTGCTGGTAAATAAACATAGGCGGTGAAAAAAGTAAATGAACAATAATTTTGAAAAGCTTTCAGAAGAGAAGAAGAAAAAAATAATCGATGCCTGCATTAATGAATTCAGCAAAAATGGCTACATCAATGCGTCTACTAATAATATAGTTTTAAATGCAGGTATTTCAAAAGGAACTCTGTTTAACTACTTTGAGAACAAAAGAAATCTTTATCTATATATATTAGATTACGCAATTGATTTTTATGTTAATTTGATGCTAGAGCGGATGAAGGATAATAATCCTGATATTCTTAATCGAATTTTAGATTGGGCTAAATTAAGGCTTTCTATTGCAGCGGAAGAACCAATAGCTTACCAGTTCTTTGCAAGTGCATTTGTAAATATTCATGATGAAATAAAAGCTGATATTATGGTCAGGTATAACAAACTTTATTCTCAAGGCTATAAGTTAATTGTGGAAAATATCAATTATACACTCTTTAGAGAAGACATCGATAAGCAAAAAGCTGTAGAATTAATAATCGCATCTTTAACTGGTATTGCTGAGAAATATATTTCCTTATATAAATCCATGGAGGATAACGGATACGAGCATATCGCTAAGGCCTTTGGTCAATTAAATGAGTATGTTTCAATTCTTCGAAAAGTATATTATAAGGAAAGTTAGAAATTGTGAATGAGGAATGAAGGAAGAAATTCAGCATAGCTGAATTTTAACCATAATTACTCATTCTTTATTCTTAATTCATTATTAATATATTTTCAGAAATATTTTTAGTATGAGTAAATAGTATGCTAAAAAGAGTTGTGGTGTCAGCAAACTATTTTATTTTCTTGGCTGCAGCACAGAAACCCACTTAATTTTTAAGATCAGTATTGTAATTATAACTGCTGACATATAATTAGAAAATAAATTTCCCCAAAATACTGAATAGAATGTGAGCCATTTTTCTGTTGCCAATATAAATACATATCGCAAAAGCCATATCCTCAAAATGCTTATAACAAGCGGTATCCTTGTACGGCCAAGACCTATGAAGGCCCCTTGCTCTACCATGCATACACCGAAGCCGACAACTGAATAAGTATATATGTGCAGTGAACTATTTGCGATAGCAAGTACATCTTTTTCATGAGTAAAAAGTATTGTTATATGTGAAGATAGAGGAACGACTATTGCTATCAAGATAACCGCAGTTATCGCACTGATAACACAACCGATGCAGCAGGAGCTTTTTGCTTTTTTGCCCTGTCCTGCACCTACATTCATACTGACCATTGTAGTAATAGCCGAGCCGAAAGAGGAAGGTAATATAAAGCATATAGAAGTTATGTTACCTGCAATGCCTTGTCCATTTAATACTATTGGTCCGTATTTCTCTACTTCATTGTTGATAAGGAAAAATCCCAGGTTAAGCATTACGCTAGATAGCATAGATGGGATTCCAAGTCTTAAAAGCCTTTTTATTATGCTTTTATCAAATTTAAAACCATTAATTTGCAGTTTATCATCACTTTTTTTTATGAACAATTCATAATACATCCAGATACAGATCAATATATTTGCTGCTAACGAAGATACGACAGCCCCTGTTATTCCCATTGGTATAAGCAGTATGAAAATTATATTGAACAGTATTTTTAAGATAAGCATTATAACCATTCTTATAAACGTTGCTTCTGGTTTTCCAGCCGCATTTTTCACAGCATTATAAATGGATTCCAAAAACGAAAAAGGCAGTACTAATGCATTTAAAGAAAGATATAAAAATACATCTGATGATATCTGTCTATTAACTTTCCAGGATATTGGAAAAGATACCAAAAACAATATAGGGGCAGCTAAACATCCTAAAGAAAAAGCAAATACAAAAATTTGAGCAGAAACTTTTTTTGCTTCTTTATATCTTCCTCTGCCATTAAGTTGTCCGATTATAGCCATACCAGCTACACTTAAGCCTTGAGCTAATGCTGCCAGCATGTTTATTATCGGTGTACAGTAGGTTATAGAACTAGCAGCCACAGTTCCAAGAATATTGTTAATAAAAAGACCATCCATCACTGGCATAATCGATTGAACCACTCCCATCATGAGGGTTGGTACTGATAACATGAAAATTGTAGACGTAATAGAGCCGTTAAGAATCATGTCACGTCTTTTTTCCGTGTTTTGCTTTAGTAAATTGAGATGCATTTATGTCCACCAGCTTTCAATATTCAATTAAGTATTTTTCCATAAAAATCCGTTGCATACTCACAATAAAGCAGTATACTTTATAAAAGTAAGTAGGTCAAATTCCAAAATTGCCATATTTCATCATTTAGTGAAATTATCATATTTTAAAATTTATTATTGATGTTTTTTTAGAATTGTGATAAATTAAATGTAATGGTTAAAAAAGCTATGAAGAGAAGAGTAAATATAATGTTTATTTCAAGAGAGCTCCGTAAGCTGAAAAGGAGTAATAAATATTATACTGAAGAAGGTCTCCAAGCTTCACACTGAGCCTCAGCTTTGAGGGGTAGGATGTGCCGGGAGCTCCCGTTACAGAGCTAGAGTATAAGTAGTAATTATTTGCCGTACTTAAAAAGGTCATTATGGTGACATAATGATAAACTGGGGTGGTACCACGAAGCATATTCTCTCGTCCCCAAGACATTAGGTCTTGGAGGTGAGGGTTTTTTTATTTTATCCCGGAACATCAATTTAAGATGTAACCAGTTATAAATTAGAATTTGTTTTTTTGTACTGTCATATACTAAATAACAGCGTATTATAATATTGAAATATTTAGTTCTAGACACCAGTCAGAACAATATGATCTAGGAGGTAAATTAATGAAATTAAACGGAGTTTGGCTTCCAATAGTAACGCCATTTGTAAATGATAAGGTAGATTTTGAATCATATAGGAGTCTTATAGATTATTATATACCTACAGGTATATCAGGTTTGATGCCATTAGGAACTACAGGTGAAACACCAACATTAGAAGAAGATGAATATGAAGAATTAATTGAGAAAACTATGGAGTACGTAAATGGTAGAGTACCAGTAATAGTTGGAATGGGCGGAAACAGCACTCATAAGGTTGTTAAGATGCTAAAAATCGCTGAACGAAATAAGGTACAGGGAATTCTATCGGTATCACCTTATTACAATAGACCAGATCAAAGAGGAATATATGAACACTTTTTAAGAATATCAGAAGCTACTGATTTGAATATAGTTCTTTATAATATACCTTATAGAACCGGAAGGAATATAGAAAATTCTACAATAAGAAAACTAGCTGAACTTAAAAATATTATCGGAATAAAAGATGCCTGCGGAGATATAAAGCAAACCACCGATTTATTGATGAATAGACCTGATAATCTATCCATAATGACTGGAGAAGACATATTCCTTTATAATACACTTTTAATGGGTGGTGATGGAGGAGTACTTGCATCAGCTCATATAAACACTGAGAAATTTGTGAAGATGTATGAGTACACTCAGCAAAATGATGCTAGAGCTGCGTTAGATATATGGAAAGACTTGTATAAAATAATACCATTACTATTTGAAGAACCGAATCCTTCTCCTATCAAATATTATCTATATAAAAAGGGACTAATAAAATCTGAAGAAGTGAGATTACCACTTGTAAATATTAGTGAAAATCTTCGAGCTAAAATTGACAGAATATAAAAAATATGATGCATAATATGCTTGATTATCAATTTATACGTAAGTTAACCATTTTTATTGACTTTTATCCTTGTTAAGTGTAAGTTATTCCTATGCTTAATCTTTGCTAGAAGGGAAAATATCCATGTTTGAGAATTTGAGTTTAGGAAAAACTGCTCTGCTTGTTTCTATGGCGGTGGAAGAAGATGAAAAGTTTATTAGAGAAACTGCTGAAGCCAATGGTTATAAAGTAATCAAAGGTAAAGTTGGAGCTATGGATTCCTCTAAAATTTTTGCGGCAATTGAAACCGCAGCAAAAAAAGAGCACATTATTGAATCTATATACAGACAGGAACATGCTTTATATCATTCCGTACTTGAAGCCTATGAAGGTATATGCAGAGGACAGGTCGGATTAGGAAATGTACTTAGGACTGCTGGGCTTGTTTTCAGTGTAGTTAAAGGCTCTAGACTACCCAATGATGGTTCAGATGGCGAATGGTTGGCCGTGGTACTTTATGGGAATATGGGAGCGCCGATAAAGGGATTTGAACATGAAGTCATTGGACTTGGAATAAATCCAGTATAATAGAATAGTTTAAGCCCATAGTTATTAGTTTATTAGGGGGCAAAACTCATTAGTTAGTGAGTTTTGCCCTTTTTTTGTTTGCATAAATGAAAAATATACATAAGTTAGGAGAATACTATAAATGAATAATATTATTATTAATGGCGAAAGCTTAACTTTAGAAGAACTTGCTGCAGTAGCAAGAAAAAGATATACTGTGAAAATCGATGAGCAGGCTAAAGACAAAATATTGCAATCAAGAAAAATTGTTGATAAAATTGTTAAAGAAAATAAAGTTGTTTATGGTATAACTACTGGTTTCGGAAAATTTGCCAATGTTAAAATTTCAGAAGGCGATTGTTCAAAGCTTCAGAGGAATCTTATAATGTCGCATGCATGTGGAGCAGGAGATAATCTGCCAACAGAAGTCGTTAGAGCTATAATGCTACTAAGAGCCAATGCACTTTCAAAAGGATTTTCAGGAATAAGGCTCTCAACGCTGCAAACACTTATAGATATGCTTAATAAAGGAGTTCACCCATTAATACCTGAAAAAGGTTCCTTAGGAGCATCAGGAGATTTAGCTCCGCTCGCACATATGGTGCTTCCAATGATTGGAGAAGGTGAAGCTGAGTATAAAGGGGAAAGAATGTCTGGAGCACAGGCTATGAAGCTGGCAGGTATATCTACGGTACAGCTAGCGGCTAAGGAAGGACTTGCACTCATAAATGGTACTCAGGTAATGACAGCTGTAGGTGCTCTTAACGTATATGACAGCATAAATCTTTCAAGAATTAGTGATATAGCAGCAGCACTGACGCTGGAAGCATTAAGAGGAATAAAGGATGCTTTTGATTTAAGAACTCATATGATAAGGCGTCATGACGGTCAGATAGTAACAGCAAAGAGAATTCTAGAGCTAACCGAGGGCAGTACCTTTATTACAAATCAAGGAGAGCTTAGGGTTCAGGATGCGTATTCATTACGTTGCATACCTCAAGTACATGGTGCTAGCAAAGATGCTATAAACTATGTAAAAGAAAAGGTTGTTATTGAAATGAATTCGGTAACAGATAATCCCATAATATTGGAAAATGGTGATGTTATTTCGGGTGGTAATTTTCATGGACAGCCAATGGCTTTAGGTTTTGATTTTTTAGGCATAGCACTTTCAGAGCTTGGAAACATATCAGAAAGAAGATTGGAAAGACTTGTTAACAGTCAGTTAAACGATCTTCCTGCTTTTTTAACTAAAAATGGTGGATTGAATTCGGGCTTTATGATAACTCAATATGCAGCAGCCGCTTTAGTGTCTGAAAATAAAGTACTTGCGCATCCCGCATCAGTAGATTCCATACCTTCTTCCGCAAATCAGGAAGATCATGTTAGTATGGGAACTATAGCTGCAAGAAAGAGCAGAAGCATTTTGGAAAATGTTAAGCGGGTTATTGCTACAGAGCTTATGGCTGCTTGTCAAGCAATTGATTTCAGAGAAGGATATAAACTTGGAAAAGGTACTCAAGCAGCATACGATACTGTTAGAGCAGCTGTAGATTTTATTGACAAAGATAAAATAATGTATACTGAACTTAAAAAGGTTACAGATTTAATAACCGACGAAAAATTCTAATTATCATAATTCAAAACACCTTTAACTCTAAGGTTTCATTATTGAAATTTAATTTGCGCATGAACAAATTAATAGCTGAGTTTGAAACCTATCATATGAAAGAAAGGTGATAACATGTATAAAGATTATTCAATAAACAAATTTATAGAAGAGTTATCTTCTGATCTGCCTGCACCTGGAGGTGGAGGAGCTGCAGCTTTAGCTGGGGCTATAGGAGCAGCATTAGGAGCAATGGTTTTTAGCCTTACTGTCAATAAAAAAATATATCAATCCTATGATGAAGCAACCAAGAAGATTGTTGATGACAATCTTCAGAAGCTGATTAATGCTAAAAATGAATTTCTTGATATGATTGATAAGGATGCCCAGGCTTTTACGAGTCTTATGGACACATTTAAGCTTCCTAAAACTACAGAAGAGGAGCAAAAACTAAGAAAAGCTAAACTTCAGGAAGGATATGAAGCTTCTATGGAGGCACCTCTTAATGTTGCGAAAAAAGCTTATGAAATATTTGATTATATCCTAAGTACCTGTGAATACGGTAATAAAGGTGTAATATCCGACGCCGGTGTGGCAGCTATTATGCTTCAGGCAGCGATTGAGGCTTCAGTGCTTAATGTCAGAGTTAATCTAGCGTATATAGAAAATGAAAATCACATTTTTGATATTAATACTATATGTGATGATCTTATCAGGGAAGGTTTGGAAAAGAGAACTGAGATTTTAGCTAAAGTGTACGGTGAAATTGAAAAATAATGAAGGTGGAGAACTCCATTGAATTAAAGGTCTAAATGAGGTCTAATGGGCTATCTGTGAATGATTAAGTTCAGATAGCCCTGAAGGCTTCACCGTTATATCAATTCAACTTTGTAAGAGCAGTTCCTTGCTATAGCTGTTTCATATACTTATAAATCTTTATTCGTTACTTTCTGCTTTTTTTCTTCTCCTAAATTTTCTTACTTTCATTAAGTTTGCACAATTATTGTCACACCATATTTTTGTACGGCTCTTTGTTTCATCATGGAAAAACCAGTTACAATCTGGATTCTTACATTTTTTTAATCTGCTTATATCGTGGTAAATCAGTAAGTTGGCAAAAGAAGCTGCTATTTCCGCGATAATGTAATTTAAATCTTTTTTTATAGAAAAAAAACTAAGCTCTATATTAAAATCTCTTGAATTGATATGTTTACAGCTAGTCTCTATCTTTCTGATTCCTGAACTCAATGATATTCAACTAGTTCATCTCGCTTTTCTAGGCCTTCCATATAGGACAAGACTAGATAATGTTAAAGAATATGATGATATATTTAAGACTGAGGATATTGAAGCAATGATAAACAATAAACCCTTTAGCGAGTTATCGGATCATCTTAAGGAAACTCTAGAAAAATTATCATTAGCAGAATATTATTTTGATGGTAAGGTATTAGGACGTAATTTAAGAGCACTGATAAATAGAAAATAAATTTAGAAATGTATGTTTTGTAACTAAAATATTCGAAGTAATATGAAAGTGACTTTGAAGAAAATACTATTTAGCATATAAACAAGAAAAATAATTTGGATGAAGTGAAGTAGAAACCCTTATAATACTTTGTAAATGCATAGAGTTAGCATAGGGGAGGAAGTGGTTGGAGAAGGCATTTTTCAGCCGACGGAAACCACTTCCTCCCACTTTTATTGTTCTCCTGGTATTCCGAAGTTTGGAGTACCATCCTCATTCCACTCTAATTTCTTCACTCTTGTATGTCGATTATGATCATACAGTGGATTTCCTACTATTTCTTTGTAAGGTCTTGCATGATATACTAAAATATCATCTTCGCCATCATCTGAAACTGTAAAACAGTTATGGCCTGGACCATATTCGCCAGTAGCTTCACTAGTCTGGAAGACTGGTGTAGGAGACTTATGCCAAGATTTTGGATCCAATAAATTACTATGGATATCTGCGCTGAGTAGTCCCATGCAGTAATTATAATCTGTAGCGCTAGCTGAATATGAAATAAAAATTTTACCATTCTTTTTGATTACAGCAGGGCCTTCATTTACTTTAAAGCCATTGCATTCCCAATCGTATTCTGGTACTGTCAGTCTAACCTGGTTACCTTTAAGCTTACATGGATTCTCCATTTCAGCGATATATAAATTCGAATTATTATCCATTTTTCTATCTTTTTGAGCCCAAACAAGGTACTGAGTTCCATTGTGCATAAACGTGGTTGCATCTAATGTGAAGGAATCCCAATTGGTCTCAAGTCTTCCTTTTTCTACCCAGGTATCTTCCATTGGATCGGCAGATTCATTTTCTAATACGTAGGTCCTTATATGCCATTTATCATCTGAGACACCAGCAGCAAAGTATATATACCATCTACCGTTGATATAATGTATTTCAGGGGCCCAAATGTGTGCACCCATAACTCCTATTTCATGCTTTCTCCATATAGCTTTTTCTTTTGCATTTCTTAGTCCGTTAATAGTATTAGATTTTCTTAAAATAATTCTATCATATTCCGGGTATGAACCTGTGAAATAGTAGAAACCATCATCATGTTTATATATCCATGGATCAGCTCTTTGCTCTATTAACGGGTTTTTAAATTTAGTATTAGATTTTAGAACGATATTTTCCATTAAGTACTACCTCCGTTTAGTTTAAATAACCTTAAATCAATTTAATTATATCACAAAAATAATGGGTTTTATATTATTAAAATCTAAAAAATTTAATTAAAATATAAAACATAAATGCTATTTAAGCTAAAATATAGTCATTTACTTAGACTTGCTATTTTGTATCAGCCAGTCTTAACATGAATAGCTAAAGCAGTTTAATTATAAGTTAAGCTAAAATTAAACTAAAAGGTGGATATGAACTGAAATATATGTAATTTGAAATTAATGAAGAAACATTATAGAATAAATTTGTATGAGTTTATTGAACCTGTAGGAACAATTTGTGGTATTATTAACATTACTGATAATACACCTTTGATAAATAACTGAATTATTAAAGAGAGGAAAATGTGTTTGGATACTGAAAAGAAAATAGATAAAGCAATGAAACTAATAAATGAGAGCATCCAACTACTTCGCTGTCCAGTTTGTGGAAAGCAGATTTTAGAAGTCGATAATAAAACATTGCATTGCTTCAAAGGACATTGTTTTGATGTTTCGAAGAAGGGCTATATAAATTTACTTAATTCAACAGTTAAGAAAGAGTATAGTAAAGAACTTTTTGAGGCTAGAAATTATATTTGTTCGATAGGTTTTTATAGAAAATTGCAGGAGGAGCTTGTTAGTTTAATACTTCACTACATAGAAAAAACTGATAGTCAGAATATAAAGATAATGGATGTTGGCTGCGGCGAAGGGTCACACTTAAAATATATTATCGACAAATTAAGGTTGACCGATACAAAAAAAGTTACTGGTATCGGTATAGATATTTCTAAAGCTGGAATAAGTGTGGCCTCAAGAGAATATAAAGATATATTGTGGTGTGTGGCTGACCTTGCAAAGGGACCGTTTAATAAAAAAAGTCTGGCCGTAATTTTAAATATATTATCACCCGCTAATTATAAAGAGTTCAAAAGGTTGCTCATAGATGATGGTATAGTAATAAAAGTTGTTCCCGCTGAAAATTATTTAAAGGAATTAAGAGAGAACTTTTATTCTGACACTAAAAAAGCGGAATACTCAAATTATAAGATTGTTGAGCGTTTAAAAGAAAATTTGGAAATATTATATCATGAAAATTTGACATATTCAGTAGAGATGTCAAAACAAGATTTGGAAAAGCTTATTTCTATGACACCGCTTAGCTGGACAGCTGATAATGAGAAAATAATAAAATTCTTACAAAAGGATATAAAAGCAATAACAGTAGATCTACTCATAATAGTTGGAAAAATGAAACGTTAACTATGTATTATGTGTATTTTACTTACATTATTGTATTGAAAAAAAATAATATTATATATATAATAGAAAAGTTACTATGTTTTAATAATTAGTAGGAGGAATAATCTTGAATAGAACTGAAGAACTTGAAAAATCAAATGTTATAAAGCTTCTTATAAAATTTTCTATACCTGGAATAATTGGAATGCTGGTTACAGTTATGTACAGTTTGGTAGATAGAATATTTGTAGGAAAATATGTTGGTGAAATGCAGCTTTCAGGTGTAGGAATAACATTTCCTATTACAAACATCATTATGGCTTTTGGAATGCTTGCCGGTATTGGTGCTGCTGCTGTCATTTCCATCAAGCTTGGGCAACACAAAAAAGATGATGCAGAAAAGGTTATGGGAAATAGCTTTATACTCCTGATAATATTTTCTCTGCTCATAACAATTTTTGGACTCATATTTTTGGAACCTATACTTATAGCTTTTGGAGCAGGTCCAAACACTCTTCCCTATGCAAAAGAGTTTGGTACAATAATACTTTTAGGGGTAATCGTTCAAAATATCGGTTTCGGGCTTAATAATATTATTAGAGCTGAGGGAAATCCGAGAACTGCTATGCTTACAATGTTAATAGGAGCATTGATTAATTTTATAGCAAATCCGACACTGATATTTATATTTAAATTAGGTGTCAGAGGCTCTGCTTTATCTACAGTGATATCTCAGACTGTCACTACAGTTTGGACACTATCATATTTTGTTGGCAGCAAAAGTTTATTAAAACTTAGAAAGAAATATTTTAAACTTGATATGAAAGTAATAAAGGAAATCCTAGCAATAGGAATGTCTCCTTTTGCAATGCAGCTTGCTGCAAGCCTTGTTACAGTTGCATATAATAAAAGTCTTGCGGTGTATGGAGGAGAATTAGCTATTGGAGCGATGACAATAGTAAATATGATATCAATGGTATTTTTAATGCCTATCTTTGGAATTAATCAAGGGGCACAGCCAATCATTGGATATAATTACGGAGCGCAAAATATAGATAGAGTAAAAAAAGCACTTAAATATGCGGCAATTGGAGCTACAGTTATTACAACACTAGGTTGGATTTTTGTGGAACTTTTTCCTACACAGATGTTTGCAATTTTTAACAATGATGTGAAGCTCATTAATATGGGATCAAGAGGACTTAAAATATTCCTGGCGGTATTTCCTATATTGGGCTTTTCAATAGTATTTACAAACTATTTTCAAGCTGTGGCAAAAGCCAAATTATCAATGATATTGAGTCTATTGAGACAGGTAATAGTTTTACTGCCACTAATATTGATTCTCCCGAGGTATTTTAGCTTAGATGGAGTGTGGATGGCTCAACCTATTTCTGATCTTATAAGTACAATAATCACTGTAATTTTTATGGCTGTCGAACTAAAAAAACTTAAGGAAATACAAAATGTTAAAACTTCAAATAATGAAGAAGAGAGAGTTTGTTAGTATTAAAACAGCGATTTACTAGTCGCTGTTTTAATTTTTGTAAAATTTCATAAAAAATATTTGGATAACCTATTTGAAAAAGTTGTTATAAAGTATAAAATATTGCTATAAGGTATTTTAATTTTTTATGTTTAATCAAAGGAGGACTTATCAATGGAAACAAATATATTATTAGAGTCGGGTACAGGCGAATTAGAAATATTGGAATTTTTAATTAATTCAGAAACATATGCTATAAATGTAATAAAAGTAAAAGAAGTTCTGGAGATAAAAGCAGAGAATATTACAAAATTACCACAGACACACCCAGCTATTGCAGGAGTTACGGTAAGCAGAGGCAAAATTCTCACTTTAATAGATTTAAAGTATGTTCTTGACAAAACAAGAAATACTAATGATTTAAAAAAGGTTATAGTGTGTGAATTTAATAAACTTGAAATTGCATTCATAATAGATAGTGTTACAAAAATTCAAAGAATAAAATGGGAAGAAATAGTAAAGCCTGATGATTTAACTGTTAATTCATTAGTAATAGGGAATATCATATTCAAGGATAAAATTGTTTCCATGCTTGATTATGAAAAGATAGTTACAGATATTAGTCCTAATAGTGGTATAAACCAAGATAGAATAGCAAATGTTAATTATAAGGACAGAGCAGATGTAAAGATAGCTGTTGCAGATGATTCACAGCTTATTAGAAAATTATTGTTCGATACCCTTACAAAAGCTGGATTTAAAAACATAAGAACCTTTGATGATGGTAAGCAGGTACTTGATTATTTAAATAATTTAGTAAACGAAAAAGCAGATAAGTTCGATGAAGATATTCAATTACTTATAACTGATATAGAAATGCCTCAAATGGATGGCCATACGCTTACAAGAAGGATAAAGGAAAACCCTATTTTAAATAAACTACCAGTTATAATTTTTTCATCACTTATTACAGGAGACCTTAAGCATAAAGGTGAATCAGTCGGAGCTGACGCACAGCTTAGCAAACCAGAAGTTGAAGATTTAGTTGATGTTATAACTAAATTATTAAATAAAGAAAATATATAATAGATAACGAATTATTATTTTGTATTTAAAAAAGGGAGTGTTGCATAGTGTCACAGGGCAAAATACCAAAGCGTTCAGAAATAGCAGATAAATTTAAATGGAAACTTGAAGATATATATGCTGATAATGAACTTTGGGAAAAAGATTTTTCCAAAGTAAAGGAAGCAGCTAAAACGCTTGAGACATATAAAGGTTCTTTAGGAAGTTCAGGCTCAAAACTGTTAGAAGTACTAGATTTATACTTTGGTATGAGAAGACTTTTTGAAAAGGTATATGTATATGCTCATATGAGAAGTCATGAAGATACTACGAATTCGCTTTATCAAGGATTTGCTGATAGAGCAGATGCTTTATCAACTGAAATATCAAGTGCTAGTTCTTATATTACTCCAGAGATATTAGATGTACCAGAAGAAAAGCTAAACAAGTTTATATCAGAAAATTCAGGGTTAGAGCTATATAGAACATTTTTAAATGAAATATTAAGAAATAAACCTCATGTGCTTTCAGCAGAGCAGGAACAGATACTTGCAATGACAGGTGAGGTATTGCAATCTGCAAGCTCTATTTATAACATGATAAACAACGCAGACATTAAATTTCCTACAATAAAAGATGAAAATAATGAGGAAAAAGAAATAACAAAAGGAAGATATATTCCTTTTATGGAATGTTCAGATAGAAGAGTTAGAAAAGATGCCTTCGAGGGGCTTTACAGCACATATATGGCTCAAAAGAATACTTTTGCTGCTACATTGAGTTCAAATGCAAAAGCAGACATGTTCAGATCTAAAGCTAGAAAATTCAGCTCGGCTAGAGAAGCATATCTTTTCGAGGATAATGTTTCAACCGATGTATATGATAATCTAATTAGTACAATTCATAGTAATATGAATCTTATGTATAGATATGTTAAGCTTAGAAAAAAGATGTTAAAACTAGATGAGCTTCATATGTACGATCTATATACGCCAATAGTTCAGAACGTATCGATGAAAATTCCGTATGATGAAGCAGTTGAGACTGTAAAAAAAGCATTAGCAATTTTAGGACCTCAATATATTAAGGATTTAACAGATGGTTTTAATTCTGGATGGATAGATATATATGAAAATGAAGGTAAAAGGAGTGGAGCTTATTCCTGGGGCTGTTATGATTCACATCCATATGTACTTTTAAATCATACAGATACATTGGATAACATGTTCACAATAGCTCATGAGATGGGGCATTCTATGCATACCTTCTACTCAAATAAAAAACAGCCTTACCAATATGCAGAATATAAAATATTTGTAGCTGAGGTTGCGTCTACATTTAACGAATCTATATTGATGAACTACATGTTAAAGAATACAACAGATAAGACTCAGAAAATGTACCTTTTAAATCATTATATGGAAAGTTTTAGAGGTACAGTATATAGACAGACCATGTTTGCTGAATTTGAAAAGATAGTTCATGAAATGATAGAGAGTGGTAAAGCTGCAACTGCGGAAAGCCTATGTAGGATTTATCATGATCTTAATGTTAAATATTTCGGGAATGACATAGTAGTAGATGACTATATTGATATAGAATGGGCAAGAATTCCCCATTTCTATAGCAGCTTCTATGTATATAAATACGCAACAGGTTTTTCAGCTGCTACATCATTATCAACCCAAGTGTTAAATAACGGGGAACCTGCATTAAAAAAATACTTAAACTTCCTTACAAGAGGTGGATCTGATTATCCGCTTAACCTATTAAAGGATGCAGGAGTTGACATGAGTACTCCAAAACCTATAGAAGATGCTCTTAAGGTGTTTGAAAGTGTACTTGATCAATTTGAAAGCTTAATATAATAAAAATATGGATCATTTGAGTATAGTAACAATTACGGCAAAATCATCAATATAACTATTGAATACAATAAGCAGTAATTGGTTACTATACTATATATAAAGAATTAGAGAAGGGAGAATGCGTATGCGTGGAAGATTTGTAAGAGTAAAATATAATGCGCCTGTAATTTTAACATTTACCTTTCTCGCACTGCTTAGCTACGCTTTAGGTGTTTTAACCAACGGGCTGACGACAAGATTAATTTTCTCAAATTATAGAACTTCTTTTTCTGACCCTTTAGAGTATGTACGTTTATTTTCATATATACTAGGACATGCAAATTGGGAACACTTATCAGGAAATTTTATAATTATACTTATGGTGGGACCAATGCTGGAAGAAAAGTATGGCTCAAAGGTACTTGTAAGATTAATTCTTATAACGGCATTTATATCTGGAGTTATTCACATGTTTCTTTTCAATGACATGCTGTTGGGAGCCAGTGGTATAGTTTATATGTTTATTATATTAAGTTCCTTTGTAAATGCTAGAGAAGGAGAAATTCCTCTTACACTTATAATTGTTTTCTGTATTTTTGTTGGTAAAGAAATTTATGAAGGCGTTGTAAGTCCAGATAATATATCTCAGATGACACACATAATAGGTGGTATCTGTGGAGCGTTTTTTGCATTTAATAAAAAAATTATTGATAGACTATAAAAGAAACTCCATGATTAAAAGAAAAGTTAAATCATGGAGTTTCTTTTACTATATGTACTTCCATTAATAAATCATGAACCCTTTCAAAGAGTAAACCCGCCAAAAACCAAACGGGAATAAAAGTTAGAGTAATTAATCCGTTTATTGAATAATAATTTCCACTATAGTCCCAAGGACATTTACCAATAACAATTCTAAGAAGCAGACCAGTAGAATATTCTATAAAAAATATCAATATTGTATATATTCCCCCTCTCAATATAACTGGTAACTTTCTTATTCTATTATGTACTGGTTCCAGAAGTACTCCGAGTCCGTAGATAAAAAACATCCATACGTAGGTTCTTCCTTCCATTGTAATGTTCTGGCTTATTAAAGAAGCTAAGCCGGTCCAGAATACTTCTAAGCATATACCAAGCAATCCATAAATAATATACCTTATCTTCATATAGTTATTTTTCCTATATATGCAATAAATATACCCTTAGATTATAAATTAGGAATAAATAATTGATTTAAAGGACAAATAGCTTTTTAGAATTATTTTTTATTATATATACTTATATAATTCGCAATACATAAACTTATGAATATACTATATAATAGGTATTAATTTTCTGTGGGGGAGATTATCATTTTAAATAATGATATGAAAAAGAATGTTACGGAAATAGATATAACACCACTGACATATTCAGAGCAAATTATAGCAGTTAAACGTGCTATGAGCAAGATAAAGATTAATACAATATTAAAAATCAGAGCATCTGCACCTAATTTCTATTATGATGTAGTTAGCTGGTGTAAGGTGACACATAATAAACTTGTTAGTATTAACACAATAGATCATGCTGCTGAAGTTGAAATCGAAAAAACATCAAACAATGTTGAACTAAATAAGGAAAACTCTATTAAGCAGAAGACATTGTTAATTTTTAGTGATGACCTGGATAGGGCAGCTGCAGCTTTTATAATTGCTAATGGTGCTATTGCTACGGGTAATAGGGTTACAATGTTTTTCATGTTTTGGGGTATTAATATCATTCGAAAAGGAGAAAAAATACAAAAGAGAAGAACCACGACTGACATTGTTACGGATAGATTTATGCCTAGAGACAGCAGGCATTTGAAGCTTTCTAGAATGAAGGTTTTAGGTATAGGCTCAAGAAATATGAGAAGACTTATGAAAGATAGAAACATAGGTTCACTTGAAAAGCTTATAGTAACTGCAATAAAAGGCGGCGTAAACATGATAGCCTGCGGTATGTCTATGGAACTATTGAACATAAAGAAAGAAGAACTAATTGATGGAGTTACTATAGGCGGAGTTGAGGACTTTATTGAATCTGGGGATATATCTCAGTTTAGCTTATTTATATAAGGCAATAATAGTAAAAGTCTCTAACTTGTGTAGAGACTTTTAAGTTATTATATAAATAAGTGTAATAAAAACTTCTCCTTTTGAAAGAATATAACTAAGTATTACTTTTGAAAGGATGATTGATTGTATGGATAGGGAAAGACTTACATACTATAAAGATAAACTTATCAAAGAGAAAAAGAGAGTCAATGAAGCTATTGAACAGCTAAATGATAATGACATGACTAAATATAATGTTGATATTGCTAGTGAATTATCATTTTACGATAATCACCCTTCTGACATAGCTACAGAAACCTTTCAGGTGGAGATGGGTAGATCACTTGAAGCAAATGAAACATCAATGCTAGACAAGATAAATGACGCTTTAAAAGCTATAGATGAAGGAAGTTACGGCAAATGCAAAAAATGTGGAAAGGATATAGAGGAAGAAAGATTAGAAGCTTTACCTTATGCAGAAAATTGTATTCGGTGTCAACAGACTATCAGTGCGGAAAGAACCTATAATTCTACGCGTAGAGTGCCAGAAGAAAGTGTACTAAGGCCACTTGGATTTGGGTTTACCCACTATAATGAAGGTGAAATAGGGGTTGATGCAGAAGATACCTACCAAATGGTACAAATGTTTGATAGAAATAAGGATATAACCGGATATCATAATGAAGATGATGATTATGTTGAAGAGGTTGAAAGAATAAGTAATCAGGAATACAAGAATCAATTACCTGATTGATTAATAAAAGAAAATGCTGCTTTACATAAACTTGAAAGCAGCAATATGTAAAATGATATTTTAAAATTTGCAGAGTCAGCATAGGAGATGAAGTGATATAAGAAGGCATTTTATAGCCTGCGAAAGTCACTTCACTCCTTTTTTAAAAAATACCATCTCTCCGAACGGTGCGTTCGCATCTGTTCCTACACATTCACATTTTATTTTAAGCAAAAAGAAGATTTTATCTAAAAGAGTTTTTTCTTCACTTAACGATTCATAGTTTGCCTGTCCTTTTGAGATTATTACTGGTGCATTATACATAATATCCTTAAATTCATTTGAAATTTTTGTTAGCGGAGTACCAAGATAGCTGCTTCCGCTTTCAACAACCTGAGCTATTTCATCCATTCCAGTATAATGAGCATCATACATAGTAGAATCATTTAATACAGCCCCAGACTTAACCGAATAGATAACTTTCTTATTTAGCGCCTTGAGTTCCTTTACTAATATCTTATCAAAGACGATTTCACCGGCGTTATCGCCAAGAATCAATACTGAATCGGACTTTTTTATTAGATTATAGAATTTATCGAAATCATCTACAGCAAATCCTTTTTTTAGGCTTTGTTCAAGTGCAGCATCTATATCAAAGTTTCTATTTATACCAAGATCTATAACATTTCCAGCTACAGCTATTTTTAAGGCATCATAAAGACGATTATTAGATTTTGAGATGATTTTTTCTAGCTTTTCGTAAAGTGAAAGTGCCATATCATTTGATTCCTTTTTAACTGATTCATATGGATCACGTATTCCTATTTTTTCATAAGCTTTAAAAATTATTTCTGATGAATTATCGCATGGAGTTCCGTTTCTGTCCAAATTTTTTACGTCATCCATAAGCGAATAAAGAATTTCATGCTGTTTATCTGCATCAATATTTGCCAT
Organism: Clostridium oryzae; assembly: GCF_002029235.1. GTDB lineage: Bacteria > Bacillota > Clostridia > Clostridiales > Clostridiaceae > Clostridium_AE > Clostridium_AE oryzae. The sequence goes on from NZ_MZGV01000015.1 coordinate 23,531, forward strand.
AGTCATGCAGGATACTGCTTGTTTTAGATAACAATGTACACAATCTATTACTACTTTCATTTATTAACCACCTTATTTAGAAATATATTTATTGACGTTTTTTAAATGCTCTGAATAAGTTTTGCTAAATATATGACCGCTTGGTCCTTTTACATAATATAAATAACTGTTCTTTTCAGGATTTAATGCTGCTTCGATAGAAGCTTTTCCGGGAGAAGCTATAGGGCCTGGAGGCAAACCTTCGTATTTATATGTGTTATATTTTGAATTAACTTTTAAATCTTTATACAAAACTCGTTGAATTTTATATTTTCCAAAAGTTTTAGCATAAATCACAGTAGCGTCTATCTGAAGCGGCATGTCTTTTTTTAATCTGTTATAAATTACACCAGCAATTCTCCTTCTCTCACTGTCGTTAGCAGCCTCTTTTTCTATCAGTGAAGCCACTGTTATAATTTGATTTGTGTTAAATCCCATCTTTTTTGCTTTTGATAGGTTTTCTTGGTTCATTACTCTGGAAAAGTTTTGATACATTAAATTGATTATATCTTTTTCAGAATAAGAAACAGGAATATAATAAGTATCTGGAAATAAATATCCTTCCAAATCATATTTTACGTCATTGTTTATTGCTAATAATCTATTATAATCGAAATCTTTATATTTTGCATTAAGAAACTTATTATTAACTATAAATCTGTTTTGCTCGAGTATTTTTTCTATTGAAAATAAGGATAGTCCTTCAGGAATCGTTATTTTAGCAAAATCTGATTTGCCGGTACGTAACTTATTTAACAGATCTTTCATAGGGGTATGCGCTTTAATTATTAGGTTAGATGCATTAAAAGGCCCCTTTATTTTGTAATATGCAGCGCTTTTAACAAATTTATTAGCTGAAGAAATTATTTCTCTATCTTTTAGCTTCTGGGCTGTATCATTAATAGATGTTTTTTCTTGAAGCATAAAATAAACGGCACCATTATTCAATGTTGCTGTATTCATTTTTCGACTGTACATATATAGTCCTAAAAACGATAACAAAACTAGCATTACTATAAAACCAAGTGTAAAAATAAAAAATTTTCTTTTCATAGTATCAGCTCCTAAGTATAATATAAATATGAATCACATTATAGATTATATTATAAAAAATGATTTTGTGGAATAGTTTTACAAGCATCGTAGGATATCATATAACATAGTGTAACTAATTAATATAAAATGGAGGATGGGAATAAATGATGAAGAAAAGGATTATAGGTTCAGCTCTTATAATAGTTATGTTGTTCAGCTTTATTCAGTTTGACAACGCTTATGTTACAGCAAAAACTCTGAACAGCTCATCACACTACAAGCTTTCGAAAACTGGTACCTATCAGTTAACAACTAACATAGTATTGAGCTCATATTACAATACCAAATTCAAAATGACGTACAATATTGGCAAATTGAGTAAATCTCCTTACCAGAAGGAAATTAGCTTGAAGGTATACGGAAGTGGAGCAAAACTTAAGAAATATTCAGATGGAAGACGACAGTTAGTAATAAGTTCTACCACAAAAAATGGACGAGCTAAGTATAAGATTGTAAGGGTGTATAAAAACAGTGCAATTACATATAATAAGACACTTCTATCAAAAGCATCCAGCAGCTATAAAGGATTTAAGGATTATAAGAAATATACTTCAGCTGAGAGTAAAATTGAAAGCAATAACAGCAAAATAAAAAGTAAAGCTAAAGGTTTATTTAAAGGTATAAAGAGTCCGTATAAAAAAGCTCAGAAGGCTTTTGCTTTTGTAAATAGTTATATGACCTACGGATATACTTATCAGAATAAAGGTGCATTGTCTGCTTTAGTACATAAATCAGGAGTATGTGAAGACTATGCTGAACTATTTATAGCACTTTTAAGAGCAGCAGGAGTTCCTGCTAGGATAGTGACAGGATATAGAATAAATCCACAGTATTTTTCAAATAAAACCGTCAAAAACGCAGAATATTATTCACATGCATGGCCGGAATTCTATCTTCCTAAATATGGATGGATCGTTGTAGAACCTACGTTTACCTATTTGTATAATGGTAAAAAAACAGTAGACTATAATTTCTTCGCAAAACTATCATCACCTAATCATTTTATATCAGGCTATAGCGCTGCAGGTAATGATATGGTATCTTTAATGAGGTATTCTGCTCAATACAGTATGAATCATAGCATTACTACCTCTATTACAAAAAAATAATGGATTATTTTATAATTTGTTAATAAAAGTTAGATAAATTGTTAATTGTGATGTATAATCAGTAATGTAGCAATATGAAAATTAAATAAAGTTATGTCTGCGGTAGAATAAGGAGCCATGACAGCTTCTATACCGATAGGGAAGATGCTATAGATGAATTTTGGAGTAAAAGCGGGGTATTAGGTTCGAATATGAAACCTCCCGCTTTATTTGTGGTTGGTGGGCTTAGAAATATAAAAATAGCTAAAACCTTCAGAAGGAGATATAATAATTAATGGTATTAATACAAAAGATACTACATATGGATTTTGCAGCCGCATGTTACTCAGCTGTGCAAAAAGCTAGGCTATGACAGAACTTTCCTTACTGTAGAGGAATTTCTTAAATTTAAAAACGCATAAATGGAACGGAGATATAAATATGGAGAACGAAGATTTTGAAGCACTTATAAAAGATGAAAAAATACTAAAAGCTATCGATAAATTAGGTTATTCTAGGCCTTCTAAAGTTCAAAGCAAGGTTATGCCGCTTATGCACGCACATAAGGATATTATTGTACAGTCTCAGACGGGAAGCGGTAAAACTGCAGCCTTTGGAATACCTCTATGCGAAACTATAGACGTGGAAATGCGAACACCTCAAGTGCTAATATTAGCGCCTACAAGAGAACTTGCTGTTCAGATAAAGCAAGATATCGAAAATATTGGACTCTATAAGAGCATACATTGTGTTGCTGTATTTGGTAAACAGCCAATAAGCTTTCAAACAAAAGAGCTTAAACAGCGAGTCCATATTGTAGCAGGTACGCCTGGAAGGACATTAGACCATATCAAAAAAGGAAGTTTGTATGTTGAAGATATAAAATATCTTGTCATAGATGAAGCTGATGAAATGCTTAATATGGGTTTCATAGATGAGGTCAGCGATATTATAAGAAGACTGCCTAAAAATAGAATTACAACACTATTTTCAGCTACTATGCCGGAGGAAATAGAAAAGCTTTGTGCTTCTTATATGGTTAAACCTGAAAGAATAAGCATAACACCGGATAAAGTAACTGTAGAAAATATTGAACAAAAATGTGTTGCTACTGATGTCAGCAGCAAATTATTAACGCTAGAGACTGTTTTGTATTTAGAGAACCCTGACAATTGTATTATTTTTTGTAACACAAAGGCTACTGTAGATAAAATTTACGATAGATTTAATTCACTCAAATGGCCTGCAATAAAACTGCATGGTGATATGCTTCAGAATGATAGACTAAAAACAATAAATAATTTTAAAGCTGGTAAAGCTAGATTTTTAATAGCGACAGATATTGCAGCCAGGGGACTTGATATCGAAAGTTTAAGCTGCATCATTAATTATGATATGCCTGTGGAAAAGGAACGCTATGTTCATAGGATTGGAAGAACTGGAAGAGCTGGTAAAAAGGGTACTGCAATTACATTTGTAACATCCTATGATGAAAGGATGCTTTCAGAAATTGAAGAATATATAGATTACAAGTTTGAGCCGACATCAATAGAATTAGAAAATATATCTGAAGAATATAAAGCAAGATTTGCAGCAAAGAATGTTGTTAAAGCGAAAAATACTACAAGTTCTAAAATAGGTAAGGATGTGATGAAAATTCATCTGAACCTAGGAAAAGATAAGAAAATAAGGCCTGGAGATATAGCTGGAGCTATATCAAATATCGATGGTGTAAATGGTGAAGATATAGGTATCATTGAGATATGGGATAGGTTTTCTAATGTTACTATACTTAACGGTAAAGGCAGTATAGTTCTTAATAATTTGAAAAAACTAAAGGGGAAAAATGTAAAAGCAGCTGTAGCTGACAAGTAACATAATTAACAATTAAGAAGGGGATGTGTATGAAAAAAAATAATATAATCGTGAACTTTATTGTTATGCATAAAGTTTCTTATGCTGTTGGATTTGTCTTTCTATTTCTCTCATCCTATGTTACAGCTCAATTCCCAAGAGTGCTTGGAAATGCCATAGATATACTTAAAGTAAATAAATTTGATGTAATGAAAGTCAAATTAAACATATTGTACATGTTAATAATAGCTGCAACTATATTTGTAGCTACATATTTTTGGAGAAACCTAGTTATCGGAAATGGAAGAAAGCTTGAAAATTATATAAGGGAACTTTTATTTCAGCATTTACAGCAGTTGAGTCCAGAATTTTATAATAGAAAAAAGACAGGTGATTTAATAGCTTACGCTATAAATGATATAAATGCAGTGAGAATGACCTTTGGTCCAGCCACTGCAATGACGGTAAACGGTATAGTCATAAGTGTAACTTCTATATACTCAATGTTTACAGTTGTAAATTGGCGCTTGACACTAATTAGTCTAGTACCGATACCTTTTATAGTAATATTTATGGTAAAAGCCGGTATTACCATAAGACAGCGTTTTAGAAAGGTTCAGGAATGCTTTTCTTTAATATCAGACAGAGTGCAGGAGAACATAAACGGAATCAGAGTAATCAAAGCTTATGTTCAGGAAGAGCAGGAAGTAGAAAGATTTGAAAAGCTAAATGAACAGATGAAAGAAGCAAATATAAGGATGGTGCAGATATCTTCGATACTTAGACCTACCATAGAAATATGCTTTTCTGTAAGTTTTGTGTTAAATCTAATACTTGGCGGTAACATGGTTTTAAATTCAACAATAAGTCTTGGAGAGTTTATTGCTTTTAACACATATTTGACAATAATTATGGCTCCAATTATATCTATAGGCCGTATTATTAATATATTTCAACGTGGTATGGCCTCCTATAAAAGGCTTACAGATATTATAGACGAGGAACCTGATGTTACAGATGGAGCAGCCTTAGCAAATAATGAAATCAGCGGAAACATAGAAATAAAAGATTTATCCTTCAGATATCCAGGCGCGGTACGCAATTCATTAAATAATATCAATTTAACTATTCCTAAGGGACATACTGTTGGTATAATTGGTCGAACAGGCAGCGGTAAAAGCAGTATAGCTAACGTACTGCTTAAGCTTTTTAATGTTCGTAACGGCAAAATCTTATTAGATGGGATTGACATCAACGATTATAAGCTGAAAACATTAAGAAAAGGCTTTTCTCTTGTGCCACAGGATAATTTTCTTTTTTCAGCAACTATAAAGGAGAATATAGCTTTCTTTATGGATAGCTATTCGAAGCAGAACATAGAAAATGCAGCAAAGCTCAGCTGCATATATAATAGCATAATGAAGTTTGAACATGGATTTGATACTGTGATAGGCGAAAGAGGAGTAAATTTATCTGGAGGACAAAAACAGCGAATATCTATTGCAAGAGCTATTATAAGGGATCCATCGGTACTTATCTTGGATGATGCATTATCTGCTGTGGATACAATAACCGAGGCAGAGATTTTAGCTAATTTGAAAACATTAAGAGAAAATAGGACAACCATTGTTATTGCTCATAAAATAAGCTCTGTTGCTGAAGCAGATGAAATTATCGTAATGGATAATGGAGCAATAGTGGAAAGAGGTTCTCATGAAGAACTCCTTAAATTTAAGGGGGTGTACTATGATATTTATAAAGAACAAGAAAAAGACAGCAAACGAAACATCTTATAGTAATTCACAAAAAGATCACGGGTTTTTTAGACTTCTCATGCTAACAAAACCACATATTAAGAAAGTAATTATAGCTGCTATATGTGTAATATTGGTTAACATTGCGGAATTAGTAAAACCTTATATTTTAAAATTGGTAATTGATGACTTTCTTATAAAGAGAGTAAAAACTTATGGATTCTATTCGATTAATCTTATGGCATTTTTGTATTTGACAGTTGTGGTTGGAAGCTCTGTATTTTCGGTTATGCAGGCTAATATTATAAATGCTGCTGCACAGGATATAATGAAAGATCTTCGTAAAAAGGTTTTTAAAACAATACAGCTGCTTCCTTTATGGTATCTGGATAAGGTATCCTCTGGAAGGCTAATAACCAGAGCCACAAATGATGTTGAGGCTCTTAGTGAAATGTATACGGATGTAATAATAAATCTATTTAAAGATGTATTTTTTATTATAGGCATTGTTTATGCAATGGTGTCATTGAATATTGAGCTTGCGATGATATCTTTTATTCTTCTTCCAATCATGGCTTTTATTGTCGTAAATCTAAAAAATAAGATTAAAAATAATTTTACGAAAATGAAAGCACTAATAGGAAGAATTAATGGATTTATGTCTGAGAATATCTCTGGTATGAAGATTATTCAGATATTTATAGGAGAAAAAGAAAAATATCAAGAATTTAAAAAGCTTAATGACGAATACTTCGTAACTACAAAATATCAGGTTTGGATAAACAGCTTTTTAAAACCAGCATCTGAGATCTTTAAAAATATATCAATTGCCATACTAGTATGGTATGGTATGAATAAAATTGGTAATCATACTCTTCAGATAGGTGTTTTATATGCATTTACTACATACATACAGCAATTTTTTAATCCTATTTCTGATCTTGCCGATAATTACACAACTATACAATCAGCACTTGTATCTGCTTCAAGAATATTTGAGCTATTAGATACGGAGGAATCATTGGAGAAACTGGATAATGGAGAAATCGTTCCTAGTTTCCAAGGAACTGTTGAATTTAAAAATGTATGGTTTGCCTATAATGATGAAAACTGGGTGCTTAGGGATGTAAGTTTTAAGATTGAAAGAGGAGAAACTGCAGCTTTTGTTGGAGAAACTGGTGCAGGAAAAACAACTATTATTAGTTTAATCAGCGGTTTTTATAATATACAGAAAGGTCAAATATTGATTGATGGTAAAGATATCACTCATATAGCCTTAAAATCGTTAAGAAGAAATGTGGCTGTTGTACTTCAGGATGTATTTCTATTTTCAGGAGATATAGCTGAAAATATTAAACTTAATGATAATATAACTGATGAAGTTGTAAAAGAAGCTGTAAAGCTATCCTGTGCTTCTGATTTTGTTAACAATATGGAAAATGGAATTAATGAGAAAGTTATGGAAAGAGGAAGTACTTTTTCAGCCGGTCAAAGACAGCTTATCTCATTTGCAAGAGCAATAGCTCATGATCCCTCTATTTTAGTACTGGATGAAGCTACAGCAAATATAGATACTTTTACAGAAAAATTAATTCAAGAAGCTATAGAAAATATATCACAAAATAGGACAACTTTAGTTATAGCACATAGACTTTCTACAATACGAAATGCAGATAAAATAATTGTAATGCATGATGGAAAAATTAGTGAAATGGGGAATCATCACAGTTTAATGCAGAAAAAAGGATACTATTACGATCTTATTGTTAACGGAGAATCCTAATAAATAATTACCTTACTTACCAATAATATCAATACATATTAAATAATCCTTCTGGCTACTATATAAATGACTATACGGATATAATAATAAAACATTTATATATAAAGAAGGTTATTAAATATGAAAAGAAGGATATTATTGTTTTTTTTATTTTTTGTGGTACTTGTCTCCGTAGAACAAAATACGGTATTTGCTTTAGTCAATGAGGATGATGACAGTGGATATAAGAGAATCAAGCAGGATCTTTTATGCATGTATATGGGCTATCATGATTACATTGAAGGTTTTGAAAAATCAGGAGATAAAATTTTTATTAAGTTTCGTTCCGGCAACAAAGTTATCTACGATGATAAGATTGAAAAAGGATTCCAACAGATGTTAGTAAATGCAGACGTAGAAGATTCACTGAAGCAGCTTTATCCTCTACAGCCTGTTACAAAATTATCAGAACAAGATTTTGATCCCGGCCGTATGCGGCCGTATGCTTTTTTAAGCGAGATATATGGCAGAAATAGAAGTGAATTAAGCAAGAATATAGTCAATGTAGCAACTAGATATAAAAATTATAGTTTTAATAGAAACAATGGTGCTGCTGATGCACTTAAAAATACTATGAATGAACTTACATCGTTTTCTAACGGAAGTTTTAACAGATTCCTTTTCCCAGGCTGTGGCACATATAACTACAGAGTTATAAGCGGCACAGGCAGGTTAAGCCCTCACGCTTTTGGAATAGCAATCGATATTAACAGTGATAGAAGAGATTATTGGAAATGGTGTACTCGTGAACAAGGAGAAAAGAGGATTCTTGAATATCCTAAAGATATGGTCAATATATTTGAAAAAAATTATTTTATATGGGGAGGAAAATGGGGCCATTTTGATACACTTCATTTTGAATATAGACCCGAAATAATTATTAAAGCGAGATATTTTACGAATACCCACAATAGTGAAAAATGGTATGGCAAATTAGATGTTAAGAATCCTGTAGTTGAAAAGGGAATTTCTTTGATTAACGCAGCGTTTGAATAAATATATCTAAGCATAGGAGGTGTTTACTTGAAATATTATACTGATAAATTCAAATATGTTATAAAAATAGTATTAATCATTGCTATGCTTATTAGCAATATACGATGTATAAAAGTATATAGTATTGAAGAGCAAGCAGAAGATACCAGCGAAATAGCTGAAGCTGTAAAAGATATATTTAAGAATAGAAACGACGCAATAATAACAAAAGATCTGGAATTGATTAAGTCTATATATGATTTAAAAACAAAATATGGTACTTGGGCTTTCGAATACGAAAGAAAAAAGCTTCAATATATAATTAACTGGGAACAGAGACAGGGTGTGAAGTTTATTGAGATTAAACCTAATTTAGTAATAAGAAGAATAAGAAAAAGAAGTGATAATAAATATTCAATAAATCTGTTAAACAGTACTGAATACAAATATATATATGAAGATAGACCAGAAGAAATCAATACCTTTAGGATAGGAACTCATCATACATTACAGCTTATGAATGAGGGCGGTTTTTTAGTAATTACAAAGGAGTGGTATAAAGATCCTTTCGCAGATTCATTAGATGCAGATAATTCTAAAAAAGAAGCAGTAAAACAATACATTTTAAGTCAAGAACGTCGAGATTTTTCTGCTATTCCTGCGAGAAGAATGAATGCGATGGAATATGCATATAAGTATTGTGGTGCAGCTTCAGAGGAGAAGGACGGATATAAATATAATAGGAAGTATAGAAACTATAACTATATGGGCGGAGATTGTGCTAATTTTGCATCACAGATTCTTTTCGAAGGCGGAAAATTCAGAAAAAATTCTGCTTGGAATTATGACAAATCAGGTGCTACTGGTGCTTGGGTAAATGCAGATAGATTTAAGAATTATATGCTCAACAGCGGAAGAGCTTCGTTAATAGCATATGGAAGCTACGACAGAGTATATAAAGCTTCTTATAAACTGCTTCCTGGTGACTTTGTAGCTTATGAAAAAAAAGGAGATGTAACACATATTTCCACGGTCAGTAGTGCTGATTCAAGAGGTTATTCATTAGTAACCTGCCATAATACAGATAGAAAGGATGTACCATGGGATCTAGGATGGAGCAATAGAAAGATACGTTTTTGGCTGGTGCATGTACATTACTAAATGTCAGTAAGTTAAAAGTAAGAGTTTATGCTTATGATATAATATAAATAAAAGACGAACCAGAAAGTGAATTAAATGAAGATAATATTTAGTAGTTAGTGTATGCTTTAAATAGGTAAGAGAAAAGAGTAAAGAGTAGAGAGAAAAGTGAAGGAAGAAATTCTGCTGGGCAGAATTTCTGAGAATTTAAATCTGATTATCGGCGATAACTTTTTAAAAAATAAGACTATACCTAGTATTACAAAAGGATTATCTAAATAATTAAGAGTCTCTATACAATCAAAATTCAGCATGGCTGAATTTTAACCTTCACTTTTCTCTTTTCTCTTTACTCTTAACTCTCATACCTATTTAATGCACTTTCCCTAGACTATTCCGTCTAGAGCATTTGGTTCGTAATTTATTTATAAGAGGTGATAAATAAGTGAAAAAATATACTGCATGGATTGTTTATAACGGAAATTTAAATATAGATAAGTTCACTAGTCAGGTTCAGCATTTTAAAGATGTAGCAGAAAAAGAAGGTATTGAAGCTGAAATGGTAAAGAATAACGAATTATTGACAGCGGTTAAGAATGGAGAAGCAGTAATAGAGGGCAAGTATAAAAATGCGCATCCTGATTTCGTTATTTTCTGGGATAAGGATATAGCTCTTGCAAGGCATCTTGAAAAGACAGGCATGAGATTGTATAACAATTCAAAAGCTATTGAAATATGTGATGATAAAGGGTTAACCTACGAAGTCCTTTCGAACAACCACATAAAAATGCCGGATACAATAATAGCACCGAAAGTATATATAAAGGTTGAAGACTTTTCAACCTATGACTATATTATCAGTTTTCTTGGTTTTCCAATGATTATTAAGGAGTGCTTTGGTTCATTTGGTGCCCAAGTTTATATGATTAATAACCGCACCGAGTTAATAAACAAAATTCAAGAATTAGGGAATAAACCTTATGTTTTTCAGAAATTTATAAATTCAAGCTACGGAAAAGACATACGTCTAAATGTTGTTGGTGGACAAGTAGTTGCAGCTATGCTGCGTACATCAGAAGATGATTTTAGAGCAAATATAAGTGCGGGAGGCAGAATGCAGCATTATGATCCCACAGAAGCTGAAAAAGCTCTAGCAATAAAATGCTGTGAGCTTACAGGCTCTGCTTTTGCTGGAGTTGACTTACTTTTTGGTCCTAATGGAGAACCTATTGTCTGTGAAATTAATTCTAATGCACATATGAAAAATATATATGACTGTACTGGTGTGGATGTAGCAGAGCATATACTTAAGTACATAATTAATGACATGGAGGTTGAGAAATGAATAAGACAGGCTGGTTAATATATACTAAAAGTGAAGCTATAAGAAATGAGGGTTTTATTAAAATAATGCTTTCAGATGCAGAAAAGCTAGACATGGACTTACAGTTGAGATATAGAGAGGACTTTGCTTTTGGAATTAAAGATAATGTTCATTTTGTAGCCTATAAGGGATGTATTGAAAAGATGCGTGATTTTGTTATCATGAGAGATATGGCTCCTATGTTTACAGAGCAAATAGAAAAAATGGGAGTTAAAGTATTCAATAACTCTTTTACTTCCCGTATATGCAATAATAAAGCTCTGCTTCATCAGTATATGGCTAGTTTCCATATTCCAATGATGGATACCTATTTCTTTTCAAAAGGAGATTATATAACTGGCAATATGAAATTTGACTTTCCAGTAGTAGTTAAAGCTGTATCAGGAAGGGGAGGCAAACAGGTTTTTAAGGCCGATGATATGAAGCAGCTAATGGAAATAACTGATTCTATTGAGGATGATATTATTGTCCAGAAAATGGGCGAAGTCCCAGGAAGGGACGTAAGAGTTTTCGTTATTGGAAGACAAATAATAGCTGCTATATTAAGAAGTTCAGATGATGATTTCAGAGCCAATTTTTCATTAGGAGGCAGCGCTAGACTATATGAACTTAATGAAAAGCAAAAAGAATTAATACATAAAATAATAGAAAAATTTGAATTTGGAATGGTTGGCATAGATTTTATCTTTGACATACAGGGTAATTTTATTTTAAATGAAATTGAAGATGTAGTAGGCAGCAGAACTTTATATAAAAATTCAAATATTGATATTGCTAAAATGTATTTGGAGTATATTAAAAATTGTTAGTTAAAGGCAAATGATCAGCGATCATTTGCCTTTAATGGTTCTTGTAGTCAGCAGCACAACAATAATAATGATAAAGGGTTTATTAGTTAAAATTTTTTTTGCATTCATGTTTTTTTTCTTTGTTTTTCATGATTATAGTTTTGATAGTTCTAGGGCAAACTGTGCACCTAATTTAGCATTATTATAAACTAGATGTATATTAGATTCTAAGCTTTCTCCTCCAGTAAGTTCTTTTACCTTAGCAAGAAGAAATGGAGTGGTTTCCTTTCCTTTAATTCCTTTTGTCTTAGCTTCCGATAAAGCTTTTTCTATTGCTAAATTTATAGTCGTAAGATCCATGGAAAATTCCTCTGGAATAGGGTTAGCTATGACAGCACCGCCTTGAAGTCCTAGCTCCCATTTTGCTTTAAGAGCTTCAGCAAGTTCCAAAGGGCTGTTAACTCTATAATCAACCTTAAATCCGCTTTCTCTTGTATAAAAAGCTGGAAGTTCTTCAGTTTTATAGCCAATAACAGGTACTCCTTTAGTTTCAAGATATTCAAGAGTCAATCCCAAATCAAGTATTGATTTAGCACCAGCGCATACAACAGCTACATTTGTTTTAGCAAGTTCTTCTAGATCCGCAGAAATATCAAATGTTTGTTGTGCTTCTCTATGTACACCGCCTATACCGCCAGTTGCGAATACTTTAATTCCTGCCATTGCAGCAATTATCATAGTTGATGCTACAGTAGTAGCTCCATTTGCCTTTCTAGCAACTATAAATGGTATATCTCTTCTGCTTGTTTTTATTACACCCTCAGCTTTTCCAAGGTACTCTATTTCATCAGCAGTAAGGCCAACCTTCAGCTTACCATTTAAAATAGCTATAGTTGCAGGTATGGCACCATTTTCTCTGATTATTTTTTCAACATTCAATGCAGTTTCCACATTTTTAGGGTAAGGCATACCATGGGATATAATTGTTGATTCAAGTGCCACAACAGGTTTGCCGCTTTCTATAGCTTCCTTTACTGCATCATTAATTACAAGATATTTTTCTAACATAAGTTCAGCTCCTTAATTATTTTATTTATATTTTCTACTGACATACTGGGATTTATTGTGTCCTCATGAGAAAGTGCTAATACTGATGCAGCCATTGCCATTACAGCGGTTTTATCAATATCATAGTCATTGCAATAGCAATAAGATAAAGCTGCTACAAAAGCATCCCCAGCACCAGTAGTATTGATTACATTTACTTTGAAATTTGATATGTGTTTTTGCGTTATACCATCATTATAGAACAAACCCTCATCACCTAATGATATAAATACTCTTTTAACACCTTGACCCAAAAAGTATTTTGATGCTTTCCAAGCGTCATTCAAAGATGATATTTTAATTCCAGACAGCATCTCAGCTTCTATTTTATTAGGTTTAATAGTATGAAATTTACCAATTATATCTTTTACTTTTAAAGCCTTAGCAGAAGATACCGTGTCCAAAAAATATTTTGTGTTAGTAAAATTAGTAACTATATATTCTATAACCTGTTTAGGTAGATTTGTATCTATTACACACAATTTAGAATTGTTTATTATGTTTTTTTTCTTTTTTATAAAAGGGATATCCATTTTTTCAAATATATCCATCTGATTTACGGCTGTAATCATGTCGCCTTTTTCATCAAGCATTGATAAATAAGTAGAGGTAGGGAACCCTTCTAAAATCATGCATTGACTTACATCCAAATCTATCAGTTTTGCATCCTCAATTATCTTGCTGCCATAAATGTCGCTGCCGATTACAGATATCAATTTCGTGTCTATACCTAAACGAACGATATTTTCCGCAATATTCCTTCCTACACCGCCTAATGAAATTTTAACTTTTCCAGGATTCGAATCCTTAAAAATCATCTTATTATTAGGGAATCCCTGTATATCAATATTTGAACCTCCTATTACAGTGATGTATGGGGATTCAGTTACAATATAGCCTTTTCCTTTGATATATCCCTTTTTCAGAAGGTTAGTTATATGTACTGCTACGGAAGAACGAGTAATACCGAGTATATCTGCAAGCTGTTGCTGAGAAATTAAAGGGTCATCCTTAATTAATTTTAATATCTCCTTTTCTCTGTTTGTCATAATCACACCTCTTAACATTTGCTTATGTAATAAACTATAGTTTATATTATATCAAATCTTAATATTTTGCAAGATGTTAAATAAAAAATGGTAGGAAGTGATTTCCGTCGGCTGGAAAATACATTCATCAAGCACTTATATCTATATCGACTCTATGTATTTGCAAAACTTACATTCACTTTTTTCTTTGCACTTTTCTAACTTTACGTAAAATAATATTTATACTATAATAATATAAATAGACTAAGCGATGTTGCGTTTAAAAAGGGTGGTGCACAATTATGATAAAAAATGATATATTAACTGAAAAACTTAAAGAGTTATCTCGTGTATTGACAACTATTTTAGATTACACTAATAAAGATGAAATCATAAAAAGCTGGGATACTTTAAATAAAGCTTACCGAAAGCTTATGGGCATAAATTCTAGTATGGCGATAAATCTGTCATACAGCGATCTAATGAAATTTATAGGAGCTTATGAATCTCCTGAAACTGTGAATTTAGTTGTCACAGGAAAATTACTTAAAGTTCATGCATACCTATGCAGCATCCAAGGTGATGAAGTTAGTGCATTAAGTCAGAGTGTTAAAAGTGCAGAAATTCTAATTAATGCGTTACTTTCAGATTTTGAAACAGCTATTGATTTATGTTTGGATGATATAGATGAAATTATTAATGTTATTTCTGAATATGAAATACCTTTAGATTGTAAATATCTAATCTTTAAATATTATGAGGCTATTACAAGATTTGATAAGGCAGAAGATTATCTTTTCGAGATGAGAGAACAAAATAAAGAATCAGACTTTATTAAAGAAGAAGGAGAGAAGTTTTACGAAAAACTTCTTACCCTACCTGAAACTGTCCTAGAAAAAGGAAACCTTCCAATAGACGAAGTGAAAGATTCCTTGGAAAGCTTTAGAAAAATTTAAATAGAAAACTCTATACCATTTTTACAAAGAATAGGAAATTATGATTTTTGCCAATTGTGAATAATTTTCAACTGTGTATGAATAAATTGTATGTATTGTTAAAAGGATGTGACTATATATATACGAAGTAATATGAAGATAGCTCTTAAGAAAATACTAATAAACAAATAAACAAGAAAAATAATTTGGGAGAAGTAATATAGAAAATAATGCTTTGTAAATGCATAGAGTAGGCATAGGGTAGGAAGTGGTTGGAGGAGGCATTTTCCAGCCGACGGAAATCACTTCCTACTCTTTTTTATCTACTCTTTATCTTGTAGTGCATCCCAGCCTTCTTCACCGGTTCTTACTCTTATTACATTAGTAACATCGTAAACAAATATTTTTCCGTCTCCGATTTGTCCTGTCTTTAGGACCTTCTTTGCGGTTTCAACGACGGTTTCTACTGGTATTTCACACACAACAACTTCAACTTTAACTTTAGGAATTAAATTTATTTCAAGTTCGTTGCCACGGTAGAACTCTTTGTAGCCTTTTTGCATACCACAACCCTGCACGTTTGAAACTGTCATTCCAGTTACGCCTATTTTATTCAACGCTTCTTTTAATTCTTGAAATTTACTTGGACGGGCAATAATTTCAATTTTACTTATCTTTTTATCCATGACAATCACACTCCTAAATATATTTATAAAACGTTATTATTTTGATAATATAATACTATAAATATTATAAAATATCAACGAAAAAGGTTTTACAAATATTAATTTATATATTATATTATTAAATATGCAGAATATTATGATACTCATAATATCTATTTTTGCCGACAGGGATAATTTTACCTTACATATACCACTTGTTTTAACCACCATACCACTATAAAGCAAAAAAATAAAAATAGTGGGTATTATGTTAATGGTTAATATCCATTAGAATAGTATTAAAGATATTAATTATAAAATTTGGAGGTTTATATGAGAATAGGTGTTATAGATGGAGGAATTTCTTCTGAAAAAGAAATATCGATATTGAGCGGAAGAGAGATAATAGCGAATATCGACAAAAATAAATATGAAGTTAAAGAAATTTTAATAGAAAAAGAAGAAGATGTTTTTGAAAAAATAAAGGATATAGATTTTGCGTTTATTGCACTTCACGGTAAGTTTGGTGAAGACGGAAAAATACAAGCCGTATTAGAGACAAAGGGTATTCCCTATAATGGCTGCGGTGTTCTTACTAGTGCATTATGCATGGACAAAAATTTAAGCAAAAAGATATTTTTATCTGAAGGTGTGAAGACAGCTGACTGGGTTATGGTAACACCAGAGGATGAACTACCAATGGATAAGTTAAAGAAATTTGGGTATCCCCTTGTTGTAAAACCTAATAACGGTGGATCAAGTATAGGTATTTTCCTTGTAAAGGATGAGAAGGAATTAAAAGCAGCGCTAGAAGAAAGCTTTAAATATGACAAAAATGTTTTGATTGAAGAATATATAAAAGGACAAGAAATAACTTGTTCTATGTTAGATGGAGAAATTCTTCCTACAATATTCATCAATCCCAGTGAAGAATTCTTTGATTACCAGTCAAAATATTATGATAATGGCACTAAAGAGGTAGTAGGCGAGCTTCCTAAGCATTTGGATGATAAGCTGAAGGTAATCGCTAAAAAGTGTTGGAAATTATTTAACCTTGAAGTTTATAGTAGAATAGATTTTCTTATAAAAGATGATGAATTTTATGCTCTAGAAGTAAATACTCTACCAGGTATGACAGCTAACAGTCTTGTACCCAAAAGTGCAAAAGCTGTAGGTATTGATTTCCCAAAACTTCTAGATAAAGTTATTGATTGCTCATTAAGAAAATAGTTTATATCATATTTTGATCAAATGGTTGGGAGAGATTTATGTTTTTTCATATAAATACCGATTCGGAAAAACCAATATATATACAAATATTTGATGCTATAAAAGAGATGATCGAGACTAATATGCTTCCAGCTCATAGCAAGTTGCCTTCCACTCGAGAGATGGGAAGGCTTCTTGGCGTTTCAAGATCCACTGTAATAACTGCCTTTGAATGCCTTGAAAGCAGTGGCTTTATTTATACATTGAATGGAAAGGGAACATTTGTATCACCTAAGAAGATCAAATTAAATAATGAGTGGAATATAGATTGGAAAGAAAAATTCAATCAGTATGCTTATGATACTGAAGATCTTGACTTGATGAAAAATGGAATGCCTTATAAAAAAGGAATGATATCATTTAAATCCATTGCTCCTGACGAAAACCTTTTTGATATAGATGAAATTAAACGTTCCTTTATGGATCTTATGGGGGTGGAAGGTAACAAAATTCTAAATTACGGATATGCAAAAGGGTATCGGCCATTAATTAATTTTATAATGGAATATATGAAAAAGATTGGCGCTGCTTTAGAAAATAAATCTGTAATTATCACTAATGGTTTTACTGAAGGGTTTGATCTAGTTTTAGATTCTCTTACTAGTGCTGGAGATAAGGTATTATGTGAAAATCCTACTCATAATACAGCTATAAAGCAAATGCGCCTTCATGGACTGGATATTCACGGTGTAAATATGGATGAAAACGGTATGGATGTTTCAGCACTGGAAAGTGAATTGCTCAAATGCCAGTTCAAATTAGCGTATCTAATTCCATCTTATCATAATCCCACAGGTATAAGTATAAGCTATGATAGAAGAAAAGAACTGTATGATGTATTTAAACAGCATAATGTTCCAATAGTTGAGGATGGTTTTAGTGAGGAATTGCAGCATCATTCTTCTCATATAGCGCCAATGGTGGCTGTAAGTGGTAAGGAAAACTCTGTAATATATATCGGCAGTTTTTCAAAGATTTTATTTCCAGGTATGAGAATAGGGTGGATATTTGGAGATGAAGTGTTAATAGATATGCTGCAAAGCGTAAAAAGAGCTAAAAACATTCATACATCATTTTTAGATCAAGGTATTCTTTATCATTATATGCAGAGTGGCAGCTATGAAAAATATATTAAGAAAATAAGAAATATATATGGTGATAAATGTCAATATACGATAAAACTTATTAAAAAGTATCTTCCATGGGAATATATTAGTGGGGAAGGCGGTTTATATGTATTTATAAAGCTTAAAAATATTGATTCCCATAAGCTTTTGGAAAATTGCTATAAGCGAGGTGTACTTTTTATGCCGGGGGATGTATTTTATGTGGAGAATCCAGCTAAAAATGCATTGAGATTAAGTTTTTCAAGAAATTCCTATGAGGAGCTTGAAAAGGGGATAAAGATAATAGGAGAAGAATGCATGAAATTTTAAAAATGGTTACACCCTATGTCGGCTAGTTCCACTTGGTTAAAGGCCTAAATAATCTTTAAGGTGTAACCATTTTTAATTATCTTTACTCTTTATACATTCTCTGCAATATAATATATTAAGTTTTCAGTATCTTCCCATCCTAGGCAAGGATCTGTTATCGACTTACCATATATATTATTATCTGAAATATCCTGCCTGCCTTCTACAAGATAGCTTTCTATCATCAATCCCTTTATAAACTTTTTAAGATTTGAGTCCCACTTTCTGCTGTTAATAATCTCTTTAGCTATTCTAGGCTGTTCAGCAAACTTTTTCATTGAATTTGAGTGATTAGTATCTATAATAACAGCTGGATTTTCTAGATCTCTTTTGGCATATGATTGAGCTAATAGCTGCAAATCTTCATAATGGTAGTTAGGAATGTTTCTGCCATAAGAATCTACTGCACCTCTGAGAATTGTATGTGCCAAAGGATTTCCAGAAGTTCTGACCTCATATCCAGCATATACGAAATCGTGTCCCATTTGTGCTGCGACTACTGAGTTGAGCATAACAGAAAGATTACCAGATGTAGGATTTTTCATACCTGCAGGTACATTCATGCCGCTTACTATCATTCTATGTTGCTGATCTTCTACGGATCGAGCCCCAATTGCTACATAACCCAAAAGATCAGACAAATATGTGTAGTTTTCAGGATATAACATTTCATCTGCAGTTACAAGATGAGTTTCGCTAAGAACTTTTAAATGCAGTTTCCTTATAGCTTTTATTCCTTCAGCTACATTCGGTGCTTTGTTAGGATCTGGCTGATGCATCATGCCTTTATAACCTTCACCTGTTGTGCGTGGCTTATTAGTATATACTCTAGGAATTATTAATATTTTATCCTTGACTTTTTCCTGCAGCTTTGCAAGTTTTTCTACATATTCACACACAGGATCTTCATGATCTGCTGAGCAAGGACCTATGACAAGAATGAATCTGTCATCGTTATTTGTAAATACGTTTCTTATTTCTAAATCTCTTTTTTCCTTCACATCTTTGAGATTTTCCGGAACAGGTATTTCCTCTCTTATCTGCTTAGCAGATGGAAGTTTTCTAATGAATTTCATATTCAATTAATATCAAGCCCCCTAAATAATGTGCTTAATAATTGGCTAAAAAAGCAATTATTAAGCTAAAAACAGAATACCATCAACTGAATAATTTTTCAACATAAAAAGACAAAGGTATGTATCATACGCCAATACTAGGTTAAATATATAGTTAAATATATAGTTATATATAAGTTTGATTAATAAAATGTGCTTAGACAGATTACATAAAATATGCTATACTTGTTTCAAGAGTATTAGGGGGTTAAAAGGATGGAATTGAGATCTGGAAGGGAGTCAATATGGTTAATATAAATAACGAAATTTACTATAAATACAAGCATTTTTCAATGCTATTATTGTATGGAATAACCGGTATGCTTTTTGGTCTATGCGAAAAGCACATTAAATATACTAAACTTGTTTATTCAAGTCTGGATTCCTATATACCGTTTGTAAAAGAAGCGGTTGTACCTTACATAACATGGTACATCTATATAGCTGTAGCGATATTGTTTTTAGGCCTATATTCAGTTGTTGACTACTATAAGCTCGTTACTTTTCTTACGTTAGGAATGCTTGTAGGAATTACAGCGTTTATATTGTATCCGACTAGGCAGAATTTGAGACCTGTCATAGCTAGTAATGATATTTTTTCAAGCATGATTAAAACCATATATAGCCTTGATACACCAACTAATGTGACTCCCAGTCTTCATGTCATGTTAAGCATTGGAGTATTCTGCTCATTAGAAAATTGCCAGTTACTCAAGAGCAAAAAGGTAATACGTGTTATATCGCTTATAACAATGCTTTTAATTTGTGCTTCTACGGTTTTAATAAAACAACATTCAATAATAGATGTATTTTGGGGAGTTATAGCAGGTATAGGCTTGTATATTTTAATTTACAAAGCTAAACCTGATATATGGAGCGTTTTAGTGACTAATGGGACCGATGCTAAAGATAAGATTACGATGCATGAAAATGATTTATAATAAAATTTAGAAAGACATATTGTCAAGGGTGATTCTGTTGAAATTAACAAAGAAAAATAAACCGAAAGTAAAAAGACATAGACTTTTTGTTGTATATTTTGCACTTACCTTAATATACATTGCGTTATTTGGTAAAATAACGTATATAATTCTGTTTAATGGTAAGCAATATAAAAGTTTAGCAGACAATCAATGGTTTAAAACGGTATCATTACCGGCTAAAAGGGGAGATATCTTTGATAGCAGCGGAAGGGTACTAGCAGTCAGCAGCGATGTATATAGAGTTGATGCAGATATAAAAACATTAAATGGCAGTCTCAGCAGAAATAAAATCGGTTTAAGCGATTTTAATGATGAATTTTCTAGAATTCTTGACGTAAAAAAAGGAGCTATGTTAAAACTGCTGACTAAAAGGAACTCTAAAAATGAGTTGGTTAGTTTTACAGGAATAAAAAGAAAAGTTGATAAAGATACTATAGACAAGATAAAAGCTTTAGTAAAAGATAATGGTGTGCTTGGCATTATAATTTCTCAAGATTCAGAGAGATATTATCCCAACAATTCATTTTTATCTTCAGTTTTAGGAAGCACTAATCAGCAGGGAAACGGTATAAGCGGAGTTGAACTCACTTATAATAATATTTTATCAGGTAAAGATGGAGTAGAAGTTATTGAATCGGATAGGCATAAAAATAATTTACCCTATACAAGCAATCAAGAAGTACCGGCCATAAATGGAAAAAATATAACACTGACAATAGATAACAGAATACAATATATTGTTGAAACAGTAGCAAAAGAAACTTTAAGAAAAACAGGAGCAAAAAATGTAAACATTATAGTTGCAAACCCTAAAAACGGTGAGATTCTAGCTATGACAAGTAAACCTGATTATAACCTTAATGATCCTTCTGGTAACGGTAAAACTATTTCGCAGCTTCAGAACATTTGGAAGACAAAATCAGTTTCAGATGTGTTTGAACCAGGTTCAATTTTCAAAGCTATAACAGCTGCAGCTGCACTTGAAAGCAATCTTGATACAAGCAAATTAAGATTTGTTTGTAATGGAACAATAAAAGTCGGTGGAGAAGTACTTCATTGTGATGATAATAAAGCCCATGGAATTGAAACATTCTCAGATATTATAAAGAATTCTTGTAATGTAGGATTTGTAGAGTTGTCTAAAAAACTTGGAAAAAATCAGATATTTTCTTTTGCGAAAAACGCAGGCTTTGGTAAAAAGACAGGGATAGATTTACCTGGTGAAAGTTCAGGAATAATAAAAGATCAGGATAGTGCGAGACAAATTGATACTGCAACAATGTCATACGGACAAGGTATTGCTGTTACACAGGTTCAATACATAGCAGCTTTTAATGCTATAGCTAACGGTGGTACATGGATAACTCCTCACGTTATGAAAAACATAGGACATTATAACAATAATGAAAAAAATGTCATAGATAAGTCATATGATAATTATGATCGTAAAACAATAATGAGTCCAGAAAATACTAAAAAGCTGAGAAAGTACCTTCGCAGAGTCGTAAAAGAAGGTACAGCAAAAGCTACAATAATAAAAGGTATACCTGTAGCTGGCAAGACAGGAACAGCACGTAAGGTAGATGCTAAAACAGGAGGCTATAAGAATCATACATATATATCGTCCTTTGCAGGAATGGCACCGTACAACGACCCTAAAATAACGCTGATAGTGTCAGTTGATGAGCCTAATCCCAAAACCTACTATGCAAGTCAGACAGCAGTTCCTGCAGCTAAGAAACTTTTTATTCAGATCTCGAAGTATATAAATTTAAAGTAAATTTTGATATAATTCAACACTTTTATGGATTATTTTACATTTAAATGGTATAATTAATATATCGAAATGTTCGTTATATAACAAAGGGGTGAGATTTTGGATAATTATTTTAATAGCACTGGTGTTAATGCCAGTATGTTGAACAGTTTATTAAATAATTCGTACTCATATGGAAATACTGGAATAGCTTCAAGTCTAAATTCTGCTGGAAGTTCTTCAGTTAATGCTTCAAATGCTCAAAATGCACTTAATACACTTATATTTGAAAATGTATTACAAACTATGCTAAATAGTATGTCTACCAGCAGCAGTAGTGATAGCAGCGGTTACGGTGGTTATAGTAGTCTTCTTTCTTCGTTAGTTTCAAATCAAGGTTATAATAATTATTCTAATCTATTATATTCTAATAGTAATTATGATTTAAATAGATTATTATATAGTACACTTAATGCAAATTCTACTTCTCCTAGTAGTAGTGTAACTTCAGATGAATTAGGAGCGTTGTCTGCAAAATATGAATCTAACGGTAATCCTGGTACTATTGCCAATAACTCTGGCGATAGCGGCGGAAAATCTTATGGTGCTTGGCAATTTTCAGCTAATAAGGGTTCCCTTAATTCTTTTATAAGTTGGCTTAAAAATAATAATGAACCTTATTATAATTTTTTAACCTCTGCAAAGGCTAATGATGGCAATACCTTTGGGTCAAATTTTGATTCTGCTTGGAGATATCTCGCTGATAAGGATAGAGCAGGTTTCCTTGATTTACAACGTAGATATGTTAAAAATACTTATTATGATGCAGCGGTTGATAAGATAAAGGATCAGTATGGTATTGATATTAATTCTAGATCTAAAGCACTTCAGAGTGTGGTTTGGTCTACAGCAGTACAATTTGGAGTAGGTGGAGTCTCTAAGATTTTCTCAAGAATTAATACATCCGGTTCAGATGCGGATTTAATTAATGGCATATATAATGAAAAAGAAAAAGTTAATGAATATTTTAGAAGCAGTTCATCATCCATTAGAAACAGTGTTTATAACAGAGCACTAAATGAGAAAGCAGATGCACTCGCTATGCTTTATTCTGATAACACAGAGAGGGGATAAAACTTTTGTATATTAATGACACATTCATTAGAGTACGATATGCTGAAACTGACCAGATGGGAATAGTTCATCATTCTAATTATTATGTTTGGTTTGAACTTGCTAGAGATGAGTTTGTTGAAAGTTTAGACCTTAGCTATAAACAACTGGAAAGCGATGGTTTGTTTATGCCGTTAGTAGAAACAAATTGTAAATACATATCTCCTGCTTTATACAGTGAAAGATTGAGAATAAGTACTTATATTAAAGAACTTACGCCTGTTAAAATAATCTTTGGATATGATGTATTCAAAGAAGGTGCTAAGAGACCAATAGCTAAAGGAACTACTATACAAGCGTTTGTAGACAGTAACTTCCATATAATCAATCTAAAGAAAAAGTATCCTGAATTATTTGAAAAGTTTAACCCGATGTTAGATGTAAAATGATTTTTAATTATTAATACAAGAATATAAATGAATTAATAAATAAAAAGATGGCTTATTATATGCCATCTTTTTATTTATAATATTCTTTCTTTTATTTCATCAATTATTTTACCAAAGCTCTTTGAAGAAACTTTAGGGAAGGCTAATATTATTCTTCTGAATTTGAAATTAGATCTACTCATAAGCTTATCATAACTTTCTTTTAAGTATTTTATTTTTCCTTCCAAAATAGATGCTTTAGCAGTATCTACAAGCTTATTTTTCATAGTTTCTATATTACACTTTAATTCGGATGATAGCTCATAAAGCTCATTAAATATTTTTCTAAATTGAATAAGATTATTAATCGTAGCCGTTATATCAACTACAAATACAATAAGTAGAACATTATAGGATATCTCTAAAAAACTATGTGGCAAAAGATGTACAAATCTATCTACAGGAGGATAGATAAATTTTATGAAAATAACCGTAATAATAGCCCAGAAAATTGAAAACTTCAAACATACATATCCCATAATATTAAATTTATTATCTGTGTAATCCCACCATCTTGCTTTAAAAAAATGTTCTAGGACAAAGCCTGTAATAAATTCAAGCAAAGATGAAAGTATTAAGCCGCCCCCAAATAATAATATATAATTGTTGCTAAACGGTGATAGCACAATAATAACTATAACTGCAGCAACTCCATATATTGGACATACTGGTCCATATAAGAAACCCCTGTTTACTAAACGTCTATTCACTGAATAGCAGTATATAACTTCCAATACCCATCCAGCAAAAGAATATATTATAAAATAAAGAAACAGGTAATAGTAAGTTGTATTCGAAATATATGGCAATAATTTCACCTCATTTGTAGCTTACTCTTATCTATAAGAACTAATTTTCATTAAATACATATCCTGGTAGATATATATTTGCATATTTTATCATTCCATTTTTTATACAATTCAGGACTATTTTCATGAAGTACATTCAAAAATATGTCTAATGCACCTAAATTATAGAGACCTTTACATAGATGCTGGGGATAATTTCTGCTTTTCGAAAAACATTTTTTAGGGTCTATAACCATCAAAGTGTTATCTGGTGTTACCATTATATCCTTACATCTTATATCATACTTTTTAAACTTAAGTTTTTTAAATTCTTTTAAGAGACCAATCACTTTTACTGCAGTACCTTTATCAAGTCCGTTCTTTTTAATATAATCTTTTAATGTTATTCCATCAACAAAATCTCTAATCATATAGTTACCTGACATACCATAGACTCGTGGAAAATATTTATTATTATTTATCCGTTTTAAAATATAGTATTCGTTTCGACAACTCTTTTCAGAAAAACATATCTTAATCACTTTTTTTTCAGGAAGCATATATACTATACCATTATGTCCTTTGCCAAGACTTTTACAGGTAAGCAGATTAACCTGAAAATCGATTATATATTTTTTGTATAAATCGTCCTTCATTTTAGACCTCTTAATAAATAGTATTATTAATATAGTATGAGAAGGCCTAAATCAAAGTTACACAATTCCTACAAAATAAAAAAGACTGAAAAAAAGTGACAAACACTGCCAGCGATTACGAAAAGGTGCCAGACTGGATGATTATATGGTATTTTATTTAATGAGTAAAGAAGAGCGCCCACAGTGTAAGCTACGCCTCCGATTACCAGCATATAAAAAGATATATGCGGAATATGTAACCATAAGATCTTAATAGATATAATTATCATCCATCCCATTATCACATACACGATTGTAGAAATCTTATCATATTTTCCTACCCATTTACACTTTATTATTATACCTATAACCGCCATAGTCCAAATTACACCGAAAATAGACCATCCTAAAGGACCTCGTAATACAGTTAAAGTAAATGGAGTATAGGTGCCAGCAATCAAAATGTATATTGAAGAGTGGTCGAATATTCTAAATACTCTTTTGGCCTTTCTATTTGTTATGCTATGATATAAAGTC
Organism: Clostridium oryzae; assembly: GCF_002029235.1. GTDB lineage: Bacteria > Bacillota > Clostridia > Clostridiales > Clostridiaceae > Clostridium_AE > Clostridium_AE oryzae. The sequence continues at coordinate 49,364 of NZ_MZGV01000015.1, forward strand.
GATTCAGTGTAAAGAATAACTAGAGAAGCACCAAAGATACTATAGCTTACTACATGCCAAGCAGTGCCGTGTTGAACAGCATTTACTATAAGCAATACAAGAGCAGCTATTGCGAGCAGGCTGCCTATCCCATGAGTTATTGCATTAGCTATTTCTTCACCTGTCGTATAAAACTTTTTATCATCCATATTGATATCGCACCTCCTTTATAAATATTACCATACAAATCAAATTTAGTATAGTCAAATAGATCATGGAAGAGAGCTACTATTGAAAAAAAACCGCTTCGATAAAATTTACCAAAGCGGTTTTTTTAAATCCTTAACTATTCAACTTCAAATATCCAGCCTTCTGGAGCCTTAACATCTCCGAACTGAATTCCTATTAATGTATCATATAATTTCTTAGTGATTGGTCCAACCTCTTTTTCACTATAGAACACATGAAGCTTATCTTCATATTCAATACCGCCTATAGGACTGATAACAGCTGCTGTACCACAAGCACCAGCCTCTTTAAACTCGTCAATTTTATCTATATAAACGTCTCTTTGCTCTACAGGCATATGTAAATAATGTTCTGCTAAGTAAAGAAGAGAATATTTAGTGATACTAGGTAAAATAGAAGGAGATACAGGAGTTACAAATTTATCATCCTTTGTAATACCAAAGAAGTTAGCTGAACCCACTTCCTCTATTTTCTTATGAGTAGCTGGATCTAGATATATGCAATCTGCAAAACCTCTCTTAGCAGCTTCTGCATGAGGAAGAAGACTTCCTGCATAGTTTCCACCAACCTTTACTCCGCCAGTTCCTTTAGGAGCTGCTCTATCGTAATCAGATACACAGAAATTAACTGGTGTCATTCCACCTTTAAAGTAAGGACCTACAGGCATGCAGAATATAGAAAATATGTATTCTGTAGCAGGTTTTACACCTATATTATCTCCAACACCTATAACGAAAGGTCTTAAATATAAAGTAGCACCAGTGCCATATGGAGGTACATATTCTTCATTAGCCTTGACCACCTTTTTTGCAGCATCCAAAAACATATCTATAGGAACTGTAGGCATAAGCAATCTATCACAAGTAGCCATCATTCTTTTAGCATTAGCATCTGCTCTAAATAGTTGTATCTTACCTTCCTTTGTTCTATAAGCCTTCAATCCTTCAAAACACTGCTGACCATAATGCAGGGCAGGTGATGCTTCACTAATTGTAAGCATATTGTCTTTAACTAGTTTTCCTTCACTCCATTTTCCATCTTTCCAATAGGAGATATAACGGTAATCGGTTTTTATGTAGTTGAATCCTAATTCCTTCCAGTCGATATTCAACATTTTGAAATTCATCTCACTTTCATAAATTTGTTCGTATACAGATTAAGTTGCAAAATAGTACTCAAACCATATACCGTATATTATGACATTATGCGTGTAATTATCTTCATAGTTTAAAAGTTAATTACACGCATAATTAATATGTGTACGTTACTATTATTATAGCATAAATTCATGGCTTGGATTAATAAATCTATATTTTTTTGTATTTTTATGCTATATATTTCATATAAACAATGTTAATAGCACTGAAAACTCTCTATGCGGCGCAAATCCATTCCAAAGTATACCCATCTTCTTCCGTTCCATCTAAATCCAGAAACCGATCTTCTTCCAACAAAAGTTAAATATGCCCAGAATCCACGGCCTCTTTCTGGCCAAATAAATATGAATCTAAATGTACATGGTCGTATGCTTCCAGGATCTACTGCCTTTACGCTTGCCTGACCGCCTTTTTGTGGTGTAGTTGAAGGTGGTGGTGTAGTTGGCGGTTTAGCAGCAGGAAATCCAGGCATAGGTGGCATGAACTGCCTATATGGACATTCTGGCGGAAGATCACTGGTTTCTAATTCATATACCTCGCTTACATCATTTAGTCCTTCAAAATCATCATCTTCTTCAGATCTATAACCATCATATTCAGGATAATTGTAAAATAGCATAGACACTCTCCTAATTTTTAATTACAATATATGATATGATTATATTTAAATTTTGTGATATATTTTAATAAAAAAGGAGCTAAAATGTTTAGGATAAATGGAAGAATAATTAAAAACAATAAAATAGTTAAAGACTTAGTAGTAGAGGACAATTTAGAAGGAAGTTATCAGGATAAGCTTAAACGTTGTATCGACAAAATATGTAAAGAAATAGATATAGCAAGACCCTATTGGCTTCCCGTGAATGTTCATGAATATAATAAACGCCGTAAAGTAATTTTTGATTATAATAATTTTATTGATGATATTGATTTTGATAAATTTGTGATTGAAGAGCTTAAGGAAGAAGAGTAAAATACGTTTTATAGAAAGGCCGTTGATTTAGATGGAAAATAAGAACAAAAAGATAGTAGTTGGTATGTCTGGAGGTGTAGATTCATCTGTTGCAGCACTTTTACTTAAACAGCAAGGATATGACGTAGTTGGAGTATTTATGAAAAACTGGGATGAAACAGATGAAAATGGTGTTTGTACAGCTGTAGATGATTATGATGATGTTAGAAGAGTCTGCGATAAAATAGATATTCCTTACTATTCTGTAAACTTTGTAAAGGAGTATTGGGATAGAGTATTTTCATATTTCCTTGAAGAATATAAAAAAGGACGTACACCTAATCCTGATGTAATGTGTAATAAAGAGATTAAATTTAAAGCTTTTCTTGACTATTCTATGGAAATAGGTGCAGAATATATGGCCACGGGCCATTACACAAGAGTTGATTTCAAAGATGGAGAATATAGACTTCTTAGAGGAATAGATCAAGGAAAGGATCAAAGTTATTTTCTATGCATGCTAGGGCAAGATGCTTTATCAAAATCTATGTTTCCGGTAGGAAATTTAGAGAAAAAAGAGGTTAGAGAACTTGCAAATAAATATGATTTAAGTACAGCTAACAAAAAAGACAGTACTGGAGTTTGCTTCATAGGCGAAAGAAATTTTAAGAAGTTTTTAAGCAACTATCTTCCGGCAAAAAAGGGTGATATAAAAACACCGGCAGGGGAGACGGTTGGAAGGCATGATGGCCTTATGTATTATACGATAGGTCAAAGAAAAGGACTTGGGATTGGTGGAAAAGGAACCGGCGAACCTTGGTTTGTAGTGGAGAAGGATTTAAAGAACAACGTATTATATGTTGTTCAAGGCGAAAACAATCCTGCCGCTTTTTCCTATGGGCTTGAGGCTTCTGAACTAAATTGGATAAGCAATAAACCAATGCCTAGTGAATTTAAGTGTACAGCTAAGTTTAGATATAGACAACCTGATCAGGGAGTTACAGTACATTTAAAAGACAATGCCTGCTGTACAGTGATTTTTGATAAACCTCAAAGAGGCATAGCTAAGGGTCAAGTAGTTGTATTCTATGATGGCGAGGTATGTCTTGGCGGGGGAATTATTGACGAAGCAATAACAAGATAAAAGAGTAAAGAGAAGAGAGTAGAGTGATGGAAAAAACTCAGCTAAGGCTGAGTTTTTTATAGCATAGGTATTTATACTTGATATTAATCAAGAGTTCTGTTGTTAACCTCACCTATAATTCTCTCGATAAAGCTGTCAACACTAACTGAACCCTCGTCGCCATTCTTTCTGCTTCTAACAGCAACTTCATTGTTAGCAGCTTCTTTCTCTCCGAGTATAAGAAGATAAGGTACTCTTTGCATTCTTCCTTCTCTTATCTTATAGCCAATCTTTTCAGCTCTGTAATCTGCTTCAACTCTTAGGCCGCTGTCCTTAAGTTTTCTAACTACAGCTTCAGTATAGTCATGATATTTTTCTGATATAGGAAGTACCTTTACCTGAACAGGAGCAAGCCAAGTAGGGAAGGCACCTGCATATTTTTCTATAAGCATAGCTAGTGTTCTTTCATAACAACCTAATGAAGTTCTATGAATTATGAATGGTCTTTTCTTCTCACCATCTTTGTCTACATAGGACATACCAAATCTTTCAGCAAGCATAAAGTCGATTTGAACAGTAATAATAGTATCTTCTTTTCCATAAACATTTCTAGACTGAATATCAAGCTTAGGACCATAGAAGGCTGCTTCACCTACAGCTTCAGTGTAGTCAATCTCCAAGTGATCAAGAATATTTTTCATAGTAACTTCAGTTTTAACCCAAGCTTCTGGATTGTCTATATATTTATCTTTATTATTTGGATCCCACTTAGAGAATCTATAAGTAACATCGTCTTGAATACCAAGGGTTTTCATCATAAACTTTATAAGATCAACAACACCTTTAAATTCATCTTCAAGCTGTTCTGGTGTACATACAAGATGTCCTTCAGAAATAGTAAATTGTCTTACTCTTATAAGTCCGTGCATTTCTCCGGAAGCTTCGTTTCTAAATAGAGTAGAAGTTTCACCATATCTTATCGGAAGATCTCTATAGCTTTTCTGTGACGCATTGTAAACAGTAAATTGGAATGGACAAGTCATTGGTCTAAGAGCCATAACCTCATCTTCATTTTCAGGGTCACCAAGCAAGAACATGCCATCTCTGTAATGATCCCAATGGCCTGAAACTTTATAAAGATCACTCTTTGCCATAAAAGGAGTCTTTGTAAGTACATAGCCTCGTCTTTCTTCCTCGTCCTCAACGAATCTTTGAAGAATCTGAACAACTTTAGCACCCTTAGGCATTAATAATGGAAGACCTTGACCTATAAGATCAGAAGTTGTAAAAAGCTCAAGTTCTCTTCCAAGCTTGTTATGGTCTCTCTTTTTTGCTTCTTCAACTTTAGCAAGATACTCATCTAATTCTGATTTCTTTGGGAAAGAAGTTCCATATATTCTGGTAAGCATTTTATTCTTTTCGCTTCCTCTCCAATATGCACCAGCAACTTGTGTGAGCTTGAAAGCTTTGATATATTTTGTGCTCATAAGATGAGGACCTGCACATAAATCTACAAAATCACCCTGTTTGTAGAAGGAGATTACTGAATCCTCAGGAAGATCCTTAATAAGCTCAACTTTATAAGGTTCACCTTTTTCTTCCATTAACGCAATAGCTTCTTTTCTTGGTAAAACAAATCTTTCAATAGAAAGATCTTCCTTAACGATCTTTTTCATCTCTTCTTCAATCTTTGCAAGTTCCTCTACAGAAAATGAATCTTCCTTATCAAAATCGTAATAGAATCCGTTGTCGATGGCAGGTCCAATAGCAAGATGCACATTAGGGTATAATCTTTTTACAGCCTGAGATAGAATATGAGAAGTAGTATGTCTGAAAGCTTTCTGTCCTTCTTCATCCTTAAAAGTAACTACATTAAATTCGCAATCTTCAGATACTATGTCTCTAAGATCTGCAACTTTACCATTTATAAGTCCAGCACAAGCAGCTCTTGCTAGTCCCTCACTAATATCTTTTGCAATATCTAATACGGATAATGGAGATGAATATTCTTTTATTGATCCATCTTTCAATGTTAATTTCATATAATTCATCCTTTCATTGTATATTAATTAAATGATTTGGTTTCACCAAAAGGTGATTACCAAATAAAAAAACTCGTCTCTTTTCATAATAATGAAAAGGGACGAGAGTACATTCCCGTGGTTCCACCCAAATTTACTTATTTACATAATAGCAAATAAACCTTTTGGTCCAAATAATATTTGAACATAAAAATCCTAACGGTATTTTACCGGACTGTATTAGAGTCACTCAGAGGTAGTCTTCAAATGTAACCAGTTAAAGAATATTTACAGCCGCGATACTCTCTCTCTTGTAACCAGAAACAATCTACTCTTCTCTTCATAGTGTTAACAATGTTAGATTATAGAAATATTATAGCATAAAAAGTGTAAATGTAAATAGGAACTATTAGCTTTCGATAAAGTGACCATATATAGCTTGTATAGCTTTCTCGAAATCATCTGTCTCTATACCTACAATAATATTTATTTCAGAAGATCCTTGATTTATCATTCTTATGTTTATTTTCTGTTCTGCTAATGCAGCAAATACTTTAGCCGCAATACCTTTCGCTCTTGACATACCACGTCCAACTGTTGCAATAAGTGCCATGTTTGGATAAACTTCAAGAGAGTCAGGTTTACACTGTCTATTTATTTCGTCAAGTACATCTTCAAGTTTATCATTTATTTTCTTATCTTCAATGACAAGAGAAACGCTGTCTATACCTGAAGGCATACATTCAAATGGGATGCCATTGCTTTCAAGGATAGAAAGGAGTTTTCTGCAAAATCCTAATTCAGCATTCATAAGATTTTTTTCTACTGCAATTACTGTAAAATCCTTTTTCCCAGCTATACCTGTAATAGCAGAAGCTTTAACAACATATTTGTGCTCATCAACAATTAATGTTCCCTTATCTTCAGGTGCGTTTGTATTCTTTATATTTATTGGTATTCCAGCTTCTCTTACTGGAAAAACAGAATCTTCATGGAGTACAGTAGCACCCATATATGATAATTCTCTAAGTTCTCTGTACGTAATTACATCTATAGGCTTCACGTTATTAACTATTCTCGGATCGGCCATCATAAAACCAGATACATCTGTCCAGTTTTCATACATCACAGAGCCTGTACTTCTTGCGATTATAGCTCCAGTTACATCAGAACCGCCTCGTGAAAAAGTTTTTATATTTCCATTTGGAAGAGCTCCATAGAATCCCGGTATCACAGCTTTTTCAACATCGTTTAGCTTGTCCTTAATAGCTTTATCAGTACCTTCAGAATCAAAGCTTCCGTATTTAGTGAAATGAATAAGTTCTTTAGCATCCACAAATTCATAACCTAATAATTTTGATAATATTATTCCATTCAGATATTCACCTCTGCTAGCTGTAAAATCTGCTGAAGTACCTGCCTCAATATTCTTTTTCACTTCAGATAAATGAAAATCTATGTCTAAATCATGCATATAAGGAAATTTAAGTGAAAGACTTGCAACTATCTCCTTATATCGCGCAGATATTATATCAAAAACGTCATTAAAAGGAATCCCTTGCTCTACATGAGCATTACAAAGATAGAGCAGATCCGTTATCTTATAATCCGATGCAAATCTTTTACCAGGAGCTGAAGGTATTATATATCTTCTATTACTATCAGCTTCTACAATATTTTTTACTTTTTCAAACTGACCCGCATCGGCAAGAGAACTTCCTCCAAACTTAGCAGTTACAGCAGCTTCAAACATTATTAATAGCCCCCTTAAAATAATATATATAAATTTATAATTCCTTTTTATATTTTTTTATAGTAAAACAGTTTTATTTGTCGATTTATACTTGTCAAAAGATTGCTGCAGCACTCGATTTTTTGACAAGTATAAGTTAAATTCCTGTAATGTTTACCTATATATAATATCAATTTATGTATAACTATACAAGCATAATAATTACCAATTAGGAATTATAAATTAGGAATGAAGGAAAAAATTCAGTTGTACTGAATTTTTATCGTATATCTATAGTATTATGATAATCTTCATTCCTTATTTTCAATTGTTAATTAAAAACAATGAACCCTCCCCAGTAGGAAAAGGTTCATCCAAATCAGATACTATCAAAAATTACTCTCTAGCTGTAAGATATCCTTCAGCTTTAAGAAGTTCAGCAGTAAGTACAGCTCCGCCAGCTGCTCCTCTTAATGTATTATGAGACAGACATACAAATTTATAGTCATACACAGGATCTTCTCTTAATCTTCCTATGCTAATACCCATTCCATTTTCATAATCTCTATCAAGACCAGTTTGAGGCCTGTTTTCTTCTTCCATATACCTTAAAAATTGCTTTGGAGCACTAGGAAGCTTTAACTCTTGAGGTCTGCCTGAATAATCAGCCCAAGCTTTTAATATTTCTTCCTTTGAAGGTTTTTTAGTGAACTTTACAAAAACTGAAGCTAGGTGACCATCTGCCACAGGAACCCTTATACACTGAGTAGTTATTACTGGAGTAGTGGCAGGTATTATCTTATTATCTTCAATTTTACCCCATACTTTCAAAGGCTCTTTTTCACTTTTTTCTTCTTCGCCGCCAATAAAAGGTATAACATTATCGATTATTTCCGGCCAATCTTTAAAAGTTTTACCTGCTCCTGAAATTGCTTGGTAAGTAGAAACTACAACTGTCTCTATACCAAACTTTTTAAGTGCGTTAAGTGCAGGAACATAGCTTTGAATAGAGCAGTTTGGTTTAACGGCTATAAAGCCTCTCTTAGTTCCTAGACGTTTCTTTTGAGCGTCTATTATTTTAAAGTGATCATTGTTTATTTCTGGGATGACCATAGGTATATCTTCAACCATTCTATTAGCAGAATTATTTGATATAACTGGTATTTCTGCTTTGGCATATTTTTCTTCCAGTGTTTTTATCTCATCTTTTGGCATATTTACTGCGCAAAATACAAAATCTACTTCTTTTTTTATCTCATCTATTTCATATATATCTTTTACAATTATTTTTTTAACTGACTCTGGCATTTCGTTGGTTAACTTCCAATGATCACCAACAGCCTCCTCGTAAGTTTTTCCAGCAGACCTGCTGCTTGCAGCAATGGCTACAACTTTGAAATATGGATGGTTTTCTAGAATAGAAACAAACCTTTGCCCAACGAAGCCTGTTCCACCAAGTACCCCCACCCTTAGTTTCTTATCCATACTTCTACCTCGCTTTCTATTTTTTAATAAACATTATACTATCTATAGTATTCTAAAACAACTTTTATTTGAATTATTTTTGGCAATAAATTATAATTATGAGGTTAAGAATTTACATAATTGTATTTTAAAATGTATATTTATTAATAAAATAGCGAAATTATAACGTTTTATGCACATATATTTATATAATTATTAATTATACAATTATTAATAAGAACTTTTGGCTAAGTATGGTTTAGGGAGTGGAGAATTATATGAGAATTGCAGTATTAATACCCTGCTATAATGAAGAAATAACAATAGGCAAAGTGGTAACAGATTTTAAAAGAGAGTTACCTGAAGCTGATATATATGTATATGATAATAATTCCAGTGACTATACATATAAAATAGCTGCGGAAGCGGGGGCAATTGTAACAAAAGAGTACAGACAAGGCAAGGGTAATGTTGTACGTTCTATGTTCAGAAATATTGACGCTGACTACTATGTTATGGTTGATGGAGATGATACATATCCAGCGGAATTTGTACATAAACTTCTACGTCCAATTATAGACAAAGAAGCCGATATGGTTATAGGTGACAGATTATCTAATGGCAGTTATAAATGTGAAAATAAAAGAGCTTTTCACAATGCAGGTAACAATCTGGTAAGATATATGATTAACAAGTTATTCAAAAGCAACATTTGTGACATAATGACTGGATATAGGGCATTTAATAGAGAGTTTGTAAAATCTATGCCTATACTAAGTGCAGGATTTGAAATTGAAACTGAAATGAGCATACATGCGTTGGATAAGAAATTTCTTATAAAGGAGCTCCCTATAGAATACAGAGACAGACCTGTTGGGAGCTTTTCGAAATTAAACACATTTAATGATGGAATAAAAGTATTAAAAACTATCTTTCACTTATTTAAGGATTATAAGCCTCTTATTTTTTTCCTTACATTCTCGTTCATTTTATTTATAATGGGATTACTCACAGGATTACCTGTTATTATTGAATTTGTTAAAACAAGATACATAAGCAAAGTACCTTCTGCAATACTGGCGGTAGGCTTCATAGTACTTTCAATGCTTTCACTGGTAGGCGGACTCATATTAGACACAGTAGTAAATCAAAATAGAAGGATCTATGAATTATATTTAAATATGTTAAGTGATAGAGCAAAGTAGAAACTCTATAGTCAATATATTATAAAAAGAAGTAGGTTAAAGGGATGAGTGAGACCGTAGGAGGCATTTTTCAGCCAACGGAGGTCACTCATCCCTTTATTTAGTCTCTAGGAATTTTACATAAAATTTGTGTTACAAGTGCTTAATGAACGGATCAATCTCCGTAGTGCCACAACATTTCATTTTTTATTAATTGTTGCAATTATCTTTTTCGTTAATCCATATTTATCACATAGGTTCAGCAGTGCATATGCAGAAAACATAAGCACGTAAGGCATGGCTGGATAAAAGTATCTTCCCATTGTAAAAAAAGGTAGATAGACAGCAATAAAATACAGTATGACAGCTGCGGGCATATATGCTAATTTGTTTTTGTTTTTGTCTTTGAAAAATTTCCATAGACCAACTGCTGCAAGTATCAACATAATAGCATGATATAAAGCTGCTTCTACAAATGACACACCCAATATTTGAGCCCAATAGAACGGATAATTCAAATGCCACCAGGTTTTACCCAGGGTGTACCATAATATAAATTGTAAAGGATGCTTAGGAAAAAGATTTTTCATTCTATACTTAGAAATTTCAATTTCAACTTTGTTTTGCTGCAGTTCAGAATTATGTTTATAGCTGTAAACAAATTGTTTGTAATTTAAACCATCTGTTTCTCTTGAGCTCTGATCATAGTTTATGTAAGTTCCCTGAAGCATAGGATTGCCTGTAGCCATGGTAAATGGAATAAATCTGTGAAAAATCTTGTAATTTCTTATCCACCACGGACTTAAAACAGCAGAAAAAACTAAAATCGTGACCAAAGTGTATTTCACACCATCTGTAAACTTTATCTTTTTTATGAACCACATAATCAAAATGACAATAGGGTACATAGCAATCGTCGGTCTGAAAAGTGCAGCAAGCCCCCAAAATAATCCTCCCAATATGTAATGCTTTAATTTCCCGCTTTCCAAAGCTTCCATCGAAAAGAGAATTAATAGCATAACAAAAAATTTAAAGAAAGATTCAGTGAGAATAAGGTTTGGAATCCAAATTTCTGCAATACAGAACGTGTCTAATATTACCGCAGTAATAGCAACTTTACTGTTAAAAAATTTTCTGCCGATTAAAAACATAAAGAATAAAGAGCAGCTTTGAAGTACTGCTTGAATCACTCTAAGCGCAGTAATCCCGCCAAATTCATTAAATATTTTCATCAAAAAAGCTAATGTATAAGGTAATCCAGGCATCATAAACACTGTTGGACTCGGAGGCTTATGGTATGTATAGATTCCGGTTTGACAAAGAATCCATGCACTTCTGATAAATTTGACATCATCATTATTAGGTTTATAAAAGTTACCCATAAGTGTAGAGTTTCCATAATAAAAAATAGAGATAAGCGTTAAAATAAACATTGAGAAGCAACAAACTATGAGCAAAATTTTGATTACCTTGCTTTCTTCTTTTATAGAAAACATTGCATCACCGCCATTTTTAAATTATAAAGTCTATTGTATTCTATCATAAGAGTTATAGCAATTCAATTATGTAAAATATTTGTAATTTTTCTACTAGTTTTATATAATCAAATAAGCATAACAATATTAAGGAGGTAGCAAATGTTAAATTTCATTGGAACGGGCAGCGCTTTTAATACAAAACTAGGAAATAACAGTGCATATATAAAAAATAGCAACAGCATACTGCTAATAGATTGCGGAGGAACTGTTTTTCAAAATGTTCAACAGCTTGATTTACTGAACGGAATAAAAAATATATATATAATTATTACACATACACATCCGGACCATGTAGGAAGTCTTGGTGATATAATTTTTTATACATATTACATGTTAAAAAGTAAAGTAAAGTTATATTTTCCCGAAGCGGCTCATATAAAAAGCTTTTTTAGTAACATAGGAGTTAAAGACGAGATGTACCAATTATATAGTTCAGCAAATGCAATTATTGAGGATAGTTCATTAGGAAAAATCACTTTGCAATTCATGAGTACTGCACATACTGAAACAATGCCATCATATGGTTTTATAATGAATATATCAGGGAAAACTATATATTACAGCGGTGATTCAAACAGTGTTGACAGCAGTGTAGTAAAAAAATTCATTGATGGTCAAATTGACTATATATATCAGGATACTTGCGCGTTAGATTATCAAGGGAACGGACATTTATATATAGGAAAGCTTTGCAAGCTCATACCTATTCAATATAGAAATAGGGTTTACTGCATGCACTTAGATACAGATATGACAGAATCCGACATAATAGAAAATGGCTTTAAAGTCGCTGCAAAAATATAAAAAATAATTTACAGAAAATACTGTTTTGAAACTTAGACGCTTCAGTATTATCTAAAGTTTGAAGAGCAAATATAATATAAAGATTAAGAGTTTGGGACATAAAGACTAAAAAAGATTACATTTTACGCAGAATGTAATCTTTTTTATTTATGTATAAATTAAAATTAATTTAAATTTAATTAGCATTCTAATTAAACCTTTCAAAATACGATACTATTAAATATATTATTTAAATAAACTATAAATATTAAGTAAAATAAATACATATTACATATTGTATTACAATTTTTGTAATGATGATATGAATTACTTTATTGCTGATGAGATAAGAGAAGCAAGTATAAAACGAGTGCTATTGCTGTATTTTAAGGCAGCAAATAGCAGAGACTATCTCACTAGAGATTTATTAAGCTTTGCAGTATCAGAAGTTCAGAGATTTTATCCTGAATACAGATGTGAAGGAACACAAGATGAGTTATATAGATGATGGGCTTACGATGTTTTATGACATAAAAAGATGGATAAATGATTATGAAAAATCAGAGAGAATTATAGATAAAAACGGGAAATGGGCGCTTATAAAAAGAAAAGATATTATCAGAGCCTATCTGCTATATGTAATTAATTTAGCAAAGCAGCGCTTTAAATATAACTTTAGGTATATCCATATATCTTCACCAGTAAAACAAAAATATAAGTTTTATATGCTCTTTAAGGATATTCTGCCCGACATATACATCTTAAACTATTTAACAGCAGCAATTATAAATATTACTGCCGTTAAATTTATCGTTAGATTATAATATTCCATTTAACATCTTTGATATAATTATCCTCATATCTGTATATAAATTAAGCTCCCCATCACAAAGACACCAATTATATATGACTCCTCTAGCTGCTATAAAGAGTATCCTAGTTATCTCTGCTGAACTTAACTCTTCTGATATTTCGCCTTGTTTTTGAAAGGTTTCAATAATTTCTTGAAGTATTTGCTGCATAGCACGACCATGCGTAATAAACATTTTATTATCTGAAGTATATAATTTTTTAACCATATCAATGCCATTTTCAATATTAAACTTGGCATATTCATCAAAGAATTCAATTATCTGTCCCTGACAATCATTTGATTTAAGTTTTCCTTTTACCTCATTTAAGAAATAATCGTCACCTTGTTTATATATTTCCTTAAACAAATCAAACTTTGATTTGAAATAGTAGTAATATGTGCCTACTGAAACTCCAGCGGCCTTTGATATCTGTTCTACTGAGATTTTATCAAAACCATACTTCGTCATAAGCTTTACGCCGCACTTATAAATCTTTTTTTTAGTAGTTTCTGCCTGCTTTGCTCTATTAGTCATTTTATTCATTATTCTTCTCCCGTTACAACAATAATTGGAAATGATATATAGAAAGTGGTTAGAGGAGGCATTTTCAGCCAACCAGAAATCACTTCCTACCATTTTTTATATATTAGCAGCTACTTCGTAGGCATCCCATATTGCATACATTATGTTAGAAACTTTCCTTGCATCACCGATAACGTGAATATCATCTATATCATATTTTAGTTCTTCATAAAGGGTCTTCTCTGCATTGTAGCCTACTGCTAAAACTATACTGTCTGCTTTTATTTCTTTAGTTTCACCAATACTTTCAATTATAACACCTTTATCAGTTGTATTCAAAACCTTTGATGAAGTTAGTACATTTACTCCGTTAAATGGTACTAATCTTTCAAGCATCTCTGAATTTGCATGACAGAGTGGACTGTTCAATGCTAATAATTTATTCTGAAGTTCTACAATGGTTACATTCTTGTTATTTTCCGCCAACCATATAGCAAGTTCACAGCCAACTAATCCTCCTCCGACAACTACTATATCTTTTCCTGGATCAGCTTTTTTCATGAGGATTTCTTCTGCAGTATAAACTTTTCTGTTGTCACCCAAATCAAATATCTTGGGTGAGGAGCCAGTTGCTATAATAACAGCATCTGCACCGCTGTTTCTAACAATATCAGCAGTAACCTCAACGTTAAACCTTACTTCTACATTCAAATCATCAAGTGTGGCTTCATACCATTTTATAAGCAGGTGATCATCCTCTTTAAATTCAGGAGCACCCCCAGGTATAAGATTTCCTCCAAGTCTTGAACTTTTTTCGTATATAGTTGGCTTATGTCCGCGAAGAGCTAGAACTCGTGCAGCTTCACAGCCTGCAACACCACCTCCGACTATGAGAACATTTTTTATTTTAAGAGGAGGTATTAACGCAGCTTCTTTTTCCCTGCATGCTGCAGGATTCACAGCACAATTAAGAGCCGAGAATTCTTGAATACGTCCCATACATCCTTCCTGACATGAAAGACATGGTCTAATAAAAGCAGTTTTCCCACTGCGAAGTTTATTAACATAATTCTCATCAGCAAGCAGTGGACGTCCCAAGCTTATCATATCACATGCACCATCTTCAATAGCACTTAACGCTAACTCAGGGTTATCCATACGTCCAGCACAAATCACAGGAACACCAACTGCCTCTTTAACGATTTTTGCGTAGGGTATATATAGTCCTTTTTTTTGATACATAGGCGGGTGACTCCACCACCAAGAGTCGTAGGACCCAACATCTACATCAAGAGCATCATATCCATAGTTTACAAGAAGTTTTGCCGCTTCTATACCTTCTGGTATATCTCGTCCTTTTTCCTCAAATTCTTCGCCAGGTAAAGCTCCTTCACGCCAATCCTTTATGAAGCTTTTAGGGCTATACCTAAGTGTTACTGGAAAATCTTTACCACAGGTTCTCTTTATTTCTTCAACTACTTCTCTTGCGAATCTTAACCTGTTTTCCAAGCATCCACCATATTCATCAGTACGGTGATTGAAAAAGGCTATAGCAAATTGATCAAGAAGATATCCCTCATGGACAGCATGTATCTGCACTCCGTCAAAGCCTGCACGTTTTGCATTAAGAGCACCTTGTCCAAATTTTTTTACTATTTTTTTGATTTCATCAATAGTTAGTTCTCTACAAGTTTTGTCTAACCATCTGTGTTGAATAGGAGATGGTGCTACAGGAGGAAATTCGCCTAAATTTGTAGGTATTGTAACCCTACCAAAACCTGCACTAAGCTGCAGGAAGACTTTAGAATCATATGCATGTATTCTTTCTGTCATTTCACGTCCTGTGCGAATAAATTGAACAGAATTATATGTAGAGGAGGGAACATTACCCATACCGTGTTGTTCAACTTCTTCATCTACAAAAGTAACACCTGTAATAATCAAACCAGTGCCGCCTCGTGCACGAGCTGTATAATATTCTATGCCTCTCTGATTAAATCCGCCGTTAGAATCTGCTAGTCCAAGAGGTCCCATAGGAGCCATTGCAAATCTGTTTTTAATTTCCACAGATCCTATTTTTACTGGTTCAAAAAGCTTTTTATACTTTTCCACAAAAATCTCTCCTTTCATAGAATGGATTCAATGAACCCATTAAGTAAATTGTATAAAATAATGTATCTATAGTCAATAGATACATTATTCTATACATATGCTGCTTGTAAATCATTCGTTGCCTAAGTGCAGTTGATAAAAATAGCAATAAACTATATACCTGAAAAAATTGATTTAGGAATATGAATGAACATGACATATAGTTGGCATGTTTGTTTTTATATAATTCATATATAATCTACTTCAAATATTTTGTTATGGGAGATGAAAATATGGAAAAAATTATGATGGCAATGTGTGGGACTTACTGTGGAGTTTGTGAATGGAAGGAAAAAACAAATTGCAAAGGATGTCAGGCTTCAAAAGGAGATATGTTTTGGGGAAAATGTCAGGTAGCTAAATGCTGCATCGAAAAAGGATATGAACACTGCGGATTTTGTGATGAACTTCCTTGCGACAAGCTCAAGCAGGCATTTGAGGATCCAGAACATGGTGATAACGGTGAAAGATTGGCTAATTTGAAAAACTGGGCAAGTGGTAAATTTAAATATCTAAAAATAGGAGACTTAAATAAGAATTTATAATGAATTTTACATACTCAAGCGCCTCTCTAACTTATATTTCATTTTATAGAGGAGAATGGAAGATAAATAACGAATTAAATAAATATGTAGTTATTTAAGAGAATAGAGGGGGAAAATATCTTGTTATACAACGTTATTAAATACGGTTCAGTAGGCATTTGTATTTTAGCAATAATTTATGCAGTTATTATTTCCATAAAAGGCAAAAATAAAAAACATCAGGAATAATACGCAAGTAATAATTTATCTGGACAGAAAAAGAGAACAAGCTTAAGCTTTTAATAGTAAAAGCCAGGCATGTTCTCTTCTTGGTTATGAAAACTTAGAATAATATCTTTTGTTCATTGTCGTAAAACCTAAAATAATCAAAAGGCGTATAATCTCGATCAGCTAAAATGCCTTACACGATTACACGCCAGTTTTTCTTACAGCTTAATAAACCTGCTTAAAATGGACATAGTGAGTTTTGGATTAGCTAATAAATATTTTCCCCATATTGATACCAGAGGACCAATTTCACCCATGGAGGAATTTTTAGTTACGTTCGCTGCATTAGTGTTACCACCGCCAAACATAGATCTGCCTATATTCATTACACTTTGAACCATTCCTCCTAATCCATTAACTCCAATAGGATTATTATTTGGAATATATCCGCGATTACTATTTGTTTTGTTTGTGTGCTGCATAGCTTTATATTGAGCTTCAAGTATCTTATTGCTAAAGATAAGACCGGCAGCAATAAGTGAAGGTAATGTATTAGCTGCACTTCCAATGTAGTTGCCATTTAAATCCCGAATTGCTCGTCCATTAAAATATGCCCAAGGCATACCGTTCATCCAGTAAAATTTATCATCGTAAAAATATAATACTGGAGAAGAGTTTATATCGTAAGCCACATTGTTCTCCATATAGCCAATCAATTCATTCCTTTTATTGTATATCCTGTTGTCTCTAAAATATCCAACATATTCATCATGTCTGTCATATATTCTTCCCATATATATATCACCTTTCATCTTTTTATTTTGAAGTTAACGTATGATATATTATATGACTGTTTACATTAATTGTAGCAACTTTTAAAAATTAGAGACATGATATTTAGCATCTTTCTGTTTATTTCAGCATATTTTAATAGAAAAATTATATATATAAATCCAGCTATTACATTAATATTTTCTATGGCTTCCTTCCATTTGTTTATAAATTTAATCTGAAAGACCTTTTAACATATTGGCTATATCATAAAATTGCTGTTCTCTGGCTGTTCTATCTTGAGTCATCTGAACTACTTCAAGATGATCAACATTTTTTGCCAAGCCAAGATAGTTCCAAGTTCCTTTTTGCGGTATGCCATTATATTCTACCATTTTATCTGCTGAGCCTACTTTAGGACATATAGCTGATTTTACACTTACAATACCATCATTTTCCCACCAAGAGCTATCTATTGGAACTTCGCCTGGATTATTATTAATATACGATCCTAGATAAAGACTGCTTTTTAGCAGCACAGCATTCATATTCTGGTTAGGTAACTGACGATTTGTTATTTGAGATTTATGGGTATCCGAACAAGCTAATGAAAAATAATATACATCATCTTGAGCCTTTACCCAGCTGTTCAGTTCTTCAGCTCCTTCAGGTGATAGATCCCAATCACTCAAATCTTTGGTTTTTCCCCAAATGTTACTTTTCATTACTCTGTTAAAATAATTTCTATAAGATTCATTGGATTCCTTCTTTAATCCCCATTGATCTAATTGAAAATCCAGTCCTGATTTTTCTGCATCAATAAGATTGTTATTTATAGTCCATGCTGCAAAAAATTGGTGAACCAAAGGTTCTAAGGAATACTGCCTATGGCTTTCCTGACTCCCATCATGCGGAGTGGCTATGGTTGTAACACTGCTAACCCATGAGTTTCCACCTGTAAAAAGTGGGCTTATGTTATCTGAAGATGTAGCTTCCTGTTCTTCCTTATTTCCATTTTCTAATAATTGCACTAATGTTCTTATGGTTTGTCCACCCATACTGTGTCCTAATAAGTGTACTTTTTGCAGAACATTGTTATTAGATACTGTTCCCCAGGCAGGATATACACCTGGATAAGTTCGCCCATATCTATTGTGTCCGTATTTTTTCGAATGAGCTTCTCCATAGTCTACAGTACCACCTTTTATGTATGCATACAATTCGCAAGCTCTATCCCAATTACTAGATACCGGCCCAATTGATGGAGTATAAACAGTGTACCGTTTGTCCACCAATTTTTGTTGTAAACTTTCAGCTCCTCCCCAATAGTTTAATCCGGCTAACTCATTATTTCCCCAACCAAAAAGTCCATGGACCATAACTATGGGATAATTATTGCCCTTGATAGTTTGTACAGACAATTTTTTATTGTTTTTTGCAATATTAGAAATAGCAAAAGTTTGATTAGGGATAAAGAAACAAAAAAGTAATATAATTATAGACACAGCA
Organism: Clostridium oryzae; assembly: GCF_002029235.1. Lineage (GTDB taxonomy): Bacteria > Bacillota > Clostridia > Clostridiales > Clostridiaceae > Clostridium_AE > Clostridium_AE oryzae. The sequence continues at coordinate 68,105 of NZ_MZGV01000015.1, forward strand.
ATTTTAAGTTTATTAATTTTTTTCATACTAGCGCCTCCTTTACCATATTATACCATAATGGTATGCATATGTATTACACAATACTACAAGTTTGTGTAATATAGAGAGCATTTTATAAACTTTAATCAAAAAAATAATATTTTTTTATCAATATAATAATTAATAATTTTTCTCACAGTTTAGAGATTTTGTATTTGTATAGAAAAATCCATACTGATATTCTATAATAAATATTATATAATTTTATTTATTACAATTTTGACTCTTTAAAAAGTTCTTAAACAATAGTATTATTTACGTAAATGGAATGGTGATATAAATGGAAAATGTTAACTGCAATAAATCAATGAGTGAGGATGAAAAATGGGAGCTTATAAAAACTAAAGTATGGTCTATAGAGAATATTGAAAATCCTACGGAGGAAATGTGCATATATTGTGTTAAAAATGCTTGGAATACGCTTAAACTCATTAAAAATCCTTCGAAAAAAACTATTTCAGAAGCAGTAAGAGCTAATGGCTGGGCATTACAATTTGTTCAAAATCCTACAGAAGAACAAAAAATACTTGCTGTAACAAGCACATATGATGCCATTAAATATATACAGAGGCCATCTGTAGATGTACAGTTAGCTGCCGTAAAAAACAATTACCGTGCAATTAAATATATAGATGCTCCTGCATTAAAAGTTAAGATAGCCGCAGTAGCACAAAATCCTTCAGCGATAACAAGTTTTAACTACACTGATAAGGAGTTTTATATATTACTTCGATACTCATTAGCTATATTAAAATATGTAAGTGATTATGATAATGATATAGTTATAGGCATTATAAAATATGAAATTAGTAAAGGAAGCGTTTCACCTAATTTTATTTATGAATTTATAAAGCTAGAGGTATTAAAGATAGATAAAATAAATTTTGTATATAAATTTGGCAGCGATAATGCAAAGAAATATTACGTTGACTATAATTTAGACATGTGAGGAGAATTTTATGAACTTTGTAGATACACTTATGACAGTTAAACTAACGTTGGATAGCGGAGCAGTGCCGCTGATAGTTGGTGAGACAGGCATAGGAAAAACTGCTTTGATAAAAAAATTATGCAGTGATTTAAATTACAATTTTATAACTATAGAAGGCAGTCTATTAAAAGAAGGAGAAATCGGTGGGCTTCCAGTTGTAGAAGACTATTCTGAAACAATTAACGGAAAAACAGTAATTAGAAAGAGAACTGTTTATGCAGTTCATCATAAGCTTAAGAAGATAGAGGATTTCTTATCGGAGGATAAAAGCAAGAAGGTACTTTTATTTATTGATGAAATTAACAGATGTGAACATGCTGTTCAGCAGGAGCTTATGAACATTATATTAAATAGAGAGATAAATGGTTATATACTTCCTGATAGCACAGTTATTGTTGCTGCTATGAATCCTTCAAATAAATATGATAATTATTTAGAGAACCAATATCAGATTACCGAAATGGACCCTGCTCAGGAAAATAGGTTTGTCTGGATCAATATGGAAAGTAACGCTGAAAATTGGATTCAGTGGGGAACTGAACAGAATGAAAGACATATACAGAATATACACAGTGATATTTTGCAGTTTATATCAATGTTTCCACAATATCTGAATAGGACTGATTCAAATGAAAGCACAAGAGCTACTCCAAGAAGCTGGGAAAGGGTATCAAAGGCCTATACAGCTTATGAAAATAATAAAGCTGCATATACTGAAAATATTTTATTTAATGTTATTAAAGGCAATATAGGGAGTGAAATAGCACAGGAGTTTGTAAATTTCACCCATGAAAGGCCAGAATTTATATTTGATGCCAGAGACATATTAGTTCAAAATAATATATCCGATAGATTATTAAACGCTTTAAGACATGAAACTCATGAGAAATTGTTTCTATTCACAATAAACTGTTTAAATCTTATTGAGAAGGAAGAAGAAAACGATGAGTTAATAAATAGGTTTGCCAAACTTTTGCAATATTATCCTTCGGATTTGAAACTAGCGATAATGAAGAAAATTAAAACATATAATCAGAAGCACATATATGATAAATTTATAAATAACAAGGATTTTGTAGATGCTTTTTTTAAGATATATATTTAAGCAGGCAGTTAATTAGATTTATACAAGGAGTTATTATGGTGGCAAATTCAGAACAACTAGACACAATAAAGAAAGAAGTGTATGCGTTTATTGTATTGTCAGAACCAGATGAAGAAGTATTTTCAAAAAATAGTTATATACGTGAAAAATTCGATAATTTTCTTGAGCATTGTATACTTAGAATGTTAAATAGTGAAAATGTATTTTTCGCTAATTTCATTATTGCGTTAAGGCGCCAAGTTGATTTTAATATTAATGAGCCTATAGCTACAGTACCCGAAAATAACCATTTTACAATGTATATAAACCCGAAACTTCTTCTTGAATGCAGTATTTCAGAAATAGAAGCACTAATTAAACATGAAGTTTACCATATAATAAGCATGCACCATCAGCGAAGCGTAAACCTAAAAAAAATCTATAGTACCATTGCTGTAAATTTAGCAATGGATATTTCAATCAACCAATTTATAAGTAATCTTCCTGTATGGAGTTATACTATAGAAAGCGTGAACAAATCTTTTAATCTTGATTTGGAAGAAGATAAGCCGCTAGAATATTATGCTGAGAAAATTGATAAAACGTTAAAAGAAAAGTTTAAGATATCTGAGAACTCAGATATTTCCATCGATATAGGCTTCATTCAAAATTTGCACAGAACATGGACCTCAGCAGGGATGGAATTAGACTCAAAGGCTGTTGAAAACAGTATTAAAACTTTAGTTAAAGCAAACAAAGATCTTGCTGCTCCTGAAAGTGTTAAACTACTTATTAACACTATTGAGAACAGAAGCGTGATAAATTGGCTAGAATATCTAAAAAAATACTTAGGTGGAAATATAAGCTATAAGAAAAAAACAGTTACAAGGAGAAATAGAAGACAACTTGAACGACTTGATTTGAGAGGTACACTTAGCAGTAATAAAGCTGATGTTATAGTAGCGATGGATACAAGCGGGAGTATGACTGAACTAGAGATAAAAAATATACTTTCCGAGATACTTAACATGATAAGTACGTTTCATTTTACATTAAGAGTAATTGAATGTGATAGCTCCATAAGAAACGTGTATTATATAAGAAGTAAAAGCGATATTAAAACTATGCCTAAAAATAGTGGAAGTACAAAGTTTTTACCTGTTTTTAAATATATACATGATAATAAAATCAAAGACAGCATATTAATATATTTCACTGACGGATTTGGTGAAGACTATATACCACCATCATTATACCCTAAAAAGCTGATATGGGTTCTTACATCAGCTGATAGTAAGTTAAGCGTTAAGAATAATAAAGCAGCTGTGTTAAAATTAAAAACCTACAAAAAGGAAGATGAAGATATCCTTCCCTTAGAATATTTAAATAATGAAATGAAGGATGTCCGATCAGAATGGGCTAAGTAGGCTTATTATATATTATGAGGTGTATGATTAATGAAAGAAGAATATATTGATGTTTTTGACGAGAATTTTAATCTAATAGGTTGTCAACCACGTGAAGAAATCCATAAAAATGGCTATTGGCATCAAACCTTCCATTGTTGGGTGATTCATAAAACTGATAAGATGGACTATCTAGTATTTCAGTTAAGGCAGGATAATAAGGATAACTTTCCTAATTGCTACGATGTAACTTCTGCAGGTCATCTACAAGCTGGTGAAAATCCAGAGGATGGTGTTAGAGAAATAAAAGAAGAGCTTGGATTAGAAATAGATATATCAGATTTAAAAAAAATAGGTGTCGTTAAATGTGAAAATATAAATGGCGGATATATAGACAGAGAGTTCCAGCATGTGTACCTATATGTATCAAGGAAGCCTATCGCAGAGTATAAACTCGAATATTCGGAGGTTAAAGGGCTTATTGAAATTCCTCTTCCTGAAGCCAAAAAATTTCTTTATGGCACTTTATCTTCTGTAAATTGTCATGGCTACGAATTAGATACGGAACTAAATAAAAACTTTAAGACCTACGAATTAACAAAAGATCGATTTGTAGGCTATCCTAAAGACTATATCGATAAAATTTTCAAAGAAAATAAATAAACTATAGAGCATATTACATTATGATTGCCGTTTCATGCTAGGAGATTGAGTCATTAACAGTTTGACGGCTGCGAATTAAAAGTGTTTTTGTATTACATAAATAGAAATGGAGGTATCTTTTATGGATAACAATATTAAATGGCTGAATGAAAAGAAAGTTGAAAGGCTTTTAACTAATCTTCAACAGAATAATATGGAAGGTTATTTTGTTCAAAATCAAGAAGAATTATTAAGTAAGATAAATGAACTTATAAAAGCAAATTCTACAGTCAGTGTTGGCGGGTCTGCAACTTTATCAGAGACCGGAGTTTTAGATTTATTGAGAAATGGGAATTATAATTTTCTTGATAGGTATGAAGAAGGTCTAAAACCTGATGAAATTCAAAAAATATTTAGGGATACTTTTTACGCTGATTTCTATCTCACAAGCAGCAATGCTATTTTGGAGAGCGGTGAATTATATAATGTGGACGGAAATGGAAATAGAGTTGCTGCTATGCTTTTCGGACCTAAAAACGTCATTGTGGTAGCTGGAATAAACAAAATAGTTAAGAACCTTGATGAAGCTATACAGAGAAATAAAAACATCTCAGCTCCAGCTAATTGCAAAAGATTAAATCGAAAAACGCCATGTACAGTAACTGGTACATGTATGGAGTGTTCAAGCCCTGAAAGAATTTGTAATGAATATACACTGATAAAAAGACAAAATCAAAAGGGCAGGATTAAAGTAATTATTGTAAATAAAATTTTGGGTTATTGATCCTACCAAAATATAATATAAATTTAGAATACGAAAACTGCAGTAAAACAATTTTAATGTTTTGCTGCAGTTTTTATACTTTTAATACTCTTGATTTTGTATAAATTCTGTTATTAAACAAACAATAATGTTGTACTACATATTAATTAGGCAGGTGATTTTATGAATAGCAATTCAGAAGCTGATAAAAAAACATATAAAGATTTAGCCAAAAGCAAAGAGCCTAAAAGGCCCGTACTAATAAACTGCGTTAAAGCTTTCATAGTGGGCGGAGGAATATGCGCTTTTGGTCAGATTTTACAAAATATGTTTATTAAGTATTTTGGTTTTAATGAAAAGAATGCTGGAAGCCCGACAGGCGCTATAGTCATAATCATTTCTGTATTATTAACAGGCATTGGATTGTTTGATCATATAGCCCAATGGGCCGGTGCAGGAACTGCAATACCATTGACAGGCTTTGCTAATTCAATGGCTTCAGCCGCAATAGAACACAAGACAGAAGGCTATGTACTGGGCACGGGCGGAAATATGTTTAAAATAGCCGGAAGTGTTATAACCTATGGAGTGTTTTCTGCTTTTGTAGTAGCGATTATAAGATTAATATTTTTTAAATAGGATGGTGATTGTATATGCTTCAGGGAAGACAGACCTGGATATTTAACAATAACCCTGTAATATTATCTTCAGCTGCAGTAGGTGGTCCTTTTGAAGGTCAGGGTAATATAAAAAATGATTTTGATAAAATATATGATGATATATGGCTTGGACAGGAAAGCTTTGAAAAAGCCGAAAGAAAAATGGTTGAAGATGCATGTGACCTTGCTATCAAAAAAGCAAATTTGAAGAAGGATGATATTAATTTTTTTATCTGCGGTGATTTACTTAATCAAATTATATCCAGCAGTTTTAGTGCTAGAACGCTAAGTGTACCGTTTCTTGGAGTTTTTGGTGCTTGTTCAAGCTCTATGGAATCTCTTGCCATAGCTTCTATGCTTATAGAAAGCAACCATGCAAAATACGTACTTGCAGGAGCTTCGAGTCACAATGCCGGTGCAGAAAAACAGTACAGATACCCAACAGAATATGGCGGGCAAAAGCCTCCTACAGCTCAATGGACGGTTACTGGTGCTGGAATAGGTTTAGTGTCTTATATGGGGGAAGGTCCTAAGGTTACCTCTGCAACAATAGGCAAAGTAATCGACATGGGACTTACTGATCCATTTAATATGGGGGCAGCTATGGCTCCTGCTGCAGTAGATACAATAGAAACTCATTTTAAAGAAACCGAAAGGCCACTGGATTATTATGATTTGATACTAACTGGTGATCTCGGTAATGTTGGATATAATATTGCTTTGGATTTATTTAAAAAAGACAATTTCAACATACCTATAGAAAGATATAATGACTGTGGTTTGATTATATACAAACAAGACCAAAATGTCTTTTCAGGCGGCAGCGGGTGCGGTTGTTCTGCTACTGTTACGTACGGACATCTTATTAATAGACTGAAAAGAGGAGAAATTAAAAAGATACTTGTTACGGCTACTGGTGCACTGATGTCTCCAATGTCATATCAGCAGAAAGAAACGATTCCCTGCATAGCACATGCAGTATCTATAGAAATGTAGAAAGGAGAAGATTTATATGACAAAAATATTTTGGGCATTTTTAATTGGCGGAGGTATTTGTGTAATAGGGCAGTTATTAATGGATGTGGCAAGATTAACCCCTGCCCATACGACTTGTACACTAGTTGTTTGCGGAGCAATATTAGGAGGTCTCGGACTATATGACCCTTTTGTAGAATTTGCAGGAGCTGGTGCTACAATACCAATAAGCAGTTTTGGTAACTCTTTAGTGAAAGGTGCACTAATGGAAGCAAAAAGTACTGGTTTTATTGGGGTACTTACAGGTATATTTGAAATTACAAGTTCAGGTATATCAGCAGCAATAATCTTTTCATTTATTGCAGCACTTATTTTCAAACCAAAAGGTTAAAAAATAGTATAAAAATATAGTGATTTATCATATTTTATAATTGTGAATCAATTATGTAAGGAAATAATATGACACTTAACAGAGCGCTTATCCCTGTTTACATGAATAATGATATGCTGAACAATCTCTTTTCTGTGGTTGTTCAAGAATATATCGAGACTAAAAGTTTCAGTAATAAAGATACTATAACAGTTCATTTTAAAACGCCTATAAGTGAGTTTTCCTGTGATTTATTTGGAAAATACGTTCAAGGCGATGTCGATGTACAAATACAAAATGAATTTGTTAAGCAGAAAACTGAGGAAAATGTTTCAACATCAATTGTAATTCTAAAAAAATTGAAGGACATACTGATGTCTCAGAAACTATTAAAAAGTATAGGCACAATAGACTTATTCGACAATTTAGAAGAAAATGATTATGCCGAATTTAATTGTATAATGAAAAAAAATCCTGTTATAGAAAATGTTGAGCACGCAATAAGCATGCTTGAAATGGATGATTGTATAGGTTGTTCTGCTCTTAATGAGAACAGTGCTGCAGCAAAGGATAAATATAAATTTAATTCAAGGCAGATGCTTAATTATCTAAAAACTTTAATTGAGAACTTTAGAAATGGTCATTGTTTGCGTTACTTGGGCACTAGCATTGAAAACTTAGATAGACACTGCATTCTATCGCTAAGACATTCCTGTTTACTAGATAATGAAGACTACCTATTAAATGGTAACATAAGAGTATTCGGTAAAATTGTAAAGAAATATCCAGATAGAACTGCAGATAATGCCGACACTACAATGTATAGTCCATTTCTAAACGGCAGTATATTAGATTATATAGACCTTTCTGAAGTAAACAATCTGGCCTTTCCTTATCTAAGAGAAAAACCAACAATATCGAATATTGAGCTTAACAACAGCAGTGTTTATCCACTTTTCGACATAGTTCCAATTGTTATATATATATAATATATATATAATATTAAGAATCTATAAATTTTAATAAAGAATTTATGAATATAAAACTTTTGTGATAAAATATATGTACAGGCTTCTGATAATATTCTATTAATTCTAAAATATTATTTAGAAGAAAATAAAATTACATTTAAACTTAACTTATTTAATTTCAGAAAGGGATATATATGAATATTGCGTTTTTTTTAACTCCAAAAATTGAGGTTATATGCGAAAATTTTAATTCAACAATGCGACAAGCTATGGAGAGGATGGAATATCATAGTTATACCGCAATTCCGCTGCTTGATAATAAAGGCAAATATATTGGAACTCTTACAGAAGGAGATTTATTGTGGAAACTTAAGAATACACCAGATTTGACTTTTAATAATTGTGATAAAATTAAAATATCAGATATTCCACGACGTACAGTAAATAAACCTGTATTTATAAACTCAGATATGGAAAACCTGATATCACTAGCTGTTAATCAAAATTTTGTCCCTGTAGTAGATGATAATGGTATCTTTATCGGCATTATCAAGCGAAGCGACATAATAAATTATTGCTATCATAATTTTATCCAAGAAAAAGATAGACAAACTTCTTAAAATAATTAAATTTATATAGTTGTATCCATAAAGCCTTCTTTTGAATAGTATATAGTACAGTTAATTTTAACTATACTTAAGCTAAAAAGGAGGTTTTTATTATGAGTCATAGACACAACAAATGCTGTTGTGATCCTTGCTGCGACCCTTGCTGTGATCCCTGCTGTGATCCTTGCTGCTGCAGACCAACTTGCAACCCATGTTGTAATTTGGGCGGTTTCTTAGGAAACTTTGGCGGAGGTAGTTGCGGTAGCAGTGGAATAGGCATAATAATAATACTGTTTTTCTTGATATGCTTCTGTAAAGATAGATTTTAAAAAAAGTGCCTAACAAGGCACTTTTTATAATATTTTATTTTTCTGCAGGAATGGCTTGAAAGCGTATGGTATCTCAACTGATCTCAACTGGGAATCAACTTGATTTAATGCTATAAATTCTATGTACATGTAACCGGTGTTGAAAAATCGTTGAAACATATTTTGCTTAATATCTACATTTATTATTTCATTAAACTTCTCTTCTGTTATTGTTCTTTCCAACGGAAAGGAATAAGTTTTTGTTACTATTTTGCCAGACGAATAGTCTATAACAATAACATGTCCAGCTTCATATAAAAGTAAAAATAGTCTGACTATGGTAGAAACAGCCAAAATAATAAGAATAATATATATTAGTATTATTATTCCGATTGAAAGCATTCCTCCAATATCCTTAAGATCAAATTTTTTAAAATATGAAATCAGTGAACCTACATTTTTTTTCGAATAAATGCCATTTTTAAAAGCAGTACTTATTATATAAATAATAAAGAGCGCAAGCAAAGTTAATATGTACTTTGTAAAATCAGCGGTTATTCCTTTGAATGCCCCTTTAATTACTACTTTATTCTTTTCCATTAAATTTATCTCTCCTTTACAACTCTAAATATGAAAAAATAATAGTATCTTATTATAACATATAATATTATATTATCATTTATAAAGGCTTATAGCAATAAAACTGTTAACGATGAAGGTAAAATGTATTTATTTATTGAAAAAACACAAATAAGTATTATAATATTTTTATATAAGTTTCGATATGTCAATATTTGTATGCCTAAAGATTTCGTAGGCTATCTAAGTATACTGTTATTGGTCTTATTTTAGAATTATATTTTATAGAAATAAATTTGCTAATGGAAGGTGATATATTTGACAACCGAAAATGCAGCAGCAGAATTGAAATATGTTCTCGAAAACAGTTCGCTAATGATTCATTATCAGCCGATAGTATCGATATTAAAAAAATCAGTTATTGGTGTAGAAGGACTTAGTAGGGGAATAAATAAAGATAATAATATTATACCTCCTTTGGAATTGTTTAAAACAGCTAAAAAAACTCAAGATAAAATAGCTCTGGATAGACTTTGTAGAGAAAAAGCAGCTGAAGGGTTCATGCCTCTTTTTCAAAAAAATAAAGACTTGCTTTTATTTCTTAATATAGACGGTTCCTCTATAACTGAAGAAGTTGTTGGTTCTGGCTTTATTCTTAATTTAATTTCAAAATATAATCTCAAACCAGAAAACACGGTGCTTGAAATTGTAGAATCAAAAGTTACTGATGTTGCTTCTCTGACTAGATTTATTCAAAACTATCGTAATTACGGTTTTCTTATATCGTTAGATGATGTAGGTGCTGGTCATTCAAACCTAGATAGAATAGCAATCGCTAAACCAGATATTGTTAAAATTGATATGAGTATATTGAGGAACATACACATAGATTATTATAAACAGGAGGTTTTTAAATCTCTTGTTAGCCTTTCAAAGACACTGGGTGCTTTAGTAGTTGCAGAAGGAATAGAATTGGAAGAAGAAGCAATAAAGGCTGTTGAACTAGGTGCTGACATGCTTCAAGGTTACTATTTTGCTGAACCTCAAACGATAGAGCCTAGTATGCTTAAAAATTTCAATGTACCTGTTCGTAAACTAGCCAATCACTATTCTAAGTACCTTGCTGAAAAAATAAGCCTTCATAAAGTAAGATACAAAGAATATACTGATTTTATTAAAAACGCTCTAGATGAAATTTCAAAATATGAAGAAAAAAGATTTGATTTTCAACTTTTAGAAATTATAAACAATAATACTATATTTGAATGTATGTATATATTGAATCCTATGGGAATTCAGGTTAGCGACACAGTAACGCCGTTCACTAATTTTTCCAAGCATAAGGGGCTCATGTTTCAGCCCGCTAAAAAAGGTGAAGACCATTCATTAAAAAAGTATTATTACTTTCTGAGAAATATGAAATTAAGTAAGTATATTACAGAGCCATATATATCAATGGCAAGCGGTAATCTTTGTATTACCATGTCATGTGTCTTTAAAAATGTTGAAGGCAAAAAATATATCTTATGCGTAGATATGAATCCAGAGTACCTTGATATTTAAGCCTTCTTGAAAAATAATGATTATAAATTCATAAGGTGAGAAGTAATCTTAGAATGCAATCTTTAACTGACTAGGATTTCCTTCCACCTTTTTTGTGTGTATCTTATAAAAATTTGATTATATTCTATATAAATGATACTATTTTGTAAATAATGCAATAAAGTTAACTGCTAATATATAAGTTGGACTTAATTAAATCGAAGGGTATGGTAGGGAATGAATAACAAAATAATCATAATAGAAGACGAAGCTGCAATACGCGGTTTCCTAAAAATAAATTTTTCAAGAAACAACTTTCTTGTTTTTGAAGCAGGTTCTGGTGAAGAAGGAATACAACTTGCTAGAGTTGAAAGTCCTGATGTGGCGCTTATAGATGTTATGCTTCCAGGAATAGACGGCTATGAGGTATGCAGTATACTAAGAAATGAGTTTCCTAATATGGGCATAATAATGCTTACAGCAAAAGGACAGGATATAGATAAAATAACAGGTCTTGAAAAAGGTTCTGATGACTATGTAGTTAAACCATTCAACCCAACAGAACTTATATTAAGAGTCAAAGCTTTATTAAGAAGATTGGAAAGCAGCGATAAAAGCAATAATAATATTATTGAAAGTATTCCTTTTAAAATTGATATTTATTCAAAACGAGTTTTTAAGAATGACGTTGAATTAGAACTTACGCCAACAGAATATTCATTGATGAAAGTTTTTATTCAAAATAAAGGGCGAGCATTCACAAGGGACGAGCTGTTAAATGAAGTTTGGGGATATAATTATATAGGGGATACTAAAATAGTTGACGTAAATATACGGCGATTAAGAAGTAAAATAGAAGATAACTCTTCAGTGCCTAAATATATAGAAACAGTCTGGGGCACTGGATATAGATGGAATAATAAATAGGTGGCGTATGAAAAGTATAAAAGTAAGACTTACTATTAATTTTATGTTCATTATCATATTTAGCGTGTTCATATTAGAGCTTTTTCTGGTTAGCATTGTAAGATACTATTATTACAATAATATAAGAGCTATTATGTCAAACCAGATTAAAATATCATCAGAATTTTATAACAGGTATTTTTCCGATAACTCGATAGAAGATATTGTATTAAACAATATAGATGTTTTTTGGGAACAAACAAATGCACAAGTGCAGATAATAGATTTAAAGGGTAATGTGCTAATGGACTCAATAGGCATGATGCATAAAAACAAAATAAGCACTACAGATTTTACCAATGCGGTTAGTGGAAAACAAGGCTCATGGATAGGTGAAGAAGAAAATGCATCTGGAAAAACGATGGCTGTATCTTATCCACTAAGATCAAAAAATAAGATAATTGGTGTGATCCGATTTATTTCTTCTCTTTCAGAAGTTGATTCTCAAATTTCAAAAGTATCTGCTACATTTATGCTTATAGGCGCTGCCGTAATCATAATTGTGGGAATAACTAGTTTTTTTATAGCTAATTCAATCGTTGAACCAATAAAGGAACTAAATGTTGCAGCTAGACAATTTGCATTGGGAGATTTCAAAGCTAAGACACCTAAGAGAAATGATGATGAAATAGGTGAACTCTCTGATACATTAAACTATATGGCTGGAGAAATAGAAAAAAAAGAACAGCTAAAAAATGATTTTATATCCTCGATTTCGCATGAGCTCAGAACACCGCTAACTATAATAAAAGGTTGGGCCGTGACATTAAATAGCGATGAAGAACTGGAAGATGGAATATTAAAAGATGGACTTTCACTTATAGAAAAGGAAAGTGATCGACTAACAGGAATGGTTGAAGAACTGTTGGATTTCTCAAAATTTGTTTCTGGGAGAATAACACTGCATAAAGAAAAAACCGATATTCAAAATGTTTTAGAACAAATTCATATGTATTTTCAACTCAGGGCTGAAAGAGAAAACAAGAAATTTGTAGTTAATTGCAGTAATATTAGTGAAGTGGATATTGATAGAAACAGAATTAAGCAAGTAATGATAAATGTAATAGACAATGCCTTTAAATTTACTGAGGCTGAAGATTCAATAACAGTAAGTTGTGATTCTGACAATAATTATGTATACATAACAATTGAAGATGATGGCTGCGGAATAAGTGAAGATGATTTACCAAAAGTAAAAGAGAAGTTTTACAAGGGTAAAAATATAAAATCAAGCAACGGTATAGGATTGTCTATTTCAGATGAAATAGTTAAATTACATGGCGGCACTTTAAATATAGATAGTAAACTAGGTTCTGGAACAGCAGTAATGCTGAGCCTTCCACTAAGTTAAGAGGTGAATTATGATTAAAAAATTTATGATTGTACCAGTAATTCTTATGTTATGCGTTTTTTTAGCTGGCTGCAGTAAATTCAATGATCTAGAGTCAAATAAGGTTGTTTCACCTAAAAACAATGCTATTCCTATAAAAGGAGCATGGAAGATATCTAATTTAATAAAATATGATAAGTCTTCTCTGCCTGTATTCGGAAACGAGGATATATTTTTATTCAAAGATAACTATGCTATTATCAAAGATAAAAAGTTCACCAATATTAGCTATAAAATAAAAACTGTGGATTTAGAAAAATATATTTTTTTAAATTACAGAATAACTAACATAAATCTTCCCGTTCACTACGATACTGCTAGCATAGTTTCCGTCTGTAACAATGACAGAGTAATTTATGAGTTTATTATCATAGATGCTAATAAAATAGCAGTAATTAATGAAAAAGTACTGTATTATCTATCTAGAGCTAAAAATGTAAATGAGAAGCAATTAAATACCAATTCGAAAAAACAAATTAATAGCAAAAAACTGTATAATGATAAAAATACAAAATTAAAATCTGGTGTTTTATTTGGATTAAGAACTGCCGAGGGGAGATATAAAACCATTTGGATTGAAGCTATTCAAAATAAAGTTAAACAAGTTACAGAATGTAATGATATCCTTCTTCCAAGGTTTAATGGCTTTTGGTTAGTAGGCGCCAGCAATATAAATAGCTATAGTAATCCTCACAAATATATATTTACAAACCCAATAGATCCAATAGGCACATCTAGAAGCGCAAATATGAATATGTATAATCATTTAATAGTTCAGAAAGATACCATCATTACTTTTATTGGAAATGACTATTTAGTGCTTGATGAAGGTAAATATCCTAAGGTATTAGCTATCGATAACCTTAGCGGACCACCAACAAAAATATCAGACTTACTTGGAGATATGGGAAAAAAGATAATGTTAAGTTCTTATAAAAAATCTTTATCAAAATCTTCAAATATTAATTCGAGCCTTCGCAAAACACTTCTTAACAACAAACCAGATGAAAGAAGTTTTATGCTTAAAAGAAAAAATGCTCATTGGAATCTAACCGGAAGAATTCATTATACAGATAAAGGTTACAGTTCACAATTTTTTGATTATGAAATTACAGCTGCGCCTCCTGAAAAAATGGTTAAATATGATGATCTAAAAATAAGCTGGAATGAAATAAAAGAAAAAGTACCAAAAGCTGCAGATGCTTATATTTCTCCTAACGATGATATAGCTGTAATAGTAACTGTAGACGACATGCAGCTATTTAAAATAGAAAATGGTAGATTAACTGGGTCGTGTACCTATAAAATACCTCTAAGTCCTAAAGACTCCATTATCATGTCTGAGTGGGCAAAACAGGACTATGTAGATATGTGGGCTCAATACACTAGTAGGTTTAAAAGGTTAAATTAAATCATTCGTTTTAGGATAATTATATTCACTGTGGTTAAACTATAAACACAAGATGACGTTAATCAGTATTTTTATTATTGCATTTTACAACTTAATATAGCTTTTGCTCTATCAACATTTTGTAATAATGCATTAACCTTAATTGGAAAAATATACTTTTTGAATATTTGATAGAGAATCTGATTAATTTCATCTTTTAACTGGGAAGATAGCTAATTTTTATTTACTATCTTCCTTTTATTATTTGTATTGAAAAAAAACATAGTTATAGTAATATTGACATCTGTTGCTATAAAATATAAAATATATCACGACAATAAAAGGAGGGGTATTATGATATCAGAAAATGGAAACATATCGATCCATACCGAAAACATATTTCCTATAATTAAGAAATGGTTATATTCTGACAAAGATATATTTATCAGAGAAGTCATTAGCAATGGATGTGATGCTATAAACAAATTAAAAAGGTTATCATCCATTGGCGAAGCATCTGTTGACGAGAACGAACAGTTTAAAATTACAGTAGCATTCAGCAAAACGAATAAAGAACTTAGATTCAGTGACAATGGAATAGGTATGACTGCAGAAGAAATTAAAAAGTATATTACCCAAGTTGCATTTTCCGGCGCTGAGGAATTCATTAACAAGTATAAAGACAAAATTGATGAAGGAAACCAAATTATTGGGCACTTCGGTTTAGGTTTCTACTCAGTATTTATGGTATCAGATAAAGTAGAAATAGACACTCTTTCTTATCAAAACGGCAGCGAAGCAGCTAATTGGGTATGTAGTGGTGGTACTGATTATACCATATCTTCTTCAGGCAGAACTGAGAGAGGAACTACAATAACATTACATATTTCAAGTGATAGTGAAGAATATCTTGATGAGTTTAAACTAAGAGAAATTATAAAAAAATACTGTCAGTTTATGCCTGTAGAGATATTCCTAGTTAATGAAGATAAGGAAGCAGAGAAAACAGAAAATGATAAAGACAAAGAACAAGTGAAACCTGAACCACTAAATGATATTAATCCTTTATGGCTCAAAAAGCCTTCAGAGTGTAAAGATGAAGATTATAAAGATTTTTACAGAAAAGTGTTCTTTGATTTTAATGAACCATTGTTTTGGATACATTTAAATGTTGATTATCCATTTAATCTAAAAGGAATTTTATACTTTCCAAAGTTAAAAAATGAAATGGATATGGTAGAAGGACAAGTAAAACTATATAATAATCAAGTATTTGTAGCTGATAACATAAAGGAAGTAATTCCAGACTTTTTACTGCTGCTCAAAGGTGTTATTGATTGTCCAGATTTGCCGCTGAATGTTTCGAGAAGTTTCCTTCAAAAGGACAGTACAGTAATGAAGATTTCTCGTCACATCGTAAACAAGGTTGCTGATAAACTTTTAGAGTTATTTAAAGAAGACAGAAAGAAATTCGAAGGTTTTTGGAAGGACATTCATATATTTATTAAGTATGGCTGCTTAAGAGACGAGAAGTTCTATGATAAAGTTAAAGATATAATTATATACAAAACTATAGATGGAGAATATACTACACTAAAAGAGTTTACAGAAAAAATAGCTACTAGCGAAGAGAATAAGAACAAAAAGGTATATTATGTCAGTGATGAACTTCAACAGTCCCAATATATAAATATGTTTAAAACTAATAATTTGAATGCTTTAGTATTAAATTCTACTATAGATAACCATTTTATTAGCTTTATTGAAATGAAGGAGTCCAACATAAGCTTTGCTAGAATAGATTCAGATGTAACTTCTGAATTAAAAGCAGAAGGGGAGAGTATATCTGAGGAGGATACGAAGGCATTAGAAGAAATATTTAAAAATAATATAAAAGACAAGAAAGTACAGTTTAAGTTTGATGCTTTGAAAACTGAAAATGTACCTGGAATTATACTTATTTCTGAACAATCCAGAAGGATGTGGGAAATGAGTAAAATGTACGGCGGTTTGGAAAATATGGGTTTCAACGATGAAAAAACATTGCTTATAAATAAAAATAATAATTTGATAAAATCAATATTGGCTAATAAAAATAATGATAGTAAAAAGGAAGCTCTTGCTATTGCTTGTCAACACATATATGACCTTGCAATGCTAAGTCAGAATCAACTCAGCCCAGAGGCTATGACTGAATTCATAGCAAGAAGCAATGCTCTTATTGAGAAAACCATAGATTAAGAAAATAAAGTAGGAATTCAGCACAGCTGAATTCCTATCTTAATTTTACTCTTAAGTTATGATGTCTAACAGCTCAGAAAAACCTATATTGATGTCTTTGAACTTAATCATTACTTTTTTTAGTTTCTTATTAAATTTATCCATGTAACTAGGTGTATATGGATAATATTTCTTTATATTGTTGATATACTCTCTTGAATAAAATTTTCTGTTTCTATTAATGGAAAAGTATATTAAAATTTTACTATAATGCAGCAAGGCTTTCGCTATTTCATGCTTAAATGTAGATTTACTATAAACTAAGATATATTCTACTACTGCATCAGTAAAGTTCAGAAGTTTATTAGTTGCTGCCTCCATATTAGCAGTATTAACAGCTTCAGTAAAAACAGTGTTATGACAGTTATCTTTATCAGCTACAACATCTTGAAAATCATCCATAAGCTGCAGTAAAACACCAGTTATGTAACACAATAAAAATAGTTCAGCAGAGATTGCACCATTTATTATAAATCCGTCGGTTAATACTGACATCCCGCCTTTTTCGCAGGTAATAGCAATAAGTTCAGCAGCTTTTGAAGTTTTTTTTCTCTTATCTAAACTTATACTGTTAAATTGATACTTGTTTATCGCTTGAAGACATTTGTATAGAAAATCATTTTCTGAAATCGAATACTGCCTCTCGATAAAATCAATTAACTTAAAAACCTTAGTTTCTAGTTCATCTATAGAAATAGGCATTTTTCCAGACAGCTTATAAGCGATTCTGTTGGCAAAGCTAAGCTTGTCTGACATGCTAATATCATCATTATCTAACATATTATCAGTATATGGATACAAAAGACTATATCCCAAAATAGCATCTGAAACATATACATTTTCTTCAAATATACTTTGCAGCAAGTTTATTGTCCAAACATTTCTAAGTGCTTGTACTATTTCTGTTCCTGATATAGCCTTATCAAAGGATAAACATTGCTGAATAAATGTTTTAGTAGAACATATAAAATCGCTGGGATACTGCTTAGATAATTTCTCACTGAAAAATCCAGTGTCTGAAGAAAATTCAATCGCAGCTATATTGATTTGTTTTTTTATTATATCTTGATCGGCTTTTCCAATCATATCACAAACATGTAAAATACTTTTTAACAGTTTATCTGTTGATTTGTTGTTATTTTTCTGTACTTTATATCCGATAACATAATTTTTATTAAAATTGTAAGTAGTTTCACTTTTTTCCCACAAATACCCGCAAAAGTAGGAAAGTGTTTTACATATTATATGGAAGCTATCCTGTTCACAAGCCAGCTTATTTTTGAAATCATAATAAATATTATAAAATTCTGAAATAGATATAAAACACATAAAACAGTTTCCTTCCATGTAATTGCAACTATATTACTTATACTTTTATGAACATTAACATTTCACGATGTAAATTATCGATACTATATAATATTATTGCAAATATGATATTATTGCAATAAGAACAAATAAAAAGGCAGAAATTCCGCCGAATTTCTACCTTTACATACAAATCTATAATCTATTTAAGCTTACTCTCGTAAGATTCGACCATCCTTTTAGTCATCTGTCCACCAACGGATCCATTTTCTCTTGAAGTTTTGTTTCCATTGTCTCCATCTGATAAATTAACCCCAACTTCTCTAGCAGCTTCCATCTTGAAATTTTCAAGTCCCTGTCTTGCTTCAGGTACTAAAACTCTATTTCTTCTGCTCATATTTCTCACCTCCTTTGTTTACTTGTAGTATTAGCCTAATTCACATTATTATGTTAGTAAATTGCCTCTATTAAAGTTAGAATTTTCTTGTAATGTAATTGAAAATTATTTTCCGTTGATATATAATATTAGTGAGATGATAATATTTATTTTATGCATTAAATGCTAATACTAAATATTATACGAGGAGGAATGTAATATGAGAAATACAAGTGTAAAGATATCCATAATTGGAGCAGGTTTTGTAGGCTCAACTACAGCATTTGCATTGATGATGGGCGGACTTGCATCTGATATTGTTATCGTAGATATAAACAAAGAGAAGGCTGAAGGAGAAGCTATGGATCTAGCTCATGGAGAATTCTTTGTTAAACCAGTAAATATAGTGTCTGGTGATTATAAAGACACAAAAGATTCAGATATAGTTATCATAACAGCAGGAGTTGCTCAAAAGCCAGGTGAAACTAGGCTTGAAATGATAGACAAAAACTTAAAAATATTTAAGGGTATAATCCCAGAAGTTGTAAAATATAATCCTAATGCTATACTACTGGTTGTATCTAACCCAGTTGATATTCTTTCATATATAACATATAGACTATCAGGTTTTCCAAAAGAAAGAGTTATTGGCTCAGGAACTGTTCTTGATACTTCACGATTACGATATAAATTAAGTGAACACTTTAAAATAGACACTAGAAATATTCACACCTATATAATGGGCGAACATGGTGACTCAGAGATAGCAACCTGGAGTACAACTAAAATTGCTGGCATGGACATAGAGGATTATTGCAATAATTCTTGCCAAAAATGTGAAGAATCACTTAAGAAAGATACTCTTGATGGTGTCAAAAATGCAGCCTATGAAGTAATTAGTAAGAAAGGAGCAACTTATTATGCAGTTGCACTGGCTATAAAAAGAATAGTGGAAAGCATATTAAGAAATGAGAACTCTATTTTAACAGTTTCAACTTTACTTCAAGGTGAATATGGCATCTCTGATATGTATCTCGGAGTACCAAGCATAGTTGGAGTCGATGGTGTAGAAAAAGTAATAGAAATACCATTAAGTGATTCTGAAAGAAATAAACTTTTCGAATCAGCTGCAACATTGAAAAAGACTTTAAATGAAGCTATCGATACAAAGTTATAGAAGTTTTGTGTCAGCTATTGACATATTTATACGCTAATTGTATAATAATTGAAATATACTCCAATGAGCGGCTAAACCCGTCCCTTCTATAAGAGACGGGTTTAATTTTATTCTATAGGAGTGACGTTATGGATTATCAAAGATATATTGCAGAAAAGATAAAAGAATTCGTTGATATGAATTTATCCGATATTGAGCGTCTTATTGAAATTCCCCCAAATGCAGATATGGGTGACTATGCATTTCCATGCTTCAAACTTTCTAAGGCAATTAAAAAAGCACCCAATATGATAGCTGCTGATTTGAAAACAAAAATTAAAACTAATGGCTTTGAAAAAATTGAAACTATAGGACCTTATTTAAATTTCTTTATTGACAAGTATATATTTGTAAAAACTGTTCTTAACGAAATATTAGCCGAAGGAGATTCCTACGGCAGCTCCAAAATCGGTGCAGGTAAAAATATAGTAGTACAATATTCTTCGCCTAATATAGCAAGGCCGTTTCATGTTGGGCATTTGTTTGCTACTACTATAGGAAATTCTCTATATAAAATGCTTTCATTCGAAGGTTATAATTGTGTCAGAATAAACCATTTAGAGGACAGTGGAACACAATTTGGAAAGCTTATCGCAGCTTATAAAATGGGCTGGGCTGATGAAAGTAAACTTGAAAAAGAACCAATCAATGAACTATTAAGGATATATGTTAAGTTTCATGAAGAAGCAGAAAAACATCCTGAATATGAAGATGCTGCAAGAAAATATTTTAAGTTATTAGAGAATGGAGAAGAAGAGGAAATAAAGCTCTGGACAAGATTTAAAGATTCAAGTTTAAAAGAATTTAATAAAATATATACAAGATTAAAGGTTGAGTTTGATTCTTATGCTGGTGAAAGCTTTTATAGCGACAAATTGGATGCTGTAGTAAACGAGATAGCTGAAAAAAGTTTGCTAACAGAAAGTAACGGAGCTAAAGCTGTTATGCTAAAGGAGTATAATATGGCACCATGCATTATTAAAAAGACAGATGGTGCAACTACTTATGCAACAAGAGATCTTGCGGCAGCTGTATATAGAAAGAAAACTTATGATTTCTATAAAAATATCTACGTAATAGGAAGTACTCAGGTACTTCATTTTAAGCAGATTTTTACTACGTTGAAGCTCATGGGGAAGGATTGGGCAGAAGATTGCATTCATGTAGATTTTGGTCCGGTCAAATTTACGGATAAAAAGTTGTCTACACGAAAGGGAGATGTAATTTTCCTAGATGATTTATTAAATGAAGCTGTACAAAAAACGTTAGAAGTTATAAATGATAAGAGTCCTGATCTGGAAAATAAAGAAACTGTAGCAGAAAAAATAGGTATTGGAGCAGTAATATTTAATTATCTAAAAAACAATAGGGAAGATGATATAGTTTTTGATTTGAAGGAAGTGCTTAGTTTCGATGGAGAAACTGGCCCATACGTTCAATATACCTATGCAAGAGGGAAAAGCGTTTTAAGAAAAGCTGGAAATATTCCACAAAATGTAGATTTTACAAGACTTACGGAAGTAGAAGAGTTTGAATTAGTAAAGCAGCTTGCTGCATTTAAAGAATATATTTTAAACAGCATAGAAAAGTATGAACCATCAATAGTTACAAGATATATAATTGATTTAGCAAAGGCTTTTAATAAATTCTACAATCTTCACAGTGTACTCAATGCTGATGATATTGATCTTAAAAATGCAATAATTAGACTGGTTGAAGGTGCCTGTCAGGTAATAAAGAACGGTCTAAATTTGCTTGGAGTTGACATTGTTGAAAAAATGTAAAAAAGAAAGAAGTTGACAATAAAAACGACTAATGCTATACTTAATAAAATTAAATAAATCTTCAGGGCAGGGTGAGATTCCCGACCGGTGGTATAGCCCACGAACCGTAAGGTGTGATTTCGGTGAAATTCCGAGGCCGACAGTATATAAGTCTGGATAAAAGGAAGATTATTATGTTTGTATGTTTGTATATTTGTTTTTTTTGATATGCATATTTGTTTTCGTAATAATAAGCTCTGAAATGTTATCATTTCAGGGCTTATATTTTTCATTGACATATGCATTGAAACATTTTACATACTCTAATATAGTGTCGCCCTGAATAAATTTTTAGGGCGCTTTTTTACGCCCAAAAGGAGCTGATATGAGTGAATGATGAGTACTATATGAAAATAGCACTTAGTGAAGCAAAAAGGGGATGTGGGTTTGTAAATCCAAATCCTATGGTAGGTGCCGTCATCGTAAAAAACGATGAGATTATTGGAACTGGCTATCATGAAAAATATGGGAAGTTACATGCTGAAAGAAATGCTATTGCCTCATGCCAAAAATCAATAGAGGGTGCAACAATGTATGTTACTCTTGAACCCTGCTGTCATTATGGAAAAACACCTCCTTGCACAGAAGCAATTATTGAAAGCCAAATTAGTACTGTAATAATTGGTTCAAAAGATTCAAATCCATTAGTCGCCGGAAGGGGAATCAATGTGCTAAAAAAGCATGGAATTGTAGTAAAAACCGGAGTTCTAGAAAATGAATGTTTAAAATTAAATGAAGTGTTTTTTCATTATATAAAAACTAGGACTCCATTTGTTGTAATGAAATATGCGATGACGCTGGATGGTAAAATTGCAACTCGTACAGGAAAATCTAAGTGGATTACAGGTGAAGCAGCCAGAAAACATGTACATACCTCTAGGCATAAATATTCCTCTATTATGGTTGGCATTGGAACAGTATTAGCTGATGATCCAATGCTTAACTGCAGAATGCCAAATGGCAGAAACCCAAAACGCATTGTATGTGATACCAATTTGCAAATACCACTGTCATCAAAAATCGTAGAAACTGCAAATGAAATTCCGACATATATAGCTACTGCTGCAGAAAACACTGAAAAGGTGACACAGCT
The DNA here is from genome assembly GCF_002029235.1 of Clostridium oryzae. Lineage (GTDB taxonomy): Bacteria > Bacillota > Clostridia > Clostridiales > Clostridiaceae > Clostridium_AE > Clostridium_AE oryzae. Next base: position 90,884 of record NZ_MZGV01000015.1, read on the forward strand.
TCAGAAAAAAGGCTGTTATATTATAAACACACCAAAAAAAGATGAATATTTAGATTTAAATATATTGATGACACAGCTTGGCAGTGAAAATATAGACAGCATACTACTGGAAGGTGGTTCTACGCTGAATTACAATGCATTAAACAGTGGTATAGTAAATAAAATTCAAGCGTATATTGCTCCTAAAATATTTGGAGGTTCTCAAGCGATACCATCTGTCGGCGGCGTTGGTATTGATAACCCTAAAGATGCATTTAAATTTGTAAACAGAAAAATCACAGTTTTAGGCGAAGATATTTTATTAGAATTTGATATGAAAGAAGGTGAATAAATGTTTACTGGCATTGTAGAGGAAATAGGAAAGGTAGTGACTTTAGAGAAGGGAAAAATCTCCACAAAATTATCGGTAAAAGCTGATTTTATATTCCAAGATTTAAAAATAGGTGATAGTGTGGCTGTAAATGGAGCCTGCCTCACTGTAAGCAGTTACAAAAGTAAAATCTTCACTGCAGATGTAATGAACGAAACATTAAGTAGAAGTTCTTTAGGCTTATTGAGGACTGGAATGAATGTAAATCTTGAAAGGGCAATGCCGGCAAACGGACGCTTCGGAGGACATATTGTATCTGGACATATAGATGATACTGGAATTCTTCAGAGTTTTAAACAAGATGATAATGCCGTTTGGATTACAGTAACTGCCAATCAAAATATAATAAAATACATTGTAGAAAAAGGTTCTATTACAATGGAAGGAATCAGTTTAACGATAGCTAAAGTAAATTCAAATAATTTTCTAGTGTCTGTAATGCCGCATACATACAACAATACAACATTATTTGAAAAAAGGATTGGTGATGCCGTTAATCTTGAAGTAGATGTTTTAGGCAAATATGTTCATAAGTTTTTAAACTTGGATAATCAAAATGAACAAAGTTCAGGTAAAATAACGATTGATTTTTTAAAAAGAAATGGATTTAATATCTGAAAGGAGAATATGATTATGTTTAAATTCAATACAATTGAAGAGGCTCTAGAGGATCTCAGGCAAGGTAAAATTATAGTAACAACAGACGATGAAGATAGAGAAAACGAAGGAGACTTAATCTGTGCGGCTGAGTTTGCTACTACAGAAAATGTTAATTTCATGGCAACCTATGGTAAAGGTCTTATCTGTATGCCAATGAATAGCAAGCTCGCATCTAAACTAGCCCTTTCACCAATGGTTTCAAATAATACTGACAATCACCAGACAGCATTTACTGTATCTATTGATCATAAGGATACGACTACAGGAATTTCGGCTGTAGAGCGTTCTATAACTGCCTTAAAATGTGTGAATGGGGACTCTAAACCTGAAGATTTTCGCAGACCTGGTCATATGTTTCCATTAATCGCTAGAGAAAATGGTGTTTTTGAGCGTAATGGACATACAGAAGCTACCGTTGATCTGATGAGGCTTTCGGGGCTAAAAGAATGTGGTCTTTGCTGCGAAATAATGGGGAATGATGGTAAAATGCTACGGGAAACTCAGCTGCTTAATTTTGTCAAGGAACATAGGCTGAAAATTATCACGATTAAATCACTGCAGGAATATAGAATGCAGAAAGAAAAACTAGTTATGCAGGCAGTAAAAACAAAAATGCCAACAAAATATGGTGAGTTTGCTGCTTATGGATATATAAATAAAATTAATGGAGAACATCATATAGCATTGGTTAAAGGTGATATCTCAGATGGTAAACCTGTTTTATGCCGAGTCCATTCTGAATGTTTAACGGGAGATGCCTTTGGTTCATTACGCTGCGATTGTGGGCAACAGTTTGCTGCTGCAATGACTCAAATTCAGAAAAGCGGAAGAGGAATTCTTTTATATATGTCGCAGGAAGGACGAGGCATTGGACTGATTAACAAGTTAAAAGCTTACGCACTTCAAGATAACGGCTTAGATACTGTTGAAGCGAATATAGCTTTAGGTTTTAAAGAGGATTTAAGAGAGTACAATATTGCTGCACAAATTTTGACAGACTTAGGGGTAAAAGAGTTAGCGTTAATGACAAATAATCCTGATAAAATAGAGCAGCTGTCTTCCTATGGATTGAAGGTCATAAAAAGAGTGCCCATTGAAATACCAGCATCTAAATATGATTCGTTTTATCTTAAAACCAAGAAACAGAAAATGAGACATATTTTAAATTATTAATAATGAAGGAGAAGAAATAAATGAAAATATTTGAAGGCAAATTAGTATCAAATAATATTAAGATAGGTATTGTTGCAGCAAGATTTAATGAATTTATAGTTTCAAAATTGATAGATGGTGCTTTAGATGGCCTTAGAAGGCATGATGTACATGATGATAGTATTGAACTTGCATGGGTACCTGGAGCTTTCGAAATACCACTTATTGCATCAAAAATGGCTAATTCAGGAAAATATGATGCTGTAATCTGTTTGGGAGCAGTTATAAGAGGTGCAACCTCACACTATGATTATGTATGTACAGAAGTGTCTAAAGGTATCGCCCAGGTTTCACTAAATTCTCCTGTACCAGTAATGTTTGGAGTCCTTACTACAGAAAATATAGAGCAGGCTATTGAAAGAGCAGGTTCAAAAGCAGGTAATAAGGGTTATGAATGTGCACTTGGAGCAATAGAAATGGTAAATTTAATACGAGAAATAAATTAGTTTAAGTTAAGTATAACATAATAAATAAAATCCACGAGTGACATATTACATTCGTGGATTTTATTTATATCGTTTATTTTAACATTTCTATTCCAGTTTTTATTCTTCTAATGCTTTCTTCTTTGCCAATTATATCGGCTATTTCAAAAGCACCGCCTGGTGTGAAAGCTTTTCCGGAAAGAGCAGTTCTCAGCGGCCAAAGCATTTGACCATTTTTAACTCCTAATTCACTTATTAGTGCCATAACAGCATCGTGTACACTGTCGAAGTTCCAGTTATCGATTGCTTCAAGCACTGGCAATGCTTTCTCAAGAGCTTCGAGTGAATTTTCAGCATTTGTTTTCATCTTTTTATGAGTGTAGATATCAATGCTGTATTCAGGAAGTGTATCAAAAAAATCTACCATGTCAGGTATCTCACTTAACACCTCTGTACGTGTATGAACAAGCTCAGATATCTTCTTTAGGTCTAAATCTTTTTTAATTACTTGTTTATAATAAGGTACTGCTAATTCATGGAATTCTTCAATTGGAAGCATTCTAATATATTCCCCATTCATCCATTTAAGCTTAACATCATCAAATATAGCAGGGGATGTATTTATTTTTTTATAATCGAAAGCTCTGATAAGTTCCTGCAGTGAAAAAATTTCTTGTGTCGTACCAGGATTCCAGCCTAATAATGCTATATAATTGAGTACAGCATCCTTAAGATATCCCTTATCAAGTAAATCTTCAAAGGAAGCATCTCCGTTTCTCTTTGAAAGCTTATGATGAGCATCTTTCATTATAGGAGGGCAGTGTACATATATAGGTACCTCCCATCCAAAAGCTTCGTAGAGTCTGTTATATTTTGGAGCAGAAGATAAATATTCACTTCCTCTTACAACATGAGTAATTCCCATCAAATGATCATCTACAACGTTAGCAAAGTTATATGTTGGAAGTCCATCTGACTTAATTAGTATCATATCTTCAAGCTCTGAATTTTCAACTTCAATAACTCCATAAATTACGTCATCAAATCTTGTTTTCCCTGTTGTTGGGTTGTTCTGTCTTATTACATAAGGAAGGCCTTTTTTCAAGTTTTCCTCTATTTCTTCTTTGGATAGATTAGCACAATGCTTATCATATTTATAAGGTCTCTTAAGAGCTTCTGCATTAGCTCTTATCATGTCTAATCTTTCTTTGCTGCAGAAACAGTAGTATGCTTCGCCTTTTTCTACGAGCATTTGAGCATATTTAAGATAGATATCTTTTCTCTCACTTTGCACATAAGGTCCAACATCTCCGCCTATATCCGGACCTTCATCATGTTTTAAGCCAGTCATTTTCATTGTGTTATATATTACATCAACAGCACCTTCTACATATCGTTCCTGGTCTGTATCTTCAATTCTAAGAATAAAATCTCCGTCTTCATGTTTTGCAATAAGATATGCATAAAGCGCTGTTCTAAGGTTACCAATATGCATATATCCCGTAGGACTAGGTGCAAATCTTGTTCTTACTCTTGTACTTGACATATTGCTCACTCCCATTTATCTATATATGTATAACATTATTTATATTATCTCAATAGCATATAAAAGTCAATATTCCTAGAATTGGCTCTATATATGTTACTAATAGACATGTTCAGGCTGCCAGCGTCTGACATTCTGACCATCACTTAATATGACAACAGTTCCCGTTACATCCGTACGATATGTTTTAATTTCAGCTTCACGAAGCCTTGTTAGCGTATCTGGAGCTGGATGACCATAATCATTATTTTTTCCGCAGGATATAACTGCAATTTTAGGACTGACTTTATTAATAAATTCCTGAGTAGATGAGTATCTGCTGCCATGATGAGCAACTTTTAAAACGTCAGCTTTTATATCTGAACCTTTCTGCAGCAGTTCATCTTCAACAGGGCTTTCAGCATCACCTGTAAATAAAAAGCTCGTGTTTTTGTATTGAAGCTTGCATACTACTGAATAATTATTTACTTCATCATAGTTTTCATGAAGCGGTGCTAAAATTTTGAGCTCATAGTCACTTCCTTTTAGTAGTACTTGTTCCATTCCCGTAACAATAGCTACATGTATTTTCATTTTTTTGCTTCTCAGTGCTGCTACCATGTCATTGAACTCCTCTGTGTAACTTATTTTTCTGGGAGCATACATAATTTTAACAGGAAATTTTCTTATAACATTGGCCATCCCGCCAATATGATCCTCATGTGGATGAGTAGCTATAATAAGATCTAAGCCTTTCACACCAGCTGAATTTAAATAATTTACAACACTGTTTGCAGCATCGTTAGGTCCGGCATCTATTAATATATTTTTATTTTCAATTTGTATTAGTGAACAATCTCCCTGACCGACATTTATATAATGGACTACCAATTTGGAGTTATAATTTACTGTAGCCACTTGTTTTGCTTCGCATCCGTCCCCAAATAGCATAGTAAAGGTCAATAATAATATTATTAACAATTTATAGCTGTTACTCATCCAATTCCTCCTTAACAAGTTATATAAATTAAATTTATTTTATCGAGTTAATAATATGACAATAGTACCAAAAATAATGTATAATATATTTGTATATAATTATTTTTGGCGGTGATAATTGCATGAAAACGTATTACTTAATATTTAAAATTTTCTATTTTATGCTTGTAAAAAGGCTAAAGAAAGTATTCTCTAAAAAAGCACGTGAAGAAGATCCATATATTGTAGTAAGTAATTGGGCAAAATATTGTTTTAAAATAACTGGCGTTAATCTTGAAGTACATGGTAAAGAAAATCTACCTCAGGAGAATTGCCTTTTTGTATCAAACCATCAGAGTTATTTTGATATTCCAATTTTTCTTGCATCCATGGATAGACGGGTGGCGCTTGTTTCTAAAAAAGAAGTAGAAAAACTGCCATTCATCGCTTATTGGATGAAGCTGATACACTGTGTTTTCTTAGATAGGGATAATCCTAGAGAAGCCATTTCTTCAATAAATACAGGTGCAGAAAATATTAAAAAGTATACATCGATGGTTATTTTTCCCGAGGGCACTAGAAGCAAAAGTGATAATATAGGTGAATTTAAGAAGGGGAGTCTCAAACTCGGAATCAAAGCTAATGCACCTATTGTGCCTGTGACAATATTTAGAAGTTACAAAGGCTTCGAGGAAAACAAAAAATTTACAAAGTGTACAATAAAACTTATAATACATAAGCCAATTTATTTAGATAATTTAGATAAAGTTCAAAAGAATAATCTAAGTAATAGTATTAGAACAACAATAATAGAAAGCTACAATAAGCTATTAGCAGAAGCTTCAGCTGCAGAATAATAAAAGGGAAGTATAAAAAATAGTCTCCTAATGGTTTTATACCATTAAGAGACTATCTTTGTTATAGACTTAATACAAACATATCTTCTTCAATCATTTACACAATATATTATAGGAGCAGAAACTACTTTTCATCAATAACAACTCTATCTCTTGCAAAAAACGAAATAGAATACAATCCTGCAATTCCTACAAGAGCAAATATTACTCTTGTTGCTGCTGTCATATTTCCAAATAAAGCTGAAACCAGATCATATTGGAAAAAGCCTATCAATCCCCAGTTAACAGCGCCTATTACTACAAGTAATAATGCTATTGAATCCAAAATTTTCATAGTATACATCTCCTTTTTATATACTTGCAATTTTATTTTGCCTAAAAATAAAAAAAATATGACTATTAATCATTGTATATTATGAAAATATTGTTGAAATTGATATACATCTACACTAAAATTGTATATTTCTATCAATAGGCTGCGATAATGAAATAAACGTATCAGTTCTCTGAATTCCATTAATTATATGTACCTTATTCATAAGCAGATCTTGAAGATGGGCTATGCTCTTACATATAACTTTTGCAAATATAGAATAGTCGCCAGTAGTGTAGTGGAGTTCAACAATTTCTTTAATTTTTTTCATTTCTTCAAGAACATAAGAAATGGAGGATGATTTATCCAAATAAATTCCTAAAAAGCAGCATATATCATAACCAAGTTTTGAAGTATCAATAAGCAGCTTAGTTCCTTTAATTATACCCATATCTTCCATCTTTTTCATTCTTACATGAATTGTACCTCCGCTTACATGGCACATTCTTGCTATTTCCAAATACGGAGTTCTAGAATCCTTTATTAGAATTTCTAGAATCTGATAGTCTAATTCATCTAATTGTGGATTATTATAAATACTCATATGCTCACCTCATTTTTATTAAATCCATATTTTATTATACCAAATAAAATATAAAATTGATAATTTTTATCGAAAAAAATAATAATA
>NZ_MZGV01000016.1 GCF_002029235.1 Clostridium oryzae
CAGCTAAACTTTCCTATAATTTGTCACGTATATGATAGTAGAAAATTAAATAAATATCATTTTTTTCTACGGGGGGAGTACAATGAAATTATTAAAAAGTAAAAAAAATTTAATTAGTATTATTACTGTGTTAGCAATACTTATATCTACATTAGGATGTAATGTTTTTGCAAAAAGCAGTAAAAAGATTACAGATAAGCAGGCTGTAGAAATAAGTTTCAAAGCATTTTATGCATTTGATAAACTGTTTGGACTTGGAGTTAATGGAAAATCAATAGACGTAGAGGGCAGGGAATATGGAAAAATCAGTTCAAAAATTAAGAGCGATAAAGCATTCTTTGCTTACATCGAAAAGAAAACTAGTATGGGAAAATACTATTCAAAAAAATATGAAAATAAGATAGTTAAGTTTTTAACTGTAATATATGAGAGTAACTATTATATGGTTGTAGGTGATCCTGAAATTGGTGTATATGACTTAGCTAGTGCAAAGGTTAAAAGCAAGAAATATAATGGTAAAAATGTAACTGTAACATTAGAAGGAAAAGGTGACGAGGGTAAGGAAGCAACTACTACAGTTGTACTTACTTATGAAAAAAATAAATGGGTTGTTAGTAACTGGTCAGAGCTAAACGAAGGATTACAGATGAAATAGAAGAGAAAATGAGGAAGAAATTCAGCTATGCTGAGAGTTTTAATATATTAAGTTAATTCAATATTTTCTCAATCTTTTATGTTTTGGAAATCGGCTGTTAGCCGATTTTTTCTTTAGCATATAGTTAATGAAAATATCAATACATATAAGATTCTAATTCAATTTGATTAACCTATTTATTCTATAAATTAAATATTTTAATTGTAATATTAAAATATTTAATTTTGGTATTGATTTTATTTACCACATATAATATAATTAGCCTAAGAAAGGAAGTGACTTTATGGATTATAAGGTCTTAAGCAGATGTCCTGTATGTTCTTCCCGACTTAGAATAGTGAAACTTAAGTGTTTGAAGTGCGGAACTATAGTGGAAAATAATTTTAAGATGTCAAAATTTGAGTATCTTTCTAATGAACAACAGAAATTCATAGAAATTTTTGTTAAGTGCAGAGGGAACATAAAAGACGTGGAAAAGGAATTGGGTATTTCTTATCCTACTGTTAGAGCAAAACTGGATGATGTAATTTCAGCTATGGGTTATGAGGTAGTAAGAAAACAAGAGAATAATGAGAAATCTGTAATTGATATGCTTGAAAAAGGTGAGATAACTGCTGATCAGGCAGTTGAAATGTTAAAAGAATAAGTAGTTTAATGGGTTTTGGAGGAGTAAAAATGCAAGAAGAAATAATGAAAATCTTAAAGATGGTAGAAGAGGGAAAGATAAGTTCTGAAAAAGCATCTGAATTAATAGAAGCTTTAAATAGTAAAAGGCTTCCAGAAACACCTTTATTTAATCAACATGTCAATGAAGATAGAGTATTGAGAATAAAAGTGATTACAGCTGAAAAGGGTGAAACAGTAAATCTGCAATTTCCAATTAAATTTGTAAGCGGAATGCTTAAGATGTTTGGAAAGATTCCTATGGATGTACATGATGTTGGAGATGTAGATATGAAAATAATCCAGGATGCTATTGAATCAGGCACTGTAGGCAAGATTGTTGAAATAAAAAGTTCTAAAGGAGATATAGTTGAGATATCGATCGAATAAAAGTCTTTCACTATGGTAATACAGGGTATTGGGAATTAAAGATTGTTTAATAGGTAAATGAGAAGGGTATGAAAAAGAATTCAGCTGGAGCTGAATTCTTTTTCAATTTAAACAAGTATATTTTTTAGAATAGCATCTTCATATAAAAGCTTTATAGCTAAATCCCTATATTTTTGTACATGCAAGAAAGTGTACCTGTTTGGTTTTATAGATGGAGCCATCAATATAGCCTTCTCAAAATCAGATTTCTTCATACTAAGCGTTTTTACATGTTCAAAGAAACCAGTAGAAATAAAAACTTTCGTGATTCTCTCATATCTGTGTTTTTGAACCTTACTCATAAGGTATGTTGCAACTCCAACTTGTATTCCGTGCAGCTGAGTTTTTTCGCAGAAACTGTCCAATGCATGTGATATAAGATGTTCGCTGCCGCTTGATGGAGCACTGTCTCCGGCAATTTCCATAGCTATTCCGCTCATTGTTAGTGAATCTACCAATTCTTTGAGGAAAAAGTCATCTTTAATTGTGCTGAATTGAGTCCTTACAAAGCTGTTTACAGCTTTTTTAGATATCATCACGGCAAAGTCATCCATTATGGCTTTACCCATCTTTTCTTCAAATTGCCAGTCATATAACGCAGTTATCTTTGAGACAAGGTCGCCTATGCCTGAAAACAGAAACTTTTCAGGTGCATTTCTTATTACATCAACATCCACTATTATTCCATAAGGCATTACAGCGTTGACAGATGTACGTTTACCACCAATTATAAGAGAAGCGTTTGAACTTGAGAATCCATCATTTGAAGTGGACGTTGGTACACTTATAAATGGAATTTTCCTTAGAAAGGCCATATATTTGGAGGCGTCCAGTACCTTACCTCCACCTATACCTATAATTACTTCTATATCTTTTGATAGAGCAAAGGCTTGCTTAACAATATCATCCATACTTATCGTATCAATCTCCTGCTGATACACAATATCTACTGAGTTATCAGTAAGAGAAGATATAACTTGCTTTCCAAACAGCTCAAAAAGACCACTGCCAAAAAAAACACCAACTTTAGTAAAGCCATTCTTATTTACTAAATATCCTATGTTTTTTAAATTGTTTTTACCTACATCCAAAATTGATGGTATTGCGATTCTATGAATACTATTTAACATAATGCACTTCCTATAGCATATATTTTAGTGAAAATTTTTCACCGCTGATTCTCTTAAATAAGTCAGGGTATGCATACATTCCTGATGGACTTATTACATTTGTTATCAGAAATTCACTAAATTGTAATGGTTTCTCTAAGATTGAACTACAGTTATAAGTTTTGCAGAATACTTTTTTAAGCATTTCGCAGGTAACATCTCCCATAAAATAATTATGAAGATATATAGGATGAGTAGTATGGTGAATTCTGTATCCCCATGGATATTCATCTGCGTAAGCTTCTTCGCCGAGAAGTTCTTTTTGAGTTTTAAACGCAAGTTTATTTATGTCATCTAGGCTTGTTATTTCATTTCTGTAAAGGTCTTGGTCAAACATAATATCATTTATCGCTCTAAGTGAATTGATTTTACTGTATTCTTTAAGCGCAGCAAATTGCTCTTTAACCTCCGGATCATTACCCAAAAAGTCCCTGTAAAATATCTCTTCATAGATAAAACTTGCAAATAAATTTGCTATTCCTTCAGAAATTATTCCGCTTACGCCGGCATTTAATACAGTTTCACAAGGATTCATTAAGAATGAATGAATTCCGTGACCACTTTCATGCAGCAACACGTTATATTCATTATAGAGATTTTTAACATTAGCCAATATTCTGGAGTCTTTGGCTACCTCTATAGGAAAATTATATCCCCATTCTGATTTGTTTGCTCGAGGAAATACATCATAGGTTATATTATATTTTGATAAATCTAATCCAAATTTAAGAAAGAATTTTCTTAATACTGAATAGAAGTTTGACATATCTACAGTTTTATTCATAGCAGGGGCTATTTTTGACACAACATAGGTTTGGTCCCAAGGCATCAGCTTATCGATCTTTAAATATTTCTGTGCGACTTTTGTCCTAGCTTCCTTCATCTTAGGAAGCACACCTTTAAGCTGAGACTTCCAATCTGCAAATAATTCCGTATTCAGTTCTTCATCATCAAGTTTAAGTTCTACAAAATCATTAAAACCTCTGAGTTTTGCATATTCTTTTCTAAGCTCTATAAGTTTAACAAAACCTTGCTCAACTAAAGGTCTGTTTACTTGAGTTCTTGCAAGAAAAGCTTCCTTTCTCTTCTCGCGATTATCTTCTGTACTTAGAATCTGTGCTATATCTACTGACGATATTTCTTTACCATTTATCTTGCTCCTGTGACTATTGAGAACCTTTGACAGCTCATTTGTAAGCTTATCTATCTCTAGAGACAGCTCATTAACTTCTTTTGAAAGATGAAATGGCTTGAATTTATTATATAGAATTTCTATTTCCCTTTTTTGCTTTTCAGTAAGATCAGAATCATTCTCATACAATTTTTCTATCGATTCAAATGATCTTTCTGAAGATAATTTTTCATTTATTTTGTTATAGGCTTCTTCAACACCAAAATCATAGCCTGCAGTATATAATACCCAGCTAAGTCTCTCGGCATTGGCTTCTGCTTCGAATACATCGTTTGCTATTTCATAAATTTTTTCCATGGTCATGCGAATTCTCCTTCTTTTACTAGGTAATTAACTAGTATATTATACCATAAACGTAAAATGGAATAAAATAAGACAGTTGGCATAAGCGGGGCCACTCTAGATAAACTTTATTTTGTTTTTATGTAAGTTATTTTGATATAATAAATATATTATGAACTAAATGAATGATTTAGCTAGATATAATCTAATAAAAAGTATAAAACTGTAAGCTAATTAGCAATAGCTTATTGAAGCGAAAATAATATATAGAGGTTAAGTAATATGATAAAAGAAATAAATGCCAAGCATATTCTAGGTATTAATAAAAATCCAAGTTCTTGGTTTGGAATAAAATATATAATGAATATATACAGAGGCTGCGAACATCGCTGCATATATTGTGATTCTAGAAGCAAGTGTTATGGTATAGATAATTTTGATGATGTGCTGGTCAAAGTTAATGCAGCTGAACTTCTAAAAAAAGAACTCAGCGGGAAAAGAAAAAAAGCGACTATTGGAACGGGTGCTATGAGTGATCCATATACATTTTCGGAGAAGAAGTATAAGCTTACTGAAAAAACTCTCAAGATAATTGCAGATTATGGCTATCCACTTCACATGACGACAAAGAGCAATATGGTGATGAGAGACATTGACATATTAGAAGAAATAAGCAAAATATACGCAGTAGTTGCATTTACACTCACAACTACAGATGATGTTCTAGCTAGAAAAGTAGAACCTTTTGCTCCGATTCCGTCTGACAGATTAAAAGCAATGGGAGTATTGTCGGTTTTGGGTATTGATACTGGAGTGACAATGATGCCTATACTTCCGTTTATTGAGGATAATGAGAAAAATATAATCAACATAGTAAAGCAGACCAAGGAATATGGCGGTAAATTTATTTACCCAACCTTTGGAGTTACGTTAAGAGATGTTCAAAGGGATTATTATTATAAGGAACTGGATAAGAAATTTCCGGGGCTATCACAAAAATATCAGAAAAGATTCGGAGAAAATTATTATTGCGGGGCTAATAATTATAAGAAAATATCAGAGACGTTTAAAGAGGCCTGCTATAAATACGGCATCTCTACAAAAATGCCATCCTATGAAAATAAACTGAATTCTATTCAATTAAGTTTGTTTGATAAAAAGGAATAAATATAAAAAGAGTTAAGAGTAAAGAGAAAAGTGAAGGAAGAAATTCTGATAGGCAGAATTTCTGAGAATTTAAATCTGAGTATCAACAGACAACTTTCAATATTAAGTAAATAGTGTGTTAAAAAGATATAGATATATAATAACAGTAATTTGTGAAGATTAAGAGTCAGGGCATAAAAAAGATTACATCAGAAGTAGGCATTTGGAGTGAGTTTAGTAATTACCCATGTCTTTGAGGGGAATTTCCGTTAAGATGGCGAATTGTTTGAGGCGCAGCCGAGTTATGAGCCATTAGGAAATTTGCCTCAAAGATGTGGTGTAATTACTTAATGAACGGAATTAGCCTACGTAGGATGTAGTCTTTTTTTACTCGTTAGGAATTTATGTATTTTGCCAATTGTGGATAACTTTTCATTAGAATCAGGCTGTACCCCTAAAGAGTAAGAAAGATGGGCATTAAATAAAAAAAACGATACAGCGTGGTTTACGAAGAAGTTAAAAAGAAACAGTAATATAATTTGAAATTAGTGAACTAAGATAGAAAGGTAATAGCATTAATAAAATAAAAGTATTATGTAAAAATTAAGAGTTAGGGCATTAAAAATGGTTACACCCGACGAGGCATTGGAGCGAGTTTAGCAATTACTCCTTGGCTTTACAGGATTTTCGATTAGATTCCGACGTCAGAGCGTAAGCGTCCTCGTAAGGAATCCGAAAATCCGCATAAAAGCAAGGGTGTAATTGCTTAACGCAGCGGAACTAGCCGACATAGGGTGTAACCATTTTTTACTTATTTATGTAATAGTCAAGTATCTCTAAAATGGCACAATACTTATCTACCATACATATTATAAAAGCTTCTTTATATCGCGGTGGTATTATTGTAAGAGGCCACATATGTTTCTTTATTATATCCTGTTCTATAAGGTTGAGATCTAATATGGTTTTAGCATTATCTAGGGCTATCTGGGGATGTCTAAAGGCATGTTTTCCTCTGTTTAATTTAGTTGTGCGCCAATCATATAGAAATAAATCATGAAGCAGACCACCCCTGGCAGCAGATGAAAAATCAAATCCAAAGGTCTTGCATATGACATAACTGAAATATGCTACATATATACAATGATCTAAACAGTTTGTATTGCAGTGTTGTTTAAAAAGCCGCATTTGCTGTACTAAATCATCCTCAAGTAAATCCTCTATGCAGGAATAAAATTCATTGTTAAGGTCTGAGGCTAAAGTATTTGATTTAATAAGAAATTTCATTTAATTTGCTCCTTGTTTATACCTAGTATGTTCTCTATGATAGTTAGTATTAACTATCATAGCATTAGTATAACACAATTTCAGCGCATTATATCAATTATGGAAGAGAAAAGAGAAAAGAGTAGAGAGAAAAAGAGCAAGTGGGAATTCAGCATAGCTGAATTCCTATTTTATTTCTAGATATTCGTCGTAAGTTGTTTGCTTATCAAATATACTTCCATTAGGTTTTATATCAATTATTCTGTTTGCAATTGTTTGAATGAATTGATGGTCATGAGAAGTAAAGAGTACAATTCCTTTAAAATCTCTTAAACCGTTATTTACGGCGGTTATAGATTCCAAATCGAGATGGTTAGTAGGTTGATCTAAAAGTACCACATTAGCAGAGCTAAGCATCATCTTAGCCAGCATACATCTTACCTTCTCTCCTCCAGAAAGAACTTTTGCCTGTTTTAGCGCTTCTTCACCTGAAAACAGCATTCTTCCCAGAAAGCCTCTAAGATAACTTTCTGATTTCTCCTCCGAGTACTGTCTCAGCCAGTCAACTAATGATAAATCTATGTCGTTAAAGAAGTCGGAGTTATCTTTAGGAAAATATGAAGTGGTTATTGTTATACCCCATTTAAAACTACCTGCATCAGGTTTTAATTCTCCTGTCAATATTCTAAATAGAGTAGTTATACCTATTTCATTATGACCAACGAAAGCTATTTTATCATCTTTTGAAACTGTGAAGCTTACATTGTCTAAAACTTTTTCACCTGCGATAGTTTTTGTCAGTCCCTCAACTCTAAGTATATCATTTCCAACTTCTCTTTCAGGTTTAAAGGCAACATAAGGATACCTTCTGCTGGAAGGCTGAATATCTTCTATGTTTATCTTATCTAAAAGTTTTTTACGTGAAGTTGCTTGTTTAGATTTGGAAGCATTAGCACTGAAGCGGGCGATAAATTCCTGAAGTTCTTTTATCTTTTCTTCTTTTTTCTTGTTCTGGTCCTTCATAAGTTGAAGTGCTAATTGGCTGGATTCATACCAAAAATCATAGTTACCTACATATAATTTAATTTTTCCAAAGTCTACATCTGCCATATGAGTACAAACCTTATTCAAGAAATGTCTATCATGGGATACAACTATAACAGTACCTTCAAAATTAATTAAAAATTCCTCAAGCCAATTTATAGCGTTTATATCTAAATGGTTAGTAGGCTCATCAAGTACTAAAATACCAGGTTTTCCGAAGAGAGCTTGAGCAAGAAGAACTTTTATCTTCTCAGAACCAGTAAGCTCTGAAACCATCTTGTCATGCAGTTCGGTTCCTATTCCTAGACCTTGGAGCAGTGATGATGCTTCGGCCTCAGCTTCCCAGCCGTTAAGCTCTGCAAATTCACCTTCAAGTTCAGAAGCTTTGATTCCGTCTTCATCGTTGAAATCAGGCTTTGCATAAAGGGCATCTTTTTCTTGCATTATTGAATAGAGTCGTTCATTACCCATGATTACAGTATCAAGAACTTTATATTCATCATATTGATAGTGATCTTGTTTTAAAACAGACATTCTAGTATTTGCATCAATTGAAACTTCACCGGTATTAGGTTCCACTTCACCGGAAAGTATTTTTAAAAATGTACTTTTTCCAGCTCCGTTAGCTCCTATTACGCCGTAACAGTTTCCAGGTGTAAATTTTAAATTTACATCCTCAAAAAGTTTCCTGCCACCATATCTTAAACTTACATTAGTTACAGTTATCACTTAAATACCATCCTTTTCATTAGAAATAATAGATGCAGTTTATTATATCGTAAAAGAAGTTTGTTCACAAGCAAAATGTTCATCATATCGTTAAGATTAAAGATTTGATTATATATAGAAAATAGTGCTAAAATTAAATATAAGACGAACTAAATGCTCTAGACGGAATAGTTAAGAGAAGGTGCATTAAATAGGTATGAGAGTTAAGAGTAAAGAGAAAAGAGAAAAGTGAAGGTTAAAATTCAGCCGGGCTGAATTTTGATTGTATAGATAATCTTAATTATTTTAATAGTTCTTTTGTAATACTAGGTATAATCTTAGTTTTTAGAAAGTTATCTGCCGATAATCAGATTTAAATTCTTAGAAATTCTGCATAGCAGAATTTCTTCCTTCACTTTTCTCTCTACTCTTTACTCTTTTCTCTTACCAATGTTTAAAGCATAAACTAACTACTAAATATTATCTTCATTTAACGTACTTTCTTAGTTCGCAATATATAAAAATAATATATTTAGGAGAAAAAAGTATGGCTGTAAAAATATTAACTGATAGCACTAGCTATATTAATGGAGCTTTAAAGAAAGAATTGGATATAACTGTAGTATCGCTTAGTGTAAAGTTTCCAGATGAAAGTTTCAAAGAAACAGAAATAAAAAATGAGGATTTCTATGATTTGATGGAGGAGAAAGGAATTCCCATATCTTCTCAACCGCCTGTGGGAGAAATCTATGATGCAATGGATAAAATAGTATCAGCCGGAAACAAATTATTATGTATATTTATATCTTCAGAAATGAGTGGAACGTATTCCACAGCGCATCTAGCAAAAAATATGATATTAGATAAAAATCCTCAAGCTGAAATTAATATACTAGATTCACGTTCAAATTGTATGCAGTTAGGTTTTGCAGCAGTAATTGCTGCTAGAGCCGCGAAGATTGGAAAATCTCTTCAGGAAGTCACTGAAGAAGCTAAGCTTAACGTGAAAAGAAGCAGATTTTTGTTTATACCACATAACCTTAAATATTTACAAAAAGGTGGACGAATTGGTAGAGCCAGTGCTCTTATAGGAAATTTTCTTAAAATAATTCCTGTTTTAACAGTTGAGGATGGCGTTACATCCATTCTTACAAAGGTTAGAACGAAGAAGAGCGCAGTAGATACGATGGTTCAAAGAATGGAATCTGACATAAGTGATTACGGCCTCGGAGAAGTTGTAGTACATCACATAAACTGTATAGATGAGGCTAAGGATTTAGCTGAAAGGATACAGAACAGCTATGGCATTCCAGTGACTATAGTTGATATAGGTCCTGTAATAGGAGTGCATGTAGGACCGGGGGCTATAGGAATAGCATATTATACTAAAAATGATATGAGATAATTGAAGAATCGGCTATTGCCGATTTTTTTAATCTTTAGGAATTTATGTGAAAGATATATATTTAATATGAATTAATAATGAGCTTAATAAATTTCTAACTATGTGGAAAATAATAGGTACATAGGTTATAATTACATAAAGAATATATTTCCATTTACGAAATATATAATGTAACAAACGAGTTTTTTATAGCATGTCTTTAAAGAGCTTAAGACTAGTACTATGGTATAAGAAATTTGTTGGGTAACAAAATGAAGGGAGATGTATCATGAAAAACAGATTTATTAAAAAAATTATTGGTATTACGTTGGGCTGCTTAATGTTATGTTCTGGCGTAGTCGTAAGTGCGAAGGATGGAGGGACAAGTAGCAATCCTGGGTATATTTATTATAGGAGTAATGGTAACCTATTTAAGGCAGCGGCTGATGGAAGCGGTAGTATAGAGATAGTACCAAATTATGATTCTAAAAGAATAATACCTGCCAAGAAATATGTATATTATTATGCTGGTCAAAATTCAACAACACTTTTAAGAGTAGCTAATGATGGCTCTGAAAAACAGGGAAAACGATTCGCAGAAGATGTAGTTAATGTATATGCAGATGATAATAACATATATTATATGACTGATGAAGGCAAGATATATGCCGCCGCATCTGACTGTGCGAGTGCTTCAGATGCTAAAGAAATAGCTGATATGGCAGATGTTAAGAACGGAAATACTTGGCTTGCTGCAATGAATGGCAGAGTGTACTATAATTCACTAAAAAGCGGTAGAATAGATTATGTTACATCAGTTTCAGCTGATGGTACAGGTAAGAAGTATTTAGCTAAAGGTATAGTTTCGAGTAATTATTATTTGAAAAAAGATAGTAAAAGTGCTTATTTAATGGTAAATACAAAACCACAGGAAACTCGATACTCTACAAAATGTATGGTAATGTATTCTATAAAGTTATCTACTGGAAGTGCAAAAGCAATTAATTCAAAGAAGCCTATTGATCATAATGCAGTTTCGTCAGGAAGATGGATAAATGGATATTATGTATATAATAGCGGAATAAAAAATGGATCGAGCAATTTTAATTACAACTCAGGGAAGGCATATGCATTAAGCACTAGTGGAAAGACTATAAAAATATATAAAAAATCAGCATATGAAGTAGCTAATTTAGGATCTAACAAAATAGTATTTAATGATGCAAGTGGTAATTCATATGCAGTAACGGTAAAAGGAAATAAAGTGTCTGCAGCAAAGAAGATAAGTGTAAAACTAACTTATCATGTTAGAAACCTTGGTGGACAAGATGATAAAAGCAATGCTACCTTATTTTCAGAATATGGGATTTACAGTGTTAATTCTCAAATGAAACCTAAAAAACTTACTGGAATTGAATGGGATGAATGTTGGTATGATTGGTATGATGACAATACTGCAGTAGCAGGATTATTCTACATAAATGCAGGAGATAATAATTATCTTTATTATGCTACAGCTGATGGGAAGACTAATATAAGAGTTTCTACAGATAAGGTAACTCGTACTGAGGATATAGACGGAGTTTATTATATTTCTCAATACTAAGATAAATAAAAAGAGATAGGCTGCACAACAGAGTTGTGCACAGCCTATCTCTTTTTTATAAATGTAATAAGTCATCTTTAGAAATCCAGCATTCTTTAGAAATCACAAAATTCTTTCTAAGTTTATTCTTACTGGTTTTAAGTACATGTCTTAAGAGGTTTTCCCATATGGAAGTGAAAATTCTTCTTATCGGATTCTGTATTTCCATAGTTTCAAAACCGCATCTCGAGGTTATATGAAAGAATGCTGAAATACCATAAACAGCTTTTACATTCTTGAAATTTTGCTGCTCAGTAAAACATTTTTTCAAAACATTTATTTCAGACTTAAAGCTTCTTACTAAATTTACGTAACTAGTGGTGTTTATGTTTTTCAAATTTTTATTATCTATATGTATTTCGATTACAATATCACCCTTGTTAATTATAGTAGAATTTTTAAGCTGCAGTGTTTTTCCTTTGTATCTATGCTTACTTATATATAGGAAATTTGTAGTAGTGTAAGGTATATGAGTCCAACCACATAGTCTTACAATAAGATTATCTATACCTGAAATTAACGGCTTAAATACATTGTTCATTCTAAATTATCCTCCGTCAAGCTTAAAATATATTTATGACAGAACTATAAATCCTTTGCCATAGCAAAATTAAACCCTTCCTTTTTAAGAATGGGCAAAATAGTTTTCAGCGCACTTATAGTTCGCTTAGGTGCATGATTTGCACCCCTACCATCATGAAGCAAGATGATATCACCAGGTTTTACTTTTTTTATAATTTTGTGCTTTATATAATCTGAGTTAACCCAACGGCTCCAGTCCATTGCATGAAGAGACCATAATATGATTTTGAAATTATGAATTTTAGCGTAGTGACATGTAACTGGATTGAACATTCCCCAAGGAGGTCTGAAAACTTTAACGTCAACCCCAAGTTCACCTAATATTTTGATGGATTTCTCTAAATCTTTTTTTGTTTTCATTGGGCTTGTAAATATGGCATTAGTATGTTTTAAAGAATGAAGACCGATGCAGTGACCCTCTGAAACAATTCTTTTTATCAAATAAGGATATTTTTGAGCTTGACTAGCTAGTACAAAAAAAGTGCACTTAACGTTATTTTTCTTTAGTACATCCAAAAGCTCTGGAGTATAACGTGGATCAGGACCGTCATCGAAAGTAAGAACAACAGTATTGCTTTCAGGATGAAATTTTTTGATAACCTTACTAGAAAAAAGCCTATAACGCAGGTTGGGAAAGACGACATATACTAATATCAAAGTCAGGATACCTAAATCCATAATGTCATCGACCTTTCCGAAAATATAAAAATATAAAAGCGTTTAATGTTTTTATATAAATATTATAACTTTAACTATTTTATGTCAATCGTTAGTAAAAGTATGAACTGGTACAGATAGGATGATAATTGATCTTATATTATAGTATAATTAAGGACAGGCATATTATAAAATTATATATGAATAAGCTTTCTATAAAAGCTGATATAGGATGTGAGATATTGGAAGTATTTATTGTTATATATAAAGCTATTATAACTGTTTACTTTATCATAACTTGTTTACAAAATCCTCAATATAAGTTTTCACAAGTAGAAATCATAGTGGCAGTGCTGCTCATCTATATTATAATTAATGTACTTAAAGAAATAATTGAACCAGAGAGCGTTAAGAATGTCCTTATAGGTTTAGCTATGGTAATTATTGCTATAGGATATTACTATGGCATTAAGCTATTTATAATATTTTGGTCACTAAGCTTCATCGAACTATTATATGCTAAAATTAGTAAGGTTATCATCGGTGTAATATTTGTTCTTCAAGGTATATTTATTTTTCATAGCTCATATATTAATCAATTCATACTATTTTCATGTTTGAGTTTCTTCTTTTATGATCTTTTGCAGAAAAGTTTTAACAGGATAAGTAACATTTTGATAGATAATGAAAAGCTAAGAAGCAAGAATGAAATGCTTATGATAAATCTTGAAAGCAGTGAGAAATTGGAACAGCAGATGGTATATACATCTAAACTGGAGGAGCGAAATAAAGTTGCTCAAGAGATACATGATAAGATAGGACATACTATTTCAGGAAGCACTATGCAGCTAGAAGCTGCTAAGATGCTCTTAGAAGTGGATCAAGAAAAGGCTAAAACATTAATCCAAATTACGATAGATGTATTAAGAGATGGAATGGAAAATATAAGGAGTACGTTAAGAAGTATTAAACCTGCGATTGAACAAATGGGAATAAATAATCTGGATTTATCATTAAGTAAATTTTCCAAGAGTTCAGGTATAAAGTCCAATTTATTTTGTGAAGGAAATCTGGATGTAATATCTTTTAAGCAGTGGAAAGTAATTTATGATAATGTGAATGAGAGCCTTACTAATGCTATTAAATATTCTGCAGCAAAGAGTTTATCGGTAAAAATACAGATACTTAACAAATTTATAAAGGTAGAAGTTAAAGATGACGGAAAAGGATGCGATGTCTACTCAAAAGGACTAGGTTTGATGGGTATGGATGAAAGAACGGCGGGTGTTAATGGAAAATTGATAGTAGATGGTTCAGATGGATTTTCAGTGATAACGCTTTTGCCGATAGTAAGGGAGTGAATTTATTAGTGATTAGATTACTTATAGCAGATGACGATTCGTTAATAAGAGAAAGTTTAAAGATTATCATTGGAATGGATAAAGAATTCGACATACTTGCAGCAGTTGAAAATGGGAAACAAGCAGTAGAGTTTTGTGAAAGCCACGATGTGGATGTAGCTATACTGGATGTCAGAATGCCTATTATGAATGGAGTAGAAGCGATCAGAGAGATTAATAAATCCACACAAACCAAGTGCCTTATACTAACAACCTTTGATGAAGATGAGTATATTAAGGATGCTATAAGCTACGGAGCTAAGGGATATATTCTCAAAAATAACACTCCGGATAAAATAAAAGATGCCATAAGAGTTGTCTACAACGGCAGCAGTGTTATGCAGGACGTGGTTATGGAAAAGGTCAAAAGCGGGTTTAATAAGGTAAAAATAGATGTGACTAAATTTACAGAAAGAGAATTGGATATAATGGAAGCTATAAGCGAAGGACTATCTAATAAAGAGATTGCGGCCAAGCTATTTATATCTGAAGGTACAGTAAAAAATTATATAAGCACTATACTAGACAAGACCGGATTGGATCACAGGACACAGATAGCTATATATTACATTAAAGGAAAGGTTTAAAAAGAGAAAAGAGTATAGAGTAAAGAGAAAAGTGAAGGTGAAAAATCGGTGGTAGCCGATTTTTTTAATTATAAGAAAGTTATATAAAATTCAACTGTGTTTGAATAAATTGTGTATGCTGTTAAAAGGATATAACTATATAATATGCGAAGTAATATGAAGATAACTCTTAAGAAAATACTATCAAATAATTGAACAAGAAAAACTATTTGTGAGAAGTAATATAGAAAATAATACTTTGTAAATGCATAGAGTTGGCATAGGGTAGAAAGTGGTTGGAGGAGGCATTTTCCAGCCGACGGAAATCACTTTCTACCCTTTTTTATGACTTTTGTCATGCTTAAGAGGTTACTTTTCTAACTAACGAAAAGCAGCCTCTTATTTTATAATCTTATTAAGGGGTGAGAATATTGGAAATAGTTAAGATAAATAACTTGACAAAGAAATATAAGGATTTTATTGCATTGGATAACATCAGTTTAAATATTAAAGAAGGAGAAATATATGGATTGCTAGGTCCAAATGGTGCAGGAAAGAGCACCACAATAAATATGATTTGCGGCCTTATTTCGATTACTAAAGGCGAAATAGCTATACTTGGTAAGAACTCGGTAAAAGAAGCAAATTTTACGAAGAAAAATATAGGAGTTGTGCCTCAGGATATAGCTATTTATGAGGATTTGACATGTATTGAAAATGTGAAATTCTTTGCAAGTCTTTATGGGTTAAGGGGCAGTGTACTAGAAAAAAGTGCAAAGGAAGCTCTTGAATTTGTAGGATTATTAGATAAGGCAAAGGCTTTGCCTGACAGCTTTTCCGGAGGCATGAAGAGAAGGCTTAATATAGCTTGTGCTATTGCGCATACACCTAAACTCATTATTATGGACGAGCCGACAGTTGGAATAGATCCTCAATCGAGAAATCATATATTACAGGCTGTGAAAAAACTAAATGAGGACGGATGTACTATCATATATACAAGCCATTATATGGAGGAGATAGAGCATATTTGCACTAGAATAGGGATTATTGATCATGGAAAACTCATAGCCGAAGGCAGTAAAGAAGAACTTAAATCTATAGTTACAGATAAAAATACTGTATTTATCACTGCAAGTAATGTTGAAGATGTAAATGAAGAAGACATTCTGAAGATATCTGGAGTTATCGGTGTAGATATAAATGAAAATACAGTAAAGATAGATTCTCAAAAGGACATAAACAACTTTGATAAATTGGTACTTTATTTTACTGAAAATAACATACGCATAAATAATTTAGAGAACAAAGTGCCGGATTTAGAGACTGTATTTCTGACACTTACAGGTCGAAAGCTTAGAGACTAGAGGTGAAGTGATGAATATAGCAATTATTATTATTAAAGAGATAAAGCAGACCCTAAGAGATAAAAGGTCTATGGCAATGATGATATTATTTCCTATATTATTAATAGCTGTTTTAGGAGCAGCATTGAAGAGCGGTTTTAACAACAACATTGGAAAAGCAGAAGTACTTTATAGTATAACCAGCAATTCGGAGGCAGCGAGAAGTTTTAAAACTAACATTATAGAAAAAGGTAAAGAATACAATATAAACTTTAAAAAAACAAAAGATATAGAAAAAAGTAAGGAAGAACTTGGGAAAATTACGAAATATGATTCACTTATAGTTATGTCTGATGATAATAAAATAAAAATCTATAGAAGCAGTGACAGCGGTTTGCTTTCAGGGTTGTCAAGCACTATAGTAAGATCATTTGCCCAAGAATACAACACAATAGCTAATATCGCTAAGGAAAATCCTGCAAAATTAAAACAGGTATTAACTTCTGGCGATGGGGACTCAGAATATACTAAAATTACATCCATCGGAGCTTTAAAAACTCCAACATCTTTAGGATATTATGCAGTTACGATGACGACTCTTATTATAATGTATGGTGCAGTATATGGCTTATTAGGAATTACAAGTGAAAGACAGGAAAGAACACAAAATAGAATTCTAGCGGCGCCTATTAGAAAATACGAGTTTCTTGCAGGAAAAATGCTGGGTATTATGCTTAGCATTATGCTTCAGATAATTATAGAATTCTTAGTTACTAAATATATTATGGGAGTTTATTGGGGAAATGCTATACCACTGGTTCTCCTAGTACTTTTTTCGCAGATCGTAATGGTCGTCAGTTTAGGAATTAGTTTGGGTTTTGTGTTTAAAAACCAAAATGCTGCGCGAAGCGTTATCGATGTGGGGACGCCTATAATGGTATTCCTAGCAGGCGGATATATACAAGTAGATAATATGGGTGGTCAAATTTTTCAGACAATAAGAAATATATCTCCTGTAAACTGGACTAATAAGGCTATATTCGGTACGGTGTATGGAGGAGACACATCAAAAGTTCTGCCGGCAGTGTTTATAAACATGGCTATAGCTGCTGTTTTGATTATCATTTCTTCGATTATGTTTAGAAAGGAGGCAGCATAATATGAGTAATGCATTTATCATTGCAAAAAACACTCTTAAGATAGTATTTAAGAAGAAGATAAATATATTTATCTATATATTACTGCCTGTAGTTATTGTAGTTGCTTTAGTAAACTTATTATCATTTGGAGATAGCAAAATTAATGTGGGTATATATAATCAAGGTAAAAGTGGAACTTTATCTGATGACTTTGTTCGTTCTATTAAGAATCAATCTAGATATAGGGTTAAATATGTTAATAAAGCTGATATTAAGAAGGTTCTTGTAAATCAGAAAGTAGACTGTATAGTAATGATACCACGTGCATTCGACGAGAAGGTTTATGCTGGAAGAATTAATAAAATCGATATAAAAAGTATAAAAGGACAGGATGCTACGGCGTGGATAAAAAAATATATAGATTTCTATATAAGTAATCTTATGAAAATAAGCCGAGCTAGTAATGGGAATAGAGAGGTTTTTGATAATATATATAAAGACAGCGATCAACTAAAAGTAAAGGAAATAAAACTGAAAGGGCAATATAGGAATAATACATTATCTGAAATGAGTATCGGGTTTGTAACAATGTTTATGTTACTGGGATCGTCCACAGTTTCAGGCTTTATATTGAAGGAGAAACGTAAGAGAACTTATTTTAGAATTTTTTCAACACCAACTAGTGAAAGAACTTATCTTATAGGAAACTTTTTAGCAGGTATGTTTGTGCTGTTGACACAGGCAGCTTTAATATCATTTTTTATAACCGGAATACTAGGCATGGATGTAAAAATGAACAGTGTAGAATTATTTTTTATGCTGGCTGTGTTTAGTCTTGTAAGTTCAGCGCTGGGATCAACGATTGTTGCTTTTGCTCAAAACACCAGTCAGGCAGGTTATATATCTACATTTATAGTAACGCCTTCAAGTATGCTTTCAGGATGTTTTTGGCCGGTAGATGTGATGCCTGATTTTATGCAGAAGTTATCTTATTTTTTCCCTCAAAGATGGCTTATTGAGGGTGTAAGAAGGGTGCAGCAGTCTGGAAACTATGCGAAAGCTTTTCCTTGTATGATGATTATATTAGGTTTTGCCGTAGCATTATTTCTTTTGAGTATGTTTAAGATAAAAACAAGCAAAAGTATAAAAAACTTTGTCTAAAAGGCAAGTTAAATATTAAATTAAGTATAATTTAAGCGAAAAGTAAATTTATATGCAAAAAACCATTTAGAAATCTAAAAAGCTAACGATAATATACCTAGTACATCCTGATTTATTAATTTTTTATGAGGTGAAACGGTATGTTAGCAAATAAAAAAACTGTAGCAATTGACAAATTGGAACCTGGAATGATATCTGCAAGTGACATAAATGTTCAAGATAAAGTATTGGTAGCAAAAGGAGTAGCTATTACAGAAAGCGCTATTGAAAGGCTGAAACAGAGCTATATAGTTGACAAAATAGATATATATGTTGATGAAGAAATAGAAGAAGCTATGGCTGTGAAAAAAAACACAGTAGAGGAGATACACAATAATTTTAATGAATTTGCTTCAAATCTTAAGGATATATTTACTAACATAGATAAACTTAAGTCAACAGGTATGGATGATGTAAGAGCATTTACAAGAAAAATTCAAGACGAGTTTAAAGCTACTGGATTAGTTATCCGTGATATAGTATTGAATGGAAGTGGAAATGACAGTATATATCGACACAGTGTAAATGTTTCAGCTATAGGTTTTATACTTGGTAAGTGGCTTGGCTTGAATGAGAGAGATTTGAATTTATTAACTTATTCAGCTATACTGCATGATATGGGAAAAACTGAGCTTAGTGACAGAATAATAGCTAATGAGGGAAGACTGACTTCAGATGAATTTGCAATTTTTAAACAGCATCCGGTTATTGCGTACAATATAGTAAAACAAATACCTTACTTGGATCCATCTGTTAGTTATGGTGTGCTTATGCATCATGAGCGAGGAGATGGCTCAGGATATCCGCTTGGTATTAAAGAAGATAAAATTCACAAGTTTGCTAAGATATTAGCTATTGCTGATATGTTTGATGAGCTTAGTTCAGGAAGATCTGAAAAAGAGTGCAAAGGGCCGTTTGATACATTACAGATATTGCATGAAGAAAGTCTTGGAAAACTCGATCCAACTTATTGTGATATGTTTATAAATCATATAGTGAATTATTTTATGGGCGAGATGGTACTTTTGAACGATAAAAGAACCTGTAAGGTAATACAGGTTCAGATGAACGATTTAACTAGACCGCTTTTACTTGATGACAATGGTTTCTTAGATCTGAGAAATGAGAAAGATTTATTTGTAGAAAAACTTCTTGTATAATTCATGAGTTAAAAGTGAAGGAGTGTCCTTCACTTTTTTCTTTTCTCTTAGGTGGAATCGACACAGAAATAGAAAAGATATCCGCGAACGATTACATTGAGTAAATCTAATGCATTACAAATAAAAGTATTTGATTGCCAAATGGATACGGCTGTGTTACAATATAATAAGATAAATGATCTTGATCTTTTATCGGGATTTAATACGGTTAACAACATTCCCTTTTTTCAGGAACGTAGTTTAATTCAGTTTTTAAATCTAATTATATGGAAAAGGAGGAATGTTGAAATGGCAGATAAGACTATTACTTGTAAAGACTGTGGAAAAGAGTTCATCTTCACAGAAGGAGAACAGGCTTTCTACAAAGAAAAAGGATTTGAAAATGAACCTCAGAGATGTCCTGAGTGCAGAAAAGCTAGAAAACAGAACAACAGAGGTTTCAGAAGATAATATTCTTTGGAAAAACCACCCTATAAGATTAGTCTTATAGGGTTTTGTTATGTTTTTTGATAAATAGTTGAGTGTAGGAATCATGTTCTTTTTCTGTCTGTTATTACATCAAATCTGTATGTTATGCACTTCATATTGCATTGGAAATATTAGCATTATATAATAGGCTTATTTAATAGTTACTATATATACCAGTTTTTATTAGTACATAGTATTTACCAGCAATAATATGTAATATAATTGCTGAGAAGTAAAAAAGGGTGGGAGATAATATGAAGATTAAAAAACACTTAATTACAGCTCTTGCAATGACATCTATGATTGCAACTTCAACTGTAACAACCTATGGAGCAAATGGAGCTGAAGCGGGTGTACCGCTGAATAAAATTCCATATACTCAAATCACACAGGATTTTGGACCTAAGTCTATTAAAGAATTAAAGCCGAAAAATAACTTTCTACAGCCTGATAAGCAAAATGTTAAGGCTAAAAGCTTTGTTGCAAAGAGTTATATTGATACAAAAAAGGTTGCTGATGAAAAGGCTTCTGCTTTAGTTTCTGCTTATGGGTGTACAAGTGTCCAGTATGCATTGATAGATAATGGCAAAATGGTGTTATCAGGCAATGCTGGTACATATGAAAAAGGAAGTAATACCAGTCTAACAGCTGACAATATGTATGGTATAGGTTCAATCAGCAAAGTGTTTGTAACCACAGCTGTAATGAAGCTGGCAGATGAAGGCAAGGTTAACCTTGATACACCGGTTACACACTACATTAAAAATTTTAAGATGGCAGATAAGCGATATAAAAAGATTACAGTGAGAATGCTTTTAAATCATTCTTCCGGTTTGATGGGCTCTTCTTTCTCTAATGCAATACTTTTCAATGACAATAGTACCTATGCTCATGACAGTCTTTTAAAACAATTGAGAACTCAACGTTTAAAGGCAGCTCCGGGAGAATATTCAGTGTATTGCAATGATGGTTTTGATTTAGCTGAAATTTTAGTGGAGCGGGTTACAGGGACTAGCTACACAAACTATATAGCTAAGAACATTACTGGTCCTTTGAAGATGAAAGATACCAAAACACCGCTTAGTGACTTTGATAGAAACAAACTAGCTAAAACCTATTATACTGGCATAGATAAAGCTTTACCTGTAGAAGATTTTAATGCCATAGGATGCGGTGGTATTTATTCCAGCGCAGAAGATTTATGTAACTTTGCAACTACATTTACTAAAAATTCAAATGGAGTACTTTCAGATAAAGCTATAAAAGCTATGCAAAGTAAGGAGTATTCAAGAGGAATTTGGCCGTCAGCCACTGATAGTATCTTTTCATACGGCTTAGGCTGGGATAGTGTAAATCTTTATCCTTTTAACAGGTATAATATCAAGGCCTTGGAAAAGGGCGGAGATACTAAGTTTTATCATAGTAGTTTGATTGTTTTGCCTAAAGAGAATGTTGCTATGGCAGTAGTAAGTTCAGGTGGCTCTAGCAGTTTAGATGAGCTTATGGCTGAAGGGGTACTTCTGTCAGCGTTAAAAGAAAAAGGGGCTATAAGCAAGATCAAAGCTGATAAAACCTTTGCTAAACCCAAAAAAACAGTTGTTCCGGATAAGATAAAGAAATTTGAGGGTACTTATGCTGCTCATTCTAACTTTATAAATATAGAAATTAGTAAATCAGGTATATTAAAAGAGTCATATCCACAGATTCCTCAGTATGGTACACAAACTTATGTGTACACTAAGAAAGGATCTTTTGTATCAAACGATGGCACTGACAGTTTGAAGTTTGTTAAAGCTAAGAATAAAAAGACCTATTTAGAAGAAGAATCATATGTAAGTGCACAATATTTAGGACAAACTGTTGATGATGAATTCATAGCTCAAAAAGACAAAGTAAAGAAGTTATCCAAAGCTGTTTCTGATGCATGGAAAAATCGAGAAGGAAAGAAATACTATGCACTAAATGAAAGATATTCATCTATGTCATACATGTACGCATGTCCATATGCACAGGTTGCTTTTTCCAAAGGTTTTAAAGGATATTATGGAATGGATAAAATCACAGGTCAAAATACAGCAACTGCATTTTTGGATGGTCCAGGTATGTTAGCAAGAGATCAATATGATTATAAGTTTTATAAAAAAGACAATGTTGAATATTTGAGCTCAGATGGCAGTATTTTCGTAGAGGAAGCTGCAATAGGGACTTTGCCTACAGACGATAAATTTAACTGTAAAATTAACAATGATGGTTATGCTCAATGGTATAAAATCAGTGACGCTTCAGCGGGTAAAGAAATTACTGTAGATATGCCAAAGAATGCGGGTTTTGCAGTTTATAACAGCAATGGCAGCTTAGTGAATGATACAGTGATCTCAGGCGATAATAAGGTAACCCTGCCTAAGGACGGAAGAATCGTATTTTTAGGTGATGCAAATGCTGATTTTACTGTTCAGTACAGTACATCTTCAAACGAATAATAGATTTATCAAAGGGGTGGTCGTATTAGCAATTTTTATTTGCTAATGCGACCACCCTTTTATTTATGTATGGAATGCTAAAAAGACCAGGCTTTCACTGATAAATTTAACGCACAAGAATACGATAATTTATTTAAAGCAATTTTACTATCATTTTCCGTTATTGTATAGTAATATAATATTAGCCAACAATTATATCATTATTGTTG
The DNA here is from genome assembly GCF_002029235.1 of Clostridium oryzae. Lineage (GTDB taxonomy): Bacteria > Bacillota > Clostridia > Clostridiales > Clostridiaceae > Clostridium_AE > Clostridium_AE oryzae. Next base: position 22,791 of record NZ_MZGV01000016.1, read on the forward strand.
AGAGATAAAAAAGGGGATGGAATAAAATGAGAATAAAAAGATGTATAGCTGCGTCTTTATTGGTGGGGTCAATGTGTTTATCTTCATCAATAACAGTTTATGGTCAAAATGTACTTTCAACGAAAACTTTGCCTAACGAAATTACATCAAATTTTCCGCTTACGACAGTTGATGGACAAAAGGTACAAATACCTAAGAAAAATTTTAATTTAAAGAAAGAAAACAGCAACGTTAAAAGTTTTTCGGCAGATGGTTTTTCTAATACTAAAAAGGTTGCAGAGGAAAAAGCTTCGGCTTTAATTAACATCAATAGAGATACAAGCGTACAATATGCCTTAATTGATAATGGAAAAATTGTATTATCTGGTAATGCAGGAGTTTATTCAAAAGAAAATAATACACTCTTAACTGCAGACAATATGTATGGTATAGGTTCGGTTAGCAAGATGTTTACGACGACAGCTGTGATGAAATTGGTAGATGAGGGTAAAGTTAATCTTGATACGCCGGTTACACACTATATTAACGATTTTACAATGGCAGATAAAAGATATAAAAAGATTACAGTCAGAATGCTGTTAAACCATTCGTCAGGTTTAATGGGAACATGTATGACTAATATAATTCTCTTTGGTGATAACGATACTTATGTACATGATACTCTTTTAAAACAGCTGAAGACACAGCGGCTAAAGGCTGACCCAGGCGAGTATTCAGTGTATTGCAATGATGGCTTTACTCTTGCAGAAATCTTAGTAGAACGAGTAACGGGAACCAGCTTTACAGATTACATAGCTAAAAATATTACGAATCCTTTGAAAATGGAGGATACTAAGACACCGGTTAGCGAATTTGATAGGACAAGACTAGCTAAAACATACTACAGTGGAATACCTAATGCTTTACCAGCAGAGAATGCAAACTTTATCGGTGCTGGAGGAATTTATTCCAGTGCTGAAGATTTATGCACTTTTGGAACAACTTTCACTAATAATTCTAATGAAATACTTTCAAAAAATTCCATAAAGGCGATGCAGAATAAGGAATATTTAAGAGGTATTTGGCCAAAGGATGCTGAAAGTGAATCCGGGTATGGATTAGGATGGGATACTGTAAATACTTATCCTTTCAATCAATATAATATTAAAGCATTATCGAAAGCTGGAGATACTTATCTTTATCATAGTAATTTAACGGTTTTGCCAGATCAGAATATGGCTGTTGCAGTAGTAAGTTCAGGCGGAGATAGTACGACTGACGAATTGATGGCTAACAAAGTACTCCTTGCTGCGCTGAAGGAGAAGGGTATAATTAGTAAAATAAAACCTGACAAGACATTCTCAGCACCAAAGAAGGTAAAAGTTCCAGTAAAGATTAAAAAGTATGAAGGCTCATATATATCAGTTTATGGATTTATTAACGTAAAAATTAAGAAAACTGGTACATTAAACATAACAAATTACCAAATGCCAAACTATGGTAAACAGACTCTTGTTTATACTAAGAAAGGCGTGTTTGTGTCTAAGGATGGGAAATCAAGAATTAAATTTGTAAATGAGAAGAATGGTAAAACTTATCTCGAAGAAACTGACTACATTAACGTACCATCTTTAGGACAAGTAGTATCCGATGAATATTTTGCTCAAAAGGAAAAGATAAATAAATTGAAGAAGAGTGTTGCTAATGCTTGGGCAAAGCGTGATGGGAAGAATTACTATATGTTAAATGAAAAATATTCCTCTGCTCAATACATGCGTATGTGTCCTTATGCACGAGTTGGTTTTACAAAAGGACTTGAGGGATATTTAGGCGGGGATAAGATAGTAAATGATAATTCAGCTATAGCTATTTTAGATGGACCAGGCCAAATGTCACGTGATCAAAGTGATTATGATTTCTATAAAAAAGACAATGTGGAGTACTTAAGTACAAATAGTGGTATCTATATAGAAGAAAATGCAATTGGAAATCTGCCAACAGATAGCAAATTCACATGCAATATTGGTGAAGATGGATATGCTAAATGGTATAAGATTGGTAAAGAGGTAGCCAATAAGGAAGTCACTATAGCTTTACCAGATAAAGCTGCGTTTGTAGTATATAACAGCGACAAAACCTTGGTAGAGGATTCATTAATTACAGGTAGTAATACAGTTGTTTTACCTAAAGATGGAATGATTGTATTTTTAGGTAGTCCAAAAGCTAACTTTACAGTTCAATATAATACAGCTTCAAAATAAGAATTTATACTTCAATAGCGAGAGACTGCTGCACTAAGTGCGGCAGTCTTTTCTCTTATGATATAATATAAATAGATAAGTTGAGAAAGTTCTAATACATTTATGAAAGGGATTGACAATAAATTATGAAAACATGCGTATTAGCAGAAAAACCTTCCGTAGGAAGGGATATAGCTAGAGTTTTAAAATGCAATAAAAAGGGCAATGGCTACATGGAAAATGAGAAGTATGTTGTTACTTGGGCTTTGGGACATCTTGTTACCTTAGCAGATCCAGAAGCATACGGTGAACAATTTAAGAGCTGGAAACTTGAGGATTTGCCTATACTGCCTAAGGATATGAAGCTGGTAGTAATAAAACAGACAGGAAAGCAATTTAATGTTGTAAAAGAGCAGATGAATAGAAAAGATGTAACTGATATAGTTATAGCTACAGATGCCGGAAGAGAAGGTGAACTGGTAGCTAGATGGATTATAGAAAAAATACATCTGAGAAAGCCAATTAAGAGACTATGGATATCCTCTGTTACAGATAAAGCTATTAGAGAAGGGTTTAATAAGCTTAGAAATGGTAAGGAATATGAGAATCTTTATGCATCAGCAGTGGCAAGGGCTGAGGCAGATTGGATTGTAGGCATAAATGCTACTCGTGCGTTAACATGCAAATATAATGCACAGCTATCCTGCGGAAGGGTGCAGACTCCAACAGTAGCGATGATAGCTCAGCGAGAAAAAGAAATAAAGGAATTTGTGCCTAAGGATTATTATGGAGTTACTATAGTTGCAAATAGCCTTAAATTCACCTGGCACAATAGTAAGAACAATGATACAAGGATTTATGATAAAGATAGATGTGATCAGATTGCTTCAAAGATCAGAGGAAAAAAGCTTAAGGTGAAAGAGGTCGCAAAGGTTGATAAGAAAAAATATGCTCCTCAGCTTTATGATCTTACAGAACTTCAGCGAGATGCAAATAAGATATTCGGATTTTCGGCAAAAGAAACACTTTCACTAATGCAGAGACTGTATGAGAATCATAAAGTATTGACTTACCCAAGGACGGATTCAAGATATATATCTCAAGATGTAGTAGAAACATTGAAGGATAGGATTAAAGCCTGTGGAGTTGGAAACTATTCTAAGATAGCAATGAAACTATTAAAAGAAAATATTAAGGGCAGTAAGAGTTTTGTAGATGACAGCAAGGTTTCTGACCATCATGCCATAATTCCTACAGAGGAAAGCGTGAATCTATCAAACCTAAGTAGTGAGGAAAGAAAAATATATGATTTGGTTGTGAAGAGATTTCTTGCAGTTATGTATCCGCCATTTTTATATGAACAGACCACCATCATAGCAGAGATAGACGGCGAAGAATTTGTTGCAAAGGGAAAAAGAGTTATCTCAGAGGGATGGAAAGAAGTATATGGAAGCTATGAGGATGAAGAAGAAGAAAATGATATAGAAAATCAAAAGCTTCCATTAATAAATAAAGGTGACACATTAGCTGCAGACAAAGTTTTGGAAAATAAGGATAAGACAAAACCGCCTGCATATTTCAATGAAGCAACGCTGTTATCTGCTATGGAGAACCCAGTTAAATATATGGCTAATGCCAGCAAAGATCTTATAAAAACAATAGGAGAAACAGGGGGTATAGGTACTGTTGCTACCAGGGCAGATATAATAGAAAAGTTATTTAATACATTTTTAATTGAGAAGAAAGGTAAGGATATATTAACTACTTCAAAAGGAAGACAGCTGCTGGAGCTAGTACCGGAGGATCTTAAATCTCCTGTACTGACAGCAAAGTGGGAGCAGCAGTTATCGCAGATATCTAAGGGAAGTTTAAAGAATCAGCTGTTTATTACTGACATGAGAAATTACTCCAAGCAAATAGTAGATAAAATAAAGAATAGCGATAGCAAGTTTAGACATGATAATATCACAGGAACTAAGTGTCCTAACTGTGGTAAATTTATGCTTGAAGTCAACAGTAAAAATGGGAAAATGCTTGTGTGCCAGGATAGGGAATGCGGGTATAGAAAAATGGTAGCTAGAGTTACAAATGCTAGATGTCCTCAATGTCATAAAAAACTTGAACTTCACGGAGAAGGTGAAGGTCAGATATTTGTCTGCAAATGCGGCTTTAGAGAAAAGCTTTCAACCTTTACTGCAAGAAAAAAGAATGAGGGTAAGAATGTTGGCAAGCGGGAAGTAGCTCAATATATGAAAAATCAGAAGAAGCAAAACAATGAACCTATGAATTCAGCGTTAGCAGATGCATTAGCTAAGTTGAAATTAAAATAAGGTTTTGTATCGGCATTGTTACTTATAATGCCGGTACCATACATCAAAAACTGGAGTGTTATTAAAATATCACTCCAGTTTTTGATGCTAATTTGAAGAATAACTAAGTTTAAAATACTAGTATTTAATTATGATTTTTAAAGTATATTAATAAAGTTACAATATATATACTCTATACATTTTACATATATATTTTATTTATTCATATAGTAGAATAATATATAAATGAATAGATATTTTTGTGTTTGGAGGGACGAAAATGAGAATTAGCAAAAGAAAGGTTGTAATTGTAGGGTGTGGACTTGTAGGTTCATCGACAGCTTTTAGTCTTGTTACTCAAGGCATCTGTGATGAAGTTTTGATGATAGACATTAACAAGGAGAAGGCTTTGGGCGAAGTACTCGATTTAAGGGACAGCATACAATATTTAGCGCAGAATGTTAAAGTGAAGGTTGGAACCTATGATGACTGCGGAGATGCTGATATTATAGTGATAACTGCAGGAGCACCTCCTAAAAAAGGAGAAAACAGACTGGATACGCTGGAAGCCAGTGTGAGGATATGTAAGTCCATAGTTGACCCTATTATGGAAAGAGGTTTTGATGGTATATTTATTGTTATATCTAATCCAGTTGATATCATTGCTCATTATGTATACAAAATATCTGGTCTTCCTAAAAATCAAGTTATTGGAACAGGAACAGCTCTTGATTCAGCTAGACTTAAGAATTTTATAGCAGAGATGGTACATGTAGATCCTAGAAGTGTGCATGCGTATTCCATGGGGGAACACGGTGACTCTCAGATGGTACCATGGTCGACAGTAACTATTGAAGGAAAACAATTCTATGATGTTATTCAGGACAATAAGAACCTGGTAGGTGATGTTGATTTAGATGAACTTGTTAGCAAGACAGTAAAAGGTGGTTGGGAGATATATAACCGTAAAGGAACCACCTGTTATGGAATAGCTTCTACTTGTGCTGGAATAATTAAGACTATTTTTCAGGATGAAAATAAAATAATACCAGTTTCTACGTTGCTTGAGGGCGAATACGGAGAAAAAGGTGTTTTTGCAGGAGTACCTGCAATCCTTAATAGAAATGGTGCAGCAGACGTATTGGAGATACATATGACTGGAAATGAATTAACGCGGTTCAAGGAATCTGCTGCACTAATAAGAAAGTATATAGAAAAGGTAGCGGAACTCAATATCTGAACCAAATACGGGCTTAAATTATTATCATTAAATTTTTATTATCCTTATCGCAAACTTAATACAATTATTTTCGAGAATATTAATGCTGATAGTATAAAATGTTATAATAATGTTATTAATTAGGTTTAGGGGGATATAGTACATGTCTGAAAATAATGAGGTTGATCAATTTGGGCAAGAAAAAAAATTATCTGAACAAGAGCTTGAACAGTTAGCTTTACAAAGATTGAAAATTAAAAGGGGTTTTACTACTCACCTTGGAGTATATTTGGTTGTAAATGCGTGCTTTTTTGGTATGAATGTTTTGACATCTCTGCGCTATCCATGGTTTTTGTGGCCAGCATTAGGATGGGGTATCGGACTTGGCTGTCATTATGTAAATACTGTTTCAAAACTTAGGATGACAGGGAACAAGAACGCCCTGAAGAGAGAAATAGATTACTTAAGAAATAAACTAAATGAGTGATTTAAATAGAAATAATTATCAAAGATTAAGGGATAGGCATAAAAATAGTGGCAATAGGTGACAAGGAGTAATTTCTTAATGAGTGGGATTAGTCGCCAAATGCCACTATCTTTTTTCTCATTTGGATTAAAATAAATATTATGGTTAATAATAATAGATAGTAATATTTAGCAGGATTATGCATTACAATTAATAGCAGGATATACAAGTGGAGGAATAATAATGATATAATTATTTTGTAAAAATAATATTGGAGGGTTTGGGGATGTTTGGAGAAAAACGAGTAGATAAATATGGATACAACTATAATTTGTCAGAAGAGGAATTGGCTAATTTAGCAGTAAGGAGACTCAAAATAAAAAGAGGATTTCAAACTCATTTTGGCATATATTGTGTGGTTAATTTATGTCTAGTAGGAATGAACATAGTAACTGCGTTTCCTTTTATATGGAGTGATTTTTGGGCTATATGGCCTATACTTGGCTGGGGAATAGGATTAGGCTGCCATTATGTAAGCACAATTATGAAACTTAGAATTACTGAAAATAGTAGTGCAATTCAGAAGGAAATGGATTATTTGCGAGATAAACTAAACAATTCCAATAAATAGGCTGATATAGAGAAAAAATTAAAATATATGCTGGTTATTGTATTGAAAATTTGCAAATATGATGTATAATCTTCTAAGAATATATTTGAAATGAGGAATGCCAAATTGGAAGATAACGTTGCAGAAAAAGTTAAGGGAGAAAAGCTAAAACTATATGGTTTCAATAATTTGACTAAATCTCTGAGTTTTAATATCTATGACATTTGTTATACAAAAACAGATGAGGATAGAAAGAAATATATTGAGTATATAGATGAACAATACAACTCTGAAAGACTGACCAATATACTCACTTCTGTAACTAAAATCATAGGAGCACATGTTTTGAATATTGCTAAGCAGGATTATGAGCCTCAAGGGGCTAGTGTGACTTTACTCATATCAGAAGATGCGGTACCTTTATATATGCTGGATCCTTCCTGCAATGCTGGAATTTTGACTCCTTTAGGAAATACTGTTGTTGCACATTTGGATAAAAGTCACGTTACAGTGCATACTTATCCAGAGAGTCATCCGCAGAATGACATAAGCACCTTCAGAGTGGATATTGATGTATCTACCTGCGGGAGAATATCACCTCTTAAAGCATTGAACTATCTTATAGATAGCTTTGACTCGGATATAATAACAATAGATTATAGAGTAAGAGGATTTACAAGGGATGTTAATGGACAGAAACACTTCATTGATCATGAAATAAATTCGATACAGAACTTTATCAATAAGGATACAAGAGATAGATATAATATGATAGACATGAATATATATCAATCTAATATTTTTCATACAAAAATGAAACTGCAGGACATAGATCTTTCAAATTATCTATTTGAAATACAAGAAAAAGATTTATCTGATAGTGAGAAGCAACAAATAGTTCACAAATTAGATAAGGAAATGACGGAGATATTCTATGGCATTAATGTTCCTAATGTATAAGTTTATTAATTAGCTGTATACTAAAGTGTATCTTTTCTCAATATAAATTACTTATGAAAAGTTATTTGACAGGATAGGAGCCGACAGAAAACAGATTTTTGATTAAATTTATCTTAGAAGATTAAATTTTTAAATAGCTAGTTTCTTAAAATACAACTTATAGTTTGTAATATAAATAGCTTTAAAAGTAGGTGGAAGATGATTTGGAACATCAAGGTGACAAGAAAAGCATAATAAATGATAATGACAAGCGAAGTTTTCTCAAAATAATAAGAGAATATTCTATTCTTGTATTAATATGCATTATTTCAGCTGTGTTGCTTAAAACTTTTGTTATTGAAAGAGCTGATGTTATAGGAAGTTCAATGAGACCAACACTTCACAACAGAGATGTAGTACTTGTGGAAAAGCTTAGCTGCATATTAGATAAGTACAAAACAGGAGAAATTGTTATTTTTAATTCACATGATGAAAATAACGAAATTTATATAAAAAGAGTTATTGCTGGCAGCGGCGAAACGGTAGAAATTAAGAATAATAAAGTATATGTAAATGATAAGAAACTTAATGAAGGATACCTTTCGAAAGATACTGTCACAGGTGAAGGTGATTTCCTTGCAAACAATCAGAAATATACAGTTCCCAAGGGATATGTATTTGTTATGGGAGACAACAGGGGAAACAGCTTGGACAGTAGAATTATTGGACCCGTAAAGATTAAGGACATAGAAGGTCATGTAATATTAAGAGTATTTCCGCTTAAAAGTTTGAGAACGTTCTAAAATCTAATATTTATATTAAATTGGGCTTTGGAAACCTTAAATGAACAATTGTTTAATTTAAGGTTCCGAAGCCTAATTTTTGTAAATATTTGACGATTACGAATATTTACATTATAATTGATATATCAATTATATAAATATCAATAGTTGATATGAAAAACTAATAAACTAATATATTAATTTACATAAGCAGAAAGGATGATATTTGTGATAGAGTCATTTGATGAATCTATTGGACTGCAAACCAGTCACATGAACCGGCGAATGCTTAGGTTCCTTAACCATAGTCTTGAGTGGTATGATATTACATTAGAGCAGTGGGTTGTATTGTCTAAGTTAGCTGAAGAAGAGGAGATAACACAAAAGATGCTGTCTGTTAAGACCGAAAAAGATCCGGCTTCTATTCTTAGAATACTAGACATATTAGAAAAGAAGGAACTGATAGAGCGCAGACAGAATGCTGGTGATAGAAGAGCATCTTCGCTGTACATTACGGCTAGAGGGAGAGCTCTAAAGGATGAAGTAATTCCGTATATCGAAAATCGCTTTAAAGAAATTGTTGAGGGCATCTCTGAACAAGAGATTACAACTTATCTGAAGGTTCTTCATCGAATAGATTTAAACTTAGTAGATTTATTAAATAAACAAAAAGGCTAGAATCTCCCGTGAAATATCAACAAAGGGACAGTTACTGGAAATAAGTATTATATATTTACTATTTTAATTGGAGGGATATTACATATGGTAGAATTTGAAGACAACTTGGTGTTAAGAGACAGAAAAAATAATAATTACAATGTGGGAGCCATCACGGCGGTTCTTACGATTTCTGGTTTTTTTTGTATGCTTAATGAGACAGTACTTAATATGGCTTTAAAAAGTATTATGTCTCAATTTGGTATTACTGCTATTACTGCTCAATGGCTGAGCACAGGATATATGCTTATTATGGGAATATCAATTCCTATTTCGGCTTTCTTGATTCAATCCTATAAGACGAGACAATTATATATAGCATCAATGATAATATTTATTTTAGGAACAATAATTTCAGGTTTAGCACCAGCATTTCCTATTCTTTTGGCAGGACGTTTGATTCAAGCGGTCGGAACGGGAATATTAATTCCTAATATAGTAAACACACTCATTATCATTAATCCGGAAGAAAAAAGAGGAAGAGCTCTCGGAATTTTTAATCTTGTTATGTTTTTTGCTCCAGCTATAGGTCCTGTTCTTTCGGGCTTGATCATACAGAATCTGAGTTGGAGATGGCTGTTTTTTAGCATCTTACCATTTACTATAATAGCCTTAATATTAGGAAGTATGTTTGTTGCAAATGTAACAGATATTTCTAAGCCTAAAGTTGATGTGGTATCAATTATCCTGTCAACAGTGGGTTTTGGATGTATAATTTATGGTGCTAGTAATATCGGAAATTCTGCAGTTTATTTGATGGTAATACCGTTTATAATCAGTGGTATTTCATTAGCTGGATTTGTTGTTCGTCAATTAAGGCTTAAGGAGCCTCTATTAGATATGAATGCTTTTAGATATCCTATGTTTTCAATTGGTACTGTACTTATAATAATTATGCATATGGTGAATTTTGCAATCATGCTAATGCTCCCAATGTTTATGGAGGGCGCCATGGGATTAAGTGCATTTACAGCTGGACTTATTATGCTGCCTGGTGGAATTATAAATGGAATTATAGCTCCGCTTGCTGGTAGTCTCTATGATAAGCATGGTCCAAAAGTATTGATATTTCCAGGCTTTTTAATATCAACTGCCGTTTTTATAATTTTTTCTAGGGCTATTTCCGTTAAAATTTCAATAGCTTTAATTATAATTTTACATTGTATTTCTTTGATAGCTGTTGGAATGATAAATACACCTACACAGACTAACAGTCTTAACCAATTGACTCCGAAGTTATACCCGCATGGTACTGCAATTACAAACACGCTTCAGCAAATCGGCGGAGCGTTTGGTACATCATTATTCGTAGCAATTATGTCAGCAGGTCAGAAGAATTATTTGAATAACATAGCCAATGGTCATGGAGCTGCAAATCAAGCCAATGCATTGGCATATGGAGTAAGATTATCACTTACTGTTGCAGTAGGAATTCTTATTGTAGCCGTTGTGCTGTCATTTTTCTTAAAGAGAAATACAGAGAGTGTGAGAACTGAGAATTAAGATTTAATAACTATTTTTATGCTTGACAAAAAAAATATTATAGAATAAAATATAGAAAATAATAAGATAACTTAATGCGAAGATAAGAAATAGTAAATGTGTGAAGTTTTTTTAGAGAGTCTCTGTTTGGTGGAAAGAGGTAAAACAGTACATTGAACACATCTTTGAGCAAGACATCGAAATCAATATATAGCAAGTGGATAGGTTTGTTAACAAATGCTATGAGAGTAGAATGTTCCCGGTTATTTGCACCCGTTATAGTGCTAGAGTATTATATTGTACTTGAAGAGGTTAGTATTGTGAGGTACTGACGAATTGAGGTGGGAACACGTGAGTTATAACTCTCGTCCTTTGGATTACCAGAGGATGAGAGTTTTTTATTTTAAAAATAATGTGTTTTGAGGGCTTAATAACTTTTAAGAAGTCTAAATCACATTTTCTGAAAAACGGAAATTTATATATTATTAGGAGGAGATAAAATGATAAAACCATCAATTTTACCAGGATTTATGGAATTACTTCCAGAAGATCAAATGCTATTTAATAAAGTAAAGGATACCATAAGGAAAAACTATGAAAAGTTTGGATTTATACCGCTGGATACTCCTGTTATGGAAAAATCAGAAGTGCTTTTAGCTAAAGGCGGCGGAGAGACTGAAAAACAAATCTACAGATTTAGCAAGGGAGATACCGATATATCACTAAGATTTGACCTTACAGTTCCGCTTGCTAGATATGTATCGCAGCACAGTAATGACATAGCTTTCCCATTCAGACGATATCAGATAGGAAAGGTATATAGAGGAGAAAGAAACCAAAAAGGGAGATTTAGGGAATTCTACCAATGTGATATTGATATAATTGGAAATGAAAAGCTAAGTATAATGTATGACGCTGAAATACCTTCTGTTATTTATTCCATATTTAAAGAACTTAATTTCGGAGACTTCGTGATTAGAATAAATAACCGTAAGGTGCTTAATGGCTTCTTTAAGTCTTTAGATATAGAAGATGTATCAGAAATCTTAAGAATCATTGATAAGATAGATAAAATAGGTGCTGATGCGGTCAAAGAAGAAATTACAGCACTTGGGGTTTCAGCAGACATAGTTGAAAAAATAATGAGCTTTATTGCACTAGAAGGAAATAATGACAGCATCATTGAAGGACTAAAAGCGCTGAAGATAGAAAATGAAGCATTCACGGAAGGAATAGCAGAACTTGAGGCTGTAACAAATCACATAAAATACTTTGGTGTTCCAGAGGAAAACTTTGCTATAGATTTAAAAATAGCCAGAGGACTTGATTACTATACAGGAACTGTATATGAAACAATCTTAAAAGACTATCCATCTATAGGAAGTGTATGCTCCGGAGGAAGATACGATAACCTAGCAGGATATTATACAAATCAGAAGCTTCCGGGAGTTGGAATATCTATTGGACTAACAAGACTTTTCTATCAGCTTAGAGAAGCTAATTTGATAAAGACAGACGGAAATTCTACTCCAGCTAAAATACTTGTGATACCTATGGATGATGATACTAGCTATTCTATTGAAGTTTCCAAGACACTAAGGACTGCAGGTATTGAGTGTGAAGTATATTTTGAAAAGGGTAAACTGAATAAAAAATTAAATTATGCTAATAAGTTAGGTATTCCTTATGTCATCCTTATAGGCAGTGATGAAGTTGAAACCGGTAAACTTACATTTAAAGATATGAAGAAGGGAGAGCAAAGCAAATTGACAGTAGAGGAAATAATAAACCAATACTAAGCTTTGCCTCTGTTATATATGACTAGATAATTAATGAGAGCTATAAAGGCGCTTATTACAGCTACACCCAGTAGAATTTCTCCTAAATCTCTATAAAAATATATACAGAAAATAGATAAATAGAAGATTACAGTTGATAACTTTCCGAATATATTGGAAGGTATCACTGTATCTTTTTTATATAAAAACATACCTGATATAATCATAAAAAGTTCTTTTAAAATAACTATAATAGAGATGAAGAATGGCACATAGCCTTTTATTGAAAGGCAGGTTAGTACCGTTAACAGCATAAGCTTATCCGCTAGTGGATCTAAAACCATACCCCATTTTGTAACTAGATTAAATCTTCTAGCTATATACCCATCTAAAATATCTGTAAATCCAGCTAGCAAAAATATACAGATAGATATAAAAAGACTATCTGGCACTGATGAAAAAAACACCAATATAAAGATCGGTATTAAAAAAAGTCTAAATAGAGTTAACATATTTGGAGTATTTATATTTGTTAGAGGTTTCAAAACCTTTCACCTCCCGTAAGCAGTATTTATTCTGAAAATAGCACAATAATGTGCAATACTTATATCATAACATAATATTTGAACGTAAAAAAGATGTAAATGTATATATTAGGGACTGAAGCCTAGTTAATACAATATGAGTATAAAGTTCATATTACCTCTTGATGCACAATATATATTGTCGTAAATATAGTTAGAATTTATCTAGTATTTTATGCAAATTAGATGGTTGTTAATCATTAAAACTTATTTAATATACAAATTAAATTGAATTTAATGCTTTATAGAACATACAAGTGCGAATTATATACAATGATATTGAAAAAATGTTCGGTTTTTTGTTGACTATAGGTTATGGCTTTGATACTATATGTTAGGGGAGTATATTGCCCTGAGCCTGGGTTAAAATATTTTTATATTCAGGTATAGATGGATGTTCATATCAATTACGAATATCACATTTGCAGTATATTAAGAATAGAAACATTAATATGGAGGTAAATTATATGTCTTCTTTTATAGTTTTAGGTGCTCAGTGGGGCGATGAAGGAAAAGGAAAAATGACAGATTTCCTTGCTGAAAATGCAGACGTAGTTGTAAGATATCAGGGTGGTAATAATGCAGGACACACTGTTGTAGTTGGCAAAAACGAATATAAACTTCGTTTAATCCCATCAGGAATATTATATGAGGATAAATTAAATGTTATTGGCAATGGAGTAGTGGTGGATCCCAAAGCGCTTTTTGAAGAAATTAGTTACCTTGAAGGATTGGGAGCAAAGGTTACGCCAAATAATCTTGTTGTAAGTGACAGAGCTCAATTAATAATGCCATATCATAAGGTTTTAGATAAACTAAAAGAAAAGTCTAGAGGCAAAAATGACATTGGAACCACGGGAAGAGGAATAGGGCCTTGTTATACGGACAAAGCAGAGAGAGCTGGCATAAGAGTGTGTGATCTTATGCACAAAGAAACTTTTAGGGAAAAGCTTGAATATAATGTTAAAGCTAAAAATGAATATATTACGAAGGTTCTTGGCGGAGAAGCCCTTGATTTCGGTGCTATATATAATGAATATATGGAGATTGCAAAAAAATTAAAACCTTTTGTAGCAGATATATCTGTCAGAGTATATGATGCTATAAAAGCTGATAAAGATGTGTTATTTGAAGGTGCGCAGGGTATGCTTTTGGATGTTGACTATGGAACATATCCATATGTTACTTCATCGAATACAGTTGCTGGCGGTGTATGCACAGGTGCTGGTATAGGGCCTACAATGGTACAGAAGGCCGTTGGAATAGCTAAGGCATATACGACAAGAGTTGGAAAAGGACCTTTCCCTACTGAACTTGAGGATGAAACAGGTGATTGGATAAGGGATAACGGGCATGAGTTTGGAGTTAATACTGGAAGAGCAAGAAGATGCGGATGGCTGGATCTTGTAATTCTTAAGACTTCTGCTAGAATAAATGGTTTAACCAGCTTTGCAGTTACTAAAATAGACACTCTTGCAGGGCTAGACAAAATAAAAATCTGTGTTGGATATAAGTTTGAAGATAAAGTAATAGATTATTTTCCAGCGAGTCTTGAAGATCTTGCTAAATGTGAACCTATATACGAAGAGTTTGATGGTTGGGATAGTAAAGTAGCAGATGCTAGAAGTTATGAGGAACTTCCTGACAATGCAAAAAAATATTTAGATAAGATTGAAAAATTTACTGGAGTAAAAATATCCTTGATTTCTGTTGGACCTAGAAGAGATCAAACTATAGTGGTGTCAGATATATAAATTCCGTTATTAAGGGCAGAATATAAATATAAGACGAACTAAATGCTCTAGACAGAATAGTTTAGAGAAAGTGCATTAAATAGGTATGAGAGTAAAGAGAAAAGAGTAAAGAGAAGGTTAAAATTCAGCCGAGCTGAATTTTAATTGTATAGATGATCCTAATTATTTTGATAATCCTTTTGTAATACTAGGTATAGTCTTAGTTTTTAAAAAGTTATTGCCGATAATCAGATTTAAATTCTCAGAAATTCTGCATAGCAGAATTTCTTCCTTCACTTTTCGCTTTTCTCTTATCTTGGTTCGCAATATACAAAGTTTGTATTGTAAATATAATTATTCTCAGTTATAATATTTTTATAGCTTACTATAAATTATAGTTAGCTTATAATATAAAATAAGAGAGGGTGATTGACAGCATGATCACTAAGGATACTACTATAGGTGATGTTGTAAAGAATTTTCCAGATAAAATCGATATTCTTATGGATTTTGGAATGGGATGTATTGGCTGTCCAGCTTCATTGTCAGAGACTATAGAGCAAGCAGCTATGGTTCATGGCTTGGATGTTGATGACTTAATAGAAGCTTTGAACAAATAAATAGTACGTACATTAATAAATTATAAATACTAGAAGACTCTAAGGAATCCCTTAGAGTCTTTTATGCAATTATATATAACACAAAAAATTTAACATGAAAAGGGGGGGAGTTGAGATCCTTCTAGAGGATTTTAACGAGTTTATGGAGAAGAAAAGTCAATTAAAGGAATATGAGATACATTACTATGAAGTTGACTATAATAAAAGAATGAACATAACTAGTCTTATAAACTTTTTACAGGATACAGCGACATATCAAAGTGACAAACTAGGAGTAGGAATAGACTATTTAATTGAGAACAATATGGCATGGGTAATATACAAATGGGATATAAAACTGTATAAATATCCAGTTTACGGTGAAAAAATAATAATAAAGACTGTACCGTATGGTCTTAGAAAGTTTTATGCCTATAGAAAGTTTGAGGTATGTAATGCTGAAGGAGAACTTATAGCAGACGCTGATTCGATATGGTTTTTACTAAGCTTAGATAAAAAGAGACCGCTTAGAGTTGGAAAAGAGATGTATACAGCCTATGGCATAGATGAAGATTGTAAGGATACTATTGAAATAAATAATATAGATGCAATTGATAAGGTTGAGAACGAGAAGATGTTTCATGTAAGATATGAAGACATAGATACAAACAGGCATGTTAATAATGTAAAGTATGTATCTTGGGCTATAGAGGCACTTCCTGTGGACATAGTTGAGAATAACGTTGTTAGTAGAATTAAGATAAATTATATGAAAGAAACTACATATGGTGAAGAGATTAAATCAAAAGTTTTAGTAAAAGAAACAAATGATGAACTAATGAGTATACATTCTATTGAGGGATTTTCTGGCAAAGAGCTTACAAGACTTGAGATATACTGGAAAAATGAACTTTAACCTTAAATGAAACTAATGCATTATAATAGAGGATTTTTTATGATTAATACTGTTGAAGTAATAATGATAGTAATCAGTTATTGCATACTTGTTATGAATATGCTGATAGTATATATATATAGTGATATCAATGGTATAGCGATAGTAGCTCTGAATTTCACTATTATATTCTCATATTCGGTGAGAACCTTTTTTGCATCACGAATAGATGATAGTTATAAATTTAAATATTATACCATTATATTTATTGGATATATTTTAGAAATAATATCTATTTTCATCCTAAATAGATTTGATAATACTATGGTTTCTCAAACATTATATCTATTAATTTTGAGTGATGCAGCTATTAATAGAAGCAGGGCATTTAGTGCAGGAACTTTTTGTCTTTTATATATTATATCATGTTTTTCTATTGTGCTTACTGTTCATTTTAATATGACTAAGGTAATTCCAGCAGCACTGATTACTATTACAGTTTATGCTGTGGTATATATAATTTTTTCATTATTAAAATACATGATGAAGCAGACGGAAACAATACAGGAAAATCTTAGAAGGATTACTGTAGAAAAGTTGGAAAAAGATAATTTGTATGCTGAACTCAAAGAGGCGTATCAGAAGGTTGAAGGAATAACGGCACTTAAAGAAAGAAATAGAATAGCCAGAGAGATCCACGATACGGTTGGACATACTCTTACTACTGTGCTGGTAGAACTTGAAGCAGCTAAAAGACTGCTAAGGAAGGATGTTGCACTTTCTGAGAATAAACTAAATCTTGCACAGCAGCAGGTTAGAAAAGGACTTGACAGTATAAGAAGTTCTGTACGAGTTCTTGAAAAGGGTGAAGATATAATGGATTTTGGACAATCTGTTATTGCAATTATTGAAGATACTGAGAAGCATTCAGAAGTCAGTATTAAATATCAGATTGATGAGACTAAGATATCAAAAAAGCAGCAGGAAATGTTACTATCAGCACTTACGGAAGGTTTAACAAATGGTATAAGACATGGAAAAAGTACAGCCTTTATATTCAAGTTAACTTCAAAAAGCGAGGGACATGTACTTTTTTCTCTTGAGGATAACGGAAATGGAGCTACAGCAATGGTTCCTGGTTTTGGACTAAAATCCATGAAGGAACGTGTTGAGGAGCTGGGAGGTAAAATTAGAATAGATACTGCACCAGAGGAAGGATTTGCGTTATATATAGAATTATGAGGTGAAGTATGGAAAAGATAAAAGTTTTAATAGCGGACGATCAGACGCTTATGCGTGATGGATTAAAAACTATACTGGAGTTGGAAGACAATATAGATGTAATAGGACTTGCTGCTAATGGTGAAGAGGTTCTTTCTATTTGCAAAATGCGAGTACCGGATGTTGTGTTAATGGATATAAGAATGCCGAAGATGGATGGAGTGGAATGCACAAAGAAATTAAAGAAATTAAACGCTGAAATTAAGGTCTTGATACTTACAACTTTTGATGATATTGAATACATTGTTCAGGCTCTTAATTATGGTGCAGCGGGATATATATTAAAGGACATAGAAGGAGACGAACTGATAAAAACCATAAATGCTGTCTCTAAAGGTAACCTGATGCTGCCGGTGAATATAGCACAAAAGCTGGCAAGTCAAATTTCAACTGGTACAGCAGCATCGGAAGAAAAAAAGAAATTTACAGATTTTACTGATAGGGAGATAGATATAGCAAAAATGCTGGCTGAAGGTTTTAACAACAGACAGATATCTTCATATTTATATATATCAGAAGGAACCGTTAAAAATTATATAAGCAATATATATGCTAAGCTTGGAACGTCGGATAGGACAGCCGCGGCTATAGCTATAAAGAAACTCATGGATAAGTAGTTACTCCGGTCATAACTTAATATGACCGGAGTAACTATTTTATTACGGGTATTTATATATATAATCTAAATGAAAGGTGAAATAAAAATATCTTATAATAAACTGACTGTAGAAATGTTGAGTTAGTATACAGATCAATCAAAGGAGTGAATGTATGAAACCTTTATCTTCAATGAATTATTATAAAAATAATAAAAAGAGGTTTATCACATCAGTTATTTCAGTATTTGTAGCTGTTTCATTCATATATATGCTATATGCATTTGTGGGTTCGCTGAACAAATCTTTATATATATTGAATGTATCAAGCTCGCATAATTATTCAAAAATAAGTTCATACGGAACTAAACAGAATATATCTGACAATATTCTTCAAAAACTTAGAAACAATCCTGATGTGGATAAACTTATTCCTTTAAGAAGTTATGGACTAAGGTATAGCATACCAGGAAGTTTTACTTCGGCTAAGGCTGAAGCTATAAAACATGCTGATATGAATTATTTCATGAAGATGGACAAACTAAAAATAAGAGAAGGGAGACTCCCGGAGGATGGTGCAAGTGAAGTAGCTATAAACAATATGGTTGCTATGAACAGAGGCATAAAAATAGGTGATAAAGTTGGGAGTAAAGTAAATAAATTTGATGATTTAAAAGGTGAATATAAGGTGGTTGGAATTCTAAAAGGGAGAGATATGATATCATTTGTAAGTGCAAATAATGTAACTATGCCCGGATACAATGATAAACAAGGACCTGTAAATAAGAAATATATAGTGTTTCCAAGAACAAATAGATTGAAGCAGCTAAATAATGAATTAGATGCTATGAATAAAAAGGAGTTAAAGATAGACACTTTTACATCGGTTAATAAGGAGTTTAGACAAAGTATTAGTGCTATAAAACTTGTGGATGTAATAAGTCTTTTAGCTATTATTCTTATGGTAATAACAGTTGGAAGTACGAAATATGTACAATTTTTTAATAGAAAGGAAGAAATTGGAACTCTGAATGCCATTGGATACAACAAAAATCAAATATTATCGAGATCTGCTGTAGAAGTTATTTTACTAAATTTTATCGGCTTTGTTTTAGGTTTGCTTTTGGGACTGATCTTAAGTAAGCTTTGCAGCAGCAGCTTGTTTGAAAGCAAAGGTGCCTATGGAGTAGTCTTCAGTCTAAAGGCATTTAGTATGTCCTTATATATTCCTTTGTTTACTATATTATTTACGATAGTGCCAATAAATGTGATAATAAGTAAACTTGATCCAATAAGTATAATTGAGAATAACTAGGAGGAAAAATTATGACATTAAAATTAGAGAATGTAAATTTGATTTATGATATAGGAAAAGAAGTTCAGACCTATGCTCTTAAGAATATAAATCTTTCATTATCTGGAAACAAGCTTATAGGAATAATGGGACCTTCGGGAAGCGGCAAAAGTTCATTGTTATATGCTATGGCAGGATTTAAAATACCTACTTCAGGAAAGATACAGTATAACAATATTGACTATGGAGCTATTTCGGGATCAAAGAAATGCGATATAAGAAAAAAGGAATTCGGTTTTATATTTCAAAGACATTTTCTTATAGATTACATGACTGTTCTTGATAATGTATTGACGCCTATAAATGATGACAGCAAAGCTGCTAAAGAAAAAGCAATAAAGCTCCTGGAAAAGTTCCATTTAGGACATTTATCTGGGAAAAAGCCCCATCAGCTTTCAGGTGGACAGAGACAAAAGGTTGCTATAGCAAGAGCACTGATAAGCGATCCACAGGTCATATTTGCAGATGAGCCTACTGCAGCCTTGGATCATAATAGTGCCATAGAGGTGATGAATTTTCTAGAAGAATATAAAAGCGAAAGAATGATAATGGTAGTAACACATGATCCTTCTATACTTACGAATGCAGACAGCATAATCAATATGAGAGATGGAGCTATTACTTCCATTGAAAATAAGGGGGCTTAATATTATGAAGCCACTGTCTATATTAAGTTACTTTGCAAACAATAAAAGAAAATTGCTACCTTCATTCATATGTATCTCGTTAGGTGTCTTTATTATTTATCTTTTTTCTATAATTATATCTGGGGCTGGCTCTGCTATGAAACAAGCTTCTGTAGATATGCTTGAAAGAGGTACATTTGTATCTTCTAATAGTAAGAATAGTATATCTGATTATATTCGAAATAAAATTAACCGTGATATAGTGCCAATACAAAATCAGAATGGGCAAATACAATATAATTCTGTAATGGGTGAGATGAGTATAGATGTGTACCGCATATTTCCGCAGGATATGAAAAAGGTACTAAAGATATTCGATTTGAAGTTGATTAGAGGGAAAGTACCTAATGGAAAGAAAAATGAAATACTGCTTTCGCTAAAGCTTGCGAAACAATATAAAGTGAACGTAGGGGACAGCGTTAAGCCTAATAGCCAAAATGGTACAAATTTAGATGGAACGTACAAGGTGACAGGAATTATTGATGGACCAGTGATAACGGCATTTACTTCAGGAAGAAGCGATATAAAAAGAAGTGAAGCATTAAAAAATAGTATAATCATTAAAGTAAATATAAAAAACAGTAAAAGGATAAGCAAACAGTTAAAAGACTTGGCTGGGAAAAGTGTTAATATAATCGACTATAAATCTATGAAAAAACAGATAGATCAAATAGCTATGGGTTTAAGATCGTTAGAATTTATTATTATCCTTGTAATAATAGTGGTTTTGTGTGTTTCGATGGCTAACCTTAATTATATAAGTTTTATAAATAGGAAAAACGAGTTTTCAATTTTGACTGCGATTGGATATAGGAAAGGCTTTCTTTGCAGAAAACTCCTAAAAGAAAATGTTATGAATTGTATGACAGCGTATATATCAGGCATTCTATTTACAATGCTGGTAGTTAGCCTTCTGAATATCTCTTTATGGAACCCTAATGGTCAATCAGTAGCGCTTTTTAATATAAACGACATAGGTACAGCCATAATAATGCCTGCTTTTGTAGCCATTATCAGCATGCTCACACCACTAAAGGAAATAAGAGCAATGGAATATGAATGCCTGAATAGATGATATACTTAAGATTAAATATTTCGTAGCAATTCTGGTTTAAGCATAGTTGATAATTTACTAAAGGGTATTCTTATCACTGGTATATCAGAAGGGGAAAAACCTATTTCGTTAAAACCCAAAAATATAACTAAGTTATTTCCATCTAAATAAAAGGACTGATTATCTGAAATACCTTTAAATGAAGTGTTTTTATCAAGGCTGTTTAATATCTCTGTGTTTATGGCTTTTTTATAGTCAGTGCCAGGTTTAAATAAATCTTGCAGTTGGAGGGATCTTCCAGAGTCTAGTCCATAATTATAGCTTGCTCTTATATAATATGAAATGCCGTCAATTATTTCAGTATATATAAGAGATAAGCTTATTAGATTATTCTTATTGTAAGAGATTGAATAGGTGTTCGATATTTGAAATGGAATTACCGGTTTATTCTGGGTTTTTTTAGTCGCAGCATTTTCAGAAGCTGCATTTTCCATTTGACGTTTAAATTCCAATATATCATTTTCTAGGTTAGAATTAATATAGGATAATACCCTTGGATTAGTGCTGCCTTTAAGTACAGGTATTCTTAAGTTACCCTTTATCTCATCGTTAGAAAAATTCATATCACGTGAATCTGCAGTTACTGCGTTGTCAGGGACATTTCGCAAGAGCTGCATATAAGGACAATTTGAACAATAAGAAGGTGTATAATTATACATAAAATGCTCCTTAATAAAAGATTACATATTACTATATGATGTAGATTTAGTTAACGTTACATATTATAAATATAAGACGAACTAAATGCTCTAGACGAAATATTTAAGAGAAAGTGCATTAAATAGTTATGAGAGTTAAGAGTAAAGAGAAAAGAGTAAAGAGAAGGTTAAAATTCAGCAGGGCTGAATTTTGATTGTATAGATGATCCTAATTATTTTAATAGTCCTTTTGTAATACTAGGTAAGTCTTAGTTTTAAAAAGTTATAGCCGATAATCAAATTTAAATTCTCAGAAATTCTGCACAGCAGAATTTCTTCCTTCACTTTTCTCTCTACTCTTTACTCTTTTCTCTTACCTCTTAGCTATTTAAAGCATGCACTAACTACTAAATATTATCTCCTTTTAATTCACTTTCTTAGTTCGTCTTATATTTAGTTGCAGCATATTTTCCGGCAGCGTACCCTGAGCTCCAAGCCCACTGAAGATTGAAACCTCCGCAGTCTCCGTCTACATCTAATACCTCACCAGCCAAATACAAATTAGGACATAATTTTGATTCAAGGGTATCTGCATTGATCTCATTAGTATTTACACCGCCGCAGGTAACCTGAGCGTTTCTAAATCCATTGGTATCTGACACATGAAATTCCCAGCCTTTTAGCAATCCAATTATATTATCTTGTTCTTCCCAGGTAATGCTATCTATAGTTTTGTGTAGATCCGTTACTCCAGCTTCCTTTAAAATAGGAATTATAAGCTTTTTATTCACTATACCAATAAAAGATTCAGAAATACTTCTATATGGAAACAATGCTTTATGCGTTTCTATAAGGTTAATTAGAGTTTCTTCTGAATATTCCGGAAGTATATTTACTTCTAGCGTAACTTTTTTCTTCTTATTTAAATTTACGGATGCTATTCTGCTAAGCTGCAGAATAGGAGGTCCCGATATACCATAGTCTGTAAAAAGTATTTCTCCTTTTTCTTCCATTAAACTTTTATTTTCAACCAGAATTTTAACGGCCCCTTCAAATTTTACACCTGACATTGCTTTCAATCCTTTATAATCTAACTTCAACTGAACTAGGGCTGGTAAAGGAGTTACAATAGAATGCCCCAAGCTTTTGGCAAGGGTATAACCAGAACCATCAGATCCAGTATTTGAAGCAGATTTGCCGCCTGTACATAATACTATTTTATTACACGAATAGTAATCTTGCCTGCCTTCAGAACTAGTTGTTATTTTAAATAAACTGCCTTTATGGTCTATGTTTACTACCTTAGTGTTGTTGTATATTGGAATTTTTCTATCTTCAATAGCGAATCTAAGTATATCAAGTACAGATGAAGCTTGAAGCGAAAGAGGATACATTTTACCATTGTCCATAGTAGTGAAAGGAAGACCAAGACTGTAAAAAAAATCTTTTGTGTCTTGCACAGTAAAATTATTTAGACAAGGCAAATAAAAATTTTCACTGGAGCTGTGGTAAGGACAAGAAACTTGTGATTTACTACTGAGAAAATCTTCTATTAAGGTGTTAGAGATATTACAGCGTCCATTTCCTGTAGTGAGAAGCTTCTTACCAATTCGATCATTGCTTTCTATCAAAGCTACATCAGCACCATAATCTTTTGCTGTAAGTGCTGCTATTACTCCAGAAGCTCCGGCACCAACAACGATAATATCATGTTTCATACTATATCATTCCTCGTTTTTTAGTTATATAAGTTGCAATAAAGTTCTTACATTATGGCTTCTAAAATATCACTGCTGAATCGGTTCGACCCTAGGATTTTTTAGAAGTCAGAATGTATTAGAACTTTCACAACTTATATAGTTATGAATTATGAATGAGTAATGAGGATTACAGATGAAATTCTGATGTGCAAAATTTTTATCTTCATTACTAATTCCTCAAATTGTATTAATTTATTTTAGCATAGCGAAACAGTCATTGCAAAATATCAGTGTCAGTTAATCAATGACAAAAAAAATACCGAATAGTGGTTAAATTGCCATACACCAAATTATTATTACAACCTATTTTGAAAAATAATAAAAAATGTGTTGACACTCATAGTTTTTTCTTGTATTATATTAAATGTCGAGTTTGCCGGATAGTTTTTAGAAACGGTACACTTAAAGTGAGGCTCCTTGGTCAAGCGGTCTAAGACACCACCCTTTCACGGTGGTAACAGGGGTTCGATTCCCCTAGGAGTCATTTGGAATATGGGCGCATAGCTCAGCTGGGAGAGCATCTGCCTTACAAGCAGAGGGTCACAGGTTCGAGCCCTGTTGTGCCCACCATGTTTCAAAATTTAACGCGGCTCAGTAGCTCAGCTGGTTAGAGTGCTGGCCTGTCACGCCAGAGGTCGAGGGTTCGATCCCCTTCTGAGTCGCCATTTTAAAACTTAATAAGGCTCCTTGGTCAAGCGGTCTAAGACACCACCCTTTCACGGTGGTAACAGGGGTTCGATTCCCCTAGGAGTCATTGAAATATGGGCGCATAGCTCAGCTGGGAGAGCATCTGCCTTACAAGCAGAGGGTCACAGGTTCGAGCCCTGTTGTGCCCACCATGTTTCAAAATTTATAATGCGGCTCAGTAGCTCAGCTGGTTAGAGTGCCGGCCTGTCACGCCGGAGGTCGAGGGTTCGATCCCCTTCTGAGTCGCCATGCTGGCATGGCTCAACGGTAGAGCAGCTGACTTGTAATCAGCAGGTTGTAGGTTCGATTCCTATTGCCAGCTTACGTCGAAGAGATTGTTGTGAGATTAATAAATATTAGTTTCACAACAATTTTTTTTGCTTATTGTGGATAACTTTTAATTAATATTAAGATACACCACTAAATAGGAAAAAATGTGGTCACTAAATGAAAAAACGGTACAGCGTGTTTGCGAAGAAGTTAAAAAGAAACGGTAATATATTTTGAAGTTAGTGAATTAAGATGTTAAGGCAACAGAAGTAATAAAATAAAAATATTATATAAAGATTAAGAGATATGGCATAAAAAAGATTACATCCGAAGTCGGCATTTGGAGCGAATTTAGCAATTACCCATGTCTTTTAGGTAAATTTTCGTTAAGATGGCGAATTGTTTGAGGCGAAGCCGAGTTATGAGCCATTAGGAAATTTGCCTAAAAGATGTGGTGTAATTGCTTAATGAACGGAATTAGCCTACGTAGGATGTAATCTTTTTTACTTTTAATCATTTTTAGAATTATAAACGTTATTTAATATGGGTCCCTCTAGTAGGATAGTAGATAAATCCTCTCCCAATAAGAAATAAGTAAAAATTTTATGCTATTTTACAATAACAAGGAGGTTCATATGAAATTTTTAAAACGAAAAATGATTTTTGTATTGACAACTGCTTTAGTGTTGCAGGGTGTTAATATAGTGCCTGTACATGCCAAAGCTTCTAGAAATACTACAGGAAATGGGTTTAAACTTGTTAAGAAAAACTATGTGAGTGCTATAAAATCAACTGTTATGCAGTATGAGCATGTGAAAAGTGGAGCAAAGCTAGTGTATTTAAAAAATGATGATTCTAATAAAACTTTTTCCGTAAGCTTTCGAACTTTACCGTCAGACAATACAGGGATAAACCATATCCTTGAACATTCGGTCTTGGATGGATCAAAAAAGTATCCAGTCAACAATCTTATTTTGAATATGGCAAATCAATCCTTGTGCAGTGACATTAATGCATATACGCAGAATGATTATACTGATTATCATTTTTCAAGCCGCAACGACAAGGATTTTATGAATTGCTTAGATGTTATGATGGATTCGGTATTTCATCCTAGAGTACTTAAAAATAGAAATATATTTCTTCAGGAAGCTGGTCATTATGAACTTAATAAAGAAAAAAACAAGGCAAATTATAATGGTATAGTTTATAACGAGGTGCGTGGAAAGATGGGCAGCAGTTTCGAAAAGCTTTGTGAAAAATCTGTGGAATCAGTGTTTGAGCGTACGACATATAAATGGGATGCTGGAGGGACTACAGAAAGCATACCCGATGCAAAATACAGTGATTTAGTAAAGGCTTATAATAAGTATTATAAACCTTCTAACAGCATTATATATTTATATGGGAAATTAGATATTGATAAGGTACTTAAATATTTGAATAATAATTATTTAAGCAAATATACAAAGGAGAAGGTAAATGCAAAAGCAGCCATTGAAGAGCCTTTTAAGCGCCAAAAAGAAAAGACTTATTACTATTATGCAGGAAAAGAAAAATCTACTAGTAATAATACATATTTTGCGATGAATTATGTGATTGATATGCGTAAGAATTATGATGTAGAGAAGACTTTTGATGGATTATTATATGACGCTATATATTCTAAATTGAATAATGCGGCTAAGAACAAGGGACTTGGCAAGATTACTATTGGTCTTACTGGCGGTGGTGCTATGCAGAAGGTCTTTACTATTGCAAGTGGGAAATTACCCTACGAGAAAAAGGCTGCTTTTAGGAATGTAATTAATACTACCTTGAACAGTATAGTAAAAAGTGGTCTAAGTAAAAGTTATATAAAGTCATTGCTGAATTCTTACAGCAATCAGCAAGAGGGAGAGTATAAGACTTCGCGTGGAATGGATTTAAATACAGATGTAATAAACTCATGGCTTAATAATGGAAATATAACTTCATATCTTGATGATAGATATATAAAGATATTAAAAAAGGAATTAAAAGAGAAATATATTGAAAATATGATTAAAGAGTATATTTTAAACAATAAATTTAGTTCATTTGTTACACTAAAGGCGAAGGCAGGAGAGGATCCTAACGATAGAGGCACTATTAATATTAATGCATTATCAAAAAAGCGAATAAGCAGAATAATTAATGATGAAAAGAATATGAAGAAGTGGCAAAGCGAGGCTGGTTCTGAAAAAGCTCTTTCAACACTGCCTGTACTTAGTGTTTCAGATATAAAAGCTAAAAAGCCTGATATAAATATCAGCGAGGATAGTGATGGAGTAAAGATGATGTTTACGCCTGTAAATGCAGGTAAAGCTTCATCCCTAAGCATGTATTTTGATACATCGATGATAGAGAAAGATAAAATTCCATATATTAATTTAATGTGTGCTATTTTAAATAAGGATAGTAGTAATGTTGGATTTGAACCGTATGCTTTCGAAAAGTTTGATGATGCTGAAAAGATTTCTCCTAAAATAGTTGCTAGATTTTCAGGAAGCTATGATAAATTAGAAAAAGCATTAGAATCATTAAAAGGGATGATGACAAAGGCAAAATTTAGCGATAAAAAAATGGTAAAGGACCAGCTTAAGGCTTCTTGCGATATAGCAAAGCAATATGCACCAACAAACCACGGCCTTTCATATTTATCTGAAACAGACAGATATAATGATGATTTGTCAGGATTAGGTTACTATAATTTCGCTAATAAGCTCCATATGGATTTCGATTCAAAATGGGGAGAAACTGAGAAAAATCTTCAGGATGTTTATGATAGAATCTTTAATAGGAATAATCTTATTATCGGATTTGCAGGAACCAAAGAAGGCTATTCGAGTTTGAAACTAAAGCTTCCGGACTTTCTTAAGAGTATAAAATATTACAAATATACACCAATTGATTATAATTGTGAAGATAATGTAAAAAATGAGGCTTTTATTGATGATTCTCAAAATATAGATAGTATATTTTTAGAATATAATATAAGAAAGCTAGGATACGAATACAATGGTAAAGTATATGTTATGGGAGCTATAGCTAACGAATATTTAACCAATAAAATACGCCAGACAGGCGGTTACGGCGGCAGAATGAAGGCAGAAAGTGATGGGAATATTTATTTACAAGCAGGGGATGTATCTGATATCGACAGCATATTTTCTATATTTAAAGCATTACCTTTATATTTAAAAAATTTTAAAGCAGATAAACATGTGCTGCTTAGGTATAAGATAAGCGCAATCAAAGAATTGTTATATGAAGATTCTCCAATGGAACAGGCTATACAGAATCAGGAGGATGCGGTAGAAGGAAAGACAGCAGCTGATTATGAACGAGAAATAAAGCAGGTTATGGCTACAAAAGATAAAGATATACGGGATATGTCTTCCATAATACAGGGAATCATTAAACAAAATGTGTTTTTTGTAATTGGTAATAAAGATAAAATTAATGCTAATAAGGATATATTTACGAATATAATTGATATAAATGAATAATAGATTAAATTTACAAAAACAGGTATCTATGAGGATACCTGTTTTTTCGATATTATATATAAGTTTTGCATGCTTAAATCATTTATTACTTATAGAACGTTATATAGTATAGGGGACCTATTGGGAGGAGAGCAAATGACACAGGAAGATGAGTTACTACGAAAAAATAAAAATGGTGATGGGACATGCCTAGATGAGTTAGTTACTATTTATTATTCAGATATATTTCGTTACTGTTTATGGCATACTTCAAGCCGGCAGGCGGCAGAAGACGCAACTCAGGAAACGTTCCTAAAAATAATACGATACTTTGATACATACATTCATCACGGAAAATTTAAAGCCTACATCTATAAAGTGGCTTCGAATGTATGTGTTGATCTATGGAGAAAAAAAGAAGCAGAAGCATTGCCGGAGGATCTTTTGTACATAGAAGCAGGGTTTGAGCAGACGGAATTTGATGTTGATATGATAAGGCTGGTACAAAAACTGCCCAAGGAGCAAAGGGAAATTATATTATTGAGATTTGCTCAGGATTTATCTATAAGGGAAATTGCGGAGGTTGAAAACATACCACTTAGAACAGCACAGTCAAGGCTCAGGGCGGCACTTAAGCAGATTAAAAAAAGTATTAATGCGGGAGGTAAAAAGCGTGAATAAAAAATTGTGTTCGGATTTGAAAAAAGCTCTTAATGTATCTCCGATATGCTCGGATAAGCATATTAAAGAGACTATAAGCATGGTGAGCTATAAATATAAAAGCTACAAACGAAAAGAACGAATTGGTTATTTGGAGTTTCTGCTTCGCCAGATTCAATTTGTAGGAAGAAAGATATGGTTGTGTCAGGGGATAGTGTTGTTTTTTATGTGCTGGCTGATTAATGTAGTGTTCGGAGATGATTTTGAATATATTGTAACCCGTCATATTCCAGAATTTCTATGCTTGTATGCAGTTATAATTACAATGGCTGTTATACCATTTCTAGAAAGATCACAGCAGCATAGAATGTATGAAGTAGAATTAGCAACACGTATGTCAATTTCTAGATTAATTTGCAGCAAGTTGATTATTATAGCTGTTGGAGATTTTGTATTCTTGTTTGCGGTTGCTTTTATTGTTGTGAATAGAATGAGCATATCAGTCCCATTTACAATATTGTATTTGTTGCTGCCTTTATTAATGTCGAGCTGTGGCTGTATTTTTATTCTAAGCAGGCAGAAACAGCATAGTGTTTTTAACAGTGAGGTTTTCTGCGTATTCTTATTATTGTTGCAAATCAAGGTCTTTACATTAATGCCTAATGCTTATTCTGAGACTGCTTTAATAGCTTTGAGCATATTTGTATTTGTTTTTGCAATAACACTTGTTATACAAATATGGAGATTGATAAATAGGACTACAGCAATCAGATTGGAAGTGGTATAACCATGAAACTTGAAATATGTAATTTGACTAAACAATATGAAGATAAAATTGTTGTAAATGAGATTAATTTAAATATTACAGCTGGAGTGTGGGGACTGCTTGGTGCCAATGGTGCAGGAAAGACAACACTTATACAGATGCTTGCAGGTATTGTGAAACCTACTTCCGGAAAAGTTAGATATGATGGTATAGAAATTGGACAGATTAGAGAAGCATATCGAGATGTTTTAGGTTATATGCCTCAGAATTTTGGATTTTATCCTGAATTTACAGTTATAGATTATTTAAAATATGTTGCTGCGCTAAAAGGGCTTACTAAACATGATACAAAAACTAAGCTTGATGAGTTGCTTCAAAAATTTTCTCTTACGGAAGTACGGAAAAAGAAAATTTGTAAACTGTCTGGAGGTATACAGAGACGTGTGGGTATTGCACAGGCCCTTCTGAACGACCCTGAAGTTTTAATCTTAGACGAACCTACTATTAGTCTTGATCCAGGTGAACGTATAAAATTCCGTAATCTTATTTCAGAAGCTGCACGTGACAGAATAGTATTAATTTCTACACATATTGTTTCAGATATAGAGTATATTGCAACATGTAATGCTGTTATGAAAGTTGGACAGATTATCTCTACAGGAAGCACTGAAGAACTTTTAAAGACTATTGAGGGCAAGGTATGGGAAGCTCTAGTAAAAGCAGATCAGCTTCTGTATTGTGAAGCACGTGTAAATATTGTTAATATGAGAAATGAGACAGATGGAAAAGTTTCTATACGGTATTTGTCAAATACGGAAGAAATATCAAATTCTATGCAAGTTAAGCCTAATCTTGAAGACTTGTATTTATGGCTCTTTCCACAGAAGGACTTTGCAAAGGAGGAAGTTTGATATGCGAATTCTTTATCTGGAATTGAGGCGAGTGTTAAGAACTCCAGTGACTTTGAAATTATTGATAACAGCATTCATAATATCGGGTATTATTGCATATCTTCCAATTTCATATGTTCATTATAGTTATATGGATAGTAACCATAAAGCAATTACAGTTTCAGGCATAAAAGCAATACAAGAAAAAAAGAGGCTGGTTCTGCAAGGAAAGCTTACTGAGAGCAAAATACATACTGCAGTTAATGAATATCAAAAGGTAACTAAGAAATATGGAAGTATTTATAGAGGTGATTTTCCACAAAAGGTGTATGAAGAGAAGGTATTCTTGTTTATAAATATATTGGATCGTATAAATGAAGTATATGGGTCAGAAATGAAAACAGGAAGAGGTTCATATACAGATAAAATTTCTGCTCATTATGCAGCGGAACATTTCTATAAAAGAGGTTCATATATAGACAAAATTTCTGCTGATTATGCAGCAAAAAATTTCTATAAAAAGTGTACAGAACATTTGAAAAAACAGACATCAGATAAGAATAAAAATATCAAGCAACAGGCATTTAATATGTATAAGAAGGTTAATATGCCGTTTGAATTTATATATGGTTATGGAAGCAGTGATGCAGCAGATTATCTTCTGTTTTTAATTTTTATACTGATAATTATCTGTACTATAATAACTGCACCTATATTTTCTTCAGAATATCAAACTGGTTCAGATAACATATTGAGGTGTACTAAGCATGGAAGAGTAAGGTTTGCTATAACAAAGATTATTTCTGCTATTTTGATTTCAAGTATTTCCTTTTCGATCTGTATTTCTACTTATATAGTCATTGAAGACAGCATATTTGGCTGGGACAGCTTGGAGACGTCGCTCCAAATGGTAAGCTCGGCTGTATCGCTGCCGTCTCTCAGTGTGGGTGAGGCTCAAATGCTTACAGTTGCAGCTGGAATGTTATCGCTATTTGCAGTTGTGAGTTTTACACTATTTATATCCTCATATTGTAAAAGTACAACTGTTTCTTTAGTGATAAGCATAATTTTTTGCTTTTTGCCTTCTTTAATTTCTAAATCTGTTGATAACAATATAATGAATTGGATACGCTTGATATTACCGGCTGGGGGAGTTGGAGTTGGTAATGGTTTTGACTATGAGCTGCAGAACTTAACATTTCTCAAATTTGGTTCACATTTTATATGGTCGCCATATGTAATAATTGGAGCAGCCGCTATAGCTATTCCACTATTTATGACACTTACAGTTTTAGCTTACTGCAAGCATGAAGCTGCCTAAAAGCGATAAAGATCAGAAAGAAAATATATTAAAAATTCTAATTAAAATCAATAATTAAATTAAGGCCTGGACGGATGAAGTTCAAGTCTTAATTTTTTGACTTAAAAAGGCTGGAGAAACTGATGCTTAAATAATATAATGTATACATAGTTTATATGTGTATCAAACTTTAGCTTAAGAAGAATATGATGCATGTATAAATTAAAAGTTAAGTTAGAAACCTATAGATGGTATTCACTGAAGAACACATTATAAAGATAGGGGTTTTTTCATGAAATGTCATACTTGCCAAAAAAATTTCGACTATTATGCAGAATTAAAATTTTGTCCATTTTGCGGTTGTGAAATAAACATTGAGAAAAAAGTTAATTTGGGAAATACATTAAATATGCCGCCTGTCACGGATAGTGATATTATTAATAGGAAGAAAAAGCAAAAAGCTAGCAAAAAGCTAAACACCATAAAATCTATAATTATGAATCCTAAAATTGGAGCTACAATTATAACTGCATTGGCTATAGTTATTCTATCAGTTTGGGCTTACAGATATTATTTTTATGGAGCAGTGGATAGTGATAAACTAAAAGGAGATTTAAAAGGAAAAACTATAGTCTTAGCTAAACATCATCCCTTTCTAATTAAGGAAAACTACATAAAGGATATGAAAATAATAAGCAGTAAAAAAGAAAAGGGTAAAATGGCAAAAAATGTGCTCTTAATATTGAAATTAAGCAATGAACAATTGGATGTAGAGGGAAGAGCAACACTGCATTATGTATATAAGGGAGCTCATAAATGGTCTTTATATAAAAAAATAAAATTTAAAACCTATTCTGTATTGCCTGCTTCAGGTATGAAAGAAAATGAGGTAATTGGGCAAATGCGTCAGCAGACGGTAAATATAGATGATGGAGACATCAGCTTAGAAAATAAATACTTGAAGACTATTCAGATTGTAAGAAGTGAGCTTAATCAAAAGGATAAGAAGGAAAAGTTAAAAGTAAAGGTAGTACTGGATAACGGGATTCAAAATTCAGAGGGACAGCTTGATGTAAAAGCAGCATTTAGCAATTTTAAGTGGAAAATAGTTTCTGTAGATCAGCCTTCAGAGTTTAAATCCACTCTATCTAATAATTTTTCGTATACTACTATAATAAATGATATAAAAGAAACATCACTGGAAGGTAATTATGTGTATAATACTGTATTTAATAAAGAACCTTTTTATGTTCCAGCAGGGTTTGATGAAAATATTAAAGTAAAAGATAAAACCTATGACAATGAAGCAAGGCAACTGAAAGTAGATGTCGAGAGAAATGTCAAGGTTGGAGAATTATCTGTAACTTTTACTGGAGGCTATGCGTATCAGCTTTCTTTTGACAGTATAGATAGAATAGATGATGATCAGAAGGCAGTTATATCTTCTGTTAGTGTCAATAAAATAAACGAAAGCAAACTTAGACAATTAATTATAGATGCAGAACTAGATGGTAAAAGAAAATTCTTGTGGTGGAATGATACACATGAAATATCAGAAGATGAAGCTAATACATTTAAAATAGAAAAAGTAGGATATGTGAGTGGAAGTTTGAATGAACAATATGTAACCGGCAAGATAACCATAAACAATGATAGTGAACCAATAGAGGAAAAGGCTGCGGCTAAGGTTTATTTAAAGTATGATGAAAATAACGGATACATATGGTGTTTGGATAAGATAGTCACTGAAGAATCTCCAGAATATGATGACTTCCAATAATAGAAGAAGTATAGGCTTGAAAGGAGTGTCCTATATGGTTTATGTTATTACAGCTATGTATTGTGAAGCAGCACCAATAATTAAAAGATTTACTTTGAAAAAGGTAACTGAAATCAGACATTTTCAGGTATTTAAGAATGATAGTTTAGTACTTATTGTAAGCGGAGTAGGTCCTGTAAAGGCAGCAGCAGCAACTGCCTTTATATTTGCCTATTACGGTTGTAGTCTGGAAGACATACTCATAAATATAGGAATATGCGGTTCTGTGAAGAATAAATATCATAAAAACGAAATACTGCTTTGTTCAAAGATAATAGATAGCAGCACTAAATTTGAATATTATCCAGATTTGATTTTTAATTCTCCATTTAGAGAAGCTGTGTTAGAAACTTTTCCAAAGGTTGTGGAAAAGAATGGAGCAGGAAACGTGCAAGGCGATATTATTGACATGGAAGGGGCTTATATTTACGGAGCAGCTTCTATTTTTTTGTATCAGCATAACATACATATAATAAAGATAGTATCGGATAATATGGAGCCTTCAAGTGTTTCTGCAGAATATATAGAGAAGGTTATCGATGAAAGCTTGGACAAGATACAGAACTGGATAGATAGCAGAAAAAGTCTGAATAAAAATGAGCAAGAGCTTCTTTCAAAAGAAGAGCTAGAAAAGATAAAGTTGATTGAACACAACCTTAATCTTTCTGAGACTATGAAAATAGAATTATACAAGCTAGCACTAAACTATAAAATAAGAAAGTTAGAAATTAATAATGAGCTGGATAGTTATTTACAACTTAAGTGTTCATCCAGGAAGGAAGGGAAAAGGTATTTTGGAGAGATTAGAAAAAGGCTTATGGAACTCTAGTTTTTCACATATTTATGTAGAGAGAGAAGTTATTAACCATAAAACAGCTAAGCGAATAATATCGATGTTTAACAGCAGCAGTATAATTGAGATAAATCATTATAAAGATATGTTTTGCAGAAGTCATCAGAATTTTGCTCTTCAGAAGAATGCGCCCAAGCTTATACTTGCGGCTAAAAAGGACAACTATATATATGAAGGTTCTCCTATGTGCGACGACTTTGGAAATGATAATTTCTATTATACATCCTCTGTGATGAACTGTATTTATAACTGTGAATATTGTTATCTTCAAGGAATGTATCCTTCCGCAAATATAGTTATTTTTGTAAATATAGAGGATACTATACAGGAAGTGGAAAGGATTCTGAAAGAAAAGAGCATGTATTTATGCGTATCCTATGATACAGATTTGATGTCGCTTGAGAATATTACAGGATTTGTTCACAAATGGCTTGAACTTACTGAAAAACATAAAAACTTAAAAATAGAAATTAGAACTAAGAGCAGCAATTTTTCAGCTATAAGGGATGTAAAAAGCATGGATAACGCTATATTGGCATGGACCTTATCTCCTGATCTTGTTGCTGGTAAGTATGAGAAGAACACACCTGGTCTTCAAGCAAGGCTTAGCAGTATAGTAGAGACTATGAAAGCCGGCTGGAAGGTAAGGCTGTGTTTCGATCCGCTGCTTTATATATCTGATTGGCAGAAAATCTATGGCGATTTTGTTGATCAAGTGTTTAGCAATGTGGATAGCAATAGAATTTTAGACGTCAGCATTGGTGTTTTTAGAGTTTCCAAGGAATATATGAAAAAAATTAAGAAAATTAATATGTGTTCGGAACTTTTAGCATATCCCTATGAAACTGTTAACGGTGTATGCAGTTATAATAAGAAACATTCTGATGAGTTAATTAACTATGTAGTAAATAAAGTAGAACAGTGTGTACCAAAGGAAAAAGTGTTTTATTAAGAATAAAAATAAATTGCGAAGCAAATGCTCTAGACGGAATAGTTTAGAGAAAGTGCATTAAATTTCTTGGTTCGTCTTTTATTTAAAATAGGGGGAAATCTAAATGAAAACTGCAGTAGTAACAGGAGCATCCTCTGGTATAGGACTTTCTATAACCAAGAAGCTTCTACAATTGGGATATAAGGTTTATGGTATAGCAAGAGATTTTTCTAAGACGGAAATAGAGGATAGTAACTTTATTAAAATAAATTGTGATATAACAAAAACAAGCGAATTGGAAATGAAAATCAAGGAAATCAGAAAACAGGAAGAAGAAATTAAAATACTTGTGAATAATGCTGGAGTAGGGTATTTTGGCCCACATGAGGAGATAAGTATTAAAAATATACATAAAATGATAGCTACAAATCTTGAGGCGCCGATGATATTATCTCAGCTTCTGCTTAGGGAATTAAAGAAAAATAAAGGATTTATTATCAATATATCTTCAATAACTGCAAAGAAATCAAGCCCCATAGGCTGTGCTTATTCTGCCACGAAGGCTGGATTAAGCCACTTTTCTGAAAGCTTATTTGATGAGGCTAGAAAATCTGGACTTAAGGTTATTACAATACATCCTGATATGGCTAAAACTAATTTCTATAGTGAAGCAAATTTCAGAGAAGGTGACAGTACGGAGAGCTATATAACACCTGAATGTGTAGCTGACACAGTGGAAATGGTTATTAGCCAACGATCAGAAACAGTTATTACCGACATAGTAATAAGGCCGCAGAAGCATATGATAACTAAAAAACCGAGGGATAAATAAATATAATTATACGTTTGATGTATATTTTACGATAGGTATTCTAATAATCTTTTTCCAGTGAAAGATGAAGAACACTTTGTGATGCCATTAGGATATCCCATGTATACAAGCTCTCCACCATTAAACCCGCCTAAGGGACCTAAATCAATGATCCAATCAGCCTGGCACATTATACTTAAATTATGTTCTAGTATAATAACTGTTTTTCCTTTACTAATTAATTTACTAAATAGTTGTATTAATTTTTTTATATCCGATTCGTGTAATCCTGTGCTTGGTTCATCTAATATGTAAATTTTACCAGTATTATTTAAAAGAGTTACAGCAATTTTTAATCTTTGAAGTTCTCCGCCTGACATAGTATCAAGAGATTGCCCGAGTTTAATGTAACCCAGGTTTACTTCAGAAATTGTGTGTAATATCTTTTTTAGATCCATATCGGCGAAGACTTCTAAAGCTTCATCAATTGAGAGATTAAGAATATCAATTATTGTGTATCCACCATACTTATAATTTGATATTTCCTGTTTGTATCGTTTTCCTTCACATAATTCGCAATTTTCTTCCACATCATCCATAAAAGCCAAATCCATTTTTATTATACCTTTACCTTTGCACAAAGGGCAGGCGCCTTCTCCGGCAAAGCTAAATAATGAAGGTGACTTACCGTTTGCTTTACCAAAAATAGTTCTAATTCTGTCAA
This sequence comes from Clostridium oryzae, assembly GCF_002029235.1. Classification (GTDB taxonomy): domain Bacteria; phylum Bacillota; class Clostridia; order Clostridiales; family Clostridiaceae; genus Clostridium_AE; species Clostridium_AE oryzae. The sequence continues at coordinate 59,772 of NZ_MZGV01000016.1, forward strand.
AGAACCCCATATAGGTTGCTAATATTGAGCGTGAAGAGGTATAAATTTTTTTTTGATCTAAGAGGATACTATCTGGATACTTATTACGGAAAAGACGTGTAATTAGTGTACTTTTTCCAGAACCTGCTACTCCAGTTACAACGGTTAGGGCATTTTTAGGTATTTTTATTGATATATTCTTTAAATTAAACATTTTTGCATTATTAAGTTCATAGAAATCATAAAATTTCTTGTTTACTGTAGTTATATTATGCTTTTTAGACAAGGCTGCACCAGTAGCTGTATCACTATTTAGCAGCTGCGAATATGTTCCTTGAAAAGTGAGCTTTCCGCCGTTAGCTCCTGCTCCTGGACCCATATCAATAATATGATCAGCTATCTTTATAACATCAGGATCATGCTCAACGATTATTACTGTATTTCCTTTTTCTTTAAGCCCCTTGAATATTTTGTTAATACCGATAATATCATGAGGATGTAATCCAATACTGGGTTCATCAAATATATAGAGAACGTCACTTAGACTGCTGTTTAAATGTTTTGACATTTTAATACGCTGAGATTCTCCGCCAGATAAAGTATTAGTTGTACGATTTAGTGTAAGATAATCTAGTCCAACTTCTTCTAATGTACTCAAACGTTTAAGAATATCATCAATAACTGTCTGGATTTTTGATTCGTGGATTGCTTGGAGAAAAGATTTTAATTCACCTATTGGCATGTTTGCACAATCACCAATTGATTTTTCATTGATTTTGCAGGATAGAATAGTATCGTTAAGACGTTTTCCATTACAATGAGGACAAATTTGCTCATCAACAAGTTTATCAAGCTCTTTTTTATATTGTTTTTGATCTTTTTCTAAAAAGGAGCTCCTAATTCTTGGGATAAGCCCAATATACTTTGCTGTCTTATGCCAATTGCTTGTAGGATTATCAGGAGTTTTTTCCTCTTCATAAAGCAGTGTATTAAGTTCTAAATCTGAATAGTTTTTAATTGGTTTTTCAATATCAAAATAACCAGACTCTGTATAGCGGCTTAATCGCCATCCTCCTGGTTGAAAGGTAGGAAATTGAATAGCACCATTATTTAAACTTTTATCAAAGTCTATTAGTTTATGAATATCAATATCCTTAATTACTCCTAAACCTTGGCAATGAGGACACATACCATTTGTATTGTTGAAAGAAAAGTTCATTGAGTAGCCAACAAAAGGGGCTCCTATCCTAGAAAAGAGAAGGCGTAATAATGTATAGATGTCAGTGGCTGTACCAACAGTTGATCGTGCATTCCCACCTATTTTCTTTTGGTCTATGATGATAGATACGGGAAGGTTATTTATTTTTTCAACATTAGGCCTGCCATAGTGAGGTAACAATTGTTGAAGGTAAGAAGAATATGTATCATTTAACATTCTTTGAGATTCAGCAGCTAATGTATCGAAAATCAGTGAAGATTTTCCCGAACCTGATAAACCAGTAATTATAGTGATTTTCTTTTTAGGGATATTTACTGATACATCTTTAAGATTATTTTCATTTGCATGGAGGATTTCAATCATTTCTTTTGCCATATTTAGCGCCTTCTTTCTTCAAAAGCTCTGCTTACTTTAAGGCATAGTTCTGTAAATAGTTCTTGCTCATCTAAAGTTAAAGCAGATGATGCTATTTCAGCTAAATGCTCATGCCCCGTTTGTATTTCTTTTAAAAATTTGAAACCTTTATCCGTCAATTCTGTCCAAAGCTCTCTTGCATCAGAGTCGCTTTTTTCCTGTTTTATATAGCCTATAGTCTTAAGAAATTTTAATCCCTTAGATATTTTAGAACGCGAAACACCTAAGTTATTGCTTAATTCTCCAGGGCGGCTTCCATTTGTATGATATAAGGATTCTAATATATCATACTGAAACCAGGAAATGTTTTCCGTATTTATCTTATTTCTTTCAGCTACGAGTTCACATTGAAGTCTTGATATTCCTTCTTCAAATTTAGAATTATATAACTGCGTATTCATATAGCATGTATCTCCTTAATTTAATAAAAAAATAGTTTCTTTTCGGAAACTATTTTAACACCTTAGTAAAATAATTGCAATATGGAAACTATTTTTTAAAATAAAAACTGATATAAAAGACAATAGAAAAATGAATTTAAGGGCTGGATTAATTACGACTTTTAAGTACAACTTTTGTTAAACAGAATATAAAAAATGCAATATATTCAAACAATCACTTATATGATTGCCAAAATGGCAATTAAAATAATAAAGTTTAATATTATTTGAAAATGCAAACGTTTAAAGAATAAAAGTCACAATTGTCTGAAAAATTGCTTGCTTGTTTCTCTGATGGAAGGCAGTAGATATAAAATAAGTATAAGAAAAGTCAGTAAGTTTTACTGATTTCATTAAGGAAGGTGTTAATCATGAACAGGGCAGCCGGAGGGAAAGCATCATAAGTGCATATATGCATAATTTCAAAGATCCCATTAAGTTTTAATAATAAAGGATTATTGAGGTGAAATTTATGAGTAAAACTTTAAAGATGTATATAGATGGAAAATGGGTGGATGCTATGGGCGGCGGAAAGAGAAATATAATAAATCCTGCTACAGGAGAGATTATAGCTGTCACAGCAGACGGTAACAAGGAGGATGTAGTGGCAGCAGTTGCAGCTGCTAAACGAGCTTTCTATGAAGATGGCTGGATGGACACTCCTGCAGTTGAAAGAGCAAAGTATTTATTTAAGGCAGCAGACATATTGGAATCAAGAGTTGAAGAACTAGCGAAGCTTGAAACGTTAAACAATGGGAAACCGCTTAGAGAATCCACTTATGATATATATGATGCAGCAGCCTGCTTTAGATATTATGCAGGAATTGCTACAAAACCTCATGGAGAAACTTTTGAAGTACCAGATGGAGCACATACTATTGTAATCAGGGAGCCTATAGGAGTATGTGGAATGATTATACCATGGAATTATCCACTGCTAATGTCAGCTTGGAAGCTTGGTCCGGCACTTGCAGCGGGTAATACGGCGGTATTTAAACCCTCAGAAGTAACACCTCTTACAGCAATCAAATTATTTGAAATATTTGAGGAAGCTGGATTACCGAAAGGTGTTGCTAATCTTGTAATGGGGGATGGACCTAAGGTTGGAGCAGAGATCGCTTCCAACATGGAGATAGACAAAGTTGCCTTCACAGGTGGAACAAAGACAGGGCGGAGCATTATGACAGCTGCTACAGGTAATATTAAGAAGATATCTTTGGAGCTTGGCGGGAAGTCACCTAATATCGTATTTGAGGATGCAGATTTTGAGACAGCAGTGGATTATGCGTTATATGGAATATTCTGCAATCAGGGTCAGGTTTGTTCAGCAGGATCAAGGCTGATTCTACAGGAAAGCATTTATGATAAATTTATAGAAAGACTTGTGGAGAGAGCTAAAAGAATAAAAGTAGGAAATGGATTAGACAATGGTATTGAGATGGGACCGCTAATAACGGAAGCTCATATGAAGAAGGTGTTAAATTATATTGAGATCGGAAAGAAGGAAGGGGCTAAACTAGTCTGCGGAGGAAATAGAATTGAAAATGGTAACTTGAAGAATGGATATTTTGTAGAACCAACAATATTCATAGATACAACTCCTGATATGACTATAGTCCAGGAGGAGATATTTGGGCCAGTATTGGCAGTTCAGAAATTCAAAGATGAAGCTGAAGCAATAAAGCTTGCCAATGATACGATATATGGATTGGCCGGTGCTGTGTTCACTAATGATGGTGCAAAAGCACATAGAGTGATTAGAAAACTAAGAGCAGGAATAACCTGGATAAATGCGTATCATCCAACTTATAATGAGGCACCTTGGGGCGGATACAAACAAAGTGGAATAGGAAGAGAATTAGGTACCTTCGGTTACGAGGAATACACAGAAGTTAAGCAGATAAGTGAGTATTTGAATGTTGAACCTGTAGGATGGTTTGCAGAATAATGCTTGTAGGGTTATAAAAACTACACAGGATACGTTGATATATGTGTTTTCGGGAAAGGATGTTATTAATGTTTAATCAAAGAAGAATATTAAAGAAAGGGTGCGATTGTGTAAAATGGCAGAGAATATGGTCGAGCTTGTAAATGTAGTGAAGAAGTTCCAAGAGAATAGTGCTGCTGTTGATAATATTAATCTTACAGTAAAACAAGGAGAATTTTTGACTTTACTGGGCCCCAGCGGATGTGGCAAAACAACTACACTTAGGATGATAGCCGGTTTTGAAGAGCCTACAGATGGCAGAATCATGCTGGATAGTATGGATGTCTCAGCAAAGCAGCCGTATGAGCGGGATATAAATACTGTATTTCAGAATTATGCCCTTTTTCCCCATATGAATATCTATGAAAACATAGCTTTTGGATTAAGGATTAAGAAAGTTAAAGCTAGTGAGATAGAAGATCGTGTAAATGAAGCTCTAAGATTAGTAAGACTTGAAGGTTACGGAAAGAGAATGCCTTCTCAACTCAGCGGCGGTCAGAAACAAAGGGTTGCTATTGCAAGAGCTATAGTGAATAACCCCAAGGTACTGCTTTTGGATGAGCCTTTAGGAGCCTTGGATTTGAAGCTTAGAAAGGAAATGCAATTTGAGCTTAAGCACCTTCAGCAGAAGCTGGGAATAACCTTCATATATGTAACCCATGATCAGGAAGAAGCACTTGTAATGTCTGACAGAATAGTTGTTATGAATAAAGGTAAGATAGAGCAGGTAGGACTTCCGGGTGAAATCTATGAAAGACCCAAAACTAAGTTTGTAGCAGATTTCATTGGAGAAACAAATATTTTTTCGGCAGAAATCGAAGAGGTAGAGGAAGATATGGCTGTTGTGAAACTGGAAAACGGTGACTGCATCCACGTAGAAGATGCTGACATTTCTGACAGTGCATTTAAAACAGGAGACAGCGTATTCGTTACAATAAGGCCTGAAAAAATGAAATTGGCCTATGAGATCAGAGAAGGAAAAAACAAGCTGAGAGGAAGAGTAAAGGAAAGAATATATGTGGGTTCTGTTAATAAGACGGTTATCACATTAGACAATGGAAGAGAAGTGATTGTAAACGAACCTTCAGACAGCACATTTGCTTTGAAAGATTCCAATGATGAGGTTTATATAACTTGGGATTATGAGCAAGGGGTGGTGTTAACTGCATGATGGAGACCACACTAAGGAAAGAAACTACCAACGTAAAAAAGAGAGAAAGTGGCCATTTATGGACCCTAGGCCCTGTAGTAATATGGCTTGTAGCTTTTATGGTTATCCCCATAATAATCGTTATTGTCATGAGCTTTCTAACAAGGGGAGCATATGGAAATGTAGAAATGAAATTTACCATGGAAAATTATGTGAAGATATTTAAGCCGGTATATATGAAGGTGTTAGGAAATTCGCTGCTATTATCTTTAGCAACTACACTTTTATGCCTGATTTTTGGATATCCATTTGCATATTACATTGCAAGATCACCAAAAAAGTATAGAGGTATCTTATTCTTACTGATAATGATTCCATTCTGGACTAACTCTCTTATAAGAACTTATGCATGGATAATACTTCTTAGAACATCAGGTATAATAAACAGCTATTTAATATTTTTTCATATAATAAAGAAGCCTATACAGATGCTATATACAAATGGTGCTGTACTGTTAGGACTCACTTATACATTGTTTCCGTTTATGGTACTTCCATTATATTCATCCATAGAAGGCTTAGATAAGAGCTATCTTGAAGCAGCCAGTGATCTTGGAGCATCACCCTGGAAGACCTTCTTAAAGGTTACATTGCCACTGACTAAACCTGGTATAGTAGCTGGCTCCATGTTAGTGTTTATACCAACCTTAGGTTTGTTCTTCATACCAGATTTAATGGGCGGAAGCAAAATAATGTTTATAAGTAACTTCATTAAAAATCAATTTTTAACTGCAAGAGACTGGCCTTTTGGCTCAGCTGTATCCATTGTAGTTATAGCATTAACTTTTATCATAATCGCTCTATATTTTAAGCTTAGCGGTGATGATGGAGATGGAATAGAGGTGCTGTAATGAAAAACAGAAAACTGAGTAAAAGTATATTTTCAATATATACTATTGTAATATTTTTGATTTTATACCTTCCTGTAATAGTGCTGATTGTATTTTCCTTCAACAATTCAAAGCTTAATGCTGTATGGCATGGTTTTACCTTTAAATGGTACGGTGGATTGTTTCATGACGGAGATACGCTAAAAGCAGCTGGAAATAGCGTGCTTATTGCTCTGATCAGTACTATAGTATCTACGATTATAGGAACTCTAGCAGCAATAGGTATGTATAGATATAAATTTAAAGGCAAGACAGTACTGGATGGTCTTTTGTATGTACCTGTAATAATACCTGAAATAGTAATGGGAATATCGCTACTAATGTTTTTCTCACAGATGCAGAGGATTACTAAAATACCAATGGGCTTAGCAACGCTTATATTAGCTCATATAACCTTTAGCATTTCATATGTGGTAGTTGTAGTAAGATCAAGATTAAAGTCCTTTGATCCAGCACTGGAAGAAGCAGCAATGGATCTTGGCGCAGATCAGCTTACAACGTTAAAAAAAATAACTTTACCAGTTATAATGCCAGGTATAGTAGCAGGAGCATTAATGTCATTAACTTTGTCGCTGGACGATGTAATAATAAGTTTCTTTGTATCAGGTTCAGGAGTAACTACATTACCATTAAAGATATTTTCCATGGTTAGATTTGGCGTTACGCCAGAAATTAATGCACTTTCTACCGCTATGCTTATAATAACTGTTTCAATCGCACTAATGTCAGAGATGATGACTAGAAAGATGAGTAAGAATAATTAATTGGGAAAAATGTATCAAATTATATTAATAACTAGAGGTAAAATTTGAAAGGAGAGATAGGATGATTGAGGACAAGTGTTTAACTCAGGATCTTAAAAAAGAATTGAAAGAGAAAGTTGAAAGTAGAAATTATAAGGAAGCATTAAAATACAGTAAAAAGATGCTTGAATATATTGAAAAGGACGATTTGACTCATGAAGAGGCAGAGTGGCTTGGCAGGGATACTGTATCTAATTTTAGGGATTATGTAAACCCAGGCTTTGTTGAATATAGAAAATGCGTAACGGAAGGTGGACAATTTGCTGCTGTAGAGTGGAAGGACAGTGGGTTAAATACCTTTAAGGATGCTTCAGGAAAGGAATATATAGATTGTCTTGGAGGTTTTGGAATATTTAATGTAGGTCACAGCAACCCGAAAGTAAAAAAAGCCGTTAAAGATCAATTAAAAAGACAAGCTCTTCATACACAGGATCTTCTAGATCCACTAAGAGGAGTTTTAGCTAAACTTTTGAGCGATATTACACCAGGGAAACTTCAGTATTCATTTATTGGAAACAGCGGTACCGAAGCTGTTGAAGCAGGCTTGAAACTTGCCAAAATATATGGACAGGAAAAAGGAAAATTTACAATAATAGCAGCAGTAGGCGGCTTTCATGGAAAAAGCATGGGTTCCTTATCTGCTACAGCAAAAGATATATTTAGAAAACCATTTATGCCATTGGTGTCAGGTTACAGACATGTACCATATGGTGATGCAGATTGCCTTTATAAGACAGTAAAAAGCTGTGAAATGGTAGGAGAAGGAGTGGCAGCAGTAATACTTGAACCTATACAAGGTGAAGGCGGAATAATAATGCCTCCTGCAGGATATTTCAAGAGAGTAAGAGAGATATGTGATGAGTTTGGAGCTTTACTAATAGCTGATGAAGTTCAAACAGGTATGGGAAGAACAGGTAAGATGTTTTGTATGGAGCACTATGGAGTGGAACCGGATATAATGTGTCTTGCTAAGGCACTAGGCGGCGGAATAATGCCTATAGGAGCTGTAATAGCAAAAAAGGAAATTTTCTCAAAGTTCTTCCCAAATCCATTTATTCATACTACTACGTTCGGTGGAAATCCACTATCTTGTGCAGCTGCTATAGCAACGATTAATGTGCTTCTCGAAGAAAAACTGCCGGAGAGGGCTGCGGAGATAGGAGATTATTTCCTTAAAAATTTGAAAAAGGTATGTTATAAATATGATAATTTAGTCGAGGAAGTTAGAGGTATAGGTTTGATGCTTGGTATTGAGTTTTACAGCAATGAAATTGGTTATGAGGTTTCGAAAGAGCTTTTTGCTGGAGGAATATTAGTTGCCGGTACATTGATAAACGCAAAAACCATAAGGATTGAACCACCTCTTACTATAGAAAAGGGTCAGTGTGATACTGTTGTAGAGGTATTGGACAAGGCTCTTGCAGAAGTAAGCAGCAAATTTAAGTGATTTTATAAATAAGGGAGATGATATCGTTGAAATCTAGAAAAGCCATGGCATTCATGTTTTGTGGTATCCTTGCAATTTCTATATTTTCGGGCTGCTCTAGGAGTAAAGCTTCGTCAAAAGAGGGTGTACTAGTTAAAGACGGTAATGAACTAAATGTGTTTAACTGGTCCGAATATTTACCTGATAAAGTATGGAAAGATTTTGGTAAAAAGTATGGTATTAAGGTTAAGTACACCACATATTCTTCAAATGAAGAGATGCTGGCAAAGATAATGGCTGGCGGAGGTCAATTTGATGTTTCGGTGGCATCTGACTATATGGTAGATGCTATGAAGAAACAGAACCTGGTAGAGCCGATTGATTACAAAAACATTCCTAACTACAAAAATATAGGGAAGCAGTTTAAAGGCTTATCATTCGATAAAGAAAATAAATACACCGTTCCGTATATGTGGGGAGCAGCAGTTGTAGCTGTGAATTCAAAGAAAATAAATAAACAGGTTACAACCTATGCTGATTTGTGGGACAGCGCATTTAAGAACTCCATGGTAGTTTTAGATGATGAAAGAGCTCTTATTGGCATTTGCCTTAAGAAACTTGGATATTCTTTTAATGAAACTGATCCAGCGAAGCTTAAGCAGGCAAAGGAGGAATTCCTTAAGCTTAAACCTAATATAAAGATGTACGATAGTGATAGTCCAAAGACCGCACTCGTAAATGGCGAAGCTGCCGCGGGATATGTGTGGTCTGCGGAAGCGGTGCTTGCACAAAAAGAAAATCCGGATTTAAAAATATACTTTCCAGAGGAAGGCTTGTATTTGTGGCAGGATAACTTTATAATTCCGAAGGATGCAAAAAATAAAAAGAATGCAGAGCTTTTTATGAACTACATTTTGGATCCAAAGGTAAGCGCCTCAATAAGCAAAGAATTTCCATATGCTAATCCGAATGAAGCAGCACATAAGTATATAGACAAAGATACTATCAATAATAAATCCCTATATCTTGATCAGAGTATAATAGACAAGGGAGAGCATCTAAAGGATTTAGGCGATGCAATAAAATCGTATGATGATATTTGGACAGAAGTAAAGAGCGAATAATAAAAATGATTCAGCCTGTTGAGACTGAATCATTTTTATTTAATAATTATGGCTTTATAGAGTGCATATTTTTGGTAACACGTATGTCATCACCATAGAACTTGCATAAGCTGAAATTACCGAAAAGTCTTGATGTAATTCGCTCAGAATAAATGGATAACAATTCCTTTAATGAATAATTCGTTGATACCAAAATCTTGGATTTTTTTAACAGCCTTTTATTTAGTATATTAAATAGTTCGGTCTTGGAGAATTCGCTTATCTGTTCAGTACCAAGATCATCTATTATAAGTAAATCGCAGCTTACCAGAAGATCCTGTATAGCATCGTTATTTTCAAAACGGATGGATCTTAGATTTTGCATAAGCTCTTCGGCAGTTCGATAGACAACAAAAAAGCCTTTGTCAAGCAGATCCTTTGCTATACAGTGTGATAAAAATGTCTTCCCAGTGCCAGAACTTCCATAGAAGAGCAGATTCTCGCTGCTGGAAGAAAAGTTTTTTATGAAGTTAATAGATTTTGACACTATCTTCTCCATATTTCTTCTTGGGCTTTCCGGTTCTTCGCCAGCTCTGCGTGTTGAATAAAATTCAATATTAAAATTATCAAAGTTATTATCCATAAGCATTTCACTAAGTTCTGAATTCTTATAATATAGTTTTACAAGCTTCTGTCTGTAGCAGCTGCACTTACTTGAACCTATATAGCCAGTGTCTTTGCAGGCAGGACATTTATATCGCAGATTCAAATAGTCTTGAGTGTAGCCATTAGCTACTAGAAGCTCACTTTTCTTTACACGCATATCAGTGATTTTATTTCTAAGCTGTTTTAAAAGTTCATCTCTGTTTTCAACTTGTTTCATAGAACTTATAGCGAGTTCCAGGCAAAGTTTTCTTATATTATTATCAATTGCAATCACTTCTGGAACTTTCTGCTGAATCTCTTCTTTTCTTTTTTCCAGAGCTGTTTTTTCATCATTGCGTATATTTTCATATATACGCATAATACTTTCATGATAACTGTTTATCATTACTTATCCCACCCTAAAAGTCTTTTTTCTAAAGAATCAAAATCATAGTCACGCTGTTGAAAATTGTTGAAATTGTCCTGCTTATTTTTATTGTTTTTAGAAAAGTTCTTCTTATAATTGAAACTTTTATCCTTAGTTTCAATATCTTGAATAGTTTTAAGTCCATCTTTATTCCAGCTTGATAAAATAGCATCTATATACTTAAAATCCGCCCTGCTCAGCCTGTTGAAACATATATCACAAGCTTTCATAATTATCTCTACCTGAAAGTTAAAAGTATTTACCCATTTATTTAGCATATCTTCTTGAGGTTTCATTATTTCCCCATCTTTGATACCAAGGTAATTTAATATTTTCTTATATTTAACCCACTTATCTTCATGTTTCTTTATAAAGGATTGAGCTTCTTCTACAGAGGTTATATTAGCATCGTGCCATGCAATAGCTACCTTTTCGATATACCTATAATCATTTTTACCTTTTGAAGAACAATACTCGATAATAAGAAGAATTATTTCAGGAGAGAAATTAAAGTCCTTCTGCCAACCTATATAAGTAGAAATTTCTTTTGGCCCAAGAGGTCTCCCTACTAGCTTTTCTATTTCATGCAGCATATCCTTTATGCTGGAATTGTTAAGTTCTTCTAAAAGATTTAATTCAGATGAATCTTTTGAATTGATCTCAGAGATTTCAAGAATTTCTATACTATAATTTCCCAGCTTATCTATAGGCACAAAATTAAGAATCCCTTCTTCATTCCAGTAATTTAATGCATTCATAACATCAGATTCAAGAAGATGGAGCATAGAAGCTAACATTGTTGAATTAATACCAGCTTCTCCATTTAGAGCTAGTTTTAAAATCATCAAATATACTTTTACAAATTCTCCTCGGGCTTTAGGCATAAATTTTTCTATAAATAAATTATTTATCAGAGTGTATTGTGCGGCAGACTTTTTAAACATAAATGTACTCATACCCAACAACCCTTTCTTTGTTTTAATTATAAATAAATTGCGAACTAAATGCGCTAGACGGAATAGTTTAGAGAAAATGCATTAAATAGGTGTGAGAGTAAAGAGTAAAGAGAAAAGAGTAAAGTGAAGGTTAAAATTCAGCTGGGCTGAATTTTGATTGTATAGAGACTCTTAATTATTTAGATAATTTTTTTGTAATACTAGGTATAGTCTTAGTTTTCAGAAAGTTATTTGCCGGTAATCAGATTTAAATTCTCAGAAATTCTGCACAGCAGAATTTCTTCCTTCACTTTTCTCTCTACTCTTTACTCTTTTCTCTTACCTATTTAAAGCATACTCTAACTGCTAAATATTATCTTCATTTAATTCACTTTCTTGGTTCGCAATATATTTAAATTATAACAAAGTGGAGCTATTAACTCAATTAATTATCTTACAGGAATATTTTATGAATAAAAAGATAAGTTTTGTGGAAATATAATTGAGTCGTTGAAAAATGGAAGGAGCAATATAAATGGTAAAATATATACATAATAGGAATAAAGTATGCATAATGCTTATTATATCTATATTGACTTTTGCTTTTATTAACGAATCGAATTGTATTACTGCATATGCATTACAAGATGCAAAAAATAGAGCTAACTATATGTATAGTAATAAACATAAAAAATCTATGAAGGTTCCATCAAGAGGAGCTATAAGTTCTTATTATGGAAAGAGATGGGGTAAATTTCATAAAGGTATAGATATTGCAGCTAAAATGGGAAATCCTATATATGCAGCAATGGATGGAAAGGTTGTGTATTCTGGATGGATAAATGGATATGGAAATACAGTGCAACTGCAGCATAATAAAGAGCTTATAACTCTATATGGTCACTGCAGTAAGCTGTGTGTAAAGAAGGGAGACAATGTTAAAAGAGGAGACACAATCGCTAGAGTTGGAAACACAGGAAGAAGTACAGGACCACATGTCCATTTCGAAGTCAGAATAAACGGAAAAGCGGTTAATCCATATAGATATATATATAAATAGTTAAAAAGGTTAAAAATCATAAGTTAGTTAGAACCTACACTGACTGATAATCAAGAATTAAGAATGATAAATGAGAGATTAAATTTAAGCATTCATTCTTAACGCCTCATTCCTCATTCTTAATTGATTACAGTCCTATTGAGGAAACAATTTATCTATATCTATTTTTCCATTGCCTTGAACTGCTGTTGGTAAGTCAAGGCTAGTACAGGATAATTTCAATAGAGATAATATATCTTTGAACCTTAATTTACTATTTTCCGATATAAGACAGGCACATAAACCGCTTATGAACGCTGCAGAGCATGAGGTACCCGTGTACACAGTGTAAGGTTTGGTGAGTTTTGGAGGAAAAAGCCTTACTCCATTCCTTTGAGAAACGTACGATGTATTACTGTTTAACGAACAAATATCCACACAAGCTGCACATAGATTTGGTTTATGCACTTTAGAAACAGGACCCTGTGATGAATATAAGTAAGGGCTGGCAGCAGCTGTAGTATCAATACCTGATACTGTTATACAATTTTCTAATATAGCTATACCACGTATAGAACCTTCCATATTTCCTCTAGAACCTGAGGGGACTATAGGAATTATATTTTTATCTATAAATTTCTGAAAGTATATATCAAAATAATGGAGTACATTAGGAGAAATATCAAGCAATTCAAACGGCAGACATGCAACTTTGATGTTATAGTTTTCTGCATCTTCCAATATCCTTTCAAAACCTGAAAAAATGTCAGAAATGAAGCCGCGTCCAAGTGAATTGAACGCCTTAATTGCATATAGATGGCTGCCAGGGGCAATGCCTTTATACATATCATTCGAGGAAATGCCGCTGCCGCATATTATTCCAGCCATAAATGTACCGTGACCATTATCATCATAAGGATAGCTATAATTGTTTATTAGATCTATAAAATTCTTAATCTTTTTATTAGGAAGCTGCAAATCTTCATGAGGATACACTCCGCTGTCTATGAGGGCCACTCCAATATCTTTTCCAGAGGAATATTTCTTTCCGCGAAAATTTATAGAGTTTGCAGCATGTACGCTTGAACCGCATAAAAAAGCATAGCTGTCTAAGAATATACCCTCAATTTCTGGATACTCTACCAGCTTTTCAAGGTAAGGTGAAGATATTATGGCACAGATCATATTTATAGATGGAAGCATGCTCATAACAATTCCTTTATGAGAAGTTATCCTTTTACAAACACTATCCAAAAGAGAGCTGCACTTAATATTCACTCTGTATTTTTTATATATATTATTGTTTAAACAGTATTTCAGATTTGAATCAAATTTGTTTCTAATAAAAAACATAGCAACCCCTTATAGTATATAAAGAATTATCCATATAATATATGAATCACTTGATAAATATTAGAACAAGTTGTATGATTTTAATGTAATTTCACTATTAAGGTTTCTAACTATATTTATAAATCATGGATTGAAAGGATGAACACATATGCCATTAATTGATTATAAATGTCGCAAATGCAGCAATGAGTTTTTTGAACTTGTAAAAGATGCTTCGGAAAAAAGAAACTGTCCTAAATGTGGAAGTGAGGATACCGAAAGAGTATATAAGGGAAAGTTTTATGGAAAGAATGGCGGAGGCTGCAACGGAAGTTGTTCAGGCTGTTCGGGATGCCACTAAGACGCGGCTAACATTTATATTTAAAGACGACAATTCCAATAATCATTATTATAACTCCAATAATCTTTTGAATACCAAAGGTTACTTTATCTGAATCAAATAAACCAAAGGCATCAATAAGTGCAGCGGCTGTAAGCTGTGCTATAAGTATAACTGATACAGCGCAGGTTGGACTGAGCTGTCTTATTGATTTCATAACAGTAAATGTTATTATCACTCCTAAAATACCACCTGTTAAATAAAGTTTATTGGAAGCTTTAATGTTGGTAAAAGGCGGTTCTTTTACTAAGAACATTACTATAATACAAACAATAAAGGCTGTACCTTGAACAATGACATTAGTGTGCCAGTAGCCTATTTTTGAAGAAAGTCTAGTGTTGAATACACCCTGAACGCTCATGGAAATGCCAGCGATTGTTGCTAATAAGACATACAGCATTAAGATCACCTCTGATTTAAATTTATGAATTTAGTTTATCCAGAGGTAAGAAAATAATGCTGTAAATTTAAAGGGCAATTAAAATTAATATCCTACGCTTTGTCTTACGTGATTTTTAGTGTTCTTTTCTATATAACCATTTTCAATAGTGTTCTCATCAAAGCCAAGACTGTCACCTAAGCTCAGAAAATCTTCAAACAGTGTTATGTAATGGTCTGCAGAAGGACATATGAAAAAATCACTTATATCTATATACAAATTAAGAAACTGATCCGTTAGTGGAGAGTCAGATTGTTTGACTTCAACTTCTGTCTGATAAAAATCTTTCTCTAAACCTATAGATAAAATAAAATGTAAGCAGTCTACATATTCCTCTAAGATAACTTTCGACGGTGATGGAGCCTTTAAACTCCAGTATTTAAAACATCTTGTTTCGTTAGCTAGTTCTCCAATTTCAACCTGCAAGGCAAGAACTTTTTTTTGAACCAGTGATACAGATTGAAGTTTGTGTTGATTTACTATTCTCAAATCTAGTTCTTTTTGAAGGTCTAAGAGCTTTTCAAGATTCATAGCCTAAGCTTCCTTTCATTTGAAGTTTAAATTATATATAAATTGCAAGCAAATGCTATAAGCTAATTTATATATTAAAAAAACATGTTAATTTAGGAAAATTTTAATGTAGTGTGAATTGTTAAGACTTTATTATTTCACATAATATATTTTAACGAATAATAACAAAAAGTTAAAGTTAGGGTAAACGGTTACTAAAAAAAATTTTGAAATATTATTAGGTAAACCTAGTGTATATATTTACTGGAATTCAAATATATAGAATGTAATGAAAAATAATACAGAGAAGAAATATACAATTATATATTTTCTAAATAAAAAAAGTTATCATATTTCATGATAACTTTTTTGCTTACAAGGAACATCAACTAAATTTGTCCCTTTTTATTTTAACTAATATTCTTTTAAATTATATGTCTTAATAGTCATTTCTTTCTTATTATTAATAGGTTTCCAAAGTTCAATTCTGTCAATGGTAGCTAATTTATAGAAGCCATGTTTTTTTGCACGGCTGCAAGCTGAAGCGTATTCATTTTTAGACCATTCTCTGAGCGCAAAATTAGGATTTGCCAAAGAAATATGTAAATCCCAATTTGATATGGAATCTCTTACGTTGAAACCGTGAAGTTTAAGCGTCTCATTTACTTTTCGTTCTAATCTGCTGATATATCCTTTACTTTCGATTTTTAAGTTTACAGATTTGTAGGGTTCATCAAAGCATATAATATCTCTTATTTCAACCTTGAATTTTTTGTATGGATTGAATATCTTGCTTAGTATTTGATCAAGTTTATCAATGTTAGGATCACCAATAACTTCAAGCGTAATATGCAAGACCGGAAGGTTTTTGTAAAGCTTGTATTTTTTGCACATGTTTCGTTGAACGATTTCAATGTCTTTATAAGAGTTATTATCAAATAAGGCTACTAAATAATATTTCATTTCTCCCCCAATAAAAATTACAGTTAATTTGAAAGTTTACGTATATTAATTATAACATACTTTTATGAAATGGAAAACAATAAACGTAAACGGCCTATTATTCATTAAAAAATTAAGTAAATGGAGATAAATTATGTAAATTGTAAATGCAGATAATTACAGATTTTATATAAAATAAATACTTAACATTCTATCAAGTTATGCTATAATGTTATTTATAGTGAATATGATAAAATGATATTTTTATGCGTGTTGATATAACTTGCATGTTCAGTATAGAAGTATTTAAGGTTTAGAACTTATCGTTTTTAGATGAATAGATTTCTAATTTATATAGAAGGATGGATGAAATTTAGTTATGGAAAAATTAGTTATTTTTGGAGGTAACACCTTGAAGGGGTGTGTTGATATAAGCGGTGCAAAAAATGCAGCTGTTGCTATACTGCCAGCTGCTATAATGGCAAGTGAAGGAATATGTAACATAGATAATATACCTGATATAGAAGATGTACATTGTTTGGAGCGAATCATAGAGTCATTGGGATGTAAGATAAGCAGAGAAAAGAATAGTGCACGTATTGACAGCACTAATATGAATAGTGTTTGTGCTTGTACTGAGGACGTAAGAAATATGAGAGGTTCATATTATCTTATAGGTGCATTACTGGGAAGGTTTAAGGAAGCCAGAGTTGAACTTCCCGGAGGCTGTAACATAGGGGCAAGACCCGTGGACCAGCATATAAAAGGTTTTGAGGCATTAGGCGCAAAAGTTGTTATTGAGCATGGTGTAGTGAAAGCTGAAGCAGAAAAACTTATTGGTGCTAACATATTTTTTGATATAGTAAGCGTTGGTGCTACAATAAACGTAATGATGGCAGCTACACTGGCAGAAGGCACTACAATTCTTGAAAATGTAGCTAGAGAGCCTCATGTGGTAGATGTGGCAAACTTTTTAAACAGTATGGGAGCGAATATAAAGGGAGCAGGAACCGATGTTATTAGAATAACAGGCGTAGATAAACTAGTAGGCTGCAATTACAGTGTAATTCCTGATCAGATTGAAGCGGGAACTTACATGATAGCTGCAGCAGCTTGCGGGGGAGAAGTCGCTATAAAAAATGTTATTCCGAAACATTTGGAATCAATTTCAGCTAAACTTATTGAAATGGGTGCAGACATTATAGAGGGGGAAGACAGCGTAGTTGTGAAGAGCAGCGGAAGATTAAAAGCTGCTAATATAAAGACACTTCCTTATCCTGGTTTTCCAACTGATGTTCAGCAGCCTATGAGTACTCTTCTTTCTGTATCTGAAGGCAGAAGCGTAATCAATGAAAGCATATTTGAAAACAGATATAAACATCTGGATGAATTAAAGAAAATGGGTGCTGAATTTAAAGTAGAAGGCAGAATAGCCATAATAGATGGAGTTAATAAACTTACAGGAGCTATTGTGAAAGCGACAGATTTAAGAGCTGGAGCAGCAATGATTATAGCTGGACTCATAGCTGAGGGTGTCACTGAAGTACATAATGTTGAAAGTATAGACAGAGGATATCCTAAGATAGAAGATAAATTCAGAGGACTTGGTGCAGATATAAAGAGGATCACGGAATAGTATAATGTAAGAATTACATTATATATAGATAAAGTGAATTGGAGAAATATATATGAAATTTTGTTCATTGTATAGTGGTAGCAGCGGAAACAGCTCATTTGTATCTACCGAAAAGGCTAGAATACTTATTGATGCAGGATTACCTGGTAAGAAGATAGAGGAAGCATTAAAAAGCATAAACGAGAAGCCAGAAGAGATAGATGCTATATTTGTTACGCATGAGCATAGTGATCATATTAAAGGTATAGGAGTTATATCAAGAAAATATGATGTGCCTATATATGCTAATAACCGCACTTGGCAGGCTATGGCAAAAGCAATAGGTAATATTAAAGATAAAAATATCAAGGTAATGGAAAATAACTATGTAAGCATAAAAGATATGTATATTGAAAGCTATAGTACACCACATGATGCTGCAGATTCATGTGGATACGCTGTAAGCTTTGGAAATAAAAAAATATGTACTGCTACAGATTTGGGATATTTCACTGATGAGGTTAAAAAGAATATCATGGATGCAGATTTAATATTACTGGAAAGTAATCATGATATAGAAATGCTGAAATTTGGTCCGTATCCGTACGTATTAAAACGGAGGATACTTAGTGATGTCGGGCATTTATCCAATGCAGCTTGTGGTGAGGCTATAGCCGAGATCACTACAGAAAAACAGAAGAAGATAGTATTAGGACATTTAAGCCATACTAATAATTATCCAGAACTTGCCTATGCTACCGTTAAAAACATTCTAATAGAAAAAGGAATAGACATAGGGAAGGATGTTATACTTTCCATGGCTGATAGGCATAAGCCAAGCAGTTATTTCGAACTCTAATTCAGTTTTAAGGAAGTGAAAGCTTGAAGAATATGAAATCTTTTATAGCAGTTTCTTTAATTCTTATGTCGGCTGCGTCCATTAGTGCTTGTTCTAATAAAGATAATATAAGCACTAGTAATAAGGAAAAAATAGAGACTGTGAGATTGCCTCATGAGAAAAATGGATTTATAGACTTAGATATCTATTTTCCATCTGCTAAGAAAAACAGCCCAATCGATAAGGAAGAAGTACTTATTAATAAGGAAGAACTTATGGGAGAGGTTATAATAAACGAAATCATTAAGGGTCCGTCTGTGGAAAGCCACCTTAAGCCGGTTATTCCTCCAGAAACGAAATTAATGAGCTTTTCCATAAAGGATGGTATTGCTATAGTAAACTTAAGCAAAGATGCTGAAGTGAAGATGTCCTATGAAAATGAGAAGGCTTGCTTACAAAGTATTGCTAATTCACTCTCTCAACTTGAGGTAGTACATAAAGTTAAGATATTAGTACAGGGAAACGAGATAGAATCTTTAGGTGGAAATTTTAATATATCCAAACCTTTCTCGGCAAGCCAAATTGATTCTTTGAGGATAAAGAAAAAATAAAAACGTTTAAATTTTTATGAAAAGGAGAATATATATGAGTTTATATAAGGATTGGACAGATGTAGTAGTTGATTATGTAAAGAAAAATGGAGAAGATGCTTTTTGGGATGAATATTCCAAAATGGAAACAAGAATTTATTCAGAGATTTTAGCTAATCATAAAGAAGTGGTAAAGGGTTCTATAAACCAGCTATCAGAGAAATTTAATGTTTCAAAAGAGTTTTTTATGGGATTTGTAGATGGAATTAATGATAGTTTAGTAAACAGTTACGACCTTGAAGCTGTGGATGGAGACACTCAGCTTGAATTAAACATTGACCTAGAAAAATTATACTTTAATATGTTAGATGCTAAAGCTGATTACTTATATAATTTGCCTCAATGGGAGGGCATATTCTCTATGGATAAGAGAAAAGAGATACAAAAGCAGTGGAGAGCTTCAAAAACTGTTGTAAAGCAAAATAAGGTTGGCAGAAATGATCCTTGTCCATGTGGAAGCGGAAAGAAATATAAAAAGTGCTGCGGGAAAAGCGCTTAAGAATAATGTGAAAGCCGAAATTTCAATTGAAATTTCGGCTTTTTAATTTTGGACATCAACCTTAAGTTGTGTCTCATCCTTTAATTTTACAAGATGAGCTTTTAAATTAATAAAAGCTATAGGAAACATTGCATAAACTTAATTTACAAATGTAAAACTTGTGTCGTTTTAATGATTTTTTTGTGTATAAGTTTATAATTGCAGGTGTTTCCATATAAAGTTGTGTATAATCACTTACTTAAGCACATAGACTCTGATGTATTTTACACCCCAGTGGCAGGCTTCTCTATAAGAATTAAAGTAAACATCTATCTTGTTACCTCTTATAGCACTACCTGTATCAGCGGCAATTGCAAAACCATATCCCTGTATATATAGTCTTGTACCATATGGAATTATTGAAGGGTCTACAGCTATAGTGCTGTAACCGCCAGAGTTTCTTACCGCTCTTCTTCCTGAGGCAGTATAAGTACCTACACCACCCGAATATGCAGTAGCACGCATAGTAAGTACATTCCTATAAGCCATTGAAATTCCACCTCTTGAAAAAGTAGGCGTAGATGGCTTTGGAGTAGGCTTGCGGGTACCAAGAACAACTATAGTGCTCTTAGGTTTCTTCACAATCTTGTTACTTACCACCTTTGAAGAAACTTTTTTTCCGTCTTCGTAAACTATTTGAGTGACTATCTTTCTTTTACCAGCTTTGCCACGCTGTAAAATTTTTTTAACTGATCTTAGTAATTTTTTATTTTTCTTAGTAATTTTTTTATAATCGATGGATTTAGTTTTAGAAAAAGTCTTTGAGGTCACTCTCACTATTTTAATTTTAAGTCCCTCTGTAACTTTTGTTGATCTATCTGGAAAAAGTTTATCTTGCGAATTTACAGAAATGCCTTCATTCTTTAGCAATGACGCAACATCATCATCTGATGATTTTATTTCTAAGTATTTACCATCATATTCCAGGTTAACGTTTACGGCTTTTTTTATATTTATAACCTGATCATTATTTAACTTAGAATCTAGAGGAACATTTATTTTATCTTTAGTGCCTAAAGTAATTGATTTAGATGCCAATAACTCCTTTACAGAGTTTTTATAGGTCACATAATCGCTACTTTTTCCGTCTATTCGTACCGTTATGGTTTTTCGTTTTGAATAGATAGTATAAACAAGCACTAGGGATAAAAGAACTACTAAAGCTGGAATAACAGCTTTCTTTAAGCTCTCTCTTGTAAAATATTTCTTAAAGGTATTTATTTTTCTCTCCTCCCTTTCTTGGAGCGCAACTCCCTATGTTTACCGAGTTGATATTTACGTGGGTGTCTAGCTTACTTTACAGGGAAATAAAAAATGTTTTGGTACACATTTTTTTATCTTAGCCTAAAACATTAAGTGGGCACTCGTAAACATACAATAGATGATATACGTAAATTTCAATTTTGTCAAATTTATGAATTAATATTAACAAAATATACACGACTTGTTAACAAAATCTAGCCACATTTTGACGAAAAAAATCGTATTATTTTAATACGGCTAAATTTCATAAATGACGATTACTACTTTGTTTTCAGCATGCTTAAAACGTAGCTTAATATAATAATACTATAAAAGTAGAAAATTATTACAAAATAGTTACAAAACAATTTAGATCAATTGAATGGTGAACTAGTATCAAATTTATATTTGGAAAATATTCCATGGTTAAATTTATTAAATGGTGCTATTCTAATACCAGTAACATATAAGTGTCGTGAAACTTTATTTATATAAGTTCTAATAAAGTTCTTACATTGTGAATTCTAAAATATCACTGCTAAGTAGGTTCGACACTAGGATCTTTTAGGAGTCAGAATGTATTAGAACTTTAGAAACTTATATATGTTTTATTTTACTACTTGAAAAGGAAGATTGAATTTTGAATATTACACTAGTAACTGTTGGGAAAATAAAAGAAAACTATTTACGAGATGCCATAAATGAATATATGAAAAGACTTTCAAAGTATTGTAATACAAAAATAATTGAAGTACAGGATGAGAAAACTCCAGACAATGCTTCTGAAAAGGAAGAAATTCTTATAAAGCAAAAAGAAGGCAAAGCTATATTAAAGAACATCAAGGAAGATAATTATGTAATAGCCTTAGCTATAAATGGGAAACAACTTTCTTCTGAAGATTTTTCGGATTTGATTGATCAGTTAGGGATAAACGGAAAAAGCAATCTAGCATTTGTTATAGGAGGATCGCTAGGGCTTTCAGAGGAAGTACTAAAACGAGCAGATTATAAGCTTTCTTTCTCAAAAATGACATTCCCGCATCAGCTTATGAGGGTCATATTACTCGAACAGATTTATCGAGGGTTTAGGATTAAGAAGGGTGAACCGTACCATAAATGACGGAGGTTTGTTTTTTTAAAACTTTTATATAATATAGAAGTTACAAATTGAAATGAACATATATTAAGAAATAAAGCATGATATTAAAAGAATCACTTACTTATGTTATAATAAATGCATAAATAGGTTTGTTAGGAGGAATATTATATGGAAAATAAAGATAAAAACTTATATGATATTTTTTTGAGTTATTCATATAGTGATGTAATGAAACTATTTCAAAGTGCAAAAACAAAAGAAGAAAAAGATTTTTATGCAAATTTATCAAATATGATTCTTCAAAGAGAGCAAATGAGAGTTATAGGTAGATAAGATGAAAGTTTATACTATATTTGCAGGTGTAAATGGTGCTGGAAAAACCTCTATATACAAATCAATATATTATAATGAAAATAAAGATGAGAAAAGAATAAATACTGATGAGATGGTGGCGAAGATTGGGTCATGGCAAGATGATAATCTTCAAATAAAATGTGCAAGAGAAGCTATAAAGTTAATAAAGCATTATATTTTAGAAGGAGTATCATTTAATCAAGAAACTACATTGTCAGGTAAAAGTATAATTAAAAATATAAAATTCGCAAAGTAAAATGGGTTTTATGTTGTAATGAATTATATAGGTGTAGAAAATGTTGAGATACCTAAAGAAAGAGTTAGAATAAGAATTAGCCAAGGTGGACATGGAATCTCGAATGAAGCTATAGAAAGAAGATATATTGAATCATTGGTTAACCTAAATAGTGTTGTTGATATATGTGATAAGATTAATATATGATAATACAGAAATGTTAAGGATAGTGATATCAATTGAAAAAGGTAAAATAGTGTAGAAAGATAGAAAAATACCTAATTGGTTATGTAATTCTTTTAAAAGTATAACAACAGTTCTGAGTAAGGATTCATATCACAGGTGAATATATGAAAAAGATTATGGATGAACAATTAATTTATGAAATACTTTCTGTTGTGGAAGAAATCCCAGAAGGGAAAGTGGCTACCTATGGACAAATTGCCAGCCTTATTGGTAGAGACAAAAATGCACGACTTGTTGGGAAAGTTCTTAGTCAAGCAGAATTTTATGGGAGATATCCATGTCATCGTGTGGTAAATCATGCCGGAAGGTTAGCACCGGGGTGGCAAGAACAACGATTTCTGTTATTAGAAGAAGGTGTATCCTTTAAAGATGCGAATCATGTTGATATGAAGGAAAATCATTGGGACTGTTAGGATGCAGATTAAAGATGAATGAACAGAATTATTTAAATTCGATAAGCTAAAAAAGGAAGGATAATCCTCAGATGATGTGGGCCTCCTTCTTTTATTTTGTTTACTATTAGAATATAGTAGGTTTAATTTAATAAAAACTCTAATGCTAGTATGTAAATAGTCATAGAAGATTAGAGAAGACTACTAAATTCAGCACATAAGTAAAAGTAAAGACCATATGAAATAGTAGTTATCAACTTAAGGGGGAGAACGATGAGTACTGTAAAAGAAATTGTAGCTTCAGATAATATCTTTACAATAGATTGTAAAGATATTATGCTAAGTCTGTTAATAATTCAGGTTACTTAAAATCTATCCAATGTATAGGTGTGTAGGAGAGCGTTATGAATGGATACCTGTGGAAAAAGGAATGGTGTTGGCTATCAATCTTTTCTACATCAACTGACTTTTGTTGGTGAATGCCCATTTCATAAGGAACCATTACTCGTGGCTTCCTATGATGGAAACACGATACCTTACTCAATACATACCAAGAAAAATGAAGCATATAGTACAATGATAGATCAGGCAAAGATTACAGCAAAAAGATATGTTAATGTTATGGAAAGTCGCAAACTAATTGATGGCATCTGGGAGTCTATACCATCTGTATTTAGTTCAATCAGCATTAATGATTGTAGCGATATTCGTTTTTTTAATCCATGTGCAGATTCAGCTCAAAGAGCCATGACATCAGACGATACGTTACATAAATTACTTAAATCATTATTTTTTGAAAAATATCCGTCAATAAAGCCTATAGCCAGTTTCTCTAATGTAGAATGTACAACGTTTTATAAAGAATTGACTCATCGAATCGAGGATATATGCCTATCCCTAACCAGGGATTTCCACAAAGGAAGTCTTAATGGGTATTTCAGCTTTACCATAATGTGACAATATTCATCTGCATTATGTGCTACAATATAGGAATAATAATTTACATAATTAGTTATCGGGATTAAGTGAACTAAGAGACACATCAAGATTTAGGGAGTGAAAAATTATGTGTAATGATTCAAATTTTCTTTTGCGTATACCAGACTTAACTCTCATTAAGTTGATTACAATGTAGGATGTAGTAAAGATATACTGAGATTACATATAATAATAAATGATATGGAGGTGTTACATAATTTATGGAGAAATTTTCAGATTTAAAATATAAACGTCCAAATTATCAATCTCAAAATGAGAAACTATTACAATTGCAAAAGATAATGTTACAATCTCGGTCTTATGAGGAGTTACGTAATGCATGGATTGAGATGAAAGATTCCATGTATCGATTTGATTTTAATAAAGTATTTGCATATGTTAAGTATTTGTGTGGTATTGATATGGAAATTTATAGCTCTGAGGTTGAGATCTTGAATATAGAAATTCCCAAGTTGGAAGCATTACAAAATGAATGTAATCAGATTCTGTTAGATTCATCATTTTTGTCTGATTTTGAGAAAGAGTTTGGAACCCAAATTGTCAAAGTAATGCGAAGCCAGCAGATTCTTTCAAAAGGGGAAGCAAAAGAATTACAGGCTGGAGAAAACCAACTGTATAATAAGTATATTCATCTGCTTGCTTTACATGGAAGAATACCGGAAATGAATGATCAATATTATGGGATTCTTGATCGCTTGATTAAAGTGCGGACAGAAATAGCTAGCCGGCTAGGATACAGCAGCTATATTGACATGGCTTATCGAAAAAATCTTCGTTTTGATTATGGCGAAAATGATATTTCGGTATTTCGCAAGCAAATCAATAAACTATTTACCCCAGTATGTAATGAAATAAATCGTTCAAATGCAATCCAGGATGTAAATACATTGTTTGAATCTGAGACGGAATTAATGCATGCAATCCAAGAGATGTTTTCAGACATTTCGACGGAGAGTGGGAACTATATTAACGATATTATAGAGGGTGGATATTATGATTTAGCACACCGTCCAGACAAGTGTTCTGATTATTTTGGCTGTAGTATGCTAGCTCATATTAAAATGCCATTTATGATGGGCAATTACAGTAACCGAAGTTATGATGCTATTATGTTTATTCATGAATTAGGGCATGGGTATGCATTTTACACAGCTGCACGAGAACAAAAACTGTATGACTATCATCGATCTACATCTTCAATTAATGAGATACATTCAAAGACAATGGAGCATTTTGCTTACCCTTATTTAAAGAGATTTGTAGGTAATCACAAGAATCATAGCATCCGTTATCATTTGTATCGAACTATGGACAATCTCCCTTATCGATGTGCCATTGACGAATTTGAACATGCAATTTACAAGGATATCGATATATCACGAAAGAAACGATGTGAATTATGGGCAGATATTGTTCGCAGATATATGCCGTGGGTTGTGATAAATCCAGATGATATTAAGGATGGTACCTATTGGCCGAATCAATCGCATTTATTTACACATCCTTTTTACTATATTGAATATGATGTAGCACAAATGAGTGTATTTGAATTTTATGCACATTCCAAGCATAACTACCAGAAATCTTGGAATGACTACAATCGCTTATGTCAAAATGGAGGAAGTAAAGGTTATCGTGAATTGTTAATGGAGAGTAATTTGGCAAATCCTTTTTTAGAAGATAATGTGACTAAAATATGTAAACCAGTCTTGGAAGAATTCTATTCATTATAAGGATTTATCAAATTATGTTCATGTTAATTTAAATATAAACAAACCTCACTTGCTACTGATACTGTGAACCGCATCATAAATGACGTAGGATGGGAAAGAACTGATATAATAAAGCCATTGGAAAAAGAACAGGAGCGATTAATATTAAACTTAAAATTAATATTCGTAGATATGATATGGACTTGTGTGTTATAATTGTAAATATTACACAAAAATTTTCAGATTTAGATGATTAATATATAACCATTTACAATTCAAGTATCGTGTAATTAATGATAGTGTAAAGTTTGCTATGAAAAAAATTTAGAGAAAAAAAGTAGGATTGAAAAGAGAAAAAGAAGAAAAAAAGCAAGGAAAAATAGGTAGGTGAAGGAAGCCGCCACCCTTGACAGCATGACAAA
>NZ_MZGV01000017.1 GCF_002029235.1 Clostridium oryzae
GTTTAGCTGATTAAATAAATTTTTTTAAAAAATCTAATTAACACACACTACCTAGTTTATAAATCAAATTTATGATATTAGTAATTAAGAAATTAATTTTACTGTTGCCTTTAAACATTCAACTTCAAATAATATTTTATATAATAAATGAGTATACTTATAACTGAACCCTAAATGTAGCAATAATTAAACTATTTTCATAATTTGTATACACAGACAAAGATGCCATTAAATATTTTCTAACTGTAATTTAAGCTTATGAATATTAATTGTATGTTGTATCCATTATTAGAGGTGATTTTATGATACAGAAAATAGAACAAATGTCTATGAAGGCTAATCCCTCCACAGAAACTTTATCCTATGACGGATGGATAATACGTTTTTCCGACAGTTTTACGAAAGAAGCAAATTCAATAAACCCGCTTTTTTCTTCTTCTTATCCAGTGGAGGTGAAAATAAATTCCTGCGAAGAATTATTTCGTTCAAAAAACCTTCCAATAATATATAAGTTGACGGATTCCACTGAGAACTATTCTTTAGATTCCGCATTAATTAAGCGAAATTATGTACAGCTTCCAGGGGCAAGAGTATGTCTGCTTAATTTAAACATCGTAAACGGACCTGAGTATAGGTGTATAAAAGTGTACAACAAACCTTCCTCTGTGTGGATTAACTACTTTTTTAAGTTTACTGAAATAGACGCTAAGCATTCAACCCTACTTATGAAGCTGTACAATAAAATTATCCCTACTGCAATTTATTTATTGATCCTTGTGAATGATATACCGGTGGGATGTGGTCTTGGTATAGTTGAAAACGATTACTTAGGCTTGTTCAACTTATGCATAGATAAAAATATGAGAGGAAATGGCTACGGAAAACAACTTGTATTAAATCTTTTAGAGCAAGGCAAAAAAAATGGTGCCAAATATTCTTATTTACAGGTAGGGTTGGATAATTTAATAGCTTATAACCTGTACAAAAGTATAGGTTTCACTGAATTGTACAATTATTGGTACAGAGCTAAAATATAAAAAATGATTACACCCTATGTCGGCTAGTTCCGCTTGGTTAAAGGCCTAAACGGCCTTTAACGGGTTATCTGCGAATGATAATGAGCATGTTTAGATAACCCAGTAGCAATTTCACCGCATCTTTTAGTCAAATTTTCTAATGGCTCATAACTCGGCTGCGCCTCAAACAATTCGCCATCTTAACGGAAATTTGCCTAAAAGACACGGATAATTGCTAAACTCGCTCCAAATGCCTCCGTCGGGGTGAAAGGTCTAAATGACCTTTCACGGGCTATTTACGAATGATAATGAGTATGCATAAATAGCCCCGGAAGACTATTTTTAATGCCCTGACTCTTAATTTTTACATAATACTTTTATTTTATTAATTCTATTACCTTCTTATCTTAATTCACTAACCTCAAAATATATTACCGTCTCTTTTTAACTTCTTCGTAAACACGCTCTACCGTTTTTTCATTTAGCAACCGCCTTTTTTCGTATCTAGAGGTGTATCTTGACATTTGCTAAAAGTTATCCCCTATTGGCAAAAATCATAACTTCCTAAAAAGAAACAAAATTATAAAAATTATAAAATGTAACTTATCAGCAAAGCTATATTTAATGCCGCAACAACAATCCCTATAACCCATAATGCTGCTTTATCGAATGTGGAATTTGCAAATTTGCCCATAACTTTCTTTGAGGAAGTAAGATGTATTTGCAAAAAGATTGTAATCGGCAGTTGAATACTTAGAAGCATTTGAGAATAAATAAGTCCGTTAAATGGATTTCTTATAAAGAATATTACTGCTGCCGCTGCTATCATAGTTACAAGTACACCTACTTTAGTATGTCTATCAGTAATATCATAGGGTTCAGCATAAATACCTGCGAATATACTTCCACCAGCTATACCGGCAGTTATACTAGAGGCTATTCCAGAAAACAACAATGCTATAGCAAATATTATTGAAGCACCGCTGCCTAAAAGCGGTTTCAACATTACCTGTGCCTGACTGAGTTCTGTAACTATAGTACCCACTTTATAAAAAGTTGCAGCAGCTACTAATATCATAGCACTGTTTATCGCCCATCCAATAATCATTGAAAACAATGTATCTCCAAACTCATATTTTAGTTGTTTTATAATAATTTCTTCATCCTTTAGATTCCATTGTCTGCTTTGAATAACCTCAGAATGAAGAAAAAGATTATGAGGCATTACTACTGCACCTAAGACACTCATTATTATTGGTAAAGAACCATTAGGAAAACTTGGAGTAATCCAGCCAGCAGCAGCTGCACCCCAGTCTATTTTTACCAAGCATAGCTCAACTATAAAAGATACACCAATTATAGATACAAATCCTATAATCCATCTTTCAATTTTTTTATAGGAGTTTGTAAAAAGCATATATATAACAAGAGAAAATATTATTATTGTTCCTAGCTTTATTGGTATATTAAATAGCATATTAAGTGCAATTGCTCCACCCAAAAATTCCGCCATAGCTGTTGAAATAGCCGCTAATATTGCAGTGGAAAGTACCAGATTTTTAACCTTGGGCTTTAAATGTTTAGTGGCTGCTTCTGAAAGGCAGTCACCTGTAACAATTCCAAGATGTGCTGCATTATGCTGCAGCATTATCAGCATAATTGTAGCTAACGTCACCATCCATAGAAGTTTGTATCCATAATGTGCTCCAGCTGAAACGTTGGACGCCCAATTTCCAGGATCAATAAATCCTACTGTTACGAGTAAACCAGGGCCTATGTATTTGAAAAAGTCAATAGCCATAAGTCTAGGTCTATGTTCTCCTTTAAATAAATTCATATTATCACCTTCATCCTATCTATATTTATCTATATACTTATAATAATACTGAAAATGATTCTCATAGTAAAGACATTTATGCTCTGCTGAAATGCAGTGCACCATAATAATCTTTTCTAAAAGGCAAAAAAAATTACACGGAAGTCTTCAATAATGTGAGGGGACACATCAAAATTGGTGTCCCCAATTATTGAAAACTTCCGTGCGGCTTTACTCAAATTATATCAAATTATAGTGATTTCTCGTAGCTTTCTACCATTCTCTTAACCATTTCTCCTCCAACAGAACCATTCTGTCTTGAAGAAAGGTTTCCTTTATCTACTTGCTCATAGTTGCTTAAACCTATTTCACTAGCAACCTCCATCTTAAACTTATCTAAACCATTTTGTGCTTCAGGTATTAATGTTCTGTTTCTTCTACCACTATTATTGTTTGCCATTTGTAATTCCTCCTTTTTTAATAGGTTTATATTATAATTTTGCTCAATTTTTGTTTTTATAAACTATTAAAAGAGAGGTAAGTCGTCCATTTTTTTCTATGGCACAATTTTCATTTTTTTGTCATGCTTATTTAGAACTTCACAGCCTGTTTCTGTTACTACAACTAAATCCTCTATTCTAACACCCACACTGCCTGGAAGGTATATTCCTGGCTCTATAGAAAATATCATCCCTGGCATTACTATCATATCATTTGCGCTGCTAACATCAGGAAATTCATGCACCTCAATACCAATATTATGACCTGTTCTATGAGTAAAATACTTTCCGTACCCAGCTTTATCTATAACATCTCTAGCGGCTTTATCTATAGAACTAAATGTAACTCCTGGTTTTACCGCGTCTATACCTCTTAAGTTAGCTTCTAACACTGTATCGTAAACTTGTTTATGTTCATCAGAAACTTGTTTATAAAATACAGTTCTTGTCATATCAGAGCAATACTTATTAGTAAATCCACCTATATCGAGAATAATACTATCTCCAGCTTTCATTTTACTCTTATCAGAGCTATGGTGAGGTTCAGCGGCGTTAGCACCATACGCTATGAGAGGATAGAAGGAAAATTCAGGAGTATCATATTTATCGTAAATATCAGCCAGCTTTTTGCAGAAATTAATTTCTGTATAGCTTTCATCAATTGTCTTTAGTGCTTCCTCCATTACCTTATCATTAACCTGTGAAGCTTTTTTCATAAACTCAATCTCTTCGGTATCCTTTACCATTCTTACTTCATCAATTATGGATGCTGCATTTACAAATTTAAGGTTAGGAACTTTTTCTATAAGCCTAATCAGAAAATGACTTGGCCAGTTCTTATCTATAGCAATTGTACGTTTTTCTATATATTTTGATAATATGTCTATAGAATCATCACTATCATTGAATATAACAGGATTCTCCTGTTCTATGTTCTCAAGCGGAAATAATTCATTTACAAATAACTTAGTTCCTTTATTGGCATTTATATATAATACCAACATTCTTTCTCCTGGTTCAATCCATCTTCCTGTAAGATAAAATATTGAAGCTGTAGACGATATTATTAACTGATCTACGCCTTTCTTATTCATGTTTTCAATTATTTTTTCAAGTCTATTTTTTTTCAATTATATTGCTTCCTTTCGCAAAAATATACACTTACCTAAATACTTCTATAAGCCATTCAATACATAACTTCATCCAAGTAGCTACATGAGGATTTTGTCCGTATCCATCGTAAGCAGTTTCTTCTGTTGCAAGAGATAACCCATGCACCCCATCTGGATATATATGAAGCTCAAAGGGAATTTCCTTACTCTTAAGTGCCCGTGCAAACAGCAAACTATTTTCTACAGGCACAAGCTCATCAGCATAAGTATGCCATATGAAAGTTGGCGGAACTTTTTCATTTACATGCTTCTCCAAAGACATTTCTTCAATTGTGCTTTTAGAAAGCTTGTTACCTAAAAGATTTTTAAATGAATCTTCATGTGCAAATTCTCCCGAAGTTATAACCGGATAGCATAGAATAGCTGCATTAGGTCTATTTAATCCTTGTGTTATCTGAACATGTTTACTTATATAATCTTTTTCCCAATACACTGAAAGGCTTGCGGCCAAATGACCTCCGGCAGAAAAACCACATATGGCAATCTTATTTGAATCCACATTCCATTTTTCCGCATTTTCTCTCACTATACACATTGCTCTTGATACATCTAAAATAGGCTGAGGATGCTTTCTTGGCGCTACACTATAATATACTATAAACGCATGAAAACCTGCTGCATTGAATTTCAAAGCAATTGCTTCTGCTTCTCTATCAGAAGTAAATGCATAAGCTCCCCCAGGACAAATCACAACTGCTGGTCTCTTTTTATTTCCGTAGAGTACATATGTATCCATGTATGGTTTAAAACCATCCGTTTGTTTATCATAATTTTCTTCGTTCCATAAATTTATTCTTTTGCTTATCATTTATTTTTCGCCTCCATCTTCTACATATATTTCTATACTAGCAGTTTATTTCCTCAAATAAAAGGTGATAATTAAACTTACTGACAATAGTTCTTTCCTGTTTCCCAGCCCTTTCCTATTTTTTCTCCTACATTATAATAATTAAACTCATATAACGAGAGCATAATAGGATTGATTTTTTTCATATCAGGTTTACCATCCGTGAAATATTTTTCTTCTGAATAAGCTTGTACTATCTCTCCTATATAAATAATATTGCTTCCACCTAAGTCGAGTTCTTTGATAACCTTACATTCCATGTTGATAGGACATTCTTCTATCATTGGAACATCGAGGCTGCCATAAAAGGAATTAAATAATTTAGACTTATCAACGTTCTTTCCGGATACAATACCGCAATAATCAGTCACTTCTACCATTTCAGCAGATGGAATATTAACACTAAATGTTTTATTTTGTTCAATTCCATTACAGGTATAATGATATCTATTAAGTGATATCGAAATCATAGCTGGAGTACGATTTACTATACCAC
This sequence comes from Clostridium oryzae, assembly GCF_002029235.1. Lineage (GTDB taxonomy): Bacteria > Bacillota > Clostridia > Clostridiales > Clostridiaceae > Clostridium_AE > Clostridium_AE oryzae. Next base: position 5,848 of record NZ_MZGV01000017.1, read on the forward strand.
AATATGATACATTTAAATAATTAGGTACATTATTAACTCTTGCACCAACTAATACTGTAGGAATAGGATAAAGACAACTGATATTTCCCATATTTACCTTGTTCATCTGTTAAATTCCCCCTATATTTTTAAACTTATACTGTAACTTTATATTACTGCCATATATTGTTCAAGTACCTACTTTTTGGTATAATACTATACGAAAGGTAAGTATTATTTACATTCTTACTCTAAAAGTAACCATATATGAATAAAAATTATATAAACGATAATTAATCAATAAACATTAATGAATACAATAATGGTAGGTGTAGTTATGTCGATAGAAAGCAAAAAGTTATATACTTGTCCTATAGATTTCACCATTAACTTGATTAGTGGCAAATGGAGCATGTGGATCTTGTGGATTTTACAAGATGCTCCATTAAGATTTGGTGAAATTAAAAAAAGGATACCTGGTATCACAGAAAAGATGCTAATACAGCAGTTAAGAAAATTCGAAGATTATAATATAATCAATAGGAAAATATACTCGCAAGTTCCTCCTAAGGTAGAATATTCACTTACTGAGCACGGAAAGAGTTTAAAGCCCATAATGTCCTTAATAGAACAATGGGGTAATGAACATTTATCTATTCAAAAAATACTTGAATAAATTTTTATTTCTCATTCAAGAAATATACATAATATGTTAACAAATTTTATGCAATTGTGTCATAGTTATGTCACAAAAACTGTTTATTATATAACCATAGAATCAATCATCCCCTAAATTTAAATAAATCAATTGTGACATCAACTTCAGATGTACTAATTTGACTACTAATATTTAATTCCAGTTGGTTAGTTTTCTACCCAACTGTTTTTGTTAATTATTTTTTATCAATAAAGATAATAATAAGGAGGCCCTCTTTTGAAATCAAAAATATTTTTTTCAATAGGTCTTACTATGCTTATTCTTGGAATCATATTTTCAGCTAAGTCTGATATTATGCTTATTGGAGGTATATTAGGAGGCGGAATAATCGGCTATTCATATAAATTAATAGTCCACAATAAAAATACATAGAGCAGCAAAAATAAGAGGTTAATATGAAAAATGAAGAACAAGTAATCAAACTTATAAAAACTATTACTCCCGAAGTAATCAACATGAGAAGAAAGCTTCACAGCTTTCCAGAATTAAGTTTTAAAGAATTTAAAACCTCCCAATTCATTTGTAACTTTCTCAGCGACACAGGTATAGAGTGTGTTAATCTAGCAAATACTGGTGTTTCAGCCACAATCATGGTAGACACTAATCTCCCGACAATAGCTATCAGAGCAGAAATGGATGCACTTCCTATCCAGGAGGAAAACAGCTTTTACTTTGCATCAAAAATTCCTGGTGTAATGCATGCCTGCGGACACGATGGTATAGTCGCAGCAGCTTTGGGTCTTGCTAAAGTATTACATATGAATAAAGATATTCTTAACTGCAATGTAAAATTTATATTTGAACCAGCAGAAGAAATTGGTAAGGGAGCCAAAGCCCTCATAAATGAAGGGGTACTTAAAGACCCCGACGTCGATAAAATACTTATATTTCATTATGCCAATTCTGAGCCGCTTGGCATGGAAATCCAGAAAGGTGTATCAACTGCCGAGCTATGCTCATTATCCATTAAAATAAAAGGTAAGTCCACTCATTGGGGAGAACTACAAAACGGCGTAGATTCTATATCTGCTGCTAGTAAAGTAATCTCTGTAATTGATGATATAAGGAAAACATACAGGTCAAAAATGCCTATGGTGCTTGGAATTGGTACAATTAATGGAGGCTCAAAAGGCAATATAGTAGCTGACAGTGTAGAAATGAAAGGAACTTTAAGAACATTCTGCATAGAGGACAGAGACTATGTACTTAATTTTCTTAATAAACGGTTCGATGAAATCGAAAAAGATACCTGTGCAATTATAGAGTCTGATATAGCTCCCAGAATCCCTTCAGTTTATAATGCTTCTAAACTTGTTAAAATTGGTGTTGAAGCAGGGATAGAAGTATTCGGCAATGAACGAATGTGTATTTCTGAGCATCCGTTCCTAGCTGGAGATAATGCGGGCTTCTATTTTCAAAAGGTACCAGGCTTAAGAATGGTATTTTTCGCAGAAAAACAAGGTGAAGATAATTATCCACTTCATAATTCAAAATTTGATTTTAATGAAAGTATACTACCTTTAACCATCGAAACTCTCTATAGAGTTATTGATAAAACAGGCTTCAATTAAGAAGCCTTTATTTCTTTACTATTTGATTTGTTATTTCTTCGAGCCATTAATTCAGGAAAAATTGATGAGAATGAACCTGCAAGTATGAATAAAATACCTATAAACATATTAACAGGAATAGCTTCCTGCAATAGCATGAGAGCCAGAATTGGTGCTAAAATTGGCTTAAAGAAAAATACCAGTGATGTAGTCTGTGCAGACGTTTCTTCCATTGCTTTAAAGTAACAGGCAAATCCAACTCCAGTATTGATTATACAGATATATGCTATTATAGGCAGTGTTTTTAAAGAATATCCAGAAAACAGAGGAATATCTGAGAATATAGCAAGTCCATTAGAAGAAATCCAAGTTGAAATTGCAGTTATATGACTTAAGCCAATAAAGGCCAGCATTTCAACACTTCCAAATATAAAACCAAAACAAGTGACTACAACGCCGCCATATTTAGTACATTTTTTCTTTCCTGAAACTCCATAGAGTGCAAAGGTCAATGTCGCTGCTATTGTTAAGGTCACACCTAGTACACTAAGTTTTGTGTTCAAAGGATCAATTATTATTATCGTACCAACAATTTCAAGAATTAAGGCGAAAATATTGTTTTTATGAATAGCTTCCTTCAAGAGAATGAATGCTAAAATCGTAACAAAAATCGGATTACTGCTAAACAGAACCGCAACCACTGAAGCTTTAGTATTTTGTACCGCTAACTGATATAACCCCATACTTACAAACACTCCCAAAAAACCCAAAAAAGCAAAGTAACATAGATCGTTAGTTGAAACAGAAGCTTTCTTTTTATGAAGTGCATTTAATGCAAATGGTATTAAAAATATCCCTCCGACAAAAAATCTAGTGAATGTAAGCTGAATTGGATTAAAATCTCCAGCTACAAGCTTTAATGCAATTTCCATTGTACTAAAAATAATAGTGGTTAGAATGATATAAACATATCCTCTTTTCATAGTAAATGCCCCCAAACATTTTTTATAAATTAAATAGTTCTAATTCTTAACAACTCTTTCTCTATTTAGTACTTATTAACTTCAGTATATACCAATGAAAAATAAGGGTCAAATTAATACAAGCAATAAAAGACGCGAAAGTTATTACCTTCGCGCCCTTTGTTTAACCCTCTATTGGTTCAAAAATTGGTTCTTTTTCTTCCATTTCCAAGCATACACAATAATTTTTCTGATCATACAGATATTCCGGCAGCTGCACTTCTATAATTGAATTTCCTTCACAAGCCTTCATAATCTTGTACGGAAGTTCTGTTTTGTCTTTAACTAGATAAGCACGTTTTACATGGTTACCAACATTTAATAGTTCAATACGAATTTTAGGCTGCAGCATATGTATATAAAGCTTATAATCTTTTCTGGTAAACTGAGCCCATTCCAATTCATAAGCATAGATATCTACTCTCTTAGTATCAAAAATTGCTTCTGAATTTTCTCTGATGTATTTTCCTACCTGATCTAGTACCTGAGTACTACCCTCTGGAATTCTGCCATTTGAATCAGGTCCGACATTAAGTAGATAGTTTCCGCCGCGGCTATTGATTTTTAATAAAAAGCGGATGATATCATCTGGTTTTTTCCAATTATTATCGTATTTATTATACCCCCAGGTATCGTTCAATGTTGCCGGCAACTCCCAATCACCTTCGTATGGTAGTCATAGAAGCTCCGCATGAAAATTTCTTAAGACCAGAATAATAAAAGAATGTTAACAAACGTTTTTACTAAGTTAACAAACAGTATTCTTTTTTGCCACATATTTGACACATAAATTCTTTATTATATGAATATAGAAACAAACACCCCCTAATTTAAAGGAAAAGAAAATAAAATTAATTATAAACAGTTGGTTGTTCCCCCTTCCAGCTGTTTTTGCATATTGAATACATTTTATATCTTCCCATTGTAGTGATTCACTTGACTTAATTTGTTATAATTATTATAAAAAGAGTAATCATTCTAAGGAGAAATACTTATGATAGATTTATTTAAAGCATTTTGTACAAGCGGAGATTTAGCATATGAAGGTGCATTTATTGCTAAAATTAAATATGAACGTTTCATAGAAAAAGCAAATAGCGAAGACTACAAAACCGAAATCGTAAAAAGCAGCAAACGCCTTTGCATAATCAGCTGCAGTGGATATTTTAAAGACGAAGTTGTAGAGACCATGACTGTATATTTAATGATGAATGTTTCAGGAAAGCAGGTCAAAGAACCTGAAGCAGTTGGAAATCAGGGCTCTTTATGGCGAAGTTTCTCAAAGCAGGAGATAGCTGATTTCAGTCACTCTGTAGGCGATACAAACTCTATCCATCTTTCAGATAATCCTGTTGTACAGGGAATGTTTCTTCTAAAAGAACTGTGCACCGAAACACAAGCAAAAGAAATCGAAGTAAAATTCACTTATCCTGTTTATGGTGATAATCCTGTTTACTTGAAACGAGAAGGAAATACCATTGAGGGTTTTAGCAATGATTTTTTATGTTTTCAAGCTGAGTCTAAATAAACTAAATATATATGATAAGCTATAAACTATAGGTTTATTTTTATAAAAAATTTAGTATAATATATATTGTAGCTGAAAAAACAGGGTGCTTTCATCACCCTGTTTTGTATTTATAATTGCTTGTGCAAGGTATTTTGTATATATCACCACATATATACTGCAACCTTTTTTAATTGCTTAAAAATAACTTTATAAACTTTTTTATGATGCTTGCTGCAATACTGTTTTCTTCTCTTTAACAGATGCCTTAAAAGCAAGAAATAAAATTAATATAATTGTTAAGCCATCAGCTATAGGTTGTGCTAAAAGAATACCTTGCATTCCAATTACCATCTTAAGTATAAATAATCCTGGAATTAATAATCCCTGTCTTGCAAATGCAATAATCCCACCATATTTTGTCCGATTTGTAGCAAGGAACATCGAAGAATACACCAATATAAAACCTAACCCCATAAACGTAACTGCATAATATCTCACTGCCTTCATACCAATAGAAATAACATTTGCATCAGAAGTAAACATCGAAATGATAGGCTTTGTCAGCACCAGCATAAAAATACTGCAAAGAACACAGCATATTGTTGTCCAAATAAGTGCTAAATTTGTGGCTGTCTTAGCTCTATTAAATTTCTTTGCACCGTAACTAAAGCTAACAAAGGATTGATACCCTTTTGTGAAACCTCCAACCGCCATAAAACCTAATGAGGTTATTCTTACTTCAGTTCCAAGTGCAGCTAAACATGCATCACCATAATCTGAAGCAAGCACATTAGTAATTATTATCGCTACACCATAAAGTACTTGAAAGAACATGAGAGGAATTCCTACTTTAGCAGTCTCCACATAGTATTCCTTAGCTGGTTTAAAGTTCAAGAAATTATACCTGATAGTACCCTTTTTAGCTGTGATGTAATATAGATACATAAATGTTGTAATTAAATTAGCAATAAGCGTTGCAGTTGCTGAACCCCTTATTCCCATATGAAATCCATAAATAAATACTGGATTTAGAAAAATATTAGAAACTCCGCTTACAAGCATTGCGAGCATACTATACATAGTTGCACCTTCAGCCGCAAGCATATTATTGCAAGTTACGTTAAACAGATTAAAGAACAGGGCAATTGCAAAGATCTCACCATACTGTTTTGCATACGGCATGATTGTGTCAATTGCTCCAAACCCTCTCAATATCTGTTCCAAAAAAATCAGCAATATAGCTAAAAACACAATTCCGATAATTATTGAGGAATTCATTATCACACAGCCTGCATCATTTGCTTTCTTATAATTTTTTTCGCCAAGCAGTCTTCCAAGATATACTGATCCGCCTCCGCCTAACAATAAACCAATGCCTGTAACGACGTAAGTCAGTGGTGAAGCGACCGTAGCCGCAGCCATTTGCTGTGCTCCTAAATTACCAACAAAATATCCATCAACTGCGTTAAATAAAGCCGATACCATCATACCCACCAGCGTAGGTATTCCTAGCTTCAAAAGTGCCTTCCAGACTTTTTCATTCTCCATCATAAGCAATTTGCTATTTTCCTTCATAAATTGATCCGTCCTTTTTATTCAATTCATATATTAATGTAAATCATAGCTTGTATCATCATACCACGCATAACTATCATTTATTTTTTAACATATTTACAATTTCCATTATATTTTTTCCTGCCTGACACAAGAATGTACATGTACCACAATTTATGCATTTTTCAAGTTCATATTTCTGCATATCTATATTTTTATTTTTTGCGTAATCATCTACAACCTTATGTACCTTAATACCCATAGGACAGTTTCTCGTGCAGTTTCCGCATCCTTTGCATCTCGAGTCATTATTGTAGCCAATATCAGCGCCATAACCAACAAAATTCGTTAATGGTGTAATCATTTCATTATGCTCAAGCCTGTGAGCTCCCATAACCCCTCCGCCTGCGTACATACCTTTATTATCTTGTCTGCCAAGTATATGTTGAAGCACTTCTTGTGCTTTCATGCCATAATCAACTCTTACCACCTTTGCCTGCCCAGCTGTATAATCAGCAACTGTAATATACCTGCTGCCCTTTGAGAATTTACCTTTCGCTATCTCAGCAATCATGATCACAGTTTGAACATTTATAACTAAAATTCCTTTCTTAGCAGGTATTTCATTTTTACTCACTTCCACATTCAATACCTGCTTTATCAGGATTCTTTCTTGGCCCATTGGATAACGATCTGGAAGGATTTTAACATTCATCCCTTCAATTGCTTCATTTTTTAATTTTATAGCCAAAAAAGTCTCCGATGCTTGTATCATTTCAGATACCAGCTTACTGCCAAAGATGATATCCTCCAGTCTATTTCTAATGAGCCACTCATCATGAATAAGTCCTGGATCACATTCAGCACCGTTTATTATAAGTATTCTGTTTTCCGCTGTTGATGCTATTACTGACTTCAACTTCTTGTAGGTTGGAAACCCATTGCCACTCATGCCTGTGAGCTCATTTTCCTCAATCGCCTTTAAAAGCTCATTTTTTTCAATAACTTTTGTTTCCGGCTGTTCCTCCTTGCCAACCATATCAATATAACCATTTTCAGTAATCACCTTTGTTATGCTGGCCTTTGGGTAGGCAAATATTTTTCTTAGATATTTGCTTTTATTTTCTTTTTGAACTTTTTTTATTTTCTCATTTCGCTTAACATAGCTTTTTGTAATAATAGGATAACTACCCATAATCAAATCTCCCCTTATAACACATTTTTATTCCCGATTCATTTCATCAACCATACTCTCATAAAAATCCATAGCTCCTTTAAGTTTTAAATAGTCTTCTTTTGATACTTTTTCCAGCTTACTGCGTATAAGCTTATTTTTCTCTTTATGGAAATTCAGATGTGCATCATACACTTTTTTACCTAATTCAGTAAGCTTTAAAATAATTTCTGCATCAGACTTAGGTGATACCTGCTTTATTACAAATCCCTTATCCATTAATTTATAAATCATCTGGGAAACAGCACCTTTTGTAATCCCCCTCAATAAAGCCAATTGAGTAATATTTATCCCATCGTTGGATCCAATAGAATCTATTGTATGAATTTCTGCAAATGTCAAACAGATATTAGCTCCATAGTGGCGTTTTTTCTTCTCCATCTGTGTATACTTGTGTATGATTCTATCTATTTGATTCATAAGTGATTCTTCATTTTCCATTTCCTGTTTTTTCTCCTTTCTATTATATTTTTCAGCATGTACTAATTTAGTTGCTATACTGTTTAGTAATTATACTGTTTAATTACTAAACAGTATAGTACATCAACAATATAAAAATTTCAAGTACTTTTTATCTATTTTTATACAAAAATGTGAAAAGCAAAGAAATAACTTAAAATAAAGTTGACTCCGATATTTTAAGTTATTTTATTATTTCTTATGATATTATGTGTTTATTTTTCTTGAAAGTTTGATATAATATAACTAAGAAAAGAAAAAAACAGGGTGTTGGTAGCACCCTGCTATACGATTCTAGTTGGTTAAGCAACTGGTATCACTATATTTTAAAGAAAAAAATAGTAGCTTTCCCTTTGTGCTCGGGGCTACTATTTTTTTGAGATTTTTTCTATAAGCAGCACTACTAATGTTAATAGTGCAATTAAGAATAATCCACCTTCAAATAACAACATTAAAACATCGTTACTCATAAGCATCACCTCCCTTCAACAGGGATAAGTGATAACTGTAGCCCACTCAACTAATTAATCGTACTATCAAATTATAGCATATAGACCTTAGCAAATCTATATCCAGTTATTCCCACAAAATCATCTGCTGCTTCGCATAAATACAAATTTATTAAACTGTGCATAATCTTATTTACGTTATTTTATAGCAAATGTTCTATATATTTATCACTCCATAACTGAACTTCAATATATCCCCCTGGCTTCCCATACATCGCCGGCAGGTCTAAGATAAAATCACTTACGCTTTTACTAGATTCACGTATCATATTAAATAATTGATTTTTACTCCACACTGTACCTTCAGTTAGCCCCATATCCTTAATATGCATGCTGTCTCTCGGAGTAAAGCTTATATGCTCATTGGTTATATCCTTCAAAGGAATTTGAATCTGCTCTTCATTTCCATAAAAATTTTGAAAGCTCTTACATTCACATAGTACAAAATAAATAGGATGTCTTGTTTCTGGTTTTCCGCCATTTTTGATGAACTGCTTGTATAACCATTCTTCCGTGGCTTGTCTTTTTTCATAGTACCGTTCAAAATAATCACCATATCGGTTATTACTAGCAGTTGAATTCTCTGAAAGTTGTTTAGCTATCTTGTAAGCTTCTTCTTTAGGAAGACGCATGATACTTCTTAAATGCAGTCCTCCCGTCTCTCGATAATTAGTTAAATATAAATTATCAATATTAAGATGCTTTTCATCCATAAACTTTTTACGCAGATAATCCTGCCGCATTATAGCATACCAGGATATATCAGTAATACCCTGTTTACTTAGATAAGACTGACGCAGCGTACCTTCTACCTGAAATCCACATCGAAGCAATACCTTTCCAGCAGGTTTATTCTGAGCATCACAACATGCTTCAATTCTATTTGCACCTACTTCTTCTATAAAGAACAGTACCAATGCACTTAGCGCTTCTCTTGCTATCTTTTGGTTCCACCACTTTGTTCCGATGCAGCAACTGATGTGAACGCTTTGAGTTTCCTCATTACATGTTCCACTTATAGAACCAATCACCTTCCCAACTTCTTTCAATTCTATACCCCATATATATGTGTCAAGACTTTGATATTGGACATTAAGCAGTTTTATATAATCATGTGTAACATTTATGTTGTCATGCTCCTTCCAAGTCAGAAACTTTGTAACTTCACTGTCACTAGCCCAATTTGAAAACATATCGTTAGCATCATTGTCCGTGATCTTTCTCAAAATAAGTCGTTCCGTTACTAATTTCTTTGTCCCAAGATTATTCATCGTCATACACCTCTTTTAAAATACTCTCTTTAAAAATTAATTATACAAAATATAACAAAAAAAGAAAACAGCAGCATCACAAATCGTGCCGCTGCCATTCTTTTTATTCTCCCATATTATAAACGTCCATTGTGTCCACTGAGATTTCCTTGCCAAGCTTCTGAGTCACCTCAACCAAAGCTTTCATAGTATCCAGTGCAGTTATTACTTCAATATTTCTTTCGATAGCCGTTCTTCTTATTATGAAGCCATCTCTTCTTGAATCATTACCCTTTGTTGGAGTATTAAGCACAAGATCTATTTCCATGTTCTTTATTACATCCAATATATTAGGTTCTTCCTCGTTTATCTTTCTTACTTCCTTTACCTTAAGTCCAGCATTTCTCAACAACTCCGCTGTTCCGCTGGTAGCTGCGAAGCTATAGCCAAGTTCTCCGATCTCCTTAGCTATGCTTAAGAATTCATCCTTATCGTGATCATTTACTGTTGCAAGAACCACTTTTGTCTTATTCTCAAGCTGCATATCTGCTCCTAGGAAACCTTTGTAAAGAGCTTCATATATATTCTTTCCTACTCCAAGCACCTCTCCGGTGGATCTCATCTCCGGTCCAAGACTTATTTCTACTCTTGGAAGCTTCTGTGTTGAGAAAACCGGTACTTTAACTGCTACAATATCAGGCTCTTTATAAACATCAACTCCATAACCAAGGTCCTGAAGCTTTGCACCAAGCATTATCTTTGTAGCTAAATCAACTATAGGCACACCACTTACCTTGCTTATATATGGTACAGTTCTGCTGGCTCTAGGATTTACTTCTATAACATAAAGGTGGTTATTATACTCAATAAACTGTATGTTTATCATTCCCTTTATACCAATCTCTATAGCAAGCTTCTTAGTATAATCAAGTATATCTTCTCTTATTTTCTGTGATACATTCTGGGTTGGATACATGGTTATACTGTCGCCTGAATGAACTCCTGCTCTTTCAAGATGCTCCATTATTCCAGGTATAAGCACGCTTTCCCCATCGCATATAGCATCAACTTCAAGCTCTCTTCCCATAAGGTATTTATCTACTAGTACTGGATTCTTCGTATCCTTCTCAAAGGCATTTTCAAGGTAAAATTCCAGCTCATTTGCATCATAAGTTATCTCCATACCCTGACCTCCAAGTACGAAGGAAGGTCTTACAAGTACTGGATATCCAAGTGCTTCCGCTCTCTGAAGTCCCTCTCCAGCACTCCATACAGCCTTACCCTTTGGTCTTGCTATATCAAGCTTTTCAAGGATTGCTTCAAATTTTTCTCTATCCTCTGCTGCATCGATCTGCTCCGAACTTGTTCCAAGGATGTATATATTCTTTTCTTTAAAGAATTGTGCAAGCTTTATAGCTGTCTGACCACCGAACTGAAGTATTACTCCATACGGCTTCTCCTTATCGATTATATTCAAAACATCTTCCTCAGTAAGAGGCTCAAAATAAAGCTTATCTGATATATCAAAATCTGTGCTTACAGTTTCAGGGTTGTTGTTTATTATGATTGTTTCTATGCCCATCTTTCTTAGCGCTTTTACGGCATGAACCGACGCGTAGTCAAATTCTATTCCCTGGCCTATTCTTATTGGACCAGAACCTATAACAACTATTTTCTTCTTATCGCTTACTGTAACTTCATCTGCACTGTCATAAGTTGAATAATAGTAAGGTGAAAGTGCTTCAAATTCGCCTGCACAGGTATCAACCATCTTAAACGTAGGAGTTATATCCCATATCTTTCTAAGCTTATACACTTCATCAGGGCTTACATTAAGCAGTTGACCTATTACCTTATCTGAGAAACCTTTTCTCTTAAGTTCATATAGATAATCCTTTGTCATATCTGAAAGTTTCTTAGTTTTCAGTTCTTCTTCTTTGGATACTATCCACTTAATCTTCTTAACAAAGAACTCATCTATGCCTGTGATCTGAGATATCATCTCTACTCTATAGTCTCTCCTAAGCATCTCAGCCAGAGCAAATATTCTCTCGTCATCTGCTTCAATTACCTTCTCCTTAAGCTCAGCCATGGTTAAGTCCTTCATCTTTTTATGCTCAAGGCTGTACTTTTTAAGTTCCAGAGATCTTATTCCCTTTAAGAATGCAGCTTCGAAGTTGCTTCCTATAGACATTATCTCTCCGGTAGCCATCATCTTTGTACCAAGTACTCTGTCTGCATCAAAGAATTTATCAAAAGGCCACTTTGGAATTTTTACTACTACATAATCCAGTGTAGGCTCGAAACATGCGTAAGTCTTCTGTGTAACAGCATTTTTTATCTCATCCAAGTTATATCCAAGAGCAATTTTAGCTGCAACTTTTGCTATTGGGTATCCAGTAGCTTTTGAAGCTAAAGCTGAGGATCTGCTAACTCTAGGGTTTATCTCTATAACTGCATATTCAAAACTGTGTGGATTTAATGCGAGCTGAACATTACATCCTCCTTCTATACCTATCGCATTTATTATGTCTAACGATGCTGTTCTTAACATCTGATATTCCTTATCCGACAAAGTTTGGCTTGGAGCTGTAACTATACTGTCTCCCGTATGTATTCCTACAGGGTCAACATTCTCCATGTTACATACAGTGATACAGTTTCCCGCACCATCTCTCATCACCTCGTACTCTATTTCCTTCCAACCTTTTATGCTCTTTTCTATTAGCACCTGGCCGATGGTGCTTAGCGAAAGACCCTGACCAAGTATCTCTACTAATTCCTGCTCGTTGTTAGCAATACCTCCGCCAGTTCCTCCAAGAGTATAAGCAGGTCTTACAATTACTGGGTAGCCTATCTTCGCACTGAACTGTTTTCCATGTTCCATATCAGTTATGATATCACTCACTATACATGGCTGACCTATCTTCTTCATCTCAGCTCTGAATAGTTCTCTATCTTCACCTTTTTTGACAGATTCAATCGAGGTACCTATAACTTTAACTCCATATTTATCTAATATTCCCTTATCGTAAAGCTCAACTGCCATGTTAAGTCCTGTCTGACCTCCCATACCGGCAATTATGCTGTCTGGTCTTTCCTTAGCTATAACCTTCTCCACAAACTCAGCTGTTATAGGTTCAATATATATCTTATCTGCAGTCTCTTTATCAGTCATTATAGTAGCTGGGTTACTGTTTACGAGAACAACCTCTACTCCTTCTTCTCTAAGAGCTTCACAAGCTTGAGTTCCGGAATAATCAAACTCTGCTGCCTGACCTATTACTATCGGGCCTGACCCTATTACTAATACTTTCTTTATATCATCACGCTTTGGCATAAAATTACCTCCCAATATTATTTATGATTTGCTTTCTTCATATTCCCATCTATGACACACAGATTATGCTCTTAATTACGAATTAAGATTGAGTAATGGTTGAAATTCTGATTATCAGAATTTCTTCAATAATTCCTCATTCATAATTTATAATTTCTAATTTATTAGCTATACTGCTAGAAACTTATCAAATATGCTGTTTACGTCCCTTGGCCCAGGGTTTGCCTCTGGATGGAACTGTACGCTGTATATGTGTAAGTCTTCATGTCTCATTCCTTCAATGGTTTCATCATTCAAATTCACGTGGGTTACTTTAACACCTTCAGGTAATTCTTTTACATAATATCCATGGTTTTGAAGAGTTATATAAACTCTATTATCCTCCAAATCCTTTACTGGATGATTACTTCCTCTATGCCCAAACTTAAGTTTAGCTGTTTTTCCGCCAAGTGCCAGTGCTAAAAGCTGATGTCCAAGGCATATACCAACCATTGGTTTTTTACCGACAATACCTTTTATTGTGTCTATCTGTTCTGCCAAGTCTGCTGGGTCTCCAGGACCGTTTGACAAGAACACCAAATCAGGATTTACGTTTAATATATCCTCTGACTTAGCAGTGGCAGGAAATACTGTAAGCTTACAATTTCTCTGCTCAAAACATCTAAGTATATTAGCCTTTATTCCATAATCTATAACAGCTACATGCTTTCCGCTGCCTTCAATTACATACTCCTCTTTGGTACTAACATTTTTAACTGCTTCAGTATTATTATAGTTTTGAAATTTAATATCTATCTCTTCCTGGCTTAAATCATGAACAGTAATTATCCCTTTCATAGTTCCGCTGTTTCTGAGTATCTTTGTCAGCGCTCTTGTATCTATTTTCTCGAGACCCATTATTTTATGATGCTTAAGATAATCATTTAATGTTATCTCACATCTGAAATTATTAGGTTCTTCACAAGCTTCTCTTACAATAAAGCCCTTAACCTTAGGCCCCTCTGACTCACCATCCTCAAGATTAAGACCGTAGTTACCTATAAGCGGATAAGTCATCGTAACAATCTGGCCGTAATAAGAAGGATCCGTAAGCACCTCCTGATAACCCGTCATACCAGTATTAAAAACTACCTCTCCAATAGTCTCATCTAAATATCCAAAGGCATTACCCTCAAAAACCATCCCATTTTCTAATATAAGCTTTGCTTTCATAATCAAATGACCTCCAATCATTTTTATACAAAATTAGTATTAACAAAATAAAAAGGATAATAAAGAGAACTCTTTTTTCAAAAGTTTCTCCCTATTATCCGTTACTTACATCAATGGGGCTATTAAATTTTTCACTATAATTTTTTTTATAACAAAAAAACATATACAAAATTATACTCCCCTTTCTGGCCTCACAGGACCAATTTAAAGCGTATTTTCTATACTATTTTAATTTATAAGTTTATCTGTGTCAAGAGAAAAAATTAGGAATCCAGCATAACTGAATTCCTAATTACTATGTTTATTGTAGTTATTCCTAAGGAGTAACTACAGTTCCAGCTGAAGTTGTAGTATCTGCTGGTGTTGTTTCATCAGTTGGTGTTGTTGTATTAGTTTCATCTTCAGAAACTACTGTAGCTGTTCTAGCAATAGTAAGAGCGTCATCATATAAACCAATTAATTTAGTAAGTTTTGCAACTTTGCTATTCTGCTTGGCAATAACTTTATCTATAGCTGTAATAGCTGATGAATATTGAGTTCCTTTGCTTTTAGCTTCTGCTTTTTTTGCTTCACTATCAACCGAAGCTGTATCTGTTGCATCTTTATAGGCAGCACTTATTGCCTTAATTTTTGCGTTTAACGCTGTTAATTGATCTGCAGGTAGAGTTTTAGTACCCTCCTTAATTGCTCCCATTATTTTATTCAATTCTGCTTTTTTTGCATTTACCTTTTTCTTTAAATCAACAAACTTCTTTACATTTGCCTTCATTGTTGTAAGTTCTTCTTTAAGTTGCTGCTTTTGTTTACTTACCTTTACAGCTTCTTTCTTGCTCTTTGAGCTAGATTTAGATAGTGATGTAACTTTTGCTGCAGCTTTAGGATTCGTTTTACTAGTTTTTGCATAAGCAGCAGTTGGTACTGCAAGTAGAGCTATTAATGTCATTGCTATAATTTTCTTTTTCATATTTACTACCACCTTTCACTGTCAATACACTCTTGATTCATTCAGATAATTAGATAAAAAATTGTATTTTAAGTATTAGACTTAATTCGTTTGATTTAATATACGAAAGCTAATTTTATTTTTGAGGGGTATGTATGAATTTCTAATTTAGTTTTCTTATGGAATAATTACATTCTCATCAGAAGTTGTTGTTTCTGTGTCTGTTGATGTTGTTGATGTATCCGTTGGTGTGGTTGTCGTATCTGTACTAGTTTCATCATCAGTAACTTCTGTAGCTGCACTTGTAACAGCAAGAACTTCATCGTATTTAGTACTCAATTCTGTAAGTTTTTCATATATGCTCTTCTGCTTATTTACAACTTCATTTAATGCTGAAACAGCATCCTCAAGCTTACCTTCTTTGGCCTTCTTTTCTGCCTTCTGGGTTGCACTGGTTATTTTAGCTATTCCTTTTACTATATCCTTATACTCATCTTGTAGATCGTCAGTTTTGGAAATTAAATCCTCCAACTGATCTTCAGGTAAAGTTTTAGTGCCGTCTAATATTTCCTCTAACGCCTCATTCAAGTTACTTTTCTTTATATTTACTTCCTTTCTTAGCTCATTGATCTTTTTAACATTTGTTTTTATAGTTGTAACCTGCTGATTAATCAAGGTCTTAAATTTTGCTTGCTTGTCCTTCTTGTTTCCTCGTTTTTTATCTTGTTCATCTTTTTTGTTCTTATCATTCTTCTTTTCATTTTCTTTTTGATCTCTTTTATCTTTCTCGCTGTCTTGATCGTCTTTTTGTTCAGCCTTTTGCTTATCTTTTTCAGCAGCCTTCTTTTCAACTTTTTCAATCTTTACTTTTTCTTTAGGCTTCTCTTTGTTGTCTTTTGCATAAGCTGCTGTTGGAACTGCAATTAATGCCATTAATACAAGTGCTATAATTTTCTTTTTCATTTTCATTCCACCTTTCATAGTTAGATAAAATCTCTTGCTTTATCTTGATAATTAGTTAAAATAGAAATAAATAATTTTAATATAAATTTAAATTTTCCTTGATTTTATTTTATACATTATTACGTAAAACATTTTCATTTTTGGGGGGTCTACATAAAATTTATTTTATTTTTTGTACCCTTCAAAATTTATATATTCACACGTACTGATAAAAGGGGGATGGGCCCATGGAAAAACAGTTTCTTAATAAAGACAATAGAGACAAATTTATAGAAGAAAATAAAGGCTTTGTTTACACCGTAGCTTCCACCATTTGCAATAGAAAACTGGATTGGGTAAATGATGATGAACTCAGCATATCTCTTATTGCCTTCAATAATGCATGTGATACATATGATGATTGTAAAGGTAGTTTTTTGGGTTATGCAAAGGTATTAATAAAAAATGCACTGATAGATTACTTTAGAAAAACAAAAAATACTCCTTACCTAATGTTCGAAAATCACGATGAAGTAACAGATTATATAGATAACAAAAGTGCGCTGACTGAATTTGAAAAAAGCCGAGAAAAGCTAGAACTAGCGGATGAGATTGCGTTGTTTTCAAAGAAACTATCAACTTTTAAATTAAGCTTTACTGATTTATTAGATTCATGTCCCTCGCATATTGATACAAGGAATAATCTCTTAAATATTGCATTCAAATGTTCTTCGGAAAAATCCATATTAGATTATATAAATAGTAAAAAGAAACTTCCTATAAGTGAAATAATGCTTCTTACAAATTCAAAAAGAAAATTTATGGACAAATGGAGAAAATATATATTAGCTCTAATATTGATATTATCTGATAATGATTATTCTTATTTAAAATCGTACTTGAATATAAAGGTAGGTGAATATGATGGCTAAAACTGGTTTAGTATTAAAAATTGAAAATAATACAGCTATAATAATTACTCCTTCTGGTGAATTTGCAAAAGTAGCCATTTCAGGAAAGCCTCCGAAGATTGGTGATACCTACACTGGTAACTTAAAAAGAAAGCACAGCTATATAAGATATTTATCAGCGGCAGTAGTATTATTTATGATTTTCATTTTTGGCGGAGGTACCTATGGTTATTGTTCTACTGCGCAAATAGTTAAAGTAAGCATAAATCCGTCCGTAGAACTGAAAGTTAATTATTTTGGTAAAATTATTAAATATGCTCCTCTTAACAATGACGGTCGAATTCTACTCAAAAATCTGAAGTTGAATAATAAAACTACAGATGATGCTCTGGTAGCTTTAGTTAAAAAAGCAGAGAAGGATAATTTTATTAACAAAGATTATACACTTAAGGGGAAAACTATATCGGTTGAAATTTCATCCACCAGTTTTTATAAATCAGCAAAATTGGATAAATTCAACAGTTACGTTAGTGATGAGAAAATAAATACAATCATAGATAACAACGGAACACACAGCAGTAAGAAATTTAATAAGAATAATAACGCCAACAGCGAGAAAATAACGAAACCAACTAAAAAATCAGCTGATGCTGTGAGAAAAAAACATACTGCTAAAAAGGACAGTTCTGTATCTGCCAATGAGAATGCTCCGGCAATCAAAACTGCCAGCGGTGCTAGTAAAGAACGCAAACAGCATAGACAAACTAGCAGAACCATCGCAAAACACAATGGTATCTCTTCAAAAAACAGTACGAGTTCAAAAAACACTAATAAAGCAAATAATAAAAGTAACACGCAAAACAGTGCTAAGACATCTGATAAAAGCAAGGTAAATAGCAATAACAAAGCAAAAAGTAATTTAAGTTCAAAAAGTACTACTAAAACTACTAGTAGCAGCAACGGGAATAAAAACACTAAAACTGCATCAGGCAAGTCAGTTGATGCAAAAAATAATAGTAGTAATAAATCTGACAATAAAAATAACAGTAAAGATAATAAAAGTAATTCGCAAGATCATGGTAATGACAACAAAGATAATAGTAACAATGATAACAGTAAGAATGATAATAAAGATCATGGCAAAAAGTAATTTAATGGAGCTGCTTAAATTATACAAAAATTCAAGCAGCTTCTATTGTATTTAATTGCTCAAAATATGACACACTAAGTAATATCAGAATATATTTAGTTAAAAAATGTATTCTGATATTTTTAATTTAATATTGCTAATCTCTAACTAGGTATTGTATAATGTACCTATAATGTTGTGCATACAAGTTGCCGAAATATGCAATACAAGTAGCCATGCTATTTCGATTATTCCTGCACAAGTTTATTGCAAACATAATTAAAAACCTTTACAATTTATTTAAATTATTGAAGGAGGACATCAAAATGTTCAAGAAAAAAGCTTATGAATTTTGGTTTGTAACAGGTAGTCAGCACCTGTACGGACAAGAAACGTTAAAACAAGTAGATGCACATTCAAAAGAAATAGCAGATGCATTGGATAAATCTTCTGATATATCTTATAAGGTGGTTTTCAAACCAGTAGTAACAACTCCAGAAGAAATAAGAAAGATTTGTATAGAAGCAACTGCAGATTCTAACTGTGCTGGTATAATCACATGGATGCATACCTTTTCTCCAGCAAAAATGTGGATATGGGGACTTTCAGAACTCAGAAAGCCTTTGCTTCATCTTCATACTCAATTTAACAGAGATATTCCATGGGATTCAATCGATATGGACTTCATGAACTTAAATCAATCTGCTCATGGCGATAGAGAATATGGTTACATTGGAGCTAGAATGAGACTTCCTAAGAAAATTGTTGTAGGCCATTGGCAGGATCCTGAAGTATCTAAAAAGATAGGAGAATGGATGAACGTTGCTGCTTCCTTCATTGAAAGCAAGAGTCTTAAAGTTGCTCGTTTCGGAGATAACATGAGAGAAGTTGCTGTAACTGAAGGAGATAAAGTAGAAGCTGAAATCAAATTCGGATGGGCAGTAAGTGCTTATGCCATAGCAGATCTTGTTACTAGAGTAGATGCTGTATCTGAAAGTGATATTAATGCACTTATTGACGAATACGAATCTCTATATGATTTTGCTGAAGATGCTAGAAAAGGTGGTTCAAAACACGAATCAGTTCGTTATCAAGCTCGTATCGAAGCCGGATTAAGAGGCTTCCTTGAGGATGGCGGTTTTGATGCTTTCACAACTAATTTTGAAGTTCTTCACGGCATGAAACAACTTCCAGGTCTTGCAGTACAGAGACTTACAGCTGATGGTTATGGCTTTGGTGCTGAAGGTGACTGGAAAACAGCTGCATTAGTAAGAACAATGAAAATAATGGCTGATAATAAGAACACAGCTCTTATGGAGGATTATACTTACAATTTTGAACCAGGCAATGAATTGATATTAGAAGCTCATATGCTGGAGGTTTGCCCTTCATTAGCTGCTACAAAACCAAAAATTGAAGTTCATCCTTTAGGCATCGGCGGAAAAGCTGATCCTGCTAGATTAACTTTCGATGGTAAAGCTGGTCATGGTCTTGCTGCTTCACTTATAGATATGGGAAACAGATTTAGACTTATTATTAACGAAGTAGATGCTGTAAAACAGGAAAGACCAATGCCAAAACTTCCTGTAGGCCGTGTGCTTTGGAGACCAGAACCTAGCCTTAAAGAGTCTGCAGAAGCTTGGATTCTTGCTGGAGGTGCTCACCATACATCCTTCAGTTTAAATGTTACTCCAACTCAGCTTTTTGACTGGGCAGAGCTCACTGGAATTGAATGTGTAATTATAAATAAAGACACTAACTTACTTAACTTCAGAAATGAACTTAAGTGGAACGAAATTTTCTGGAAACTTAAATAATAGAAGGGGTGAGTGACCTCCGTCGGCTGAAAAATGCCTCCTGCGGTCACTCACCCCTTTAACCAACTCTATGTATTTACAAAGTATTATTTTCTGTATTCCTTCTTCCAAATGTTTTTCTTGTTTATTTGAAAAATAGTATTTTCTTCAAAGTTATCTTCATATTACTTCGTATATCTTAGTTAATCTTTTGGCAGTACATAGTGTTTTATCCGCTTGTTTTAATCACTTCATATCCTTGATTGATTACCTTTTGAAATTCAGATGATATACTATTCCAATCAAGCACATCAACTCTATATGTAAGTTCCGACTCCTGGAAAGCTTCTTTAATATCATAAACAAGCTGCCAATCCAATTTCTCTTTCCCTAAAATAACTAAATCGAGATCCGAATACCTTTTTTGAGTTCCTTTATATCTTGAACCAAAAACTCTTACTTCACAGTCAGGAACATATCTTCTAAGTATCTCAAGAATAATATCTAATTCAGTTTCCGTAACATTAATCATTTCTTTGCTCCAACCTAACTACAAAATCTTTAGCATAAGGAAGAAATGAAAGAGATGCTTGAAACACTTCCTCTGCTATTTCATTATCATATATATGAGATGTACTGTTTCTTGCCCTATGAAACTCCATCCATTTATTCACATCGTCAATTAACCTATTTTCCGCACTTACCCTGAACAACTCTCTTCTAGTCACTCCATCAACAATTTCTGGACTTACATTCTCCTCAATCCATCTCTTCATAAACTTCCAACAGAGCTCATAAGTGAATTCAAAATTTTGTATAACTCCCGCTTCAATAGTTTTAATTTCATCTATGCTTGTTCTAGTATCTCCTTTTTTACTAGTTACAACGTTGATTGCCCTTTCTAAAGAAGCTAGCGCTCTTTTAATGCTGCTAATTTCCAGGCTCACTTTAATTCCTCCATTCGCATAAAACATACTATTAATTCCTAAGGACTTAATTAATCTTCTATTTACTTATTATATCACATCTATTTCTGTTCATTCCTTAACTAAACCACTTTCATCTTTACATACCATTGTATAATTGGTAAACTGAAATAAGGATAGTGACAGCGCTGCTATCCTTATTTTTATGCATTTATAATCTTCATTTATGCATATGAACAGGTTATCTACATAAACGGAGGTTTTAAACTTGAATAAATTGTACAAAAACTCAAATTTAATTATTTATCTAGTCGGAATTTTTGTATCGGGTATTGGAACAAAACTTACAACAATAGCTTTATCAGATAAAGTTTTGAAACTAACTGGCAATGATTTTAATGTAAGCTTAGTATTTATGCTGCAAAGTCTGCCTATTTTAATTCTAGGCATGGCCGCCGGAAACATTATAGATAAAAAAAATAAGAAACAGACTTTCATATTAATGAATGTAATTTTCGCTATCACTTCCTTTACTTTTTCCTTAACTAACAATAGCATAATGATTTTCGCTATTCTGCTTATTAATGGCATTATTCAAGCTTTTTATATTCCATGTGGAACTTCATTAATGCCTTTGTTGGTTAATAAGGAAAATTTAAGTGAAGCTAACGGGTTAAAGATGTCTATAAATGGGATCGTAATGATAGCCGGTTATGCATTTGCAGGCATTCTAGTAAGCTTCATCGGAAACAATATGGCATTTATCATAGATGCCATATCCTTTGTAAGCATAGCTTTAATATTCAACTTTCTGAAGATAATTAATAAAGACACTGACATCAGCAAGAACAGTACTGATAAAGAAAGCATAAAAAGAGATTTCTTAGCTGGATGGGAATTTGTTAAGAATAATTCAATAATAAGATCAATATTCTTTATTGACCTTATTGTTACTTTCATAATTTCTATGCAGTCACCACTTACTTATATCTTTGTAGAAAAATATTTAGGCGGCAGGATTCTCATGGCACAAAGAACCGGATTTTTGTTTTCCTTTGCTGGTATAGGTACAATATTGGGCGGACTGCTTTTAGTCAAATTCAAACATGAAAACAAACTACTATTACTCACAGCTTCGCTGGTATTTGACAGCATTATAGTCATCATCTTTTCATTAAACAAATATTTTCCTGCATCATTGCTGTTATACGGATGCATGGGTGTTGTTGGAGCTTTTAATGGCGGAATCCTCCAAACCGTACTTCAGGAAAAAACTCCAGAAAGTATTCTAGGTCGTGTATCAGGTTTTATAAGTTCTATAATTGAACCTGCCAGTATGTTATCACTATTGATTGGTGGTGTATGTTCCAATCTCATTGAAGTAAAATGGGTCTTTATCATAGGTTCCCTATTAGAACTTGGAACAGGGCTATTTTTCCTTACGTTTTATTTTAGAAAACAAAATTGATTCGTAGGAATTCAGCACAGCTGAATTCCCACCTTCACTTTTCTCTTTACTCTTTACTCTTTATAATTTGTCACATGCCCGGCACTTGACTTTAGAACTGCACAACTATATCTTGTTTAGCTTTCAAATCTTCAACAGAGAAACTTAATGTCTTCTTACTTTCATTGTACAAAATAATTTCTTCTCCATTTATACTAACAGGCTTTTTCAACACTCCATGAATAACTATGCCATAAACCTTTCTACCAGTGTCATAAGCACTTGTAACTGGTTTTATGCATATATTTATCTTATTATTTTCAGTTTTGACACTGAATTCAGTCATAGAGTACACCCCATCTTTATACTCATTGCTTACTCCGTCATCCTCGTATAAGCTGTATTTACCATCTAAGCCTAGGTATATGTCTAGTGTTAATTTATCCTGTTTCTTTTCACCCACATAGTTAACAACCTCAGCATTAGGGATTATTGAACCTCCCTTTACGAACATTGGAAGAACATCCATCGGAGCATCAACTAACACATATTTCCCACCTTCAATATATTCCTCTGTCCAATAATTAAACCAGCAGCCCTTTGGAAGATAAACACACTTCTTTGTAACAGAAGGTCTTGTTACAGGAGCTACAAGTATATTCTCACCATATAGAAATTCATCATTCAAATTATATACTTCCTTATCAGCCTCATATTCCAAAACTAAAGGTCGCATAATAGGAATTCCTGTTGTACTTGCCTTATAGAATTCATTATAGTTATATGGTAAAAGTTTATATCTTAGATCTATATATTTCTTGCTTATGGCTTCAACCTTCTCATTAAATGCCCATGGCTCCTGCTGAATTGTATAGATAGCTGAATGTCCCCTAAAAAATGGTGTGAATGCTCCAAGCTGAATCCATCTTGCAAAAAGCTCTCCTGTAGCATCACCCTGGAAACCTCCAACATCACCGCCTACAAAAGGCACTCCTGACATACCTATATTCATATGCATAGGTATAGCACTTTCAAGATGCTCCCACCAGCTGGTATTATCTCCAGTCCAAACTGCTGAGTATCTCTGTATTCCTGCATATGCTGATCTGGTTACTATAAATGGTCTTTCTTCTGGTTTTAGATTTTCAAACGCCTTACGTGTCCCTTTACACATACTGAAGCCGTATATATTATGATATCTTCTGAAACTTCTTGGATTTCCATTATTGTCCATCATAACATGATCTGGCACTGTCGCTAGAGTCCTATCCTGACTACTATCTACAGAAAAATCACTTGGTTCATTCATATCATTCCATATTCCGGCAATTCCCTTTCCTATAAGAGCTTTATGCTTCTCAGCCCACCATTCCTGCGTTTTCTCCTTGGTAAAATCAGGGTATGCTGCAACTCCAGGCCATACCTCACCATGATAAATATTTCCTTCTGGTTCCTTACAATAAACATCCTTTTTAAGACCGTCCATATATACATCATATTCCGCATCTTTCTTAACACCAGGATCAACTATTGTAACAACCTTGAACCCCTGCTCTCTAAGTTCTGTAAGCATACGTTCAGGATCTGGGAAGCCATTCTCATCCCAAGTGAACACCCTGTAGCCATCCATATAATCTATATCCAGATATATTACATCGCAGGGAATATTCTTTTCTCTAAAATCACCTGCCAGCTTTTTTATTGTACTTTCAGGATAATAACTCCATCTGCACTGCTGATATCCAAGTGACCACATAGGCGGCATTGTCATTCTTCCAGTTATATCACTGTACTTACTTACTACATCTTTAAGCTTTCCGCCATATATGAAATAAAAGTTTATTTCTTCATCATCAACTTCGAAGCTGTAGAAGTTGTCATTATCCTCTCTTAAATCAAACCAGGTTCTTCCTGGGTTATCCACTAATATCCCATAGCTTTCCTGTCCATCAAAATTAATTAGAAATGGTATTGATTTATATAGTGGGTCTTTTGTAGGAGTATGCAGCGGCTCATCCGTATTCCACATAACATACTTCCTTCCCTTTTTATCTAAAAAGCCCGTTTTCTCACCAAGGCCATAGAAATGGTTATTTTGATCCATGTCTATATTACATTTTATCGTATCCCTATTCCAGCAAAACCCTTCTTCCTTGCTTTTATATATAAGCCTTCCAGAACTATTTGTTACTGATATAGCACCATCTGCTTTTCTTACAGCAATCATTAGCTTATCAGTACCGATAACTATATTTTCCTCATTATCTTCTAATGTAAATTTTTCCAAGCTTTTTTCATTTATCACTGCAAAAGACGGTACATTCAGGAACTTTCCTGTCTTTGTAAATGTTACCTTAAACATATCCTCTGTTAATAACTTTATATTCATAAGTCCTTTTTCAAATTGAATTTGCGCCCCATCCTTAAGCTTTGCCTTTAAACTTGCATTTTCACTTTTGTTTTGCTTTTTCTGCTTATCACTTTCCCAAAATCCCATAATACACACTCCTTACATATATTTTTATAAATTTGTAGTTTCTCTTATAACTAGACTTGGTTCTAATATCTTTTCAGCACTGTCATTATTCTTACCATTTTGCAATTGCATTAGCAGTCTTTCGCATGCAAAGCTACTTAATTCCTGTATAGGCTGATGTATTGTTGAAAGTTTAGGTGTAAGTATATGTGAAAGTTCTATATCATCATATCCAATAACAGCTATATCTTCAGGAACTTTAATTTTATATTTCAACAGCTGTGAAACAGCACCTAGAGCCATTAAATCACTCTGCGCAAAAATAGCATCAATACTGCTAAGAAGATTTCTGTTTTCAATTATGATTCTTTCACCGGCCGAAAAGGATAAATCACCTATAAACACCTTGGCATTATGAGGTTCAATACCATTATCCTTCATAGCCTGTTTCATTCCATCTGTTCTTTGATCAAATTCACCGGAATTAAATGAAATACAGATTATGTTCTTTCTCTGCTGTTCAATAAGATGCTTTGTTGCAATGTAACCACCTTTGAAATGATCCGTGCCAAAATATTCAAACTTAATAGATGTTTTTTCTTTAGGTCTCTGATGCAAAAATAAAAACGGTAGATTACAATTTTCTAAAAGCTTCATATCATCTTGTTGAATCAAGTCATCACAAACTATAAATCCGTCTACTTTGTTACTACTAATAAGCTTCTTTATATTACTTTCCCCATTAAATTGATTTTTAGCTGTTGTAGAAATAACATCATAACCTTTGCTTTCAAATATGCTGCACACATTATTTTGTATATTCATAAAAAACATGTTGACATCGAATCCTGTAAAACCGCTGATATGTATTAATGCAATAGTCTTAGTTTTACTGGATTTAAGTCCCCTGGCATTGGCATTGAATTCAAAACCCATATCTTTTGCAATCTTTAATATTCTTTTCTTCGTCTCCTTAGCTACAAGAGGACTGTCATTTAAACTTCTTGATACAGTAGAATGGTTAACTCCTGCTATTTTAGCAATATCTTTAATAGTAACAGCCATAACTTCTCCTTTGCACACGTTTGTATTAAGGTAATTTTACAACAAAAAACTTAATTTGTAAACCATATTTTTTCCCATAATTATTGAAGAAATTTTAGATATATTGTAAAATATATTTAAATATTATTTTAATTAAGGAGTTCTTATGGAATATAATAACGTTAATGCTTATGCTAAAACTGCTTCCGAACTTAGATATGACGCACGAAACAGTCTAAGGGGATTGTGGGGGACAAGCGTATTGCTTTGCCTTGTATTTGGGCTTATCACTTCCCTTTCAGGAATACCTATTGCTGGTCAATTAATTCTTCTTTTAATCACAGGTCCTTTGAATTTAGGGCTTACAATTTGCTTTGTAAATTTAGTTAGACAAAACCCGTTTAGGCTTGAAGATTTATTTAATGGGTTTAAGAACTTTACGTCATCATTCGTATTATTTTTATTGACGACTATATTTACAACTTTATGGACGTTTCTTTTTATTATACCTGGTATAATAGCAAGATACAGATATGCTATGGCTTACTATATTTTAAACGATAATCCTGATATGAGTGCTAACGAGGCTATTAAACAAAGTTCATTAATGATGAAAGGCCACAAATGGAGACTTTTCTGCTTACATTTGAGCTTCATAGGCTGGATACTGCTATGTACTATTACGATAGTAGGTATTATAGGTTTGCTTTGGGTTATACCATACATGAAAACAGCTGAAACATGTTTCTACGAAAATCTAAAGGCAATTTACGGTGATGTTAAATCACCTGAAGAAAGTACTTTTTAATTAGAGCTGAACAGGTACATGCGCACGTTAAGAGTTGATGTGCTTAACAAATTAAAAGGCTGCAGCAAAAACGCTGCAGTCTTTTTCTTATCTTAATATTACTTTGTAAATTTTGACCAGCCTTAAGTACACGACAATTTTAAACCTGATGAATAGTGGTGTAGGTATAAATAAGGCTTTCTACTATGTTCTACATAAATGTTGTTTATATGCCTTGTCCCATTAACAACATTTTAGTAAAACATTCTGTAACACTACTCAGGATACATATCCAACAAACCTTGCAGCAAGCAACAACATTTATGTAAAACAGTACCCCAGCGGTTTTATACTCGTATGCTTCTAATGCTCAGCCGACTATATATTATCAATATAACTTTCCCACTGCTCCAGCAATCCAAGTGCCTCAAACTTATCTCTGAAATACCTGTGCAGCTTATCCCTAAGCTCGTCTGAATCCTGATAACTGTCCTTCAATACATTATACTCAGTTAATATATCCTTCTCTTCAATACTTAAATATTGTATAAAATCACTATACTGCGGATCTATACCTTCAAAATACACAGGGAGGGCTTCCTTATCATGAATTACTATCGTTGATGCCAATATGTCCCCAACCCTCTTATGCTCCTTGGAAAAAAACATTACAATTACACCAACTCCTGTCATATCAACAAACAGCCTTACAAGGTTCCTTATAGCTGAATGCTTAAAGGTTATTGGCTGCCCATTTCTTCTTATAGTTCTTAATTTAAGCAGTTTCTTACCAATTGTTCTTCCATTCATAGTAAGTTCAAGCACGATAAAATATCCATAAGTAAATACAGCAATTATAAGCATAGATATTCCAACAATCCATCCATAATAATTCTTCCAAAATGTTGGTGCAAATCTATTGATTAATAGTATAGCAATCAGTAAAGCAATATCTGCAACACCTATTATAAGCATATCTATAGACGCTGCTGCCGTCCTCGAAGGTAAATCTCCCAGCATATATTCTACTTCTATGTTTTCAGGTGTAGTAATCTTAATTTTTTTCATGCTCTCCTCCTTGTATACACAAACATATTTTTATTTGATAAAATTGTATTGAGGTGAAAAATTTGAAAGAAGAAAAATTTATTAGTTCCAACTCACATCTATGGAAAGAACTAGAGGCTTTCTCTACTAAAATAGATAAAAAGGGTATAAGCCATCTTTCTTCCGAGGAAGTTAGGCGATTCCTGCATGTTTTCAGACAATGCAGCCATCATTTAGCATACAGCAGAACTCATTACAGCGGCAGTAATACATCATTATATTTAAATTCATTATTAAGTAAATGTCACAGCCATGTTTATGCTGTAAAAAAAGTTTCGCCAGGATATCCTCTTAAATATATCGGAATTATTTTTCCAAAACTCTTAAGAAAGTTTAAATGGTATGTGCTAGCTTCCTTTGCGTTTTTTCTATTAGGTGCAATAGTAAGTTTTATATCTGTATTCTATGATACTTCCAATGCAACACTCTTCCTGCCTTCTAGTGTATTATCAGGAGCTAAGAGTAGTGGTTCACACGCTTCAAATTGGAATTATCCGCTCATGTCCAGTACAATAATGATAAACAACATCACTGTAGCTCTAAGAGCCTTTGTTTTTGGAATAACTTTAGGTCTTGGCACAATATATGTGTTGTTCTATAACGGCCTCACATTAGGTGCACTTACTGCACTTATGTATAGAAATGGCGATGTAATTAGATACTGGTCTCTGATACTTCCTCATGGCATAATCGAACTTACTGCCATATTCATATCAGGCGCTGCCGGTTTGATAATCGCTAAGTCTATACTTCTGCCTGGCATATACTCCCGAAAACATTCAATAGTTAAAGGTTCTAAGGATGCTGTATCCCTTATAGGAGGAGTTATATTTCTACTAGTCATAGCAGGTACGATTGAGGGCTTCTTTACACCACTTAATATAAGTCCTATTGTAAAACTCTTCTTTGCTGGCGTAACCTTTGTCTTGCTTGCAGTATATTTTTCACTGGCATATGTTATCAAGAATAAAAACTAAATATAGTTTTTATTCTTGATCTCTAAATATTTGTTCACTGCTGTAAATTCAACCTTTTCCGCTTCACATTCAATGCAGAATACACCTTTTCTATTTAAAAAGCTTATGATTCTCTTTCTATCCTGCAGCATTTCTAGTGCTGTTCCTTTATTAAATACTTCTTCTCCATTTTTTGCTCTCCTCGCTGCCATTTCTTCAAGTTTGTCATTCTTAATAAAAATTATTACAACAATACTGTTTTTGCTTACTGCAGGCAAAACCTTAAGCATCTCTTCAGCCTCTTCAGTAGTTTCAAAATCAGTAAGCATAAACACTATACTTCTGTGTCGCTCTTTACGTTTAAAATGATAAAATGCTTCGTCATAATTTGAAGTCTCATTAGTATAATCTATATGATAAAGCGCTTCCAGCATCTTGTTTCTATGTCCTGCGCCCTTACCAGGCATTATCATATTCTTTACACCTGTATTAAAAATCAGAAGGCCCGATTTGTCCCCACCCTGATTTACGACATCAGACATAACCAATGCTGTATTCACTGCAAGATCAAGCTTTCTGTAACCTCTTACTGTATAGCTCATACTTCTTCCCGTATCTATAAACATATATACATGCTGGTTCTTCTCAGGTTCATACTGGTTTATAATAGGCTTATTCTCTCTTGCAGTAGCCTTCCAGTTTATCTTTCTATATTCATCTCCTGGAACATACTCTCTTAAACTCTCAAAAGCAGTACCTCTTCCAAGAGTCTTAAGTGAACGCTGCCCGTTTCTAAAAGCTCTGTTATTACAAATACTAAGGCGATATTTTCTTAAGTTTTTGATATTAGGATATATCTTATACTCTCTTGAAAGATCGACTTTAAACATCTTACTGCATAAACCAAGCTTGCCTGTAAACTTTACGTATACATTTTTAAACGTAAAAGCTCCTCTTTTAGTAGGCACAAGGATATAACTCACAATTTCCTTCTGATGTGGTGCCACTTCCTTCTTAATTATCGGATTCTCCGCCTTAAAATGAAACTCTGGTACCTCATCGATAATTTGGAAATTAAGCCTTCTGCTGCTAAGATTATATATTTCAAACGAAATATTCTCCTCTTCATAGATGCTTAAAGTTTCCTCACCAGTTCTTGTAATCTGAAAATCTGTATCCTTTTCTGATATCACATAATCTATGATTAATAGTGCGCAGCATATAACGTCATAAATGATAAATATCGTAAGTGCATTATGCCAAATGAAAGATAGACCCAAAAGCAGAATTCCTATGGATAAAATATAAATAAATCTTTTTGTAATATTCAAATATACCACCTAATCCCTATCTTGGTACTTTTACTTTTGAAAGCACATCTCTAAGTACATGTTCTGGCTTTACTCCCTCGATTTCAAGCTCTGGTTTTAAAATTATTCTATGTCTTAAGGTTGGTATAGCCATCTTCTTTATGTCCTCTGGAATAACATAATCTCTGCCTTCATAAGCCGCTAAAGCCTTCGAACACTTAAGCAATGCTATAGAACCTCTTGGTGAACTTCCGATATCTATAGATTCATTCCTTCTTGTTTCCTCTATAATATTTACTATATAACCAATAAGGTCATCATCCAGTTTTATCTCCTCAACCTGCTTTCTGGCATTCAATATGTCTTCTACAGTACAGATTCTTTCAACATTACTCTTCTCCAAGTTATCACTGTCAAGTCCAGTATTATATCTCTTAAGCACTTCTCTTTCAGCAGCTTCGCTTGGATAGTCTATTATAATCTTCATCAAGAACCTATCTATTAATGCCTCAGGTAATGGATATGTTCCTTCATACTCCAGCGGGTTTTGAGTAGCAAAAACCATATACGGCTCCGAAAGCTCCAGCATCTCACCGTCTATTGAAACAGAATTTTCTGCCATAGCCTCTAATAGTCCAGCTTGTGTCTTAGGGGGAGTACGATTTATCTCATCTGCAAGAAGAAAATTGGTAAATATAGGGCCCTTCTTAAGCTCAAACTCCCTTGTCTGCATATTAAACACCTTTGTACCTGTAACATCAGCAGGCATAAGGTCCGGTGTAAACTGAATTCTCTTAAAATCAAGGGCTAAAGCTCTAGATAAAGTTTTTACCATAAGCGTCTTTGCAAGTCCTGGAACACCTTCTAAAAGTACATGTCCTCCGCTAATAAGACTTATTATTGAATATTGAATCAATTCATCCTGCTCTACTATAACCTTTTTTAACTCATTTGTTATTTTCTCACTTAATTCTCTTATGAAAGTTTTTTCACTGTTTTCCAATACGACTCTCTCCTTTTCTTCAATATCTCAGTCAATTCTTCCAATATTGAAACTATTTCTATATATTCTTTTTTCTTTACATGCTTCTGCTCTTTATCCATAAAGTCTTTTAATTTTACAGCTTTTTTAAGCTGCGGCAGATTCTTTTGCTGCCAAATATTAAGCCAATTTTGCTTATCACCTTTAACATTATCTAGGAAATTCTTATAATAATTCTGAATCATAATGTCCCAGCAATTTGCCTGCTTATATAAAGCCGCAGCAGCATATAAATATTCGTTTTGGTCTCTTTCCACTTCCTCGTAAAACGGTATAGGTTTACCAAAACGCTTACCTTTATAATAGAAAAAAGCAATAGCTACAAGCAAAAATTGATATATAATAAACCTTGCTTCCAGTGGAATAAAATCCCACAATTCTCTCGCTTGGGCCTTTGCGAAAAGATGGTTCTCATTAAAATTCAACCTGTCAGCTCTCTGGCTATCTATGACCTTTAAGAGCTCATAGGCATTTTTCTTATTCTTCACTAAGGTTCTATTCATAAAATAGTTGGAATCTGCCAAAATGATGCTTCCTTTTCCATACGTGTATGTTATTACGGATGCTTCTTTATCTGAAAATTTCCCGTATTCAGGTTTTAGAATGTTCAGCGGTGACATATAAAGCAATTTACCGCCTTTATTAACCCAAGCTTTTATCGAAGAATCGTTGATATCAAAGCTGCCGTCTGGATCTGCTACTATTTGAAACTCTGTCGTATTTTGCTGTTCTACAGGCTCCAGCACTCTATAGCAGCTATAATTTAATTTTCTAAGAGCCTCATATATCACACTATAGCCTGTTTTTGACCTATTGATAACGGAATACTGCGGTAGCTTTCCAGAAAGTTTCGTTGAAATTAAAAATGCCAGATATAAAAATACAGGTATGAGTACGATAAATGCTATTATATCTTTATTTTTTCTTGCTTTCACTATGTACCACCCCATTCCATACCAGCGTAAGCTCTTTTATCCATTTGTTATACATCTGCTCACTAGAATTTCTATGTCCGTACCAACAGTTATTGAATATATTAATAAGTTTCTTAAAGCTATCCAATCCGTTAAAACCTGTTGTTTTAAGATACTCATATATCTCCTCATTAGTATTTGTCTCATCTAGATAGACAACATTTCTTTCATGCATTAAAAGCAAAAGCGCAATAAACTCAAATCTAACGGCTGATCTATAATCCTTAGCCTTCAAAAATTCCTCAGCCTTCTTTCTGAGAGTTACAGGCGTGGTCCTTTCATCTATTTTCTCTCCCAGTATTTCTGTTATTCTGCCTTTTCTCTCAAATGTTTTGCTTATCTTCACTACTATTACAATAAGCACCGCAGCAATAGTAACTATAGCTATAATTATGAATATAGTAGACAAGTTATCAGCTATTTTAGGGGCATTGACTGCACCTTTTATTACCCCTTTTATAATTTTAATTAGAAATTTTATAATAGCTTGTTTTACATTATCTATAAAATCAGCAATACCATTTCTCAGATTGACATAATCTACTCTATTTATTATTGAATTTATTGTATCTTCAAATTGTCTACTAGAAGGATTTAGTGATTTATAAATTACCACCTGTCTCCTCCTCTCCTTGTAAGGCTCGTATTTTGTCTAGCTTCAAAATCAAATTATAACCCTCCTTCTTAAATCTTTGGTTATAATACATAACAGTTATCATTATTGTGAACATGGGAGATATCACCATATCTGATATAATGCTGATAGGCCATCTCAAATACGTGATCGCAACAGTAAAAAACGTAACAAAATCCTGCTTAATACTCAGAAAATTCATCACAGCATAGGCTGCTCCCGTAATAATGCCAATCAATGCCCCAATAGCCATATTTAGTGTGTACATTACTATTAAGAACAGTATAACTGACCCAAATATCCTCCAAAAGTTTCCCTTTATCAGCTTTAAACTTTTGCCTATACATTTAAAAATTCCTGCATTCTCAATAACCATGCTTTGAAATGAAAATGCGAATACTGAAATGAAAGCTACTACGAAAAATACGAATAATAATATTAATATTATAGCTGCTATTATTATCATAATCGCCGTAATTGAATACCAATTATTAGTTATAGCAGCTGTCTTTACTACTCGGTAAATAATATAGCATGCTGCTCCGAACACTGCTATTACCGGCAATGAAAGTATTAGTTCTACGATGATTAAACCAGCAGCTGGAAATAACTTTTTAAATGATATCTTAATTGCATCTCCTGCATATACATTTTCACCATTAAAATCCTGTTCAGTTATCTTGATTATACCAATGTTAGACACAAGCGAAACTATGATTGCAAAGATAACAAAAACTGCAGCTATTGCTCCAACAAAAATTACACTAGATGATTTTACTGCAAATACAAGAGCAATACCACAGATTATACCTACCACAACAAAAGCTACTATCATAAATATGTACCATGCTAGACTATAAATAAAAAAGCTCTTAAAATATTTCTTTAGCACTGCCAGCGATCTATCCATAACTTCAGAAAGATTCATAATGTTCATACGTCTAAAAACTCCTTTTTAACTAAAAAATATGACTGATATCTTTATTATAATATAAAGCTACCAGTCATATCCATAAATAATGCGAATTAATAGTTATATAAGTTTAAATTCCAAAGTCATTAATTCTTTTGAGTTAGGTCCTACCATAACATTGAATTTACCTTTTTCCGATTTAAGTTCCATTTTGCTGTTATAAAATCTTAACATATCTTCCCTTATTTCAAAGGAAACCTGTCTTTCTTCTCCGGCTTTTAGATATATCTTTTTATATCCTTTTAGTTCCTTCACAGGCCTAACAACACTTCCAGAAATATCTCTTATATAAAGCTGAACTATTTCCTCACCGTCCACACTACCAGTATTCTTAATCATCACACTAGCAGCTATAGAACTATCCTCTGTTAAAGTATCATCGCTTATCATAAAGTTTTCATACTTAAACGTCGTATAGCTAAGACCATACCCAAAAGGAAGTAGCGGTGCATTAGGTATATCTGAATAGTGAGACACATATCTTTCTGTATTGCTATCATCAATTTTAGGTCTCCCTGTGTTAAACTCATTATAATATACTGGTACCTGACCAACAGTGTAAGGGAAGCTCATACTAAGTCTGCCTGTTGGATTCTTGTCTCCAAAGAGTATATCCGCTGCTGCATTTCCTCCCTCTGTTCCAGGAAACCATGCTTCCAATACTGCAGGTGCCTTACCATAAAGCTCAGTTATTTCAATTGGTCTGCCATTAAACAACACTATTGCTGTAGGCTTATTTAATTTTAATATTTCATCTGCAAGCTGCTCCTGTTTTCCTGACAGCTTAATGAAGGCCCTTGATGCACCTTCTCCAGACATATCTGCAGCTTCTCCAAGAGCCAGTACAATAACATCTGCAGTTTTAGCAAGTTCAACTGCCTGGACAATTTTATCATCATCACTATCTATAATATCGCAGCCCTTAGCAGCTACTACCTTCTCACTACCTATTTTATTTATTATTCCTTGTTTTAACGAAACTGCATCCTCAGCTTTGCCCTGCCAGGACCACCAACCTAAAATTGATTGTTCATCAGCATAAGGTCCTATCACTGCAACCTTACCAGTCTCTTTACTAAATGGCAGAATACTTCCATCATTTTTTAAAAGTACCATTGAAGCAGCTGCAGCTTTTCTTGCTATATTTCTATGCTCCTCACACAAATTTAAGCTTGCTTCCCTATCCTTACTTAAACCTTTATAAGGATCAGCAAATAATCCAAGCTCTTCTTTTAACTTAAGGATTCTAAACACTGCCTGATCAATAAGTTCTATACTTATTTTTCCTTCTTCTATAAGTTTCTCAAGCCATTGTGGATAACAGCCTGTCATCATTTCTATATCCACTCCAGCTTTCATAGCCTTCTCAGCTGCTTCCCTTTCATCTTCAGCTACTCCATGTGGTATAAGTTCTTTTATAGCAGCCCAGTCTGATATTACAACCCCATCGTATGACCACTCATTTCTTAAAACTTCCCTCATAAGCCACTCGTTTCCTGAGGATGGCACACTGTTCACAGTATTAAAAGATGTCATAAGCATCTTGCAACCTTCTTCTATAGCGGCTTTATAGGCTGGAAGATAATATTCCCTTAACATTCTCTCTGATATGTCTACAGTGTTATATTCTCTTCCGCCTTCTGGAGCACCATAAGCAGCAAAATGCTTAACACAAGCTGCAATGTTACCATCTTTCGACAAGTCATCTCCCTGATATCCTCTTACGGCAGCCTTCGCAAATATGCTATTCAGATATGGATCTTCACCAGTAGATTCCATTACTCTTCCCCATCTTGCATCCCTAACCAGATCTACCATTGGTGAAAAGGTAACGTGTACTCCACCCGCTGAAGCCTCTCTAGCTGCTACTCTTGAAGTTTCTTCTACAATTTCTTCATCCCACGAACACCCCAAAGCTAAGGGTATAGGAAAAATTGTTCTATACCCATGTATTACATCTGCCATGAAAAGTAGTGGTATCTTATGTTTACTATTTTCAAGGTAGTTTTTCTGTATTTCCATAACTTCTTCTGCTCCGCCTATACCAAGAATGGAACCGCAATTCTTAATGTCTTCACTATCAATACCCAGATCTCCCATAGGTCCTGTAATCTCTCCTACAGCTTTTTCCTGAAGAAACATAGGTGTTAATTGAAGTAACTGTCCTATCTTTTCTTTTAACGTTATATTACTCAAAAGCTCTTTAACATCTACTTTTTTGCCTTGGTTTGTCATATTAATTTTCTCCTTTATATGTAAGTTTTTATTGATTTACAGAGCATATAAGTTTGAACATCTACAGCAAATAATTTTCATTTTACAAATTCAAAATTGTATAATTCCACTTTACCATGAAAACATACACATATGCAATGTAATAACATGAAAACGCATGCCTGCAAAACTAAATATCATTTATTATAAAAATTATATTTGTTAAATGAATTTCAATCTATGAGATGTATGCTGATCAGCACTGTATAAAAGCAAGAGAAATTCTTGAAGAAAATAATTGGCCAGAGGAGTACATACCTGCTATTCAAAGTCATGGTTTTTGGAATCTGCTGTGATGTAAAGCCAGTAGAGAAAATGGAAAAAGGAATATTTTTAGTGATAAGCCTCTTTGGACTTGCCACTTTTTGTTGTTTATTGTTTGTCCTATGAATATAGCTCATAGGCATATTCGCGGCTTTTTTATATATAATTTTGTTTTACTAAAATGTTGGTGTTGATACATATTTAATTTATAGTTAAGCCTTTATATATCAAACAGCTGCATTTTTTGAATGCTCTGAGTTTAATTAAAATTCACGTCTTTCAAAATAGGCATAGTATCCTTTAAGCTATATAGATAAAGCCTATGCATCGGTCTAGTCATCGCCACGTATAAAAGCTTTATATCCATTTCATTTTCTACGTAGCTTTCCTCAATATTAACAATGAACACAACATCAAATTCCAACCCCTTGGCCATATGCGCTGGAACAACTATTACTCCTGCTTCATAGTTCTCCTGTTTTTCATCAATTATCCTTACATCTTTATATCCTTGTTTCTGCATCTCAGCTGTAAGCTTTTGACACTCTTCATAGGTTTTGCAGATTATCGCAAACGACTTGAAATTTTCTTTTTTTACCTCTATTAGCTTGTCTATTACGCTGAACACCAAATCTTTCAGTGTATTACATGTAACGTTGTCTGGCTTTAATCCATGCCTTATAACAGGTTTAGCATATATGATTCCTGAATTATTAAGCTTTTTAATTATTTGATTAGCAATATGCATAACCTCAACCGTTGTTCTATAACTCTGTTCCAAAGTCATATATGAACTTTCATCCTCTCCAAAGACTTCCCTCTGCACTTGCTGCCAGTTATCAACAGCTCTATAGGAATGTATCCCTTGGGATAAATCTCCCAGCAGTGTTATCATTCCACTATTAACTACTTTTTTAAGTGTGTACAGTTGGAATATGCTGAAATCCTGTGCTTCATCGACTACTACACTGCTTATATTAACTTTATTCTCAAATCCAAACACTCTAAGTTTAAGGTACACAATTGCACCGTAATCCTCAATTTCATATTTTGCACTGTCTAAATTGTTTTTATTTACTTTACAGAAATACTCGAGCTTATCCTTAGGGAGTCTGCCATCACTGTACTTATCCATAAGTTCTGCACTCGTAACCAAGTCGTAATAATATTCTTCCCAGCTTCTCTTATTAAAGCTTTTACTAAACTTTCTTACAGCATTTTTTAGTTCGTTCGTCAAGTCTACCAATGCCTTATCACGCTGCTGACACAGTTCAGTAATCAATTTTCTTCTTTCTTCCACCGTTTTAGCTCTTACCCTAGCTCGCTCAATTTTTATATCATATAATCTTTCCTCTGTCTTAAGCATATCCTTCTTCACAAGTTTTACTTTGTTTCTAAGACTCTTTTTTATCTCCTCAACACGCTTGTAAAATGGATGGTATGCTAAATCATTCAAAAACATCTGTTTTATAGACTGCCTATCTATAAGGATTTCTTTTCCTACAGCAAAATCTTCATCAGGCAGAAAATTTTTTTCTATGTCATCTATATATCTATCAATAAGCTCTTTAAAAACTAGAGAACCCTTAAAACCAGACGACCATTTTATATTCTCTACTTCTTTTTTATCTTTATTATGTATGACTTTCATTAATTTATCATCATTGTCTATCAGAGATATTTTTTTATTAAGAAGATTATCCATAAAACCCTTATATGTGTTTTGCTGGACTTTCTCAACACCAAGTTCTGGCAGTACTTCGGATATGTAGTTTATGAAAAGATTATTAGGCGCTATAATCATAAAGCTCTCAGGATCAAAAGAATCTTCATAATTGTATATGAAATATGCTATTCTATGCAGGGCTATAGTGGTTTTACCACTTCCTGCAACTCCCTGGACAATGAGAGGTTTGTACATTGGAGCCCTAATTATTCTATTTTGTTCCGCTTGTATTGTAGCAGCTATATCTTTAAGCCTGCTTTCAGCTCCAGCAGACAATGCTTCCTGCAGTAACTCATCATTGGTGGTTATATCAACATCAAATATCTTTTTAAGCTCTCCCTCTTCAATGGTAAATTGCCTCTTTAGAAGAAGTTCTCCTTCTTCAATATTGTCTACAGATTCATAAGATGTTTCTCCAAGTCTTCCCTCATAATAAAGACTTGCCACAGGAGCCCTCCAGTCTACAATAACAACTTCATTGTCTTCCGCCCTTATTAGTGAAGTTTTGCCTATATAAAGCCTATTAACTTTTTCTTCTCCTTTTCGCTTGAAATCTATTCTAGCGAAATAAGGTTTATTTTTTGCCTTTATATAGTTATAGTAATTCTTTTCAGCAGTGTACATAAGTCTAGAATTGACCATTATACTTGCAAATCCCGAACTCATATCTCCTGGGTCCAATCCTTCCATAGCCTGTTCAATATTGCCCTTATATACTCTCTTAAAGGTTTCTATACCTTTAAGTGTCTTATTCAAATAGTCTATTGTATAATTGAGCCTATCTCTTTCTAATTCGTAGTCCGGATGTTTATCCTCTGACATGCCTTCACCTCCAGTAAAAATATCAAATAAATTGTATAAATACTACTTTAATATTAATATTGAAGTTTGTAAACACTTTTCCATATATATACATCAAGTAAATGTATATTTGTTTCTTTTGATAATTCTATATATAAAATTATTAAAAATTGATAGTAATTATCTAAAAAAAATAATAAAGTCATCTATTTTTCTTCATTTTTTTAATATTTACTATATTTTTGGCTTGAACGTTGACATTTGGTTTACACTAGTCCTAAAACATAGTATCCTTTCCATATCAATTATATTAATTAATTTTAGGGGGGCTTTTATTATGGGACACATTAACTATGCAGACACTACCTTCGTATTTCTTTCTACTGTACTCGTAATGTTTATGACACCTGGACTAGCATTATTCTATAGTGGCATGGTAAGGCGCAAAAATGTGCTTAGTACTACTATGCATAGTTATGCGACAATCGCTGTAGTATCCTTACAATGGGTTATTTTAGGTTATTCTTTAAGTTTTGGGCATAATATAGGGGGATTTGTCGGAGGCTTTGACTTTGCATTTTTAAACAATGTAGGTTTTAAGGCTAACGCTGCGTATGCATCAAATATACCTCAACAAATATTTATGATGTTTCAAATGATGTTTGCTGTAATTACTCCAGCACTTATTAGTGGTGCTTTTGCTGGAAGAATGAGATTCCCTGCATTTTTAATATTTACACTTCTTTGGTCTACCCTTGTGTATGATCCAGTTGCTCATTGGGTTTGGGGAGACGGCGGCTGGCTTAAAACTTTAGGCGCACTTGATTTTGCTGGTGGTAACGTAGTTCATATGAGTTCCGGAGTATCAGCATTAGTAATTGCATTATTTATCGGAAAACGAAAAGGAATTAATGAAGCAAGACCTCATAACCTTCCATTAACTATACTTGGTGCTGGTATATTATGGTTTGGTTGGTTTGGTTTTAATGCTGGAAGCGCATTAGCAATAAATAATGTAGCATTGAATGCATTTATAACTACTAACACAGCGGCTGCTGCGGCGGCTCTTTCCTGGATGTTCTGCGAATGGGCTGTATTCAAAAAACCTTCTGCTATGGGTTTTGCCAGCGGTGCAGTAGCTGGACTTGTAGCAATAACTCCTGGAGCGGGTTTCGTAAGTATGGGTTCATCATTAATCATAGGTTTGATTGGAGGGGCTATATGCTTCTATTC
Organism: Clostridium oryzae; assembly: GCF_002029235.1. Lineage (GTDB taxonomy): Bacteria > Bacillota > Clostridia > Clostridiales > Clostridiaceae > Clostridium_AE > Clostridium_AE oryzae. Next base: position 45,880 of record NZ_MZGV01000017.1, read on the forward strand.
AGTAACAATAATGAAAAAGAAAATTGGATATGATGATGCTTTAGATGCTTTTGGATGTCACGGTGTAGGCGGTACTTGGGGTGCTATCGCAACGGGAATATTCGCTTCAAAATCCATAAATTCTGCTGGTGCTGATGGTCTTATTCATGGTTCCTTTAGACTTTTAGGGGTTCAGTTTCTTGGAATAATAGCTGTATATGTATTTGCAGCGGTTGTTACATTGCTAATCTTAGTTGTAGTAAATCACTTCACTAAATTTAGAGCTACTGAAGATGAAGAGGAAGTTGGACTTGATATTTCCATGCATGGTGAATCTGGCTATAGTTTGGAAAGCTAGTGACTATAAATTAAATGTCAGACAGGCTTTTTAGTAGCAACAGGCAAGCTTTTGTTCGCCTGTTGCTTTTGCTTTATGCCTTGATTGCTGTGTTACCAGTTTTCTATATCTTTGTTTTACTTAAATGTTGTCGGCACTACAAAAGGACATGCCTATTTAATCTCAGTTAAAATTTCACTGTCCAAGCTCTCCCACCATATTTAAATCCTTATTTCTAAATTTTATTCTACTAATAATTACCATTTTCAAAACATCTATCACACCTTTATTAACATATTTTTCTCCTTCACTCCATTTTACCCAAGCTATATAAAAGTTTAAAAATCTAGTACAAACACCTCTGCATTGTGAAACTAGTCGCTTAAGATAACTCTCAATCCTTGAGGCATTTTTTATATGATATTTGCCATCTATTATTTGACTCATATATCTAACCTTATGAAGTTTAATATTATTCTTTCTAGCAAAACTTTCATAAGCCATATTATTATCTGTACAGATTTCACAGTTGTTTAATACTCTTTCTTTTAAAATTTCATCTACTTTCCTATAGCTTATAGGTCCTCTACATAGAGTTTTGGAAAATATATTTCCATTTCTATCTTGACAGCATAATACGCATATTCTTTTATCACTTATATCATGAAAATCGTTAATTTGCATACCAACTCCTAAATCTCTTTGATATGAATCTGGATATCTCTTTCCCTTAAAACTTTCATTTATATATGTAGTTTTTATTTCAATAATACCATCCATATCTTCCGGTAATTTTTCATTTAGAACTTTCAATATTTTGTGTCTCCAATAAAAAGCTGTCTTAATACTTATTTTCAGCTCTGCTGCTGTCTTTCTTAAGCTAAGCTTATTATTCATACAATTCATATATTCAAGCCACTTTTCAATTTTCTTCTTCGTATAACTAAGCACTGAATTTGTAGTTGCATTAAAAGTTTTTCTGCAATCTTTACATCTATATCTCTGTATATCCGTAGAAAAATATCCAAACTTTATTATATTAACGCTCTTACAGTGAGGGCATATAACTGAGGAACTTTCAAACTTCTTTCTAATTTCTTTATTAAAATATCTATGTAAATTAAATGAATAAAACTTTTTAGCTTCATTAATTTTTACAAATGATTTATAAAATAAAAACTTCATATATGTCACCTCTGGTTTTGATTATTGACATATACAAAGTTTTTAATCACTTAATTAGTATTTATTTTTATAACTTGTACACTAGACGTTTGTCTACATTAACAACATTTTAGTAAAACAATCATAGAGGCCTCAAGTTACACACTGCACTACTTCAACCTTAAGCTTCACTTGAATTACCTTCAAATTATTCATACAAATTTTTACTAAAGTATCTATCCCCTCTATCAGGGAACACAATAACAATGTTACCTTTATCAATTGAATTTGCAAGCTTAATAGCAGCGGCTAAAGCAGCTCCTGAGGAAGATCCAACTAGAAGTCCTTCATATCTTGCCAGCTCCTTTACATAAGCCAGTGCCTCATCGTCATTAACCTTAATAAAATCATCTGCCAGCTCTATGTCTAACGTATCTGGTATAAAATCATTTCCTATTCCTTCTATCTTATAACAGCCTGCCTCTCCACCGCCTATAGTTGAACCAATAGGATCAGCTATGATAGCTTTAACTGAAGGCTTCTTTTCTTTTAAATATCTAGCTATTCCAGTAAACGTGCCGCCGCTTCCTGCCCCAGCTACAAAATAATCTATGTCTCCATCAAGTTGCTCGTATATTTCTCTGCCCGTAGTACTGTAATGAATGGCAGGATTAACAGGATTTTTGAACTGCGCCAGGGATATTGAATTTTCTATAGTCTCTAAGAGTTCATTGGCTTTCTTAATTGCTCCCTCCATCCCTAGTTCCAACGGGGTATTAATTATTTCTGCTCCAAGTGCCCTCATAATTATTTGTTTCTCTATGGAGAATTTCTCTGGAACTGTGAATATGACCCTATATCCTTTCTTCAACGCTGCAAAAACAATTCCTATTCCAGTATTACCAGCAGTAGCCTCCACTATAGTGAATCCTGGTTTTAAAAGTCCCTTTTTCTCTGCATCTTCAAGCATTGCCACTCCTATTCGATCCTTTACGCTGCCGCCTGGGTTAAAATTCTCAAGTTTAGCAAATATATTAACACCTTCTTTAGTTCCAAAGGATTGAAGCTTTAAAATAGGTGTATTGCCTATCAATTCTCTTAAATCATTTATATAATTCATTTTTACATCTCCATTTTATACAAGTATATTTATTAGAGCTTAACAGCTTTAAAAGCGCTATCCAAATCTTTTACAATATCCTCTTTGCTTTCAATTCCTACGGAAAGCCTTATAAGATTATCAACAATTCCTATTTCTTGTCTTATTTCGTAAGGTATAGATGCATGAGTCATGCTAGCTGGATGGCATGCTAAAGATTCAACTCCTCCAAGACTTTCACCAAGTGTTATAAGGTCTAAACTTTCAAAAAACTTCTTAACATCATATTGAGGTTTCAACACGAATGAAATCATACCGCCAGCTCCATCAGCCTGGGTCTTGTGAATATCGTAACCATCATGAGTTTTGAGTCCTGGATAATATATCTTTTGCACAACTTCATTGCTCTCCAGATACTTAGTAACAAACTCCGCATTCTCAACATGTCTGTCCATTCTTACCCCAAGTGTTTTTATTCCTCTAATAAGCAACCACGCATCTGACGGGTTCAAAATCCCACCTGTAGCATTCTGTATGAAGTGAAGCTTTTCAGCTAATTCAGCACTGTTTACTACAGCTAATCCTGCTATTAAATCACTGTGTCCGCCAAGATATTTTGTAGCACTGTGAACTACTATATCAACTCCAAGTTCTATAGGTCTTTGCAAATACGGTGTCATAAATGTATTATCTACTACCGTTAATAGGCCTTTCTTTCTAGCTAATTCAGATATCTTTCTTATATCCGTTATAGTCATTAGTGGATTTGTTGGAGTTTCAATAAATATAGCTTTTGTTTTGTCATCAATGGCTTCTTCCACAGCCTTTAAATCACTTGTATCCACAAGTTCATACTCTAGATTGAATTGTTTAAACACCTTATCAAATATTCTATAGGTTCCACCATAAACATTATCCGATAATATTATTTTGTCACCGCTTTTAAATAAAAGAAGTACTGCAGATATAGCTGCAAGACCTGATGCAAATGCAAAGCCCTCGTAACCTTTTTCTAGATCATTAATAAGCTTCTCAAGCGCTTCCCTTGTTGGGTTACCTGTTCTTGAATACTCATATCCTTTGTTAACTCCTAGTGACTGCTGCTTATAGGTAGATGTCTGATAAATTGGTATATTTACTGCTCCTGTAGCTTCGTCTACTGATATTCCGCCGTGTATTAGTAATGATTCAATTTTCATGTTAATCCTCCTAAATATATTTGTTTACTTGGTATTTATATAAAGCTTTATCTTTTTATTCCTGTTGCTATAAAAATTCCCGTTTCAGTATATTCACCCTTACTTGAATATCCCTTACAGCTTAGATCAGTTTTATGAATCTGAATATTAGAAAACCCTGCTTCTGATAGCCAATCCGTAATTTGCTTATCCGAAAATCCAAGCCATACATCATGCATTTCCTCTATGGCCCAATAGCCATTATGCTTCTTCACATCTGATATGACTACAATACCATCAGTATTGAGAATTCTATACATTTCTTTTATAGCTTTATCCGGCTTCTCCACGTGATGCAGTGCCATATTAGTAAATACAGCATCCATAGAATTATCGAAAAGAGGTATTTCTTCCATGGAACCTGTTATTGGATATATATTTTTTCTTCCTAGCTTTTGGGAAGCATTATTAAGTTCCTTAAGCATATTTCTTGATCTATCCAACGAAAACACTAATTTTGCCTTTTCCGAAAGTTCCAATGATACAAAACCTGTTCCGCAACCTAAATCTGCACATATCTTATCTACAACTTGTACTTTAGATGTGATTGCATACTTTAGTTTTTCTTCAAAATACTCGCTTCTTATTACATTCCACTTATCAGCAATTGAATCAAAATAATTTACAGAACTCATTAAAATTCCTCCTCAATAAAATAAAAAAACTCCTGCCTCCATTACAGAGGCAGAAGTAAATTCCGCGGTTCCACTCTGTTTATCAGTCAAAAATATGACTAATAACTCATCAATTATTGGTACTACCATACCTCAAAGCTGTAACTTGCTTTCCAGCTGCTTCCTACTAAAAGTTTCGGAGCAGTGCTCAGAGATGCAATTCAGTTTTCTATTTCTTAAGATTTCTTACACCCAAGGAAATCTCTCTCTGAAAGCTTTCAAAAACTTACTATTCTCCTCATAGCATTTCCTACTATTCTTATTTGTTTTATAGACTTTATATTTATATTATATGCTCACCTTAAAATTTGTCAACCTATTTTATTATTTTTTTATTGCTTGTACAAGAATAGCTTGCCTCTAAATTTTAAAAAAGCTCTGCCCTTTCTCAAAGGCAGATTCTTTTAAAACCCTATATATCTTTAGGTACTTTAAAGTAGAAAAGTACTCCTGTATCTGTATTTCTAACACCATGCTCATACTTATGAAGCATTAAAATATTTTTTACAATAGAAAGACCAATGCCAGTTCCTCCAGCCTTTCTATTTCTAGATTTATCAATTTTATAAAACTGATCCCAAATCTTATGGAGTTCTTCCTCAGGTATATTTGCACCCGTATTTTCAACCTCTACACAATAGTTTTCCTCATCATCTAACATTCTGACAAATATAGTACCATTATCACTAACATGTCTTATAGCATTAGTAATAAAGTTCGTCATTACCTGCTCCATTCTGCTCCAATCTGCCTGTATCTTCACATTGCTTATAAGATCAAGTTCCATTGTTACACCTTTATCATGTATCATCGCCTCATACTTTTTAGCAGTTATCCTTATAAGTTCTGTAAGCATAAACTCATCTTTAACTAATCTAAAATTTCCAGATTCAAGCTGTGATAGATCCAGCATGTCGGAAACAAGATTAGCCATTTTTTTAGACTCATCCATAATTATATCTAGATAGTAGTCTTTGTCCTCATCCTCAAATATCTGATCTTTAAGTCCGCCAGCATATCCATCAATAAGGCTAATAGGAGTTTTAAGCTCATGTGATACTGACGCAATAAACTCTTTTCTCATCTTTTCAAGGCTTCTCTCTTTTTCTATGTCCTCTTCCAGCTTAACATTTGCCTCCTTTAGAGATGTTAGTGCATTATCTAGATTTGTAGATAATATGTTAAGAGATTCCGCCACACTGCCTATCTCATCCCCACTGCTAACTACACATTTCTCACTAAAATCGAGTTTCGCCATTTTAATAGCCGCTTTGTTTATCCTTACAAGAGGCTTTGCAATCATCCTAGAATAAATGAAGGCTGTTAAGACACTAAGCAATAATGCTGCTGCTATAAAATAATTATAAAATTCCTTGATTATAGATACCGCTTCGCTTACAGATTTCAACGATGTCATAGCAAATATAACAGAATTATTATTGCTATTATATGCTACTCCAACGATAGGACCTCCGTCACCACGATCCGGTGTCTTCATCCTGCCTACAACCATCTTGCTTTTTACCGCTAACAGCTTAGTATAATTATTATCACTGTAATACCAATTATTAATATAATCCTTCAGGCGATTCTCATCCATCATTTTATTTCTTTCCCTTGGAGTAGAATGCAGATATACAGGAATAGTGTTGTTCTGCATGATAATTATCTTTAATTCTGAACTATCCTCATACTTTTCAAGCAAATTTGAGAGCTGTTTATTAGTTGAAATTTTATTATATTCTTTACTGAATTTATTTAAACTGTCTTTAAATTCCACTTGTTTTTTATATACATAAAACTGTTCAAAAAACTTAGACTGCACAAGAAGTGTACTTCCTATAAAAATAGCAAAAACACCTATAGTAATGATAAAAAGTTTTTTTGTTATACCTAAATTAAATTTCATTCTTAGCTTCAAATTTATAACCCGTACCTCTTACTGTGGAAACTAAATAGGCCCTATCTCCAAGTTTTTCTCTAAGTCTTTTTATATAGGTGTCTGCAGTTCTAAGTTCTCCTATAAAATCGATTCCCCATACCTTATCCAGTATCTTCTCCCTGCTCAATACAATTTTCTCATTATGAGCAAAATACACTAAAAGGTCGTATTCCTTTGGAGAAAGATTTATTTCCTCCCCATTTATTGTTACGCTGTGGGATAATTCATTTATTAACAGACCATCAAAATACAACTCTTTTTTTACATCTACCTTCTCATAATAAGCTCTATTAATCAAATTTTCTATCTTTGCTATTAATAATTTCATGTTAAAGGGCTTAGTTACATAATGATCAGTTCCCAATTCATATCCAAGAAGCTTGTCATCATCCTCACTTTTAGCTGTCAGAAACACTATAGGTACATTTGATATCTTTCTGAGTTCCGTGCATGTTGTCCATCCATCCATTACAGGCATCATAACATCAAGAACCACAAGATGAATCTTGTTCTCTTTAAAAATTCTAAGTGCATCCATTCCATTCTCAGCCTCTAAAACCTGATAACGTTCTTTTTTCAAATAGGCTCCAATAAGCTTTCTCATTCTTTCTTCATCATCTACAACTAAAATCAGTTCTTTCATTTTGTCCTTCACCCTCCATTCAACAATGGTTCTCTAGTATTCCTGCTAACTATCATACTATCCCAGCAATATGTATATGCTCTTTCAACTTTATTAACAAACTATTAATAAAAAGGAGGGAATATAAGCTCCCTTCTCTTTGTTCCTAAAAAGCACTGCTTCCGCCACCACCGCCGAAACCGCCGCCTCCTCCTCCGGAAAAATTTCCTGAAGAGCTGCTATTTACATGATTTGTATAGGTAGTATACCCTCTGTGTATATCTCCATAATACATGCCTGTATAATAATTAAGGAACCAATAATTCATAAATATACTGCTGCTGTCATTAAACCTACTATCATCACTGTATTGTTCAATATGTTTAATAACTCCTGACGCTACATCAAGTACCATGGCATAAGGCAATATTTTGTCCCAAAGACCTTTTTCCTTAAGTTGCATAACCTCTTGTTGTCCGGAATCCCTAAGATATGCCTTAAATGCATTCCATTTTATTCTTTCATCTTCATATTCGTTTGTAAGTATCTTCTTGCCCATTACGGAAGTATAGAAATCAAGCCGTTCAGCTTCACTCTTAACAATCCCCTTCCATACAGTAAACTTATTTGAAAAATGTGCTTTACTAGCATTTCTTTTAATAAAGCTAAGATAAACCACGTTTTGGTCAGCATATTCTCTGAGCCATTCTACCAAGTAGCTCTCACTTCTTAAAAGCTTATGGTGCGGCGAATCTGGGTTTATTACAAAACATAAATTATTGTAATCTCTATCAAAAAAACCACTTTCAAGAAACGATATAGCACCTTTATTCTCAAGATTCAATATGCTTGCCATCAGCTCATTTATATCTATAGATCTATTTAACAGCTGAGCTACCAATTCTGGAGGCAAGTCGCTAGGCAGCTGAGAATAATACTTGTCACTATAAAACATGTATTGACTTCTATATTCTCCTATAGCCTTTCTCCTCTTTTTACCTGACACATATATTGCTCCTGAGGTTATAGCTGTAACTCCTAGAATAGTTGCAGCAACAGCTGCTATTCCTTCCATTCTCTGTTTTTTCACCATTTCGTCATAATCACTTTTCGTCATATTAATAGTCTTAGATGCATTAACCCAATCTGGCGGAAAAGATACCTGTGCACCAATGACCTCATCATTTCCCATATCATTTAATTCTAATTTTATCCTCTTCTTTTCATCAATAGAAGCTAATCCCCTTTTAGGTCCTTCGCCTGTATACTTAACCTGTTTTCTATTTATCTCTTGCGGCAATGTTAAATACACAGTTATTCGACTGGTTTTACATCATCTTCATTTTTATAAAACAGCCATTTAAGCTCTGCTAGATCTTTATACTTTGTTATTACATCCTTAACCTTATAGTTTATACTAAATTTTTTACTCTCCCTTGTACTTTTGCTGTATATTTTTATTTCTTTCCCTTGATTAGTATTGTTTAATTCGAATCTAGGAATTACTGTGTCTCCACCCTTAGACACCTTTACCTTTACATCAGATATTCCATTGGAACCAGATGTGTTTATATCTCTTTTTACGCCGTTAAAACTTCCGTCAAATATATAATTTAGCTCTTCTTTAACAGACATATCACCATTCTCATCTACAGCTGCATTTATGTTTATGGCAGAAATATAATAGTTACCAGATGATGCAAAAACTGTAGAGGATGGTACTACTGCATTTAGCATTATAAACACCAATGCTGCAAATAAAAAACTTCCTCTTTTTAAAATACCCATATTCTCAATATCCTTTCTTTTTTTCATAGACTTATAAATTGTTCTGTTACTTCATATAATACCAGAATCATCGCCCTTTTTCTATAAATACAAGCTATATATACTATTAAAATATCTCTCAATCCGTCGGTGTTAAATATTGTACATTATCTTCTTTATGCGAATTTAACTTTTCATTTTACAGACAACTTTTAAAATATTTATTGACATGGAGTCAACTCTACGTGATATAGTGAATTCAGATAAGGTAGTTCTTATGTAAGATTGCCAGAAAGGTGGTTATATATTCATGTACATCGGTGAATTTTCTAATAAAACAGGCTTATCTATAGACACATTGAGATACTATGATAAGCTTGGAATTCTTTGTCCAGAGAAGCTTAATGGAAAAAGGCAATATTATGAATGCGATATTGAAATAGCTAAAAGTATAAAAAAATTAAGACATATAGGTTTTTCTCTAAAGGATATTGGTTCGATTGTAAACTTTGATAAGGTATTTGATAATTGTGAACCTAACAGTAAGGAATTTATCAACATAGTAAACTCCTTAAAAGAACTTCTTCAAGATAAATATAAATATATATTAAAGCTGGAGCAAGATATAGCAGAAAGCAGAAAATCCATTGAGAAAATGCTTGCTAAGCTTGATATCATTAATGAATATAAACGCTAAGTGGAGGAATATGTATAATGAAATTATTACTGTTAATCGGATTCATTTATGGAATTCTATCAATGATTGCCGGCGGTTTACAAACAAAAAATCTCGGACTGCAGTCATCTATATTGCCAAATATTTCAATGTTTATTGGAGGGTTAATAATATCTGTATGCTCTGTATTCAGAATCTTTACTAAGGCTAAAGCTCTTAATAATATTTCATTGATTTTGTTTATATCAGGTTTAGCAGTTATACAAACAGCAGCAATTTTAAATGGAATAGATATTTATGGAACAATACACATAAAGCACCACATCATTAGATTATGCTTATCCTTTTTGCTAATCGTAATATTTCTGCAAGTGAGGAAAAGCAACCTATAATACAAAAAATGCCAAGTATCTTAGTCTAAGCTACTTGGCAAAACTTTATGTTACAGTAATTACCTTACATAATACGTAGAAGGCTTCATTATGAGAGCAATAAGATCTATTAATGCTCCTATTCCAAATAGCCCAAGTGTGAATAGATACAATATACCCATGCCGATTTTTCCTTCATAAAACTTATGCGCTCCGATGCCTCCAAGAAAAAGACATAAAAGTATTGCAACAGCCTTACTCTTAGGTCTTCCCATATATCCACCAACCTGATTATCATTTCTATTTACGTTACTATTATTAATTACTATGTTAGGCTGCTGTGCACCTTTTAACTCCTCTACCTGTCTACCGCATTTAGTACATACTACTGCTTCCATAGGAATTTTTTCGCCACAAAATTTGCAAAATTTAGTGTTACCTACAGTAGTGTCAACATTCACTGTACTGCCAGTTAACTGGTTATTTTGATTTTCCATCTTTATTCCTCCATTTTTATACTAGTCCATTATAATAATCTTATTTCTACATAAAATAATAAATTCCTTTTTATTATATAACATTTATATAATTTACTACAGCTTTTATTGTAATTGATGTAAAAAAAACAAGCTGCCTATAAAATCTAGGCAGCTGATAAAATCAGTGGATCTCTTCAAACAATTTTTTAAGTTTTTTAGCTGCTACAGTTATATCTTTTGCAGCAATAATAGCAGAAACTACAGAAATACCATTAATACCAGTACCTTTAAATAGAGGTACAGTTTTTTCATTTATTCCGCCTATGACAACAATAGGAATGGATACATTGTTTCTTATCCTTGCTAATTCCTCTATTGTAACTATGCTGGCGTTTGTTTTAGTATCCGTAGCAAACATAGCTCCAACACCGAGATAATCTGCTCCATCTCTTTCAGCCTTTATTGCTTCCTCTGCATTTGAAACAGATACTCCTAAGATTTTATTATCTCCAATAATATGACGCACAACTGCAGCTGGTATATCCGTCTGTCCAACATGCACACCCTCAGCATCTACAGCTAATGCAATGTCTACACGGTCATTAATTATAAGAGGTATGTTCCTTCTGCTCGTGATCCTTTTAATTCTTACAGCTGTATTATAAAACTCCAGCGAATCTGATGTTTTTTCTCTTAACTGAACAAGTGTTGTCCCTCCAGCTATAGACTGCTCCACTGCTTCTTCTAAAGTTTCTGAACTCATAAGCTCTCTATCAGTTACAAGGTAGATACTATAATCTATATCAGACTTCATAGATATTTCCCCTCTTTTCAATGACTTCATCATTAATTTTACTTATCTCATCTATTATAGCTATATGGAAACTTCCAGTGCCTTTAGCTGCTGAATTCTCCTTTGCCAATTCTCCAGCAATGCTCATAGATAATATTCCTGCAGCCGCTGACAGCAGATAATTATGACTGGCTCCGCAGAAAGAAGCAATAAGAGAAGTGGTCATGCATCCTGTGCCAGTAACACTTGAAAGCAACTTAGTTCCATTCTGTAAGTACAGCGTACGTTCACCGTCTGACACTATGTCTGTAGCACCTGTAATTGCCGCTATGCATCCAAATTTTCTTGCTACATGCTCTGCTATGCTTCTCCTCTCTTCTATACTGTTTTCAATGTCTGACTCTGAAGCATCTACACCCTTTGTACTGGCAGCAAGCCCAGCTACAAACCTAATTTCAGACATATTACCTCTGATAACACTCATCTTCACATCTTTTAATAATGTTTCAGTAGTTTTATTTCTAAGTTCTGATGCTCCAGCCCCAACCGGATCAAAAACTACAGGAATATTAATTTCATTTGCCTTTTTACCTGCAGTTATCATTGATGCTATTGTCCTTTTATTCAATGTGCCTATGTTTATTACAAGCGCTGAAGAAATAGACGCAATACTTTCAACCTCATCTATGTCATCTGCCATTATAGGCGAAGCTCCAACGGCAAGTGTTACATTAGCACAGTCATTTACTGTAACATAATTCGTCAGATGATGTACAAGTGGTTTCTTTACTCTTAAGTCTTCCAGTATCTTTCCTACTTCATGTAATAACTTATTTTTCAATTACAACACCTCTTAATCTATTTTTCAGATTTCAGCTCAACATTTTCTCCATTTAGAATCTTATTCATAGTTCTAACAGCACACATCTTGCCGCACATAGAACAGCTGTGCTTGTCCTTAGGAGGAACACTTTCAAAATATGTTCTGGCTTTTTCCCCATCTATAGCCACATCAAACATAGTATCCCAATCAAGCTTTTTACGTGCTTCGCTCATCTTTATGTCCTGATCTCTAGCACCCTTTACGCCTTTTGCAATATCTGCAGCATGGGCAGCAATTTTTGAAGCTACTATCCCCTCTTTTACATCATTTATATCCGGAAGTCTCAAATGTTCTGCAGGTGTTACATAACAAAGAAAGTCAGCTCCGCTGGCTGCAGCTATAGCTCCTCCTATAGCAGAAGTTATATGGTCATAACCCGGAGCAATATCTGTTACTAGAGGCCCTAATACATAAAATGGTGCTCCATGACACAATCTCTTCTGAAGTTTCATATTCGCCTGAATCTCATCTATAGCCATATGACCCGGTCCTTCCACAAGTACTTGCACATCCTTCTCCCAAGCTCTGAGTGTAAGACAGCCAAGTTCAGTAAGTTCTGCAATTTGAGATGCATCGGTAGAATCCTCTAAGCATCCAGGTCTTAGAGAATCACCAAGACTTATTGTTACGTCATATTCTCTCAAAATATCAAGTAGTTCATCGTAATACTCATAAAACGGATTTTCATTTCCAGTCATCTTCATCCATGCAAACAGCAGAGAACCACCTCGGGAAACTATATTCATCTTACGCTTTTCACTCATGAAAATCTCTGACGCTCTGCGATTTATACCGGCATGGATTGTCATGAAATCCACTCCCTCCTCAGCATGAGCACGTACTACTTTTAGAAAATCCTGTGCAGTTATATCACTAAGTTCCTTTTCAAGGTATCCTACTGCATCATATACAGGGACAGTACCTATCATCGCCGGCGACATTTCAATAAGCTTTCTTCTAAATTCATGGGTTTTACCATAATTGCTAAGATCCATTATTGACTCTGCACCATACTTTATAGCTAGTTTAACTTTGTCCATTTCAGCAGAATAATCAATACAATCTCCCGAAATTCCAAGGTTCACATTTATTTTTGTTCTAAGTCCTTGCCCTATACCATAAGGGTGAATAGCTTTGTGATTTATATTTGCAGGTATAGCAACCTGTCCCTTTGCTACAAGCTGTAAAAGTTCCTGTTCCTCCATCCTTTCTTCCCTTGCTACCTGAGCGATTTCTTTTGTAACAATACCCTTTTTAGCAGCTTCCATTTGAGTTCTATACTTCATGTTATTTTTCTCCTCTCTTTAATCCGTTATTATACAAATCATAAAAGTGATTAGTTGGTCCACATCCTTTTCCAATATCAAGAGCGTGACGTATAGCTGTTGTAACATAAGCTTTAGCTTGCCCAACGGCTTCCTCCATTGGTAAACCCAATGCCAAGTTTGAAGCAATTGCAGAAGAGTAGGTACAGCCTGTACCATGGGTATTTTTTGTATTTATTCTTTCTGCTTTGAAATAGTTGAATTTACTGCCGCTGTACAGCACATCTACAGCATCGCCTATTGCATGTCCACCCTTAACAAGTACACTTCTAGCACCGAGCTCAGCAATAGCTATTGCCGCTTCTTGCATATTATCAATGGACTCTATATGCATTCCTGTAATAACTTCAGCTTCCGGAATATTAGGTGTAAGCAAATCTGCCAGGGGTACTATGTCAGATTTAAGCATATCTAAAGATTCTGGGGCCATGAGATAACTTCCATTCTTAGCTACCATAACTGGATCGATAACAAGATTTTTAGGTTTATATTCCCTAAGCTTTTTTTCCACCGCTCCCATACAGCATGGCTTAGAGAGCATACCCACCTTTACTGCATCCACCTCAATATCTTCAAACACAGCATCTATCTGACTTTCGATCATCTCAGCAGTGATATCCTGAATGTCAATGACTCTAAAAGTATTCTCAGCTACCACTGAAACTATAACGCTCATACCATAAACTCTATGTGCAGCAAAGGTCTTTAAGTCAGCCTGTATGCCCGCCCCGCCAATACAGTCAGAGCCTGCAATTGTCAAAACTTTCTTCATATCATCTCTCCTTAAATAGGACGACTATATTAAAAGTTGATATACCCAATTAAACAGAAATGGTGCTCGCATAAAATAGGCAAGCACCATAATAAGTCACATTAAAGCAACTATTCTGCTTCCCTACGCCAGTGTTAGCTGACAGGTTCAAAGGGTCAGGTTTTACCTTCTCAACTCTTTCGAGTCCCCCCGCATATGTAAAATATATTTTTATAATAAAAAATGCTCTCCTCAAAACTAGGAAAGCATAAAACTAACGAATTAGTTGTTTTTCAGCATGCTTCCCTGCGCCAGTGTTAACTGACAGGTTCAAAGGGTCAGGTTCTACCTTCTCAACTCTCTCGAGTCCCCCCGCAAACATTTTTTATTAATTTATATGCACATAATATCACTTTATGCTATATACGTCAAATGAGAAAATGTACCTTTATTTTTGCTATAAGGTAGCGTTATCAGACATCTCTCTTGAAAAATGATGTCTGATAAAGTATAATGAATAATATTTTTATAAGGAGGCTTACTATGACTAAAAGAGGAAAAAGTCTTGCCGAAAACGTGGCAGATGATATTCTTGCCATGATAACAATAGATAAGAAATTTGCAGTTGGAGACAAGCTGCCTAATGAAAATGAACTTTCACTGGCCTTAAAGGTAAGCCGTACAACGCTAAGAGAGGCTATAAGAATTTTAGTTACCCATAACGTGCTTGAGATAAGACGAGGGAAAGGAACCTTTGTTAAAAATAATAACAATCTAAGTGAAGATGTTGGACTTAAAGAGCTTTCCACCTCTGAAATGGATATAAAGGATTTATACGAAATGAGGCTAATATTCGAACCAGAGTCTGCTTATTACGCTGCAAAAAGGGCAACAGATAAAGAGCTTGATAGGATTTTGTATTATGGAAAACTCGAAGAAGAACTAATTATGAAGAATCAGGATAGAACAGAAGTTGAGCAATCTTTTCATAACTCCATAGCAAGAGCAACCCACAATGAATTTATGAATCAGCTGATGCCTATACTTTACAGTGCCATAGATAAGGGGGTTCATTTTTCCTCTTCAAACCTTGAAATGGTTCAAGATACTCTTACAGACCATAGACTAATAATGAACTTCTTATGTAAACGTGATGCAGAAGGCGCAAAAACTGCTATGAGACTACATATAATTCATGCTATGAGAGGTTTTGGAATAAAGGAGTAAAAAGTCAAATGTCACGTGCCTGGCACTTGACAAAAAATAAGTATGTTCTATTGTATTATGACATCATACAATGTATAATGTTGTAATACAATAGAAATTTTAATGAGGTGATTTCAATGAATAGTGATGCAATAACTAAAAGTACTCCTAAAAGAGCTTTGTTTCACGCTCTTGGATTGACTGATGAAGAAATGGACAGACCTTTAATAGGTATTGTAAGTTCTCAGAACGAAATAGTTCCCGGACATATGCATTTAGATAAAATTGTTGAGGCTGTAAAACTTGGTGTTGCTATGGCTGGCGGAACTCCTCGAGTATTTCCTGCTATCGCAGTATGCGATGGACTTGCAATGGGACACAAAGGCATGAATTATTCACTAGTAACAAGAGAACTTATTGCAGATTCCACGGAATCTATGACTTTAGCTCATGCCTTTGATGCACTTGTTATGATTCCAAACTGCGATAAAAACGTTCCTGGACTATTAATGGCGGCAGCTAGATTAAACATTCCAACTATATTTGTCAGTGGAGGACCTATGCTAGCTGGTAAAGTTGACGGATGTAAAACTAGCTTTAGTACTGCTTCAGAAGCAGCTGGTGCATATGAAGCTGGTAAGATCACAAAGGAAAAACTTCTTGAGTTCGAAAACAATACATGCCCTACATGCGGCTCCTGTTCAGGTATGTACACAGCTAACAGCATGAACTGTCTAACAGAAGTACTTGGCATGGGACTTAAGGGCAATGGCACCATACCTGCTGTTTATTCAGCAAGATTACAGCTTGCAAAACATGCTGGAATGAAAATCATGGAACTTTTGGAGAAGGACATTAAGCCTAGAGATATCATGACTGAAGCTGCATTTAGAAACGCATTGACAGTGGACATGGCATTAGGCTGCAGTACTAACAGCATGCTTCACCTCCCAGCTATCGCTCATGAATGCGGCATAGAACTTGATCTTGATATTGCAAACGGAATAAGCGATAAAACTCCCAACATATGCCACCTTGCACCAGCAGGTCATCATTACGTTGAAGAATTAAATGAGGCGGGCGGAGTTTACGCTGTTATGAACGAATTAAACAAATTAGGTCTATTGAATACTGACCTAATTACCTGCACAGGCAAAACTGTTAAGGAAAACATTGAAGGCTGCACCAATAGAGACAAAAATGTAATAAGACCTGTAGAAGATCCTTACAGTAAAACCGGTGGAATAGCTGTATTAAGAGGGAATCTTGCTCCAGACGGCTGCGTAGTAAAACGTTCTGCTGTTACCGAAAAAATGCTAAAGCACGAAGGTCCTGCAAGAGTATTTGATTCCGAAGAAGATGCAATGGAAGCAATAAACACAGGAAAAATTATACCTGGTGATGTAGTCGTAATAAGATATGAGGGTCCAAAAGGCGGTCCTGGAATGAGAGAAATGCTCAACCCTACATCCGCAATCATGGGTCGTGGACTTGGAGAAAGTGTTGCTCTTATCACTGATGGAAGATTCAGTGGTGCAACTAGAGGTGCTTCTATTGGCCACGTTTCACCGGAAGCTGCTGTAGGCGGAAATATCGCTTTGGTACAGGAAGGTGATATAATCCAGATTGACATTATGGCTAATAAGATCAATGTTCTTGTAAGCGATGAAGAATTAAAGAAGAGAAAAGAAAATTGGAAACCAAAGGCTCCTAAGATTACAACTGGTTACCTTGCAAGATATGCTGCTATGGTTTCATCTGCAAACAAAGGTGCTATTCTTGAAGTAAAATAAAAAATAGGGGAGGAAGTGATTTCCGTCGGCTGGAAAATGTCTCATCCAACCACTTCCTCCCCTTTGCAGAGGTTTTGAAGCTTAAGGATCTAACTACCTTTGAAGAAGGAAAAGCAAAGTTAAACATTAATACCTAAGAAAGAGGTTTTTGCATTCAAATGTCAAAACCTCTTTCTTACTCTAAATTTTATTTTTGCAAAAGTAACATAAAACTACATTGCTTCATTAAAATTTCAATTTTCCACCACTTAGTTCTACATTTATCTCAGCACCACCGCCATTAAAAACCTTTGATCCATTTTTATTTGTATCTAAATGGTTGTAATTAAGTTTACACTTAGCATTCTTACCTATCTTCAAATTGACATTTCCCGCATAAGACTTAATATCAAGACACGAATTCTCATACATCTTGTTAATTTCAAGTGCTGTGGCTCCAGATCCTTCGATAGTGCTCTCTCCTCTAAGATTTCCATTACTAATTTTAAATGCTGTATTTGCTGTACTTGCATTAATGCATCCATTAAATAAGTTTATGCAACAATCACCAGTTATTACTTTAGTTTTCATGTCATCACATATGGTTTTACCGTTCATTTTTACATTAGATTTTGTGGCTTCTAATGTAATTTCATTTGCTCTTATTCCTTGAGAAATGAATTTCCCACAAATAGTTTCAACTTTTAATGTATCACAATTAATCTTATCTGTTTTTATTGTACCTGCAGTACTGCCTAATTCAATATTTTTTATGTTCTTCGGAATCTGAATTGAATAATTTAATTTCACTAAGCATTTAGTTCTATTATAATCAGCTGCTTTTTCAAACAACATATTTTCACCTCTATATGGAAGTATCTCAATCTTTCCATTTTCATCCTTTAGCTTTAAATATAAATCCTTTAACATGGATTTTTCATAATCCTTATCATTTCCAGAGACATACACACTAGCATCAATCTTTAATTCTGGTTCATTTATATACTTTACCTCTATGTTTCCACAATTAGAAGGTAGACTAACTGCATTATATCCTTGAGTGTTCTTTTTATAGTTTAATACCTTTTTCATGGTTATAAGATTATTACCTTTTCTGCTAACTATATTAGCTGCTAAGTAGCTATGCCTTTCCACTGGCTTTTTTATATTTCCTGCTGTCCTATTGCTTTTACATCCAACTTCGGCAATTGCTAGCGTACCTGCAATTAAAACCGCAATTACCTTTTTCACATGTCTCATACCCATACCCCCTGAATTTCTATATACCATATTTAAACCACATGTTTAATAATATAATCACTCAGTATTTTTGTCAATTTATCAAGTTATTTACACAATAGTAACAAAGAACTAAATCAAATTATTTCTATTAATTTGAAAAGCAGCATTTTGCATAAAATCTTTTATTTTCTAGTACAATTGGAAAATTCTTATATTACAAAAAAATAAAAACTGTATAACGAAAGACCTTATTGATAAAAATACTTATATAGAAAAGATATGTCGTTTACTAGTCTATGTAAAAGAGGTGAATATTACAAACTAGAGATTTATATGTTATAAACTTCTCTTGTTTGAAAAGTTTATGAAAATAGAAAAATTATTAGATAAAATCATATATAACGATGAAAAACTCACAAAGAAGGTTTTTTTTAATGAAGACAAGGTTCTGAATTTTGTACTTAATTTCAAACCTGGGCAGGGTGTACCTCCTCACAATCATGAGCAAAGTGATCTTATAATCCATGTCCTTGCCGGCGGCGGAGAATTGGTTGTGGATGGAAACATAAATAATGTTGCCGCTGGTGATGTAATCTATTGTAAAGGTACTGAAGTATTCAGTCTTCAAAACACAGGCAGCGAAAACATGTCCTGTTTTGTAATACTTGCGCCAAATCCATCAGCAATATATTCTAAAGAGGTATAGATTTATTATCTTGATAAGGCTGCTCTGTCATAAATCAAAAGACTGCCCTTAAATCGGCAGTCTTTTGTGATTATATGTGCATAACTAATCTTTATACCTTACCCATACAAGCATTTCGCCTTTTCCTCTATTATTCCACAAGCAATAAGGTATAAACCTAACCTTAGTTTGCTCTGTCTGAGGTTTTTTAGTACTGTATAAAACATTTTCCCACCCCGAGTCATTTATTCTCTCTGCAGAAGCTGAAATTGTTAGAGTTCCGCTAAGCAGCTCCTCTTCATATCTCTCAACAAGCTTTGCACTGCAGTCTACAGCAATGGCTCCAAGGTTTTTCCCATTATCTGCTTCTTCCAGACAATATACAACCGGTCCCTTCACAACTGCTACCTTTCCAACATCTGATCTAACCTTTGGATTTGAATAAACAAATTGAGCTGGCATGTCGTACTCTATGCAAAGCAATTCACTTCTATTCCATGTTCGTTTTATTTTAATATACCCTTTATCTATACTATAATTAAAATCCTTTCTTCTGTTTAATTCTATTGATTTTAATGAGCACCACTGAGGAATTCTAACTGCCAGTGTAAATTCAGTACTTTCCTCAGTATTTAATTTAATATCGATGGAAGATTTAAATGGATATTTCGTATTTATTTCAACTTTTACATTTCTTTGTTTCACACTTATATTAGATTCATTAGAAATAAACAAGTTAACAAACAATTCCTCTTCCCCTGTACTATAGATATATTGCCCTAATGATGCAAGAGTTCTTACAATGTTAGGAGGACAGCATGCAACCCCGAACCATTTCTGTCGCTCAGCTTTTACATGAGACAGGCTTGTGTTTTGTTCACATACATCAGGTATAACCTCAAGAGGGTTTACGTAGAAGAATTTGTCCCCTTTAAGTGATATGCCTGACAGCACTGTGTTATATAGAGCACGCTCTAATATATCTGCATACTTTGAATCTCTATCTATCTCAAGCATTCTTTTTGCAAAAAATGCAAGTCCAACAGAAGCACAAGATTCAGAGTAATTAGAGTTATTAGGCAAATCATAATCACAAGTAAATCTTTCTCCAATTGCTGAAGAACCTATACTGCCAGTAATGAACATCCTTTTTGTTGCAATATTATTGAATACTCTCCTACAAGTATCCATAAGCCCATCATCCTTATATTCATAAGCAATATCTGCTACTGCAGAATATAAGTACACATTTCTCACGGCATGACCATCAGCCGTGTTTTGCTCCCTTACTGGTTTATGATTTAAATAGTAACTTGAATCAAAGCCTTCTAGTTCAGGAAATATAAATTTATAATTTCTTTTCTTAATTTCTTCTGAAAAATAATCCGGCTTTGTTCCTCTCTTATCTACAAAGAATTTTGCAGTTTCAAGATATTTCTTTTCTCCAGTCGTATAATAGAGTTTTACAAGAGCAAGCTCTATTTCAGGATGTCCTGGATACGCCTTTATTTTACCCTCTTCCTCTCCAAAGGTGTCATGTATAAGATCCGCAAAACGGCACATAATCTTTAAAAACTTATCCTTACCTGTTGAATTATAATACGCTACTGCAGCTTCTATTAAATGACCTGCTGTGTAAAGTTCATGTCCTTCAACTAAGTTTGTCCACCTTTTTCCTGGTTCTTCTATAGTGTAGTACGTGTTTATATACCCATCACTGCATTGCGCATCCCCAATTAAATCTATTGTCCAATCAGCTAGTGCCTCTAATTCTTTGTTTTCTTTTATTTCTAAACTATAGGCTACAGCTTCAAGCCATTTAGCAGTATCAGTATCTTGAAATACTTTTCCTCCAAACTTTCCTGTTTTGCGCTTGGCTGCTATCATAAAGTTACTAATCGAATAACTCTTTTCTGCACCCTTAATACGGTCATTGATAATATCCCATTGATACATAATTCCATTTTCAAAAATCGTATTAATATATTTGGACCAATATAGGTCATCTATTTTTATATTTTTAAGAGGAACTGATTTAAGTCTTTCTATATTCATCTTCTTACCCTTTTTAACCTTTCGAACCTGATGTTTTTATGCCTTCTGTCAGTTGCTTAGAGGCTAGTAAGTACATAATCATTGGTGGAATAATCATCAATGTAGTAACCACCATAAGTTTATCCCAGCTTACAAGCTGCGCATTTCCTGTAAAGTATCTATATCTAGTCATTGTACCTATAGTCAATGGTTTTACTGCATCTGAATTTACATAAACCAAAGGTTGTAACAATTCATTCCACCAGAAAATGGATGAAAGGACACCAATAGTTACAAAAATAGGCTTTGATAATGGAACCAGCATTTTTGTAAATACCGTAAATTTTGAACATCCATCGATATATGCAGCTTCATCAATACTGGTTGGAATAGTTTTGAAAAATTGTCTAAATAGGAACACATTATATGGATAAGCGAAAAACGCAGGTACAATCATTGGAAGCAGCGTATCTAACCATCCAATTTTTGAGAACAAAAGATACTGAGGAATTATAAGTGTCGTAGTTGGCACCATCATGGTTGCCAATATAATTCCAAATATCAGGTTTTTTCCCTTAAAATCCATTCTTGCAAGCGGATACGCCACTAGTGCACTGGAGAAAACCGTTCCTATGGTATTTCCTATAATCAAAATTATGGTATTTTTTAAATATACATATAAATATGGATCACTGAGGATGACTTTATAATTTGCCCACTGTGGAACCTTAGGAAATATTTTCGGTGGAAATTGACTTATTTCTAACATAGTTTTTAGCGAACTAGATATAATCCAAATAATAGGGAAAAACATGATTACTGCTATTATGGACATAACGCTGTATTGCAATATTTTTTCATTTCTTTTTCTAATATTACTTTTCATAACGAACCTCCTTTACGTATCGTAGTGAACCCATTTTTTAGACATAGCAAATTGTACTAGCGAAAATAGCCCGGCTATTACAAATAGCACAACTGCCATAGCTGATGCATAGCCCATTTTATAATTTTTAAATGCAGTATTATATATGGCAAGACTTAATACATTTGTCGCACCATCAGGGCCTCCTCCGGTTAATGGGTATAGTACTGAAAAAGAGTTATTCAAAGATCCAATAGCTGCCATTACCATATTAAACAATATGATAGGGGACATGTATGGCATTGTCACATTCCATAACTTATCAAAGAAACCTGCTCCATCGATGTCACAAGCCTCATACAATTCTTGTGGCACCTCTTTAAGACCAGCTTTGAATATAAGAAGCATCTGTCCAGTAGCGTAGGTAAATAACATAACAAATAATACAGATGGATACACAAGCGTTTTACTATATAACCAGTTAGGGCCATCTTTAATGCCTAATACAGTATAAAGAATATAATTCAATATTCCAGCCTCTTTATTGAAAATCATCTGAAAAGAAAATGCCAAAGCAATAGAAGGCATAACAGCAGGAATAAAATATATAAACTGATATAATCCAATACATTTCAACCTTAAATTAAGGAACATAGCAAGCATAAACGACCAAATTACAGTTATAATTACACTTGCAACAGTGAAAAATAACGTAACCCAGAGTGAACCCCAAAATGACTGCGATGAAAACATTCTGGAATAATTACTAAACCCAATAAATTTTGGCAGTGACATCATCGACCAATCCGTCAGACTTAACCCAAAAGAGATTAATATAGGCAATCCTGAAAATAATATAAATCCAATAATCCACGGAGACAAAAATGCATAGGCAATTAAATTATCATTGCGTTTTCTTTTTTTGCAAAGCTTTTTTACTTGAATTGTACTCATATTCACTCACCTTCTTTATAAGTTCATACTGCATGCAATATAAAAACGCCGCAGTATGAACCTAATAAAATTTAATTTAAAATCTTAAGCAAACTAGTTTTGTAAAACTTCATCAGCACTTTTCTTAGCTTGATTTATAGCTGCATCAATAGACTTCTGTCCTAAAATCGCAGCTTCAAACTGTTTAACGGAATCTGCTGTAACACCACTTGGCAATAATACATAACCAAATTTACCTGATTTTGCGGCTTCGTCAAAAGCAGCCCAATTTGAAGGTCCGTTCTTTCCTTGTACCTTCCAATCACCTTTTGCAGCTACACTTGGTCTAGCAGATGGATTTGCATTCGATTTTGAAAATAGTCTCTGTGCTTCATCTCCCATCAACCATTCAATAGCCTTCCAAGCTGCTTGTTTATTCTTTGTTGTTTCAGGGATACAATACATTCCCGTATGCAAAGTATTATAGTTTATTGTTCCCTTTGGTTGTTGAGCTATATCCCACTTAAACGGTAAATCTTTATATGAATTCACCATCCAGCTTCCTGTTCTTGTCATAGCTGCCTTTCCAGAAGCAAATAAATCCGCTCCTGCTGAATCTGCTGAAGGTGCAGGAATAACTTTTTTGCTTACAAGTTCCTTTTGCATTGTCAAGAATTTTTTAGCTCCTTCACCTATTTCAAGTTTCCCATCCTTACCTACAATAGCATCTCCCTGTGCTCCAATCCCAGACCACCATCCGCCGGCAAAGCTCATACCATCAGCTCCAAACTGAACTGTTTTTCCGTTTTTAACCACTGTAAGCTTCTCAGCTGCTGCTTTAAAATCATCCATTGTCCAATTATTGGTTGGATATGAAACCTTAGCTTTATCAAATAAATCTTTATTGTAGTACAATATCTCACAAGCATATCCATAGGGCAATCCATAAGTAGCTCCATTTAAATCTTTAAGTGCTTTTACAGCAGGTATGAAGTCGTTTGCACTAATGACCTTCGATTTGGATATATAGTTGTCCAGTGATACCACCTTTTTACCTCTAGCTAAATTCTGTAAATCACATTCCCATGCAATCAATATATCTGGTGCATTCCCTGCTGCGACCATTTGGTTTATTTTCTGTGAATACTGATCTTCTGGAATAACAACAGGTTCAAGTTTTACCTTTGAATGTTTCTTTCCATACTGATACCAAACGTCAAGATTTTTATCTTTTGATGGTTCGTTCCACATAGCTACTTTTAATGTAGTGACCCCATTCGATGTATTTGATGAACCTCCCTTTTTACTACAACCTGCAAATATACCAGCTATAAACAAAGATGAAAGTACAACACTAATAGTTTTTTTAGATTTCATGTTCATTCTAAATTACCTCCCCTTAATTTTTTTCATATTTCAATATATAAAATCCCGTTAGGGCTTTTATCAAAATTATCTTTTTAAAAACCATTATTTAGTTAATCGTTTAACTAGTGCTTAAAAATTATTTATTCCCAACTGTTTCTCTATCAACATATGCACAGGGAACAATTATTTTATTACTTTGCAATTTTTTCTTCAAAATTAAATTTCCCAACACTTCATTAGCTTTAACTCCCATATCTTCTAACGGAACCTTAACAGTTGACAGCATAGGACTTATATACGAAGATAACTCTCTATCATCAAACCCAATAATTGAAAGATCATTTGGAACAGAAATTTTAAGTTCTCTAGCTGCTTTTAATGCTCCTGCTGCCATTAAATCATTAAATGCAAATATAGCGGTTGGCCTGTCCTCCATCATAAGAAGCTCTTTTGCGCAGCTATACCCTTGTTCACTCTGCCAATTTCCAAACTTAACGTACTTATCATCCATCTCTACACCATTATCATATAGTGCTTTTTTAAAACCGCAAAATCTTTTATATGAAGGTTTTGAATCATATGCTCCACAAATAGCTGCTATTTTCCTGTGACCCCTCTTTACAAGAATTTCTCCGATTTCATAAGAAATATCTGTATTATCGTAGGTAACATATACATCATCAGATTTTTCTGTATAACAATACACAAACACAATTGGCCTTTTTATCTTTTCAACTACATTATCTATATTTCTATCATGCATTCCTACATATATTATTCCATCAACTTGAGTACTCAAAAGCAAGCTCATCTTATCATTTATATACTGCTTATATTTTTCAATATCTTGAAACTTGTATCCGATTTTAGAGAAAAGTCCTAGATCACTAAGTATTATATTCTTTTGATTGCTATCTGCATATTTGCTTATTCCTTTTATTATTTCTGGTGCAAACCAAACTGTAATATCTTCCACCAAGACACCTATAGTATTTGATTTATTTGTTCTCAAACTCTTAGCAATACTATTAGGTTTATAATTATATTCTTTTGCTAATCTGAGTACCTTTTGGCGTGTTTCATCACTTACGTTACCTGAATCGTTTAATACATAAGAAACAGTAGCTACAGAAACGCCAGCCAACTTCGACAATTCTTTAATATTCATATGTTCTCCTACTATCTAATTTATTTAAAGTTACATGAATTTAACATAAACGTTTAACCAAACATTTAAAACCTTTTCATTTATTTAAATGTTACCACAATTAAATTTTACTTTCAATAGGTTTTTAAGAAAATGTTTCTCCTTTTTATTTGCTGAAATCCCTTTTATGCTACTTTGATGTTTACAAGTACATCTTGTGTTAGCTTAACCTGCGTTTCAATTCCTTATAGGTATTCTATAAACCTTTACATCTTTAGATATCGCAACAATGTGTTACAAGTTTCAATTCCTTATAGGTATTCTATAAACAAGAAATGAAAGATATGAGACAACAGCTCCAAGAGACGTTTCAATTCCTTATAGGTATTCTATAAACTGAATATGAGTGTGATGGAGATATTGACGAAGCTAGTTTCAATTCCTTATAGGTATTCTATAAACTAGGTTTATAAACGTTGATATGACTAATGGAACAAGGTTTCAATTCCTTATAGGTATTCTATAAACCTGGTATATTATACATAGCTTTCACCTTCTTTCTAGTTTCAATTCCTTATAGGTATTCTATAAACACAGTCTAAAGAGGAAATAGAAATATACAAAAAGAGTTTCAATTCCTTATAGGTATTCTATAAACTAAGTTCACATTGCAGAATAATTTCGGCTGGAAAGAGTTTCAATTCCTTATAGGTATTCTATAAACAATTCGATTCAGTTTCTTTTATCTGTTTAAAGTTTGGTTTCAATTCCTTATAGGTATTCTATAAACTCCTCGTATTCAATAAGATTTTTAAGCCTACTTTGGTTTCAATTCCTTATAGGTATTCTATAAACTATATCTGCATACTATGAAGGATTAACCGTTATGTTGTTTCAATTCCTTATAGGTATTCTATAAACATAAAAAAGTATTGCATTTCGCTCACGTAGGTGATAGTTTCAATTCCTTATAGGTATTCTATAAACGGAGAAAACTCTAGGAGTTTTTTATTGATAATTCTGGTTTCAATTCCTTATAGGTATTCTATAAACCTACATAGGCGTTTACAATAGTCTCTTTTACAGTATGTTTCAATTCCTTATAGGTATTCTATAAACATAGACTTTTTACAGCCTTACAGCATGTTATCAGCGGGTTTCAATTCCTTATAGGTATTCTATAAACTATAGAATAAATCCTTTAAAGATTCAGAGTTTTATGGTTTCAATTCCTTATAGGTATTCTATAAACAGTAAGGAGGAAACAAAGTGTTTCAATCTTCAAAGAGTTTCAATTCCTTATAGGTATTCTATAAACCTGCAACTCTATCGTACTCAATGCTTTGTTCATCGGGTTTCAATTCCTTATAGGTATTCTATAAACTAATCTGTTCTTTTCGCTTTGAAGCTCCTTTACCACGTTTCAATTCCTTATAGGTATTCTATAAACCTTTATTCAATGTTATTCCCCCTCAATAATCTTTTGTTTCAATTCCTTATAGGTATTCTATAAACCAACAAAACAATTCTTCTTGATATGTTAGAAGGAGTGTTTCAATTCCTTATAGGTATTCTATAAACCTTGCATGGTCAAGAACTTCATCATATTCATTTCCTGGTTTCAATTCCTTATAGGTATTCTATAAACCTTGCATGGTCAAGAACTTCATCATATTCATTTCCTGGTTTCAATTCCTTATAGGTATTCTATAAACGTGTATACTCTTTGGAGTCCTTTTTATCTAACTTCGGTTTCAATTCCTTATAGGTATTCTATAAACATTATGGAAGTTATAGTCCTACCTATCGAAGACAAGTTTCAATTCCTTATAGGTATTCTATAAACTATTGAGGGGGAAATATAAATGAATTTTTATGAATGTTTCAATTCCTTATAGGTATTCTATAAACGATAATGAAGAAACTCAAAAACTAGAAAAAAGCTAGTTTCAATTCCTTATAGGTATTCTATAAACAATGATATCAGAGAGGATTTCGGTAAAAAAGAAAGGTTTCAATTCCTTATAGGTATTCTATAAACTACCACTATCTCCAGTAGAGTTATACCAAACCGTAGTTTCAATTCCTTATAGGTATTCTATAAACCCATCCAACTACCATTATATCAAGGTTTACTGTTTTGTCAATTTGTAACTCTTTTGTTAACAAAACTCGCAAACCCTCTGTTTGCCTCATTATAAAATTCGTCGATCTCCAGTGTTTTTTGCACTACTGAGGGTCGACGAAAAAATCAAATGCTGTTTCATGCTATAAAAATATATCCTGTTCATTCTTAGATACACCTATAACCTCTCTCTTAGAATATCTTGTATTTCGAAGTGTATAGACTATAACCGAGTCCTCATTGGAATGCACTATTTCTGAAAGCTCCATTTTTAATTTTTTCATATTTGCTTCTGTAATTTCACCTTCAAATACTGAATTCTGAACCCAGGTTAAATATTTTCTGCACTTTTTAAGAGCTCTGCCTACTCGCTTTTCTCCGAAATCATATACCAAAATAACAAACATAACAAGACACCTCTATTAAAATTCTTTTAAATTTATCAATAAATACCACTCTAGCCTGCATGTAGTTCCATACCTTACCACCTTGCAACAAAGCCGTCATATTCCTCATCTTCTGTAAAATACTTTTGCAGTTTATAAAGCTCCATTCTTATAAGTCTTTTATAAGAAACTTCTTTGTTGTGTTTAGGATGCTTTATCGTAGTCATCAGCTTGTTATTATATTCTGCTATAAATTTCTTTTTTCCTGAGTCGGACAATAAAATGCCTTTAAACTGCTCCTCAAAATCATCTTCTCCTATTACTCTCTTATTCAAAAGTGAAAAAATACATCTATCAACGATTATCGGCTTAAATATCTCTGCCATATCTAAATTTAACGTAAAACGTCTCATATTTGTTGAGTGTAGATAACCTATCCTTGGATCAAGCTGCGTCTGATATATTTCACTGAGCACAGTACTATACATAAGAGAATTTCCAAAACTTATCATAGCATTTATGTTATCCAGCGGTGGTCTTTTACTCCTTTTTATGAATCTGAACCCTACATTGTTTATAATCTTATTAAAACATGTATAATACATTTCTCTAATATTTCCTTCTGCAGCCATTAGAGTTTCTATGTCCTGAGTATCCTCCATCTCTGCTGATCTTTCTGAAATCCACTTTATTTCTTCTTCAAGTTCTGAACCTCTGCTGTTGTAGTATTTCAACACAACTATAATATTTGCTATAGCAGTTTCTATTATATTTTTTGCGGTTCTAAGCCGTTTATCAAAATCTAAATAATATTCACTCTGCTTCAAAATCACATAGCCAGAATTAAGATGTTCTCTAGGATAAAACGTTCCTGTATAGTAACCATAGTAATTAAAGAAGTGAATTGTTATCTCTTTTTCTGATGCAAATTCTAAGAATCTCTTGTTTAATTCCACCTCACCAAACACATAAATAGCATTTGTTTCTTCAACAGGTATGTACTTTTTACCTTCACTGCTCTCAAAATACAGAGTGTTATCCTTCCTTTTAAGAACTCCATCATTGAATATAAATATATCCCTTTTCATCTATCACCAATTCCTTTCAAAGTTCCTTATTATGAATAGCAGTACTCTCTATATCCGCAATTCTTACAGTAGCCTATCCTTTTTATTTTAGGCGGCTTCATGCAAGTACAGATTTTCTCTATATTTTGCTCCATTTCGAGCAGTGCTTTTTCAGCGTCTTCATTTAATATAACTTCTTCTCTTTTTCTTTCCTGTGGATAAAGCAACATTCCTTTTGCATTTATTCCTGCCATTTTAAGCACTCTTAAATAGAACATTAGCTGCCACTTTGAAGCCTCTGAATACTTTGATGTCTTTTTAGTCTCTCCAATAGTTAATCCCTGTTTTGAATCCAATATCACGTCAAATTTTACATTTCCAAAAGATATCTCCTTGTCCTTCCTTTTATAACTGTGCTCATGAATGAATCTACCTATATCTATGTTTTCATCCTGCTGGTCAGGCACTATTTTTCTAGACATAAGCCACAATTCTCGAGTGCAGATATTATAGTACCAAAAATATGTTCCGTTTATATCCATAAAATCAACTCCACACCTGTATTTTAAAATACGAGATAATCATCTTCACTGCGTTTAAATCCTGTAGTTTTGTCATAATAACTATCACAGGCCTCTTCAGACATATTTAAAAGCACTGTAGTTTTATCTGAAGATACCCTATCCTTCACTATTCTTATAGGAAGTGAGAGCGTATATTCATTTATATTTCTCCTCATATTAAGAAGCTTTTCCATACGTTCTTCGCTTTCCTTTTCAGACATAGTTTTAATAAATTCCTGATATATCTCCTCTGCTTCCTCACAGCAGCGCATAAAAACATCCACATAATTGCTTTTTTCCTTTATTAGTGAAAACTTATCAAGGCTGTATTCCCATTTCATGTTTTCATCTGTAAAAACAAGTTTGTTGAGTGAATCTATAAAACCTTTAGAGGCATCATCATTTTTACATTCAGTAACTTGTGTAAAATACTCTTTTATGAGTTCAAGATAATTGTTCTCTGGTATGCTAACCTTATTTTTTAGAAGTTCCTCAGTTATATTAATGGAACTGTGCCCGTAAACTAGATTTGAAAAATATTTTTCACTCTCGCTTTTCATCATATATATGCAGACTTTTCCTCTTGAGGACTGCTTGCTGTTGCGATTGCACCTGCCTGCAGCCTGAATTATGCTATCTATAGGCGCAATATCTCTTATTACCACATCAAAATCAAAATCCACTCCTGCCTCTACCACTTGTGTAGAAACAAGTATAGGTTTTTCACCTAATGAAAGAGCTGAAGAAACCTTGTCTATTACTTCCTTCCTATGCTTTGGAATTAAATTGGTAGATAGATAATATACCTCTCTGCCTACATCCTTCAGCTGATTATATATCTCCAATGACTGGTTTATCGTATTGCATATAATAAGGTATGATTTCTGTTCCATTTGCTCTATGAATTCTTCAGCAAACTCATTTATCGTTACAGGTTGTAATCTAGGAATAATTTCTGTCCTGTCAAACATTTGGAAATATCTTTCATAACTATTTAAAAGCTCACAAGCGTCCTTTAATATCAACGGTTTTGTAGCCGTCATCATTATAACTCTACAGTTCAGCTTATCCGCCGCAGCTCTTAGAACATAATCCACAAGGCTGTAATATTCTATGTCTATCGCCTGAACTTCATCTAACAAAATTATTGAATTTTCAAAGGCATTAAACTTCTTGAGCATTCTATTGCTGTTTCCGATAAGTGTCTGAAGCAGTTGTACAAATGTGGTTATAACTATACCGCTGCTCCAATTTTCCAAAAGGAGCTTACTTTGGCTTACGCTGTAATCTTCGAATTCATCATCATACTCCAGCTGTGCCATGCTATGATGTTTTATTATATACTTGCTCCTGTTTACTACAAAATCTTCAACATGTTTAAATAATTTTTCCACTACATTAAAGTTTTGATCTATTATAGATGTAAAAGGAAGCGCATAAATTATTCTTCTTCCATCTCCCAGCAGCTCTTTTAACTTCAATGCTGCAAAGAATCCCGAATACGTCTTTCCCGTCCCTGTAGGCGCGCTAATCGAAAATATCTTGTTATCCTTATAAACTTTCTCAAGGTTATCTTGTATCGATAAAAATATTTCCTTTCTTATATTGTTGAGCTTACTATTGTCTGCTCCTTTTAGCTTATCTTCTCTAGCCAAATTTAAGTTTTCAAACACTGCATACTTTTCTTCAGGTATTTTTGTATTGGATGCACTAAGCTTATCTGCCCCTATAAGTGCTGAATACATAAACTGACTCTGAAAATACACCTCTGGTTCTTCAAGTTTTCTTAAATTTACATATTCCATCCGCTTAAGTTTCTTTAAAAGTCCTGGCAAATCGGCCCCATCTATAAACTCATTAAAATATCTTTCATAGCCTAAAGCTCTGTAGTCCTCAACTATCTCATTCCTGTTGTTTTTTATATTCTCAATCTGTTTCTGTGCTATTGTAACCTTCTCGAAAAGATCACTATCCATTATCTTATAAAGTCCCTGCCTCAAATTAACCGGTAAATCCTCCGCTGCATATTTAAGATTTCCGTGGTGATGCAATATATCGTTATAAATAATTAAGGGCAGAAGTGACTCCTGCCCATATTTTTCCATAGCTATATAAGCAGAGAACATCGCTGATATAAAACCATGGTTTGCATATTTGTTTTTCTTTTTATCCTTAAGATACGTTTGAAAGTAGG
The DNA here is from genome assembly GCF_002029235.1 of Clostridium oryzae. Taxonomy (GTDB): domain Bacteria; phylum Bacillota; class Clostridia; order Clostridiales; family Clostridiaceae; genus Clostridium_AE; species Clostridium_AE oryzae. The sequence goes on from NZ_MZGV01000017.1 coordinate 77,567, forward strand.
TAGTATATTTTCCAAAATCATGGCAGCAGCACATTATATCTAAAGGTTCATCATATTTGTCCTTTGCCAGAAATCTTGCATTTTGTCTTACTTCCTCAAGATGCCTCAGCATAGTCTTATCTTCATGAGAATTAAACATATATACCCACCACCAATCACATAAACACTATATTTTCTTCATGAGCACTGCAATCTGCTTCATATTTTACTTTATATATGTCTGCAGAAAGTTTCATTTTTATTGTCTTTCCTTCATCTTCGAAGATATATGAATTTATACTTTTTATATATCTATCCTGCATAAAATCCCGCGGCATCTTCTCTCTCATAAGATTTATCTCTGAATTATACACGTCTATGCCGCCTTCTACTATATACCTGCTATCAACCGCAGTCGCTATGCTGGCTGCTGTCTTCGAAGTAAAAATTTCTGCTGCTGATGAACCTATATATTCTATGCTGCAATTGAAACTGGCCGCTCCCATATACGGTGCAAAATAATATTTTTTCTCCTTAAGTCTTCTTTCCAGTTCCTGCATTATATTCTCATTCTGATGAGAAAAATAGATTCTATAAATTACGCCCCTGTCTCCTGTTAATATCTCGAAGGGAATCTGTGTATGCTTCTTTGGATCTACGACTTCTTTAGAGTTTTTAGCAAACATATAGTTCACAGTATGAAGCATTTTTCTCGTAGCACCACATTTTTTAATTGCTATTTTGCAGTTATCGCTGCTGAAGGTTTCATAGTAACTGTCTCTTTCATATCCTAAAACAGTAGCTATAATTCCACATATAGTAGTCCTCGGCGGAATAGAATAAGTGAGAGAAGATGAATTGGTATAATATTTTCTAAAATGAGCAAATTTTCCTCTTATATCAAACACCAGTACATTCATATTCTCACCCTACTTTACTTCAACCAGTGTAAAATCTCCAAAAGCTTCATTAAAAGTCGCTTTCTCTCCATTCACCTGGAGTTCCAACTTATCATCGTAGAAATAGTACATAGCTTCAATCCTTTCAGCATTCTTAACAAGGAAATTTCGAAGTTCAGTTACGTCAAGGGCACATTCCTTTATATCTCTTATACTCTCTTCTTCCTGCTGAAATTTTATGTAATCTCTCATATCCCCAAGTATCGTCTCATCGTCCTTATACTGAACCCTCATATAAAGTCGTGGATGCTGGCCTATCTTGCTTCTTGTACATTGCTCTGGTATAGCATACCTCATAGCCTTATCTAGTAAGTTTACATCTTCCTCTGAAAGCTTCACCTTCTCAGCTCTCTTTCCGCTTATAACTCCTGAAAATGCTATAAAGGAATACTTAACCCTATAGTCCTTACCAATAGAACCTTGATTATTCCCCTCCTTCGAAGTAAAATGAGAAGTAATGCTTGTCTCAAGCAATTCTACTTTATTAAGTGAATAACCCCAATTAAACTGAATTGGTCCTGTAAAATTTTTATTGTCACCTTTAAAAGGTATCGTAGCTCCAAACATTCTTACATCTATGAGCTTATCTAAAATAGTATCTGTATCATTACTTTCTAATGCCTTTATCCTCTGTTCTGCAGTGACAGGTTTATCATCTATCCCCTGCACAAACAGAGAATATCCCTTGTCCATAAGATAATCCCTCACATATCTCTTAAGTCTAAGATCAGATACAAGGTTTATTTCTCTCTCATAGTCCATCCTTGGTCTGTTTTCCTCGTCTGGATCACCATTGGGATTGCTCAATTTTGCATCATAAATATATAATATTTCACTATTTTTCATCATTGTTACCTCCATCCTTCTTAATACTTAACTTGTGTTTTATTGCAGCATAACCATAGCCCGAAAGTATATAATAAAGATTCTCTTGTTTGTTGCAGCTCCAGTCACTGTTTATATGCTTGTCCATAAGCATTCTACACTCGCCAAACACATTTTCGTAATACACTCTTATCTTCTCCTCATCAAGCTTACCCAATACCTGCGAAGATAAGCTCTTAAGCCGTGCTCTATCAATCCCTGCATAATTAAGTTTATTTAGAATAGGTTTTTTACCTTCAACACTCCTCTTACGTTGAGAATTACCAATCTCGCCTATAAGATACCCAAGCAAAAACAGTGCTGCCTCCTGCTCTGTATACTTCATCTCCTGCATATAAAGCTTTAAATTTTCATTCACATTAAGCTCTGAATAATCCACCGCTTTCCCCTCCTTTATGCACTTTAAATATTGAAGAAACTTTATAAAAAGTTCTCCATTCACTATAATAGATTCAATGCTATTCTTGCTTATGTTATATCCATCTTCATCAAAGTATTTAATCTTACAGCATTTTATTATATCTTCAATAACCGCCTTCTTATTTATATTTCTTCCGCACAATATATCTTCATATCTATCTAATAACCGCTTATACTGAGTGGATTGTCCATCGCTTATCCTTATAGGAATTAAATAGTACACAGAATTGAGGTCTATCTTATAATAAAATTGTTCTCCATATATAGACTTTCCGAATTCTTCTGTATAATATTCCGCCTCGAGGATTCTATTGAACATAGATGGATTTATATCTTTAATAAATTTCTGAACTTTAGTTGCTTTCTGATTTTTCTTGTAGAATATAAAGTTGAGTAGAAAATAAGCATCTCTATTTGCTTCTGTTAATGAATTTTCTATCTCTATTTTGAGATTCTTTATGCTTTCGTAGCTTTTCACTGTATTGAATGATTTGATAATTTGATTTGTCTTTCGTTGAAGTTCATCAGAAGTCATTGGACTTCCAACTATGAAATGAGGTACAATATACAACGTAAATCCGGCCATTCTTGTATTTAAATGGTTCATGACATACTTCTCTGCCGCCAGAATTTTTTTTATGCAATTCTGACACAGCATCATGCTCTTACCAAAATTAGCTTTGTTAAAATCATTAAAAAATGTGATTTTATCAGTAATGTAAAACTTTATATCTGTTTGGATTTCAGCAGTTAAATCCTCACTACTTCCACACCCAGAGCAATAATGTTTTACTGATGTCTTATTAGGTTTAGTAACTTCTCTTTCCTTCCTTATCGCTTCCCTGTACTCAGGAAAGTCACAAAGAGGCACACCATCTATTAGAATTGTATATAATGAAATTTCCTTGTCCTTTATCTTATGAATCTCATTTAAATAATCTATAAAAAGTTTCTTACATTTCTCGCCAAGCTTCTTTTTAAATGCTTTATCAACCTGATTGCTGCCCTGGAGATCAGAAATTTCATTTAAAACCGCTTCTGCAGAAACAGTTTTTCCTCCAGCCTTTTCTAAGTCCAGAATATATCGGTTTTTAGGACTGCTAAACTCTTCTCCAAAATCTATATAGAATTTTTCCTTCATAAAGGCCAATTTATGCCCAAGATCTCCCTTAAAATTCTTATTGCTAAGATTAACTACAGTCTCTGTTATATGATAAGAAAGATTTGATGCAGTTGAATACCACTGCCTTGATGCAGCTCCCGGTGCAGAACCTATATAGAGATATTTTTTAGAAGTAGCTTCATTCATCTCTTCATTTGTATCTATTATGATTCTCTCATTTGTAGTATCAAAGTTTAACTTAAGCACATGCTGATTTCTGCCCTTACTATCTGTTACTGCAGCTTCCTTCACAAGACTTTCTACAAAGTCACTGCCCTGAAGTATCGCAGTTCCAATTTGAAGCATAGCTTCCTGCATATAACCACCCTCTTAACCACCAATTTCTACACAACCAAAACCTTGTCCATTTTTTGAGCCAAGCCCAGCATTATAAGCCATATTAAGCAATTCTTCCGAACCTTCTACAATAAACTCACCGCTCCAACCCTTTATAACAGTACCCTTGTAAACAACAGCACTCTCTCTAAGTTTAGGATTATTTATAGGCTTTATAGAAAATTCGTCATTTTCTGGTTCCTTTTCATAAGCTGCATTAAACTTGTTTATGAGATTCCTCCTAAGTATAGTTTCAAAATCTTTCTCCATAGGGCTATAGTAGTATGTCTTCTTGCTGCCATCATGTTCAAAAGTACTGTATGCTACTATCGGAGACTTAGTGTATATCTTATCTCCACTCTTAAGTTTTTTATTGAAACATCTTACCTCTTCCACTGATACTCTTTGATTTCGAATAAAAATTTCATCCTCTAAAATAACTTTATTCACTATGTAATTAAGAAACTTGTCATCAGAAGAACTTACAATAAACTTGCCCTGATCAAAATAAGTAATAGTCTTGTTCTCCCTATTCATCCTAAAGGCACCTTCAAGTCTTGAAAAAGAGTACATCTTGTACCGCCTTTTGTTGTACTCATAGCCAGTATCATGGATGAATTTCTGATAATTCTCATCTCCAAGCCATTTAAGTATTATAGCCTGAAAGATATTATTGTACTGAATCGGCAGCACTAATTTGTCATCAAATTTAAGCATAATCTGTATTCGCATAAAATCCCCTTTTGTCTACATATTGCGGTTCACTTTACTGTAATATACTAGTATATTTCTATATATTTTCTCAAATTCCTTCAAGATACTATAACTTTTTTAATTTTTTCGAGAATATGAAAAAGATGTGAAATTCTGAGATATGCATGGAGAGTTATATGTAAATCAAATATACTATTAATAAATGCATAACTAACTCTTGATTAATTATACCACAATATTCCACTTCATATCTATTTGTGATTATGATAACATATTTATGCAAAGCATTTAATACCACAGAAGGATGGCTGTGGAGGTTTTGAATGTTTTTCCTCCTGTGCTATTGGTGAAGTTCATCATAGCTAAGGAGGTGGTATTGGATTGATTATACTATTTGTGAAATTATTAAAATACGCAACAATCATATATATTGTTAGGTTAGTATTAACTCATAATCTTTTTGTAAATCGGTTAAAAATTAACATCAAGTTTTTAGGCCTTGATATAGAAGTTACGAGCAAAGAAAAAAGCACCCCATCCAACAAAGATTAAGTGCATTTTTCTATAACCCAATATTAAAACTAATAGCCCTAAAACAAAAAAACATTCTAGGTTATGCTTAGTGTTACCAGCACTAAGCATTTCTTATCTCTATTATATCAAATTTTTTATAAAAATAAACATCATTTTTCAATGTAATTCCTTATAGGTATTCTATAAACCTTCCAACTCCCATTATATCAGGGCTTGTTATTTTGTCAATTTGTTACTGTTTTATTAACAAAACTAGCAAACCTCCTAGCTGGCTCATTATAAATTTCGTCGACCTCCCGCTGTTTTTGCACTACTGGAGGTCGACGAAAAATTAAAGTGCCTTTATTTGTTTTTTAAACTTCTTATGAATTCAATACTTAAACCTGTTTTTGTAGCCAAAGTTTCTTCATCTAGAACATCTAATAGATTTTTTGCCAATTCTATCTTACCTTGTTCGATGCCTTGTTCAATGCCCCGCTGGATGCCTTGTTGGATGCCTTGTTGGATGCCTTGCTTTATACCTTTTTCTATTCCGCTGTTCATACCTTTTTCTTCTGCCGTCCTAAAAGCTTCCTTATAATCTCTTAACCTTTTTAAATCATTCTCATATTCTTCTTTCTCTTCTTCACTGAAATACATCACTTCTAGTTTCTCAACAGCTTTCTTTACTGCCTCATCCTCTGCCAACTCCTTTGGCATATTATTGGAATGAATTTCATAAGCTTTGTTTAAAAAAGCTACCCATCTATCCAAAGTGTTCGTTATATCTTTAAAACCTTTTTTGAATTTCCCAAGTTCTATAAAATGCATCTCAAATATATTTGACAGTTCTTTACTACTTTTTTCATTATAAACTCTGTAAACATTATGAAAATCCTCTTCCTCGAGATAATTAAAATCTAATATATTTATTGATATTGTCTTTCTCAAGGTAGAAAATATAGCTCCGCTTTCCATTTGGTCTGTGTATACCTTCGCCCAATAATAAAAAGCCCTCTTATCATAATACCCCTGCTCAGCCATCTGCATCTCTATGTCATACCAGGTACCTTTTTCATCTACTGCTTTTATATCCAATATAGTCATTTTACCATTTCTATAGTTTGCTATATTATATGGATTTTTCAATTCTATATCCTTTATTTTTTCTTCTTCCCTTAGCATGGAGTTTATAAATGAAATCAGTATATCTTTATTTTCAGGGCTTCCAAATAACTTTTTAAATGCAAAATCTACTTTAGGATTTATCCTGCACATTTTATCCACCTCTCCAGTTAAGTTTTAAAATACAATACATAAATCTACTCCTTAAACCTATATGATTATCCGTCTTCAGTTGGAATGCATAACCCTCCGAAACAAATCACACATAGAATCTCAGCAGATATTTATGTTTTTATTATATCCTATAGGTCAGAATTTTTCACTATCTAAATTACAGTTGGGAAATTATACTTTCTATATAGATTAAAAGGTAGAATTGTAGCCCTTACCGAACTATGCTTATAGTTTCAAGGTATTGTTTCTTAACAATGCCACGTCATATTTTAAAAGCAAATAAGACCATCTAAGTTTAAAGATTGAATGCTTAATACATTCTAACTTATAATAACATTCCTTATAGGTATTCTATAAACT
>NZ_MZGV01000018.1 GCF_002029235.1 Clostridium oryzae
ATATAATATCGTATTTCCTATACAAGTAAATATTACTACTTTCATTCTATTTTGTAAACAAGCAAATTAATTTTTCTTTATATAAATTAAGGTGGAATTATCAAAAATTCCACCTTAAAAATACTATTTTCTCCATATGTCATCCACTATTTCATTTATCTTATCCTCTGCTGACGCTATAGCTTTTTCCTTTTCTTTTTCCGTACTTCCGGTACCGTCAACCAATAATTCCTCAAATTTTTTGATTCCCATAAATTTCATAATGTCTTCTACATAGTTTAATCCTTTATTCATAACTATTTTTAAAAGCCAGGGGATCGATGCTCCCGAAGACTGTATATACAATGCAGCTCTATATCTATCGTTTAGCAATCCTTCTATTTTATCATCATTAATACTAACAGTTTTCCCATCCATAACTACACAATCTATATATTCCTTCAAGGGTGCAGGGAATGAAAGATTCCACATTGGTGCTGCAAAAACATACAAATCAGCATTTTTAAATTGATCAACTAATTCTACTATTTTATGTACCTCATCTTTTTCTCTTTCAGTAAGTTTATTGAAATCTTCTTTCTTTAAAATACTGTTTCTATTCTCAAAGTATTCATATTTAAGTCTGGGTATATGAGTTTTATATAAATCTAATTCTTCCAATACAAATTCTTTATGCTTTTCTAAAAAAGCATTAATGAATTTTCGAGCTACAGTTTTACTTGAAGACAAATTTTCTGGTTTTGAATTTATACTTATATATAATAACGTTTTCATATAACTCAACTCCTTTTTCTTAATTTAACCTAAACAAAGAAAGTTATACAAAAACATAAACACTAAATTTAGCAAATATCCTTTTTACTATATTAGTAATATCTTCTTATACGAAGTATAATATATGTGCTCAAATAATAAACTCTGCTACGAATGCTTCTATATTTATAAGTATTATTCCTTTCTATACAAAGCTGGAATTACATATTTAAATTTTGTACTGCATCTATTAAGCGATTCAGAATGTCCTATTACAAGATACCCTCCATCCTCTAATATATCATAAAATTTGTTAACCAAATTTTTCCTAACAATGTCATCAAAGTATATCATTACATTTCTGCAAAAAATTACGTGAAACTTGCGTCTAAACGGGAAAGTACTTTTCATCAAATTAAATCGTCTAAAAATAATTTCCTTTTTTATATTATCGCTTATAAGATATTTATCGGTACCACTGCTTCTAAAGTATCTGCTTAACCAAAACGGCGGTAAAGAGTCAATTGATTCCTTACTATACTCTCCTCTTATCGCTTTTTCTAGAACAGTAGCACAAATATCAGTAGCTAAAATTTTTGTATCCCACTGCTTCTTTTCAGCGCCAAAAAATTCGTCTAATATCATAGCTACAGTATATGGCTCCTCACCGCTAGAACATCCTGCACTCCATATTCTTAAATCTTTATCTGTTATTCTGCTTTTCAGGGATGGTAGAATATTTTCTTTAAAATAAACAAAATGTTCTGATTCACGCATAAAGAATGTATGATTTGTAGTAATCTTATTCACAAGTGTATTTATAGCTCTTCCTGTTTTATCAGAAATAACATAATTATAATATTCCGTAAAATTATCAATTCCATTTTCAATAAGAACATTATGCAGCCTTCCAATTAAGAGCACCTGCTTTTTGTCACCCAGATTTATTCCATATGTTTCTTTTATGAGTTCAGCTATTTTATAATATTCTTGCTCTGTTATACCTACCATGATATCACCTGTTCTAATAAACTATTACAATATCTTACTAATACTTACCAAACTCAGTATCGCTTAAATCTATTTTTATTTTAGAAGAGCTTTCTGCTTTAGATTTTTCATTCTTCATATTTTCAAGCATCTTCAGTATCTCCGGACTCAGCTCTTCTAGGACTCCTTCCTTTAACATCATTTTATTAAGCTCAAATCTGTTAACTAAATTTCTTAGCAATTGTGCCTGACTAGCTAGCTCTTCACTTGCAGAAGCACTCTCCTCGGATGTTGCAGAATTCGTCTGAACTACCTGCGACACTTGTATAATGCCTTGATTTATCTGAGAAATAGCTGAAGCCTGTTCATTAGAGGCAATAGCTATTTCCTCTACTAGACTATCTACTTTTGCAACTGATTCAACTATCTTATCTAGTGCCAAAGCTGTGTCATTTGCTATTTTAGTGCCATCATCGACTTTTAGCATAGAACTTTCAATTAGTACAGTAGTCTCTTTAGCTGCATTAGCACTTCTTGCTGCTAAGTTTCTAACCTCTTCTGCTACCACTGCAAAGCCTTTTCCGTGCTGTCCTGCCCTAGCTGCTTCCACTGCTACATTAAGGGCTAAAATATTAGTTTGAAATGCTATTTCATCTATTACTTTAATGATTTTTGATATATTATTTGATGATTCGTTTATCTCCTCCATAGCCCTAAGCATATTTTCCATATGCTTATTGCCGCTTAATGCTGTTTCTTTTGCCACTATACCCATCTCATTTGCTTGATTAGCATTATCAGCATTCTGTTGAGTCTGTGCAGAAATTTGTTCTAATGAAGCAGTTAATTCTTCAACGGAGCTTGCCTGCTCAGTTGAACTTTGAGATAGTTCTTGAGCTGAATCAGATATTTGTTTTGCTCCTGCTGCTACTTGCTCTGCTGCACCATTAATGTTATTTAATACTTCATTAAATGATTTTATTGTGTTATTTATAGCCTCACTTAAAAGAGCATACTCTCCTTTGTAGCCTTCACTCATATTTGCAGTTAAATCTCCTTTAGCCATTTTCTGCATAATATCTACAGCTTCATTTATAGGTTTCACCACTGCATTCATAGTTCTATTCATACCATTAATAACTTCCTGATATCCACCTTCAAATTTGTTCTCGTTTCCTCTTACATTTAAGATCCCATTTATCGTTGAATCAGCCAGTGCCTCAACTTCTTCAATCAATTCCTTTATCGTATCCATCATTCTTACACAAGCAGGCATCAATTCATCATTATCACTCCTTTTGCCTAATTTTTTAAATTCTTCTAATCTGCTTATATCACCCTTAGATATTCTATTAAAGATATCGACAACATTAAATATTCTTTCTTGAACTGTATTTATCGCTTCAGCTAATTCATTTAATTGACCTCCGTATGCATTTCTCATAGAAACTGTGTAGTCATTTACTGCCATTCTACCCAATACTCCCTTTGCTTCAGTTATAGGCAAAACAATATTATCGAGCATGTTGTTAGTTCCTTCCAGTATTTCTTTATATATTCCATTTACTTTTTCAGTATTACAGCGTGCATTTAATTTTCCTTCATCAGCCAATTTATTTACTTTAAGCTGTTCACCCACTAGAGTAGTAAAAGTACATATTAATTTCTCCAGCGAATTTTCTAAAATTCCTATTTCATCTTTTCTTTTTAGTTTAAATTTCATATCAATATTACCGTCAGCTATATCATTTACTATGCTAGTGAGTCTCCCTAATGGATCTGTTATACTTCGGCATATAATATATGCTATTATTCCATTTATAATTATTATACTTGCTAGAGCCACTAGTACTGTAGGCGCATTCCCGTAATCAATTTTAGGTGACATTACTGCTGTAAATGTTGCTATTGATGCTATTGATACAATAAAAAATCCTATTACTAATTTTACGAATAATTTGACATTATTAAAAAATTTCATTTCACTGCGCCTCCATTTATATACCATTTATTATTTCGTTATCCTTATCACTTAAAAGCTTATCACAATCTAAAATCAGCTTTACACTATCACCTGCTTTACCGATACCTTTGATATACTTATTATAGGTTCCATTAAATTCAGGTGGCTGCACAACATTCTCTTCACTTATAGATATAACCTCTGCAACACCATCCACTATTAGCCCAACTGATACATCATTCATATCCACTATGATTATACAAGTTCTGTCTGTGTAGTTCTTAAACTCTTTTTTAAATCTAATGCGTACATCCATTACGGGAATTATCTTTCCCCTAAGATTAATTATTCCCATAATATAATCAGGTACCTCAGGCACTTCTGTAATTGGATGTATTCCAATTATCTCTGTTACATATCTAATTTCAACTCCATAAAACTCTTTCTCAATTTCAAATATAAGATACTTGTCTTTTTGAGTGTCTTCCTCATTAATTTCTACTTCTTCAGTATCATCTATCATATCTTGACACCTCTCTTATAAAATCTAACCAAATAAATTTTCGACATCAATTATCAGACTAATACTTCCATCGCCTAGCAATGTACAGCCCATTAATCCTTTAACATTTTTAAGATAATTAGGCAGCGCTTTTACGACAACTTGACGTTCACCAATAAGCTCATCAGCAAATACCACTACTCCCTTGTTTTGATTCTCTACCATTATGCATATACCATCACAGATATTTTGAATAGACGTAGCAACGTTATATATTGCATGTAATCTTTTTATTGGATAACATTTTCCTCTCACTATAACCATTTCATTTCCATCTGTATCCATAATAATATCTTGCTTTTTAACCTTAAAAGATTCTTTTATAGCTGTAGTTGGGATAGTATATTTTGATTTACCAACAGTGATATTCATTCCATCTATAATGGCCAATGTCAATGGAATTTTAAGGGCTATAGTCGTACTCTCACCCAGTTCACTTTCAATTTCTACAGTTCCGCCTATCCGTTCTATATTTTTGCACACCACATCCATTCCAACTCCCCTACCCGAAAATTCACTTACGTTATCTTTAGTGGAAAATCCTGGCATACAAATAAACTTATATATTTCTTTAGCTGTAACCTCCTTACCTAAATCATTCCATAAATTGTTTTCTTTAGCTTTTGCTAAAATTTTGTCCTTGTTAAGTCCTCTACCATTATCTTTTACTATAATAAGAACCTCTCCGCTAGAATTCTTAGCTTCTAGTGTTATTTCCGCAGGCTCATTTTTACCTTTTTCCTTTCTTTCAGCATCACTCTCTATGCCATGATCTACCGAGTTACGAATCAAATGCATTAACGGATCTGATATATGCTCAATTATGTTTTTGTCTACCTCTGTATCTTGTCCATATATTTTTAATTCGACTTTTTTATCTAACTTTTTTCCCATATCTCTTACAATTCGATTCATCTTATAAAACGTATTAGCAAGAGGAACCATTCGTATTGACATAACTATAGCTTGTAATTCATTTATTATCTTATGAAGTTGAACAGTTGCTTTCTTGAAATTAGGCAAATCCATATTGCTTACATCTGGATTTTCTCTAACCATAGCTTCTGCGATAACGATTTCTCCAACTAAATCCATAAGCTTGTCTACTTTATCTACATTAACACTGATAATATTTTGATACTGGGATTTAGGTTTTTCATTTCTCTGAAATACCGTACCTATGGTGCTATCATCCTGCTTAACTATTTCACACTTTACACCGTCTATATTTTCATCTTTTTCAATATTATGAGCATGTAAGTAAATAAGTTCCAGGCTCTTTAATGATATAGTTGTATCATTAAAAAAGTTTGTATCTTTTCATACTCATTGTCCCAATTAAAGAATACTATTAAACCATTTCTTTTTATAAAGCCTTCACAATTTTCAGATTCCAGAATATCTTCAGGTATGTAATAATAATCATCTGTATGTTCTTTTAAGTTATTTAGCACCATGATAGCTCTAAAGCTTTCCATTCCGCTTTCTTCTTCAAATTTAATTACGGCTTTATAATCATACTTATGTACTAATTCCTTATTAATCAAGATTTTTGTAGATTTGTTTTGTTTTTTGCAATCCCCGTTGTTGTTACAATCCTTAGATGCTTGAAGCAGTTTCTTTATATTATTTATAATATCCGCTGCATTGCCATCAACGTCATCACAGTTTTTTATTTTTTGTAATTCTATTTTAATAAAATCGATTCCATCTAAAACTAAGTCAGATAGCTTACTCTTATTTACATACTTTACCTTTTTCTCACGTATAAAATAAAATAACTCCTCTAATTCGTGTGCCAAAGTAGAAATATTGTGATAGCTCATCATCGCAGACGATCCTTTTATAGTATGCATAATTCTAAATATTTCATTTATATCATTGGAACTAAACTCGTTCTCTCTTTCAGCATAAAGAATAAGTTGCTCCAGTTGTTCAATAAGCTGCGACGTTTCAAATATGTAAATATCCAGCATAGAATCATTCTTATATTCATCTGCCATAAATTTCACCTCTGCAAAACTTTTCCATTATAGTGCCGCTACTTTATTTAATGTTTCAATTACATAATCCTCTTTAAATGGTTTTACAATAAAAGCTTTGGCACCATTTAGCAGAGCTCTCCTCACCTGTACTTCTTGTCCTAATGCAGAAACTATAATTATTTTTGCCTTTGAATCAAAATTTATAATTTGTTTTAAAGCACCCATTCCGTCCATTTCAGGCATATTTATATCCATTGTTACAATGTCAGGTTTCAAAGCTTTGTATAAGTTTACACCTTTTATACCGTTTTCAGCCTCTCCAACAACTTCAAATCCATTTTTTCTTAAAGATATTTTTAAAGCCTCTCTCATGAACATAGCATCATCTATTATCAACACTTTTTTCATATAGCTGTTCCCCCTTAATATGTCTAATATATTGACTTTAAATTTTCTACATAGATATAAAAATTTTAGATAAGCAATGCAGCATTAAATTATTAGCTTATAAATGTATTAATAATACATTTCATGCGCAATTACTGCATCAAGGAATTAAATTAAGATTAAATTAAAGAATATTTTTCCAATTTGACATGAATAAAATTTACCGAAAAAGAAAACACAAGAATTTTAGATAACTTAGCTTTTTGCTTAGCTATCTATAAAGCTAACCCCCTTTACAGCATTTTTTTCTAGTCAATAACCTTAACGGATTAACATATTCTACCATAATTAAAGAAATGCTTTGAATAAGACTTAAATAGAAATATATTTTATTATAAATCATTTGTTTTTTTATTATTACCTTTATCTCTATTTGTACATAATATTTACATTAGATATTAATCATGGTAACCAGACAATCTTGGCAGCATACTACTTTAGATTCACGGCTTTGCGTATCAACCTTTCGGAAGACTTGCCTTTTAATCATTGATTATTAACTAAATATTTGAGAATTACTTACAATATTTTTATTATATATTTGATTTCATAATACCATATTAACCATTTTCTGTCTACATTATACTACAAAATATTACAAAAATCATGAAATATTATTTTATATAAATATGATTTAATTCAAGAGTAAAAAGAGAAGTTATCTCTGTCAGTCCAAAATACCTTCTCCGATTACTTCTCCATTTATACAAACCCTATGTTCTTACAATACTTTATAATTTACAATTTGTTATACGTTTTTCATATTTATTGATAACCTTGACTAAAAAGCTATTTTCAGAAAGTTTATTAGTAGTAAACTTAAAACCAAGTTTAGGGAGTTCATTATTGAACCATGGCGGTATATGACTGCACATTATATCTAAATAGCAAAATAATTTTTTATGAAAAAAAGGCAGTAAAACCTGCTTTGTAGTCACTTTTTCATTATGTTCCATAACCTCCCTTAAATCAATAAAATAGTAACCTTCCTCTTTTTCTATAGGCTTCGGAATTGTTTCTGGAATCTTTTTTTCTTGCAGCTCCTTCAATTCATTCTGTTCTATATAATCTAGAAAATCAACAGGTTTTCCGGAAACTCTCCATATATTAAAATCCATGCTTTCTAGTATATTGTACGTTATACCCGTAACATCTTCAGCTGCAAAAACTTTGCAGTCGTCAAGTTTCAGTACCATATTTTTTATACTGTCTCTTATACTTCCAATACCCATAGTACTATCTATACTGAAAGAGACTTCTTTTTTTATATTCCAGTTTCTATCAACTTTTGAATATAATCTTACAGTACCAGATGAATTAAATGAAATCACATTATCATTTTCATCTAAAAACACTGCAATATCCATTCTAACCCCTCCTGTCTAAACATTTATTAATAACAAATACTCAAAAATTCTCTCCATACGTTTCTACCAGCTGTTCTGCTATTTCCTGTTCTGCAAGTTCTATATTTGTTTTACCAATATAACCGAAGTTAACCTGTCTGTTCCTTACAAAATTAATAGCTCTGTTGTAGGTAGCATGACTCATAAAGCCTGTATAAAAAAATATATAATCAGCATTATTTAAAATTCGCAGTTCAAAATTTTCATTAAATCCATTTAGAGTTTTGAGATAAGGATATTTTTCTCTTATTTTTCTTCTCCATTCCTTTGGTCCGCCAATAATAATAATACTAAATTTTTGAAGATACATTTGAATATCTATCTGACTTTTCTTTGGTATATATTCATCGTTTTTTTGAAATGCGTATTCTCTTAATTCATTCAGTTCAATTCTATACTGTCTTTCATTCTCAATAGCCTGCTCCAGTTCTTTAATCCTAGCTTCGAGTTTTGCCACCTCATTTTTATAGGCCTTAATTATTTTGTTATCTTTTTCGCTTAATTCATCATTAATTCGTTTATTTTCAGTTTCTAAGAAACTGATTTTTTCATTAAGCCGCATGTTTTCATCAGTTAAAATGTCATTCCTATTCATAGTATCCAAAAGCTTAAAGTGTATGGTCTCCTGGCAATCATTAAAGTACATTTTTCTGCAATTTAAATACTCATTAGTTAAACTCTGCATATAAATTCCTGCTACTAAGTTTTTCATAATATCAGCATAATCTTCTACATTATGTCCGCTTTTTATAAATGAAAGAATTATCTTATCAATATCTATAAACTGGATTTTACGAAATATATATTTGGGATCTAATTTATTTGATATCATAAGATTCTCAAATCTTTCTGCTGCTTCAGCTACAAGTTTATTATCACTACAAACAGCATCCATACTACTAAAAATCTTACCGTATTTCTTTCTAAGAGCGCTTTTAATATCATTTATTTTATCTTTGTATCTATTTAGTTCTTTATCAAAATCAACAGTTATTGGGTTCGCACTATTAAATTCTACAACATCCTTAATAATAGCTAATATGTGCATCTGATCTACTGACGTAGGAAAACAATATATTGCAAAATAAAAATAAATAGCCGCATCAAATTTTCCCTCAATACTCCTAGTAACTTGATCCATCTTAAGGTATCTGTTCTTCAGCTCATCGTTATTTAACTTTTTCGCCGAATTATATACAATAGTATAATTTTTTCTCATTATTTTTATAAGCTTACTTCTGAGTTCCATATCTTTTTCGGCTGCTAAAACTATTGCAAGTATTTTTCTTCCGTTAACCTCTTCCGCCAGCGTGCTTTGTTTCATTAATACATGTTTTGCAGCCGAGGATTCCATAACAATGTTATAGTATTTAAGCTTATTTTCATTATATAATCTGTTCAGCTGGTCATATACAAGTGTATTCCTTACCATCCCCATACTTATCATCGCAAATATATAGTCCTCTAAAGCTTCTGAACTTATATTAAGCTTTTCGCATATATTTGATGAAAAATTTCGTATATTTATATGAGTTGTTTCATCACAATCGTCAATTTCACGTTCCACAGTACACACACCTTTCGGTCATAGAAAATACTAGAATAAAATTTAGATAAATCCATTTATGAATTTATTACATTATATCCTATAGGTTATAGCAAATCCATATTTATGATCAATTTATCATAATCACAATTTCCAGTTCTTTCACCTATACCGCCTAGCGTACAATCTACATATTTGGCACCTGCTGATATAGCTGCTAACGTATTAGCCTGAGCCATTCCAAAATCATTATGTCCATGAAATTCCAAATCTATATCATTTTCATCTAAAATTCTCTTTATTGTTTCATATGTTTTCGCAGGTGTCATTATTCCCAAGGTATCTGCATATCTAATCTGCGACACCCCCATTGCTCTACATAATTTCGTAAGTTCACCGATAAAAGTCTGATCTGCCCTGGAAGCGTCTTCAAACCCAACAGATATATCAAATTTCTGATTCAATACGTAGTCTATACATTTTTCAATGTTATGCAAAACCCACCGTCGATCCTTACTTATCTTTCTATTTATTTGTATCTCAGATGTCGGTACAGACACATGTATGATATCTACATAACAATCCATGGAATGCTTAATATCCTCAATATTCACCCTATTCCAGGCAGCTATTTTGCTTTTTAATCCAAGTTTAGCAATGCTTCTTATACTCTCTTTTTCTTCGCCGCCCATAGCAGGAGTTCCAGCTTCTATTTGATATATATCGAGACTATCTAAATACCTAGCTATTCTGATTTTTTCTTCTTGATTAAATGCAATTCCTGGCATTTGTTCTCCATCTCTTAATGTTGTATCTACAATTCTGCATTTCATATACTCACCTCAATCTAGATACATTTTCATGCAGACTAAAGAATATCTTTTTTAGTAAGTCATCATCTACATATAATCCTTCTTCTCTAAATTGTTTAACACTCTTTAGTATCTCATTAGCTTCTTTGTCACTGCAGTCTATATTCATGGACCTCAGTTTTTTTAGCAGCATAGCTTTTCCTGAATGTTTTCCAATTACAAACTCCGTCTCCTTTCCTACGATTTCAGCAGGATAAGGTTCATAAGTTTGCTTGTCCTTTAGTATGCCATCCCCATGAATTCCTGATTCACACTTGAATATATCTTTACCTAAAATAGGTTTACCTGCAGGAATATTTATTCCCGATACCCATTCATAAATATCAGCCATTTTTTGTACATTCTTCATATTCATTGGCTTGTTAAAGTCATAAAGCAAATTTACTGCCATGATTACTTCTTCCAAAGCTGGATAGCTTCTGTACCTGCCTCTACCGCAAAAACAAGTCACAATATAATCCACCCCGGCTTTCACTGCTTCTACTGCAAGTGCTGTAGCTGTACCCTTAGTATTATCTATGCATAAGCCAACAGGCATACTAAGATTGCTCTTTATCTCATAAATATATTCATTCATTTTCCACGGAAGACACTTATATAAACCATTAAACATAAGCGCTTTACAGGGTTTATCCTGAAGGTATTGTTTTACATCTTCAATGTTTCTTATTGTTATCTCATCAAGTTCTACTTCAACGAATGTATCTTTTAAGTTTATAAATTTTATATCTTCAGGCGCTTTTATAGCAAACTTTTCAAATTCATCGTTTACACATAACATATCTGCTCCCATTTCCATAAGATACCAAGCAATTTTCATTATTTCATTCGGCAGAATATTAGCATTGCAACGTATTGCTTCCAGCAATGTGATATCAATAATAGTACTCATGGCTCTATGCCTTAACAGCGTTCATGTACACTTTTCGCACTGCTGAACCTATGGTGTCATACATCTGATATACCTTTACTCCTTTAGCTTCAAGTTTCTCCCTTGGTGAATCACCTATTCTCATAGCTACGATAGCACTGCAATCATCAATCATATCAATTATATTATCTATTTTAGCTTCTCTATCTTCACACTCTTCTTTTCCGCCACAGTATTTTTCTATATTTCTTTTTTCCAAAAACTGCACATCTTTACCATCACTGCTGTAAATATATATTTCTTCTGCATGTCCAAAATGCTGGTCTATATTCATACCACTTTTAGTTACCACAGCTACTTTCATAAACTCAGCTTCACTTTCATTATCTACCTTTTTAATAGTTGTTTTATTAGAACTACATCTAAACTCTATGGAATGATCCTCACCTAGTGTTCCTATTGCATCAGCTCTGCATTGTCTGCAGTGATACATCTGTTTTACATCAGCTTCACACTTTCTTCTCATGTCATCTAATTCGCTTCTCGTAACCAATGGCATTTTCTCAAACACACTGCCTGGAGCAGGTATCATCTGCATTATATTGTGAATATATACTCCGCATTCTTTTAACTTATTAACAAGCTCAGGTATTTTTTCATCATTGATGCCTTTCACCATAACAGTATTCACTTTACATATGATACCTTTTTCAGTAAGGTATCTAAGTCCAGAAAACTGATTGTTTATCAATACCTCAGCTCCCTCTCTTCCATTGTATCTCTTGCCTAGATAATTTATTTCTCTATATATTTTTCCTGCTATTTCCCGATCAATTGTATTTATTGTTACTGTAACATGAGTAACTCCTGCAGCTATTATCTCATTAGCATAAAACGGAAGCATAAGCCCATTTGTTGAAAGGCAAAAGGTTATATCAGAATCCTCCTGCCTTATAAGGCGGAATGTTTCTTTCACTGTATCAAAATTAGCTAAAGCGTCCCCGGGGCCTGCTATGCCTATAACTTTTAAATTAGGAACTTTTTCTTTTACCAGTTTGAATTTTTCTAGAGCTTCCTCAGGAGATAATACTTCACTGGTTACACCTGGCCTACTTTCATTAGTACAATCATATTTTCTATTACAATAATTGCAGCTTATATTACACTTCGGTGCTACTGGTAAATGCATTCTTGCCATACCAGATGCACATCCGTTATAACATGGATGCTCTAATGTTTTTTTCATCATAATATTCTTATCTAAAATTTCTAGTTTTTGTTCCACCTTAACATCCTCCTTAATAAAATATTTGTCATACATTTCTTTTCTATATTTACTTTCTATCTGAGACAGTATTGTATTAGAGGTTTCGTCTATAAAGTTCATCGTTCCGTCATAACCAGTAAATACTTTTCTCTGTCCGCCAAGCCTATCATGTATAGGGAACCCATATCTTACAAGTTTTATCTTAGGATGTTTTTCTTCTATCCTTCTGCCATCTGAACTTCCAATTAACATATTTATATTAAGTGCAACTGCAAGCCTTTTAATAGTATCAAAATCGGTGTCATCTATCAGCACAGTCTTATGCTGATTTTTAATATTATCCAGCTCCTCCAGCGGATCACCTTTAATATAAATAAAAGAACTGCTGCTTTTTAGTTCTACATTTTGTCCACTAGCTACTATTACAGGTGTCATACCATTTTCAACTGCAGCATCTGTCAGTGCTATACATTGGTGAGGCTCGCCATATATAATTGCTCTTACTTCTGCATTGTATTTATGAGCATCAATCATCGCATCCAGAAGTCTTCCGCGCTGCTGTACATACTTATTTGGTATAACTTTTTTTGTTAATTTTGATAAAATGCTAAAAAAGTCATCACAATTATATAACCCAACAGGCATCTTTATTCTATAGAGAGGTATTCCATACTCCTCTTTTAGATAAAGTCCCGGTGAAAGATTATCTGAAACAGGAAATGAAATTTCTATTGTTGCCCTAGAATTTTTCATATCCTGTATATCTTCTATTTTTGTTCCTCCGTCCGGAATCCTAGTATATTCTATTTTAAACGGTCCGTCCAAGGTTTCTGATATATCCGGAAACAATATATATTCATTAGTAAAATCATCTAATATAGCTTTTATATTTCTTACATCACCTGGACTTAACGGAGGAAGAATTATATTTATCTTTTCATTCCTTTCGGTTGAAACTTCTGAAGACTTTGACATAAGTTCAACTATAGATCTCAGTGCACTGAAGTAACCTTCATACTGAGTACCTCCGTAACCAGGAGTAGGTGATGCACATATCTGAATGCCATCCAGCATTGTTTCTTCCTTTTTAAGTTCTTCAACAATTCTCTTCGTGTCCTCTCCTATAGTTTCTGCCAGGCAGGTAGTCAACACTCCTACTACCTTAGGCGAATACAATTTAGCCATATTAACAATACCTTTTTTTAGATTCTCTGCTCCTCCGTAAACAGTACCTTCCTCATTTAAAGATGAAGAAGCTATATCTACGGGCTCATTATAGTGGGCTGCCATATGTCTCCTTATATATGTGCTGCAGCCTTGAGATCCATGCAAAATTACCATAGCACCTTCTATGCCTTTAAACGCCAGCACACCTCCGAGAGGCATACACATCTTACATGGATTCACATTCATATTCACATAATTCCTTGCCATAATGCCCACCCCTTTCTCTTTTTATGATATTCCATACATTACTGTTTATACTGTAATCTACCTCTTTCGCAAAATTTACAGCTCCAATGAAACCACAGAGCGGATGCTTTCTTTCATGATTGTGATCACAAAAAGCAACACCAAGTTTATAAGCTAATGGTCTTTCTTTTACGCCGCCTACGAGTATATCGGCGCCTTTTTCTTTCATAAACTTTTCAAGTTCATACGGATTTGCATCATCTAATATTATGGTTCCCTCTTCCGTAATTTCTCTTATGACATCATAATCTTCCTTTTTACCCGTCTGCGTTCCTACAACTACAGTATCAATCCCTAAATCTCTGAATTGCTTTATGAGCGATATAGCTTTAAAGCCTCCTCCTACATAGATTGCAGCTTTTTTGCCTTTAAGCCTAGCTCTATAATACTCAAGTTCACTATTTACCATTCCTTCGTTATCAAATATGAGTTTCTCAGCCTTTTCAACCATCTTTTCATCATTGAAAAAGTTTGCTATATTTAGCAGCGAAAGTTTTGTATCCTCAACTCCAAAGAAACTTATTTTCATAAATGGTATTCCGTATTTTTCTTCCATTCTTTTAGCTAAATATGTCATTGAGCCTGCACATTGAACTACATTAAGAGCGGCTTTAGGAGCTTTCTTCAAATCCTCACATTTTGCGTCCCCAGTAATTGTAGAAACTATTTCTACTCCCATTTGTTCTAGATAGTTCTTAAGTATCCAAACCTCACCAGACATATTAAAATCTCCTAAATAATTTATTGTCTTTTTACTATTTACTGAAGCATCTCTATCTTTTAATTCACCCATTAAGTCTATAAGAGCATTACAAGCTGCCTTATATCCCATAGATTTATGTCCAGCGAATCCTGGAGATTTTACTGGTATAACTCTTATCCCATATCTCTTTTCAGCTTTTCTGCATACTTCCTCTACATCATCGCCTATTACACCTACGATGCATGTACAATATACGAAAATTACAGGAGGTTTGAATTTAGTGTATATCTCATCTATGGCTGCCGCTAATTTCTTTTCACCGCCAAAAATTACATCTATCTCTCTTAAATCCGTAGAAAAACTGTTTCTATATACCTCTTCTCCAGAGCTTAAACTTCCTCTAATATCCCAGGTATAGCTAGCACAGCCTATAGGGCCGTGAACAATATGATAGGCATCGGTAATTGGATTTAATACAACTCTGGCTCCACAATAGACACAAGCTCTCTGACTGACAGTTCCGGATACACTTTCTTTATCACATTGAAAATTATCATGTTTACTCTTATGATTGCAGAATATAGATTCTCTTCTTTCCTTAATTAGAATGTCCATCTCTCTAACAGCCATATCTTCACACCCCCATTATAGTAAACTGAAAATTTAAAATATTAAGGGATCCATTTCAATAAGTAAGCTTCAACAGTAAGTTGAATCCCTTAATATAATGATTAATGCTTAATATACAAGTTCGAAATCTTCCTCTGCAGCATCCCGATCTTTTCTGTCAAGGATTGCATTTATAATCATTTCTACTAATCTTATTGCGCCCCTATATCCAGTAAACGGAAAATACTGGTGTGCATATCTATCTAATATTGGAAATCCAAATCTTACAAATGGTATATCTTCAGCTCTTGCTATATGCTTAAGATGTGAATTTCCAATAATTAAATCTGTCTTTTCATTCTTAAGCCATTGATGAAGTTCAAAAGTATCAGTAGGACTTTTAACAATACAGCCTTCAGCTCCTGTCTTCTCCAGCATAGCCTTAATCTCTTTGCTAAACACCTCACCTGGTGTTCCAGTTATTATATATTTGGGCTGCATACCAAGGCTAAGAGTAAATTCAGTAAGTGCTATTACTGTATCTGGATCTCCGGATATAGCTACTGTTGTACCATATAGATACTGATGGCAATCAAGCATTAAATCCACTAGCTGGCCTCTTTCTTCCTCGAGTTCATAAGGTACTTCCTTTCCGGTATTTTTTACCAAACTGCTGACAAATCTATCTGTAGCTTCAATGCCTATAGGCATAGTAAGTACTTCCATAGGTACCTTACATTTTTTCTCCAATTGCGCTGCAGCAGCTTCTGAACTAAAACTACCAAGAGCCATTGTAAGCTTTGAATTTCCTGCATCCTTTATCTCATCAATTTTAGTACCTCCAGCTGGATACATTTCATGAGTACCAGTCATTGGAGCATCTAATACTCCACTTGTGTCCGGCATCATTATGAAGGGTATATCCATAGCTTTCATTATGCGTTTTATTTCTCTCATATCACCAGGACTTACAAACCCAGGAATTACATTTACTTTTCCATTAGGCTCATTAATGTTCTGTGATAAATAAGTAACCATACCTTTTACCATATTAGAAAAACCTGTTATATGAGAACCAACATAGCTAGGAGTATTTGCATGAATTACATATTTTCCCTCAGGTATCTCACATTGCGAAATGTAAGTTACAAGGTCATCACCTATAGTTTCAGAAAGGCAGGTTGTATGCACTGCTATTATTTCAGGATCATATATAGCAAAAATATTCTTTACAGCTGTTTTAAGGTTTGAACCTCCTCCAAATACAGAAGCTCCTTCAGTAAATGAGCTTGTAGATGCCATTACAGGTTCTTTAAAATGTCTTGTAAGCTGCATTCTGTGGAATGAGCAGCAGCCCTGCGAACCGTGGCTGTGAGGAAGACATCCATGAATTCCAAGTGCTGCATACATAGCACCTATGGGCTGACAAGTTTTAGCTGGATTTATTACCAATGCTTTTCTATCATAATGTTCTTTCGGCGTCATGTCTAACATGTTGCCACCTCCTCTGCTATCGTACCTTCAAGTACTGCTCCTTTTTTCCAAGGAGGAGTAACATACTTCCAAGCTGGGGTAAACATACCAGCTTCTACATCTCGTGCAAAATTAAGAGCACCTCTAAATCCTGCATAAGGGCCTGAATAGTCATAAGAATGAAGCTGTTTTGCCATAACTCCCATCTTCTGAACCACATATTTATCTTTAATGCCTGAAAAGAACATATCCGGTTTTAATATCTTTATAAACATTTCAGTTTCATAGTGGTTTAAATCATCTATTATTACTGCATTCCCTGTTGACTCTTTGATTATTCCTCCATAGTAACCCAAAGGCATTTCCTTCTTCAGTTTTTCAAACCTCTCTTGAGAAATGATCATTCTGTAATTTTTTTCATCCTTTTCAACTTTTAGTTCTTCAATATTTTTACTATCCGCATCCGGTTTTATATTAGGTATAACTTCTCTGCCTTCGTAATCATCTCTATGAGCAAACTCATATCCCGAAACTACTGTTTCTACGCCAAAACTCTTTAAAAGATTCTGATAGTGATGCGATCTGGAACCTCCTACATACAAAAATGCCGTCCTGCCTTTTAGCTTCTCATAATAATATTGAAGTTGTCCTTCCATAGAGCTTACTTCTTCTGCTATAACAGCTTCCGTTCTATCAATAAGTTCAGCATCACCGAAAAATTTAGCCATATTTCTCAACGTCTCCATAAAGGCATCTATCCCTATAAAGTTAACTTTGAGCCATGGTGTGCCATACTTTGTGTGAAGCATGTCAGCGATATAGTTTATGGATCTATGGCACTGAACCAGGTTAAGATCAGCTTTGTGGGCATTTCGTATGTGATCTATTGAGCCATCTCCAGTAAGTGTAGCTATTACATTGTATCCTATTTTGCTGAGAACTCGTTCGACTTCCCAGGCATCTCCGCCTATGTTGTATTCACCAAGGATATTTATATTCCATTTCTTGTTGCTGTAATCTTCAGTTCCGTTTCCTATTACATTTTTGATGAAATTATTATTGGCAATATGGTGTCCCGCAGATTGACTTACCCCTTTATAGCCTTCACAGTTAAATGCTAAGACTTGTATTCCATACTGTTTTTCAGCTTCTGCAGCTACAGCATTGATATCGTCTCCTATAAGTCCTACAGGGCAGGTTGCATTTATAGATATAGCCTTCGGATTAAATATCTCTACCGCTTCTTTTATTGCCTGTCTTAGTCTGGCAACGCCTCCAAAAACAATATCCTTCTCCTGCATATCCGTAGAAAATACATACTGAATAAAATTGTCTCCACCTTTTTCTGCTTTAGCCTTATTTCTTCTAACATTCCAAGTATAGTAGGAACATCCTATAGGACCGTGTACTATATGAACCATATCTTTTATTGGTCCAACAACAACACCTTTACAACCAGCATAGCAGCACCCTCGGTTTGTGATTATTCCAGGAATGGTTCTTACATTTGCTTCTATCTCAGGGATTTCACCATTTTCATTTTTTATGACAATATGTTTTTTTCTAGACTTAAATGTTTTTGCTGGATATCTTTCCAGAACCTTTGTAACTACTTCTTTCAAAAATATCACCTCTTTCTCTTTATAATGCGGCTTCGTCTCTTTCACCGGTTCTTACTTTTATGACATCTGATATATCTCGCACAAATATTTTTCCATCTCCAGGATTTCCAGTTATATTTGTGTCTATTATAGTCTGAACAACTTTATCTTTATCCTCATCATTTACTATGATAGTGATCATCCTTTTAGGGAGCAGTCTGTAATTTTCTATTATCTCGCCTTCGATTTTTCCATAGTTTATATTTTCAATATCAGCTTCATCTCCTATAAATGATAAGTCAATTCTCTTTTTACCTCTTCCCATTACTTTTAAGCAGTGAAGTGAGCATATACCCTTTGACAAAAGAGCCTCTTTGGTTTTATTTATCATGTTCATTCGGATTATAGCAATTATTTCCTTCATAGCTATTCCTCCTACAATCCTTTAGTATTAGAACTTATCGTATATGCTTCAGAAACTTCTGATACAAATATTTTTCCGTCTCCAAAAGCTCCCTTTTCACCTGTCTTAGCATTTTTCATGATAATGTTTATTAAATCTTCTTTGCTTTCATCATTTACTACCAAAAGAAGCATATCTTTAGGAATTTCATCATAGTGGATTTCTCCCACTTTAACACCTCGCTGCTTTCCTCTTCCAACCACTTCTATTTTAGTTACAGCAGGGAAACCTCCATCTGAAAGTTCTGAAAGAATCTGGGTTGTTTTTTCCGGTCTTACTATAGCTTTTATCATTAACATAAGTGGACCCTCCTAATTTTTATTATGATACTATGCATCCATTAATCCATATTCCATAAGTATAGATTCCAATCTATCCTGAGACATTGGCTTTGGTATTACGAACATATCATTTTCATTTATCGCTTTTGCCAGAGCTCTATACTCATCTGCCTGAGCTGCTTCTGAATCAAATTGTATAACAGTTTGTTTGTGTATTTCTGCTCTTTGAACCACGTTATCCCTAGGAACAAAATGTATAAGCTGACTACCAAGTTCTTTTGCAAATGCCTCTAAAAGTTCGTGTTCTCTATCAACTTTTCTGCTGTTACAAATTATTCCGCCCAGTCTTACACCTCCAGAATGCGCAAATTTCAAAATACCTTTTGATATATTATTTGCTGCATACATTGCCATCATTTCTCCACTGGCAACTATATATATTTCCTGTGCCTTTCCTTCCCTTATAGGCATTGCAAATCCACCGCAAACAACATCGCCTAGTACATCGTAAAATACATAGTCGAGATCATTTTCATAAGCTCCAAGGTTCTCAAGCATGTTTATGGACGTAATTATTCCTCTTCCTGCACATCCAACTCCAGGCTCAGGTCCGCCGGATTCAACACATTTTATTCCTCCGAAACCTGTTTTCATTATTGCATCCAGTTCTACATCTTCGCCTTCTTCTCTTAAGGTATCAAGTACTGTTTTCTGAGCTAAACCTCCTAGAAGAAGTCTTGTAGAGTCTGCCTTAGGATCGCAGCCTACAACCATTATCTTTTTTCCCATAGTTGCAAGTCCTGCTGTAAGATTTTGAGTAGTAGTAGACTTACCTATACCACCCTTTCCGTAAATAGCTACCTGTCTCATAAAAAAACCTCCTTGAAATTTTTAGTGCGTTTTCCAGATATCTTATAAAGAATTAACGCCTTGTCTTATTATTATTCATTTTCAGAAAATTTTCATTTTTTCATCAGAATTTATATTTTTCTTAAGCATCAGCATTCTGTTATCGATTCCATTTTATTAATTTAATAATTTTTTGTGTTTTTTTATTAACTTTTTTAATAATGTGTAAGCATTATATATTATTTCAATAATTTTCTTTAAATTTCAGCTGTCACATCTATAATTATACATATATAAAAAGACTAATTATTAAATTATCACAAATCATATAAACACAAATGCTATTTTTAAGTATTTTGCAATAATATTTAGTGATATTGCTTTTTTAGCAATAGTAGCATTATTATTCATTGCAATTTGCTAATATACGTTATGTAAATTTGTACCATAGTAGTTTACAAGCACAAATGAAGAACAGGTATTAATAGTTTTATATTTTCAATTTTAGGAGGAATCAATATGAAATCAAAAAACAAATTTCTTGCATTGGCGTTAACTGCCGCTGTATCCCTATCCTTTTCTTCCTGTTCACTGCTGTCAGCAAGTGCCAAAAAGAATACGTCGGCTAAAACAAAGGTTACATTGAACATCTCTGCAGCTGCCAGCCTAAAAAACTCACTTGATGAAATAAAAGCAGTATATATCAAAAAAAATTCAAATATTAAGTTAGTTTGCAACTATGGTGCCTCTGGAGTTCTCCAGCAGCAAATTGAACAAGGAGCTTCTGTAGATCTTTTTATATCTGCAGCAGCTAAACAAATGGATGACTTGGAAAGTAAAGATTTTTTAATCAAGAATACACGTTTAGACTTACTTAAGAATAGTTTAGTGCTCATAGTCCCAAATGAAGATAATAGCATTTCAGATTTTAAGCAGCTTACAGATAAAAATATAAAAAAAATAGCAGTTGGGGAACCTGCCAGTGTACCTGCCGGTCAATATGGTGAACAGGTTCTTACTAAGTTAAACATATTAAAGTCCATAAAATCTAAAGAAGTATATGCTAAAGATGTTACCACTGTACTTAGCTGGGTTGAAAGTGGAAATGCAGATGCAGGGTTAGTATATAAAACCGATGCTCTTTCTTCTTCAAAAGTTAAAATAGCAGCAACCGCCTCTGAAAGTGATCATGATCCAATAATCTACCCTGCAGCAGTCATAAAATCCAGCAAAAATTCAAAAGCTGCTAAAGACTTTTTAAACTTCCTATCCAGGACTAAAGCAAAAGATATATTTACAAAGGCTGGTTTTCAAACAGAGTAAAAATTAATTTGTAAGGAGGAGACTATATGAATTTTGATTATTCACCATTATGCATATCTGTCAAAACTGCTTTATGCTCTACAGTAATTACATTTTTCATTGGTATATGTGCAGCGAGACTTTTATATAATAAGCAAAGCAACTTTGCTTATTTTATGGATGCCATTTTCACTTTACCTTTAGTGCTTCCTCCTACTGTCCTTGGTCTTATTTTACTAATAATATTCGGAAGAAATAGTGCGTTAGGTTCTATTCTATATTCATTTGGAATACAGATAATCTTTTCATGGCCTGCCACTGTAATTGCAGCAGTGGCCGTATCTTTTCCAATAATGTATAAAACAACAAAAGGAGCTTTCGAACAAATAGATAATAATATTTTAAGTGCCGCTAAAACTTTAGGTGTGTCTAACAATAGGATCTTTTGGACCATCACAATTCCTCTTGCATGGCCAGGAATAGCTGCCGCTGCGGTATTATCTTTTTCTAGATCTATAGGTGAATTTGGTGCGACTCTTATGCTTGCAGGCAGTATTCCTGGTAAAACCACAACCATCCCTATGGCTATCTATTTTGCCGTAGAGGGCGGTGATATGAAGACTGCTGTATATTGGGTAATTATAATAATGATTTTATCTTTTATTATAATTGCTGTCTCAAATAACTGGTCATCACATCACAGGAAATTCATCATATCTGGAGGTGAATATTAGTGGAATTAATAGTAGATATAAAAAAAGTCTTATCTGACTTCTCTTTAAATATTAGTTTTCATAGCAATTCCACTTCATTAGCTCTATTAGGTGAATCAGGATCCGGAAAGAGCGTGACATTAAAATGCATATCTGGTTTATTAACTCCCGATGAAGGTAAGATAATTGTAAACAGAAGAGTTTTCTTTGACTCCTCTAAAAAAATAAATATGCCTGTTCAACAAAGAAAGATAGGTTTTCTGTTTCAGAACTATGCACTGTTTTCAAACATGACTGTATATAAGAACATATCATATGCTCTTAATCATTTACATCAAAAAGCTAAAAAAAATACATTAGAAAATATCATAAAAAATATGAGATTAGAAGATATAACAGAAAAATATCCAGCTCAATTATCAGGCGGTCAGCAGCAGCGAGTTGCTTTAGCAAGGGCATTAGCTGTATCTCCACAAGCTCTTTTACTGGACGAGCCGTTTTCCGCTCTTGACAACACATTAAAAAGTATAATGATAAAACAGATGCTAGACACATTATTAAACTACAATGGTATAGCTATACTGGTAACCCATAATGTAGATGAAGCATATCAACTATGCGAAGACATTGTAGTTCTTGAAAAAGGTCAAAGTAAAGGACAAGGAAACAAAAAAGAAATTTTTATGAATCCGCCCAGTCTTGCTGCTTTAAAACTTACCGGTTGTAAAAATATATGCTTAGTCAAAAAAACTGATGATTATACAGTGAAAGCTATAGACTGGAATTGTACTATTAAATTAGAACAACCTATCTATCACGATGTGACTCACATAGGCTTAAGAGCCCACTATATCAAAATAGCTGATAGTTCATCAATAAATGCCTATGATTGCTGGCCAGCATCATGCTCTGAAACACGTTTTAGGAGATTCGTGTTTTTAAAATTAAATTTTCCTCCTATTGATATCTCGGACTATGATATACTATGGGACATCTCTGTAGAAGAATGGAAAAACATAAAAAAGCAACCCTATCCATGGAAAATAACCTTTGACACTGATAATCTTATTTTAATAAATGAAAGTTTATAAAATCATATTGTATTGAAATGTAAACAGATTTATGAGGGAGGTAAGAAATTTGAGCAATAAAATTTTTCACACTTTATATGGTATAATAGAACAGCCTCTATTTTTCGAACTTTATAGCAGCGGTAAATTAAAAAGCTGCATATTAAATAGAATGTTTCAGCTTTCAACAGATTACGGTAAATTTGTTCCTCAGTACGAAAATGCTGGAATACGTCGTAAGAATACTTGCTCACTATCATTCTATGAAAATGGCATGATTAAAAGTGTATCTCTTCAAACACAAACGCCAGTAGTTACAAAATATGGGGTTATACCCGCAGAATACATCACTTTTTATGATACCGGTGAAATAAAAAGAATTTTTCCTCTAAATGGTAAACTATCAGCATACTGGGATGAAGATGACGAAAAAGAATTAGCTGATGATATCTCTTTCAATCTCAGTTGCGGAAGTTTTAATAATAAAATTATAGGCTTTTATTTTTACAAGGCAGGAGATATAAAAAGTGTGACTCTATGGCCTAAAGAAAAAGCGAAAATATCTACTTCTCAAGGAATTTTGCCAGTAAGAATAGGCTTTTCATTATACGAAAACGGCAGTATTAAAACTTTAGAACCGCAACTTCCTATAGATATAAAAACTCCTATAGGAGTAGTAAAAGCATTTAACAATAAAGTTCTTGGTCTAAATGGTGATATAAATTCGTTGAGTTTCTACAGTGACGGCAGAATAAAGTCTCTTACCTCAACCTCTAATATTATAATAGTTCTATACAAAGACAAGATTATGTATCAATTTATGCCAGAGCTTAATCCAAGCATACTAGGTGAAGATGAATTGGAACTCTCACCTTTATTAATAGAATTTAAAGATAATAAAGTAATATTTAACAATGATATTTCCATGGAAATAGATAAATATTCTTTTACGATTGAAAGATATACTTTTAGCATCAAAAATTCATGCAAAAACTGTAATTCATGCAATGGATGTAAATAAAAAATGGTTGCACCCTATGTCGGCTAGTTCCGCTCGTTAAGCAATTTCACCACATCTTTTAGTCAAATTTCCTAATGGCTCATAACTCGGCTGCGCCTCAAACAATTCGCCATCTTAACGTAAATTTGCCTAAAAGACACGGATAATTGCTAAACTCACTCCAAATGCCTCCGTCGGATGTAACCATTTTCAATGCCCTAACTCTTAATTTTTACATAATACTTTTATTATATTCCTTCTGTTGCCTTCTTTTCTTAATTCACTAATTTCAAAATATATTACTGTTTCTTGTTAACTTCTTCGTAAACACGTTGTATCGTTTTTTCATTTAATAACCACTTTTTCTCTTATTTAGTGGTGTATCTTGATATTAATTAAAAGTTATCCTCAATTGGCAAAATACATAAATTCATATAGACTAAATAAGGGAAGGAAGTGATTTCCGTCGGCTGGAAAATGCCTCCTCCAACCACTTTCTTCCTTATGCCGGCTCTATGCATTTACAAAGCATTATTTTCTATATTTCTTCTCCCAAATTATTTTTCTTGTTTATTGGTTTATTAGTATTTTCTTAAAAGCTATCTTCCTCTTACTTCACACTTATTATCTATTCACTAATCCCTTAAAATCCTTCTATAAGTCTACTCCCAAGAATTCCTTAACTAACAAACCTATAAGAAACGATAGAAGCGCTACACTTATACTTATTCCAGCCATTTCAAAAAATCGTTTTTTAAATGAGTAATCCTTAGCTACTGATATATAATAATTAAAAGCTGCAATTATAACTACTACAGTGATCATCATTATAACAAGGGCTGTTCCAAACATTTTGTCAGGCAAAAGCAGATATGGTAGTATAAGTAAAATGACTGTAAACAAATAAGTTATTCCTGTATAGGAAGCAGAGCGAAACGCATTTTCCTCTCCATCTGATCTAGCCGATAAAAATTCTGATGACGCCATAGATAACGTAGCTGATATGCCAGTAATAAGTCCTGCTAATGCTATAAGTTTATTACTAGCTAATGCAAAGGAATATCCTGCAAGACTTCCAGCCATTTCAACCAACGCGTCATTTAATCCCAATATCATTGAACCAATGTATTTCAGTCGTTCTTCATCTAGCATATTCATAAGTTCTTTTTCGTGTTGAATTTCGTCTTCAAATATAGAAATCAGTTGTGAATTCTCATTTTCTAGCATTTTTAATGTTTTGCTATCCACATTGTATTCATTCTGCCACCTTTCCATTCGTTTTATAGCGAAAGTGTACCCAAGTATCCTTGCTATCAATGCAAAAATAAATACTGTTATCATTTTTGGCTTCATATTAACTTTAGTGAAAGATTTCCATATATCATAATGCTTCTGTTCTTCCTCTGCCATCTTGATTAAAGTACTTCGGTTCTTTTCATCTTTTACAGTTTTGGAAATTTGAAGAAGTATCTTTTTTTCTGTAATTTCTCCCTGTTGTAAATGTTTTGTGGTTTCTAGAATTGTTTTATTTTCCATGAGCTTTTTGCACACCTTCTTTAATATATAATAATCAATATTACTTTGTAATAATTATAAATCTATCTACATTAATTATCAATTAAAAAGTACTCTTTTTCTCACTTATTCAAATTTAATGCAAAAATAAGAGCTAACCTCTCAGCGGCTAGCTCTTATTAGCAATATATATTTAATTCTTTTTATCTTTTATTATAACAAATTTCTTCTCTATACTATTGCCTGCCTTATCAGTTACTTTGATAGTCACCGAAGTCTTTTTATCTTTTAAAACAATAATCTTCTTAAATTCGCCCTTATTAAGGTATCTATCATTAGCATTACCTTTAATTGCATCACCATTAATATACACATTTGGCAGCTCATACTCATCACTAGCTGTAATCTTCACTGTATAAGTTTTAGCTTCTCTTGATACATGTATATCTTTAGTTGGTGCTTTGATTACAGGTTTTTTCATATCGCCGTAAAGATTTAGCGCATATTTCTGTTCATTTCCATTTATGTCTTTAACATAGACCGGAACTTTGTTTAATCCTTCTTTAATTGTTAAATCAGAACTGAACGTTAAATCTTTGTTTACTGTAACATCCTTTCCTTGGATTGTGAATTTCTTTACGTCTGTGTTCAATTCACCTTTTACTGTTATATTGTTTTTAGTATAATAAGTACCTTCTCTTCTAACATTTATAAAATTAACATAGAGTTTCTTTTCTCGCACTATGAAGTTAACTGTATCATGAGAAAGCTCTTTTCCATCTGCATCTAATGCTGTTACTGTAATTTCATGTTTTCCTGGAGGCAATAATTTGAAAGTATAACTTGTATCAGTAATGCCTGCGGCTTTACTTTGTCCATCCAAGGTTATATTATATTTTTTGACTTTTGAAGCAATTTCAGAATTAGGTTCATAAGCTAACTTTATATCTCCAATGTCTAAATGCTGCCAATCACTTAGGGAAGTTATTTTTACCTTGGGTACGCTTACAGTTATATCTTTAGTCACTAAATTGCCAGCATTATCAAATGCACTAACTTCTATTTTATTATCTGCATCTTCAAGATTAAGATCTACAGAATATTCTCCATTTGAATTTGGAGTAAGTTTTATCATAGCATTTCCATCAGCATCAATATAATCTTTATTATTCACTTTTATATTAAATACATCCAAACCAGAAAAGTCATCTGCAGCATTAAAATTCAATGTGTATTTGTTTGTATCTGTAACATTGCTAGAAGTTATGCTTACTTTAGGAGCAGCTGAATCAACTTTAATCGGCAAATCCATTGTCTGTTTCTTAGCTCCAATATAATCGATATTAGCCGTAAATCTAAAATAATACTGTCCGTCTTTTACATACTCATTTTTACCAGTCTTAGCATTATATACTTTTAAGTTCCAAATCCATTGCGATGCAGCCGAATAGTCGTCACCACTGTCATTTCCTGCGGATGCAAATAAATCCTTTTGTAAATCATAATCCACATATAGAGTTCTAACAACCTTTTTATTTTTATCTAATACATCAAGTTTAAAATTCTTCGCATTTCTAAGCAGTGCTACCTTTGGTTCTACCTTTACTCCTGTTTTCGTAGATGCTGCGATACAATCCTTGTTAACAACAGTGTTTCCATCCTTATCTTTACCAGTAACTCCCATCACTTCATCTGTATCAGCATTATAAACGCCTGTTAGTCCCAAGTCTGAATTCTCGTCCCACATAGGTTTATCCATAATTGAAAGCGAGCTCCAGTCACCATAGAAACCCATATAAGGTACAGTTAACGTTTGTCCACCATTATGTGAAACAAATTGAACATAGCCTTCCACAAATTCGTTCTTTTTAGTTTTAGAAGAAAGCGTTATTGTCACATTAACGTTAGCTGTCTTCCCAGCTGCTACCGTTACCTTAGCTTTGTCAAAAGTAACTTTTGCCCCATTTGCCTTTACATCATAGGACATATCAGTTGTATCTTTTCCTTGCTCAGTCATAACTCCACTTAGATCTTTCATAGAATATACTCTATTTTTTTTGCTCATATTTGTAAGCGTCAATTGAAATGAAACTTTTTTACTTTTCAGTTCTTTTAATGCCACCGAAGGAAGTCCATCTCCATTCCTTACTATAACATCTGTATTCACAGCAGCCTCGGCATCTACAAGTCCAGCTCCCTGTCTTCTAGGTGAAAATGGCAGCTTTTTATCTGTGTTTGGATCCATCTGAGGTATTGATGTGTTCATTAATATAGTTTTAGCAAGTTCAGCTTTACTATATTTAGAATAGCTCGTTAAATCCATATCCTTTAAATGTTCTAATAACAAGGCAGTAATTCCTGCAGTATGCGGAGATGCCATTGAAGTTCCTGACATAGTCCCATATCTGTTATCGTTAAGTGTTGAATAAATATTTCCTCCAGGCGCAGTTACTTGAGGTTTAAACTCCAAATCAGGAGTTGGTCCCCAGGAACTAAAGTCTGACATATCACCTTTAGTTGGATTGTCTTTTACTACTGTCTCTTTAATAAATTTTATTTTTTCATTGGAATCTAAAAATGCTTTCAGTTTTTTTCCATCAGAATTCGAAACGAACATAGATGGTATTACCTCTTTAGCATCAGTCTGCATGCTTATATATGTATCGTCGCCATCTTTATTATAAACAATCGTAGCTATAGCGCCTGCATTTTGAGCATTAAGCTTTTTCTCTACAAAAGTATTACCGCCTCTTTGTATAAGTGCTATTTTACCTTTTATATCCTTATCTGCAAAATCATCTACTGAGCCTAGACCACAATCTACAATTTCATAATCCCCATTTAAGGTACCTATTGGGTCATTCACTGATAGTAAATACGGGATCTTCCCACTTTCTTTATCTGTGCTATATTCTAAAACAGGATATACTAATTTAGAATTTTCATAGGAAGCTACTGACAGAGCCTGTTTTGTTGTTGATGGTGATCCTACAACAGATGTATCTATTACGCTACTTAATTTACTTGGTGCAGTAGAGTACTGTTCATTTCCAGCCGAACATACTACAACGACTCCATGCTTCTGCGCATTTGCTATTGCAGCGTTCTCCGGTTCATCTGGCTCAACATAGCCTGCAGGACTACCAAGACTCATATTTATTACATCTGCTCCGTGCTCTACCGATTCATCAATAGCTTCTACTATATTATCTGTAGATGCAGACGCGTAATCAGTATCATTAGAAAACACTTTCATATCTAGCAGCTGAGCTTCAGGAGCCACACCTCTTACTGCCTTACCAGCTTTTACTTCTTCATCAGTACCATTTGCAGCAATTATTCCGGATACATGCATACCATGATCCTCTCCCGTTGTATCTTTTACTATATCATTGTTATCTGCAAAATTATACGCATAAGGAACCTTGGAGGTATAATATTTCCCTGGTCCCTTTGGATTCTTATTTTTTATTTTTGCTTTTGATGGATCGGAAATTCTCATATCCTTATGTGTAGGATCAATTCCACTATCTATTACTGAAATTACCATTCCTTGTCCTTTATAGTTAGAATTTTTCCATACATCATAGACTTTTGTAAGTTCTTTAGAATAATTTAAATCTGGAACATAGCTTTGAGCTACCGAAACACTTTCTACACCAGCCATCTTTTTTATTTTAGAAATATCTTTATATTTGACCTCTGCACTAAACCCGTTCATAACATATGTAAAAGTTCGTTTTATTTTAGTACTGCTATCAATATTACTTACTTTATTTTTAAACGCTTGCTGTTTCTTCTCAATATTTTTAGAAAGCTTATATCTATCCTCTTGTGCTGCAATAGCATCGACTTGCCCGGAGCTATTTTGACCTTCTAAGTCGAGTACATTCTTTCCTTTCAACTGTACTATAACATCAACCTTTTGATTAGCATCATAGTCTTTCTTTACTGAATTTTCATTAACAACATTAATTGATTTTTGAAACTTATTCTTATAGTTATTATATTGTACAATCAGTTGTTTTTTTTCATCTGTTAACTTTGCATCCTTTGCAGCAGCTTGAGCTGGTACTGCAGAAAATACTACCATGGTAACTGTCACTAAGTTTATGAGCTTTTTATTTTTCATTTTTTTACCCCCTTTTAATTTTATGAAAAAATATAACTGTATATGGTAAATATAGTTTTTACGTTATACAGCATATAATCATCATTGCCACATTTTTTATATATTAGTAGTAATTATATACAAATGTGATTATACACCTCAAAAATGTTACTTTATACACTTTATTCATATTATTTGTAAATTTGTTATTAATTCATTTATGTTATGTCACCAGTTACAAATTAATAATATTTTTATATTATAATACCAATTTAGTATAAAATTTATATTATACTTTTTTAATAATGATTAACTTTTACATAAAAATGACCCTCCAAAGATATGGAAGGTCATTTAGACACGTAGAGACTTTACTCTCTTTTATTTACTTTTTAGATTTCTTAACAATAGTAAATATTTTTTCAGTACTATTACCTGCCATGTCTACAGCTCTTACTTTTACAATTGTCTTAGTACCATTCAAGATTATTTTCTTTGAAAATACAGCTTTTTTAGTGTATAGATCAGTTGCATTGCTCTTTACAGCATCACCATTAATATATACCTGAGGTAGATAGAACTGATCTGCAGCTTTTACTTTTACTGTATAAGTCTTGGCAGAGTTAGACACATACACCGTTTTGGTTTCTGCATTAATTACTGGTTTCTTTGTATCACAATATAGATTAAGTGCATATTCCTGAATCTTTCCTGTGCAATCTTCTACATAAACAGGTATCTTATTTAATCCTTGTTTAAGCTTCACAGTTGTACTAAATGATAAATTCTTAGCTACAGCAACATCTTTGCCACCTATTGTAAATTTATTTACATCAGTGTTCAATTCACCTTTTATTTTAACGGTACTCTTATTATAGAAAGTTCCTTCTCTTCTTACACCGACGAAATTAACATATAAATCTTCAGCTTTTACAATTATATTAACTCCATCATTTGAAAGTACCTTTCCATCAAAATCTACTGCAGCTACATTAACGCTGTGAGTTCCTGCTTCTAAATTCTTTAATTCATAGTGCGTGTCTGTTATACCGGTAGCTGCCACTACACCATCAACATATATATTGTAGCTCTTTATAGTACTAGCATATTCACCAGTTGGTTCATATGTTATGTTGACCTTCCCGCTGTCAAAATGCTGCCAATCAGTAATTGAAGTAATCTTCACTGCCTGCAAATCAGCAGTCGAATTTGCTGTAGCTAAATTTCCGGCATTATCCAAAACATTTACCTGTATATCATTCAATTGTCCATCAAGATCAAGATCTACAGAATACACTCCATCTTTATCAGGAGTAAGACTCAAAATACTCTTTCCATTCTTGTCAGTATAGTTCTTATTATTTACTTTTATATTAAATGTATTAGTATTAATACCTGAGAAATCATCTTTAGCTGTAAATTTTAAAGTATATTTCTTTGAACCAACAATTTTTGAAGATACTATATTTAATGCTGGAGCAACCGAATCTACCTTTATAGGAAGTTCCAAGGTCTGACTCTTAGCATTTTTATAGTCTATATTAGTAGTAAATTTAAAATAATACTGTCCATCTTTTACCTTTTCATACTTGCCAGTTTTAGAATTATACACAGTTAAGTCCCATATCCATTTTGAATCAGGTGAATAGTTGTCATCTTTAAGAGGATCAGCAGCACTTGAAGTAAATAGATCCTTTATCATGTCATAATCAACATAAAGCGTTCTTACTACCTTATGATTCTTGTCAACTATATCCAGCTTCATGTTTTTAGCATCCCTTAATAGTGCAATCTTTGGAACTACTGTATCCCCTGTCTTAGTTGACACCGCAATATTCTTTTTGTTTACAACAGAGTTTCCATTCTCATCTACAGCCTCTTGTCCAAGCAAATAATCTGTAGCAGTATCATAAACTCCTGTAACTCCAAGATAACTATCTTTATCCCAAACAGGCTTATCTATAATTGGAAGTGAACTCCAGTTTCCATAGAAGCCCATATAAGGAACACTAAGAGTTTGTCCTCCATCCTTTGAAATAAATTTCACAAAGCCCTCAACGAAAATATTCTTCTTTGTTTTACTTGAGAGTGATAAAGTAACGTTAACAGATGCATTCTTGCCAGCAGCCACAGTTATCTTCGATTTACTGAATGAAATCTTAGACCCACTTACAGGAACATCATAAGACATAGTATTTATATCGTTTCCCTGCTCTGTCATTACACCACTGAAATCATTTAAAGCATAAGTTCTAGATTCTTTACCCATATTAGTAAGGGTTAATTTAAAAGTAGCTTTGTTGCCCTTAAGCTGTTTAAGTGCCACCGATGAAAGTCCATCGCTATTTCTTACAACTACATCAGCATTTACAGCTGCTTCAGCATCAGCAAGCCCTGCACCTTGTCTTCTTGGTGAAAATGGAAGCTTTTTATCTGTATTAGTATCCATCTGGGGTACCGAAGTATTCATCAGTATCGTTTTAGCTAATTCAGCTTTGCTGTATTTTGAATATGCTTTTAGATTTAGGTCCTTCAAATGTTCTACTAGTAAAGCTGTTATTCCAGCTGTATGCGGCGATGCCATAGAAGTACCTGACATATATCCATAACTGTTATTATTAAGAGTAGAATAAATATTTCCTCCTGGTGCTGTTATTTGTGGTTTAAACTCAAGATCAGGTGTTGGGCCCCAAGAAGTAAAATCAGACATGTTGTCTTTTGTTGGATTATCTATTGTTACTTCATTTCCTTCAAATTTACCTTTTAAATTGCTTCCAATTAATGCTTTAAGCTTCTTTCCATCTGTGTTTGTTATAAACATAGCTGGTATAGTTTCCGCTGGATCTGTAACCATACTTACATAACTGTTATCTCCATCCTTGTTATAAATTATAGCAGCTACTGCTCCAGCCTTTTGTGCATTCAAAATTTTAGTTGTAAAATCTATTGTTCCCCTTTGAATAAGTGCTATTTTTCCATTTAAGTCTTTACCTGAAAAATCTGATGTATCGCCTATACCGCAGTCCACAATGTCATAATTGTCCTTAAGGCTCCCTACTGGATTATTAACTGACAAAAGATATGGTATATCTCCACTACTTTTGTCAGAAGTATAGGATACAGCCGGATATTTAACTTTTGAATTTTCATAGGACGCTACTGATAAAGCTTCTTTTGCAGTAGAAGGAGCACCTACCAATGATGTATCCACGACATCGCTCAATTTATATGGATTCGTGGAATAGGTATCATTTCCAGCAGAAACTACAACTACTACTCCATGCTTTTCAGCATTTTTTATAGCTGCTGACATTGGCTCATCATCTTCTACAAAACCTGATGAAGATCCTAAACTCATATTTATTACATCTGCCCCATGTGCAACTGATTCATCTATCGCTTCAACTATATCATCCGTTGAGGCTGAAGGATAATCTTTGTCATTAGAGAAAACTTTCATATCAAGAAGCTGAGCTTCAGGTGCTACACCTTGTACCGCTTTGCCTGAATCTACTTCATCTTGTTTTCCGTTAGCTGCTATAATACCAGCAACATGCATACCATGGTCAACACCAGTAGAATCTTTGACATCATAATCATTATCAGCAAAATTATACGCATATGGTACTTTAGAAGTTAAATATATTCCTGGTCCTTCCGGATATTTATCCTTTATCTTAGCTTTAGAGGAATCTGTAAGTCTCATATCTTTATGATCAGCATCAATTCCGCTATCTATAACAGAGACTACCATTCCCTGTCCTTTATATTTTGAGTTCTTCCAGACATCATATACTTTTGTAAGTTCTTTAGCCGAAGTCATATCCGGCTTATATGATTGGGCTACAGATACACTATCAACTCCTGCTATTTTTTCAATTTTACTCACATCTTTATATTTTACTTCTGCACTAAAACCATTCATAACATAAGTATACGTTCTTTTTATTTTTATATTTTTGTCTACTGCCGTTACTTTATTCTTTAATGTTTCCTGCTTTTTTACAACACTTTGGGACAGCTTGTACTTGTTTGTAGCTGTTAATGCTTCCATTTTTCCGCCATTAGCTTTAGATTCTAAATCCAGTACACTAGATTTCTTTAGCTTAACTATTACCTTTACATTCTGATCAGGCTTATAATTTGGCTTAGCAGCGTTTTCATTAATCACCTTTTGTAATTTTGCTTGGCTAGTTTTGTAATTCTTATACTGAGTAAGCACTTCATTTTTGCTACTTGCTGCATTATTGTTACCTTCTCGTTTTGTAACTGCTCCAGCTGGCATTGTTGAAAAAACAAGCATTGCAACAGTTACTAGTTTAACAAGTTTTTTATTCTTCATTTTTTTACCCCCTTTTCAGCATCTCAATAATTTAAGAATCTTCAAATATCCCCAATTAGAAAATGCCTATATAAAACAATCTAATTATAACATAATATGGAATATTATTTTCATTAGCTTTAAATTTTGGCAATGTGTAAATTATGAGCAGACAATCTATTAAATTTGTATTAATTTATTAATATTTATTTATTTTTATGTATAAAATCAAAATCGAATTTAGTTATAGTTATAAATTGGATAAATATAGCCCATAAAGACTATATTCATCCAATTTATTATTTTCTATTCTCCATATCCCATACATCTGTGACCCACTCTTCATAAAATTCTTTCTCATGGCAAACGACAATTACAGTACCTTGAAAAGCAATTATAGCTTCTTTTAGAGACTTTTTGCTTTCAACATCAAGATGATTGGTTGGTTCATCTAACAATAGCCAATTGCCAGGCTTCATCATAAGCTTACACAACCTGACTTTTGATTGCTCACCACCGCTTAAACTGCTCATTTTTTCGGTAACATGTTCCTGCCTCAATCCGCATCTGGCTAGTGCCTCTCTTATTTCTCTATTGGTTTTATCCGGAAACTCCTCTCTAACCTCCTCCATAGCTGTTCTATCACTAGCTTTAGTTTCCTGTTCAAAATAAACAGGATAAACATATTCACCAAATTTAATTTTTCCGCTTAGTGCTGGAATGACTCCCATTATGGTTTTCAGCAAAGTAGATTTTCCTATCCCATTGCAGCCTGTTATTGCTATTTTATCTTCCCGCATCAAGTTTAGATTCAAGTTATTCATTACAGGATGATTATACCCTATGCTCATATCCCGAATCTGTAGAATATGCTTTCCAGACGGCCTGCTCATCAAAAATGAAAAATTAGCTTTAGGATTAGTCTTAGGCTTTTCCATTCTGTCAATTTTGTTTAGTTGTTTTTGTCTGCTTTGTGCTCTTTTGGTAGTCGATGCCCTTACAATATTTTTATTTATAAAATCTTCCATTTTAGCTATCTGCTTTTGCTGCCTATTATACTCTTCTATATACCTCTTAGTTTCAGCCTCCTTAAGCTTTAAAAACGTATTGTAGTCACCTTTATATCTTTTAAGAATAGTAAATTCAATATTGAAAATTACATTGGTTATTCTATTAAGAAAAACCGTATCATGAGATATAACAATAAAACTGTTTTTATAATTTGTTAAATAGTTCCCAAGCCATTCAACATGTTCTTTGTCTAAATAATTTGTTGGTTCATCTAGCAGCAGAATATCAGGTTTTCTTAACAGCAGCTTTGCAAGCCTAACTTTGGTCTTTTGTCCTCCACTCAACCTTCCCATTACTGTGTCCATACCAAAGTTATGAATGCCAAGTCCATGGGCCACATTATCTATTAGACTATCCATAGAATAGAAATCACTAGCATTTATTTCATCCTGCAGCTTTCCCATTTCATTGATAAGTCTTTCAGTCTCCTCATCATTATTTGTTGCAAGTGAAAGTCTGTTACCGATGGAAATCATCTTTTCTTCCTTCGTATATAATTCTTCGAAAGCACTCTTTAATATTTCATTTATAGTTTTTTTATCCTCACCTTCATCCATATGTTGATGAAGATATCCTATATGCTCTAAACCTGCACTGCATGTTATCTTTCCTTCATCTGGAATCAGTTCTCCTGTAATAATATTCAATAAAGTACTTTTCCCAGCACCATTAGCTCCAACTAATCCTGCATGCTCGCCTGTTAATAGCTTGCAGGATACATTTTTTAATATCGTTTTATCTCCAAATCCAAAATTTATATTTTCTAAACTTAATACACTCATTTTAATATCACTCCTTCTAATATCACCGGGTATAACTGAAGTCGATGCTATAAACTATAATTTTTCATTAACTCTACCCCAGTAACAAAAAAGAAAGAGGAACACAGTTCCTCTTTCTTTTTCATATATAATCCAAATCTTATTACGATATTTACAATATATCGTTATTAATTCGAAAACTTTCCTTTTGAGCATGGTACCTATGCTCAAAAAACAAAAAGAGTCTGTCATCAATTTACAATTCTATTCAATTAGCAGCTAAAAAAGGGTAGACTCCTCCCTCTGTTAAGCTAATCTAATTGCAAGAACCATAAATTGACACACGACAGACTCCATCTCCTTCTAATGAAAGGGAACATTCAAAAGCTAATGCTCCCAATTAATCAAAGTTTTCTAAATTTAATAAATACAATCTTATTATATACATTTTAAATCAAAATGTAAATACTACTCCGCACTTTTAAGTGATTCTATCATATCTATTCTATCAAACTTTCCATACATAGCTGCATTTACTATCAATGAAAAACATAGTGTAAGAATAAATGCATATAAAAAATAAATCGGTTTAATATATCTAGACATAAGCATTACATTTGTCTCAGCAGTACTCAGTACAAAATTATCCATGACTATTCCAAGTAACAATCCAACAAAAGCTCCAAGTACAGTTAAAATAATATTTTCTCTATATACATATCCAGCAAGTTCATTATTATAGAAACCAAGAAGTTTTATTGTTGCAAGCTCTCTTTTTCTTTCATTAATATTTATGTTTGTTAGATTATATATTACAACAAAAGCTAAAAGTCCTGCTGATATTATAAGTACAAGTACTACCTTATCCATGCTCTTCATATTCTTCTTGAAATCAAAGTGTGAATTATTCTTAAAATTTGTAGAGTTTACCTCATCAATCTTTGAAACTATTTTTGAGGTCTTATTCTGACTGTTATCCGAAAGATTTTTTAACAAACCATAAAATCCATTAAACTCTAACGTTTTTCCAGTTAATTTTTCATAATAGCGCGGACTCATATATACATAATGCTGTATATAATGTTCAGTTACATCATTTATTTTGGCACCAATAGTCTTATCATCCAGCTTTATCTCTATCATATCTCCTTGCTTTTTGCCTGTAAGCTTAGACAGCTTTTTAGTTATTATAACTCCATTGTCCTTTAATTTTATTTGTTTATTATTATTGTTAAGCTCTATATATTTATTGATATCATTTTTACCTTCAGGTACCAGTACATATATGTCCTCTGTTCCTGAATTTTTATTTTTAATCGTTGCATTTTCGGAATGCGTGAACAATACGGATTTAATATTACTATCTGCCATTATTCTGTCTTTTACTTTCTCCATTCTGCTGCGGCTTACATCCTCCGTAAGTGTAGTTTGCATGTTATATCTATATATCTTATTAAACTGTCTTTCTATTGAGCCTGTTATACCACTCTTCAAACCAAAACCAGTAAGCATAAGTCCAGTACACGCTGATATACCTATTACCGTCATAAAAAATCTCTGTTTATATCTTAATATATTTCTAGCAGTAACTTTCTGAGTAAACTTTAATCTACTCCATATAAATGTAATTTTTTCTAATAATATAATTTTTCCTGCCTTGGGTGCCTTCGTTCTCATAAGTGATGCAGGAACTTCCCTTAATTCATCCAGTGCTGCTAAAACCGAAGCTGCAGATGTAAA
Source organism: Clostridium oryzae (assembly GCF_002029235.1). Lineage (GTDB taxonomy): Bacteria > Bacillota > Clostridia > Clostridiales > Clostridiaceae > Clostridium_AE > Clostridium_AE oryzae. Next base: position 37,719 of record NZ_MZGV01000018.1, read on the forward strand.
CACTATAGCTATAGCTGCTGCCTGAATTGCCAGACTAACGTTAAATGGCATTATACGATAGGGTATAGTATATAGCGAACTATATGCGTTCATTACAAGTGACGTAAATATCCTGAACCCTAACATTACTCCAATTATACTGCCAATAGCACTTGCCGAAATAGAATATATGAAATAATGAGCTGCTATAGCTAACCTTGAATACCCAAGAGCCTTAAACGTTCCTATCTCTATTCTGCTCTCCTGTACCATTCTAGTCATCGTTGTAAGACTTACCAGTGCTGCAACTAGAAAAAATATCATTGGAAAAACCTTTCCTATATTATCAATTCTACTACTATCCTGCCTATAGTTCTCATAACCCAAGTTTTGAGATCTTCCGAGTACATACCATTTGCCACTCTTAATATCCTTTATCTTATCTTTGCTTTTTCTGATTTTTTCTTTTGCATCAGCAAATTTACTATTAACTTTTTTTTCTTTTTTCTTTAGTTTTATAGCATTCTTCTGAATTTCTTTTTGTCCATTAGAAAGCTGTTCCTTAGCCTGCTGAATTCGTTCTTTTCCTTCTTGTTCTCCTTTTTTTAGTTCAACTTCTGCTTTAGTAATCTCTTTCTTACTATTCTCAATTTGCTTTCTACCAGCATCCAATTTCTCTTTACCAGAATTAATCAACTTCTCCTTGGACGCTAACTCTTTTCTTCCTGCTATGAGTTTTGCATTAGCCTTATTAAACTTATCTTTTATGGATTTTATGTCGAAAGATTTATTTATTATTAATAAACTTCCATCTGACTCCATAGAGCTATACATACTATCAAAGTTTTTTTCTTTTATATCATTGTCGTATACAGTTTTTAAAAAGGTATACTGTTGAACATTATTTGTAGCTTTAGCCTGATTTATACTTTTTAGTATTGCTTTTCTTATACTGTCTACGGCCTGCTTCTTTCCGAGAATCAAATCATTTTGACCTTTGTCTAACTCTTTCTTAGCTTCAGCTATTTTGTTTTCTCCATCTGTAATTTGTTTCGATTTTGCAGTGATTTCTTTCTGAGCCTGTTTTATTTTGTTCTTTCCATCATTAATTTTTTTATATCCAGCAGCTATTTTATTGTTGAATGCTATCTCTTCACTATTTAGTTTATCTTTATTATCAATAATATCCTGCTTTGCATCCCTTATCTTCTTTGAAGCTTCATTAAACTTCTTAGAAGCTTTTTTCTGTGCACTATTAAGCTTTTTTTCAGTTCTTTCTATTTTTTCATTTGCATCTTCTACAATATCTGAATACCTTATTTCTGACTGCCTTATTCCTAAAGTTTTAATTTTCTTTTCAATAGCTTTTAATGCTTTCTTGTAATCTTCATTAATAAACAGGCTGTTTTTTGCTTCCTTATAGGTTGTTTTAATATACATTTGTGAATACACTTTACTCTTAAATACTTCTGGTAATATATATACAAATCCACTTACAGTACCATTTCCAACTGAGCTAAGCTGTCTTTGTGCTGAAACATAAAGCGGTGAATCTGCAGTACCAACAATCTTAAATTTTATGTTTTTTAAACTATCCTTTAAATTACTGTCATCACCCGAAGTAAATGTTATGCTATCTCCTAACTTAAATCCATTTTGTTTTAGAAACCTTTCTTCTACTACTGCTTCATTCTTATTGAAAGCTCTTCTTCCACTAACTATTTTCAAATCATTTATTACATTTTTTTGCGGCAATGAATTCACATTTAGAACAAAGGGTTTTTTATCTTTCTCAACCACAGCATCAATCGAATAAGCTCCCTCCACATTTGCTATACCATCAATATTTTTTACCGCTGATATATCTTTTTTCGTTATGCCTAAGCTAGACATCACTTGAAAATCCATTAAATTATTTTTATTAAAGTAGTAATCACCAGACAGTTTCATATCCGGACTGGCAGCTCTTACTCCTGCATAAAACGATACGCCTAAAGCTATTATTATCACGATAGACATGAATCGAGATATAGTTTTCTTTATATCCCTAAAAATATTTTTATAGAAAGTCTTGCCCATCTTACCACTCTATCCTTTCTATCGGAATAGGTTCAGCATTTACAGCAATACTCTCAATATTCCCGCTTTTTACTTTAATAACCTTATCAGCAATTGGCGCTATAGCAGAGTTATGAGTTACAATAATAACAGTCATATTCTGCTTTTTAGATGTATCCGAAAGCAATTTCAGTATTGATTTACCAGTATTATAATCCAAAGCCCCTGTAGGTTCATCGCAAAGAAGAAGCTTGGGATTCTTCGCCAGTGCTCTTGCTATAGATACTCTCTGCTGCTCTCCTCCAGAAAGCTGCGATGGAAAATTAAACATTCTATGTTCCAGCCCAACATTTTTTATCACTTCTTTAGGATCAATATGATCTTTACACATTTCTACTGCTATTTCTATATTCTCTAAAGCATTCAGGTTTTGTATTAAATTATAAAATTGAAAAACAAATCCTATGTCCTCTCTTCTGTATTTAGTAAGCATCCTTTTGTTATATTTACTTATATCATTTCCATCTACTAGTATATTTCCACCACTGACTTGATCCATACCACCTAGAAGATTTAATATAGTAGACTTTCCTGCACCGCTAGCCCCTAGGATTATTACTAATTCACCTTTATCTATAGAAAATGATACGTTCTCCACTGCATTGATAGTAACCTCTCCCATTTTATAGGTCTTTTTAACATTTTTTAATTCAATAAAACTGCTCATATGATACCTTCTTTCCAGTCATTTTGTGAACCATAGTTCGCTTTTAAGTCAAAAGAACTGCTACATCTACTGAATAATTTATTAATAGCTTATTTGTTCATTTAATTTTATTTCTAAATCTGTATAAAAGATATCGATTATTTTAAGGATTAATTGTTTCACCTCTTCTCCATCTTTCTTTTCTCTTAATATTAGGCTGATACTTTCAACCAGACTATAAGACAAAATATATATTATATAATTATTTTTTTGTTCTAACTTCGTTAACTTCATACGGAATTTCATGTTCTCTGTTACTATTCTCGTTATATAATCAATAAAAACGCTTTTACAATTTTCATATTTTGAGCCTGCACTTTTATTTAGCAAAATTGAAAGTTCAAGACTATTCTCTTTGAATATTTCAATAATCTTATCCATTAAAGCAATAAATATCTTTTGTGCATTTTCGTTAATTTCTACTTTTCTAAATTGACCTATATAGTCCATAAGTTTGTTGTATACACCACCTATAAGTGTCTCATATAAACTCTCTTTGCTATTAAAATATTTATACATATTTCCAACTGAAGTGCCTGAATTTTTTGCTATAACCCTAATAGATGCACCCTTATATCCTTTTTTACTAAATTCTATCAGAGCCTTTTCAATTATTTTTTCCCGTATTTCATCTTTTAAATATTGCATTAGAAAACCTCCGTTCTCTTTTAACAATTATACTGTAGCTTAATTTCACTGTCAACATCTCATTATATTGCTATATATTTTTTTAATTTTGTAATCATTTTCACTATTTTTATCAATTTATTAGTGACTTTGAAGAAAGGGAATATTTTTATCTATTAGTGGCATGCTAAAAAATAGTATCCATTATTATTTTAGAAAATAACAGCTACTTAGAAAAAATAGAAACAAAGATATACAATCAATAAAAATTTGAGAGGAGGTATAACTGGTTTCTGTAGGAAGTTGAGTATAAATCTCAACGAAAAGATAAAACTGTGAATTAAAAATTGTGAAAAGTTAATTGTCATAGTTTTAGAAACCAGGCAATTTTTTATGGATAATAATAAAAGCAGAATAAAAGACCATCCAAAATCTAATGCTGAATTAAGAAAAATGTATCCTAAAATTGGTGCCGAAATAGGTATGGAAAACGGTGTAAAACTAGGCTCTCATTCGAATGGAAAAAAGTATACAAAGAGATCAAAACTGTCCCATAATAAATAAAAAATGGTTACACCCTATGTCGGCTAATTCCGCTGCGTTAAGCAATTTCACCGCATCTTTTAGTCAAATTTCCTAATGGCTCATAACTCGGCTGCGCCTCAAACAATTCGCCATCTTAACGGAAATTTGCCTAAAAGACACGGATAATTGCTAAACTCACTCCAAATGCCTCCGTCGGGTGTAACCATTTTTAATGCCCTGACTCTTAATATTCACAAAATACTCTTATTATACTGCTTCTGTTGCCTTCTTATCTTAATTCACTAACTTCAAAATATATTACTGTTTCTTTTTAACTTCTTCGTAAAAATGCTGTACCGTTTTTTCATTTAGCAACCACCTTTTTTACTTTATATAAAAGTATCTTAGCACTATCCAAGAGTTATCCTCATTTTTAATTTGCTGTAAATTTATCTATAATTAGATATCCATTACCAATACATTTACAGAATTAGCGGCTACAGTTATTACTGCTGAATTGTTAGATATCACTATCTCATTTTCTACAGGTACTACTTTCTCATCATTCTTTTTGTTTACATCTTGAACATTAACAAGGTCAGAATCAGCTGTTAGACTAATTAACTTACCTTCCTTAGCAGCTGTTAGGCCTTTTAACTTTATTTCAGTTAATTTGTCCACATCATCTGGATTTACAAGTTTGATGTACAAATGTTTATCATCTCTTGTAACAGAGCTGAATATATCTCTATTATATGCTTCCAATTTATAATTCAAAACTCTGCTTGTAGTTTTATCAGTTCTGTAGAAGCAGATAAGATTTCTTCCACTAACTCCGCCATAGTTTACAGTAATTGAATACTGGACATTGCTTGCTATTTCTTCATCGCAGCAAGCCCTTAGATTACCAGCAGCTGTACTTGATGAATAATCGCCTAATCTATAACCTTCCACTCCCTGCTTATACACTTTTACTGCAGTCGTATTTCCATCGTAGCCAACAGCGTATTCTATTACATCCTTTTTATTATGAATGATATCTGTTAGTCCTACACCTACATAAAAGCCATCAATTCCCGATACTTTTACAGCCTCAACTTCAACCTTGTAATTTGTCCAGCTATCATTCATTATATACAGACCATTAAGTCCTTCGCTTTGACCTTTTAATATTAATCCTTTTTCAGCATCAAGTTCATAGCCTATTGAATCAGGTATAACTTTCCATGCAGAATCTAAAGCTTCTGTAAAGTCCTGATTAAAAAGTACATCACCCGTTGTATTTGATGTGACTTTAATATTCTTTACAATTATCTCCCCATTTCCTGCTGCAATTTCAATTCCGCCATGAGGTATGAGCTTTTTAAGCTTACCATTTACATAAGTTGAAAATGAAGTAGCTAATAGCTTCTTACCAATATATTTTGCAAACAACTGCTGTACATAATAAGTAGGTGTAAGCCATACAGTTTCATCATCAAACCATATACAATCTGGGGTCCATCTGTAGCTGTTATCTGTCAATACTTTATTAAACAATGGAGCTGTAGCCGCCAATCTTACTACATCGGAGTTATTCTCAAACCCAGTCATTACTGCGGCTTCCGCAATAGCCCCTGCTAAAGTATTCTTGTCGGTAGATGCGTATTCACCAACAAATACCTTGGAAGTTTCAGCATTATTGATACTGCCATCCTCATTAAAAGCTCTGTAATAATAGTTGTATCTATCTGCATTATTCAGCAAATAATCATTAGAACGATAATAATGTTCATCAGCTATAGTTTCCATATAATGTTTTTGATCCTTATACCAAGAAACATTTTCTTCTATACTGCTTTCTCCATCTGTAAAACTAACTTTAGCTGACCCTTTGTAATTTCCTATCAAGAACTTCCATCCTTGTTGATAAGCATCATCATCTGCTTGAGCACCTACTGTAGATATTATATTAAGTTCATGGGCAGGATAATTTTTTTCCATATACTTGTCAATTTCAGCTTTAAATATCTCAAAGTTTGCAAAAAATTCTGTTCCCCAGTTTTCATTTCCTACTCCAAGATAGTGTAAATCAAATGGCTCTACATGTCCCATTTTTTTACGTAGAATCGCCCATTTATTGCTTTCAAAATCTGTACTGATAGCAAAATCGATTAAATCTGTAAAATTCTTAATGTACTTATCTCTTAATTTTCCTCCAGCTGGATTAGCATAATCTGACCTTGCCTGACACAACACTCCGCAAGCCATGACAGGAAGAGGTTTAGCATTTAAGTCTTCTGATAACTGAAAATATTCCATATAGCCAAGCCCCATTGTCATAACGTAACCCCATACATTGTAATTTTCTTTACGTACTTCAACATCACCTACAGACTCTTTCCAATTATATACGTTCTCCCATATATAAGATCCCTCTGAAATACATCCACCAGGGAAACGAAGAAAGGTTGGATGAAGCTTCTGAAGTGACTTAACTAAGTCGCTTCTAAGTCTGTAATTTGGATTGCCAATGTAATTTGAATGAGCCGTTCTAGAGTCTGGTTCGCCCTTAGCCCCCCAAACATCCTCAGGAATTAATGATACCATATCAACTGAAACCTCGCCGCTAAATGATATAGTAAGCTTACCAAAAGCTGACGAAGAACCTGTTAAAACAACTTTTTCATCTATTCCATATTTCTTCCACTTATCTCCGTCTTCTATTTGAACTTCTACTAAATTACTAATAGCTTTATTATCTTTATCCTTTAGCTCTAATATCAGCTTGCCACCCTTCTTAGATTTTGCCCATATTGTAAAATCATATTTTTCATTTTTTCTGATACACATTGAACAATTCCGATTAGTATCTGCAAAACCTTTATTGTATATTGTAGTTCCATCAGCAGCAGTTATATAATATGCATTTACATCTTTATCCTGAACATTAAAGTATTCATTTAATCCGCCTGCATTTTTTACAGTAACTTTATCTAAATCTCCTGACCATCCATCAAGTGGTGTATGCTTTCTTCCTGTAGACTTTGCATCCATTCCTGATGCAGCTGAATAAGTATCATATATAAAGGATTCAAACGAACGATTTTTAACAAGCTCAGCATATATTCCGCCATCAGCTGCATTATTGATATCTTCATAGAATAAGCCATATAATGTATCACTAATATCTAACACTTCATTATTTCCATCAATATTCAACGTGTACCCTGGTAATTTCTCTGGCAGCACTGTTAAATTAAAATTCTTTTCTAATTTAAATTGGCCTTTCTTTATTGCCGCTGTGATAGTGACACCCTTAGGTTTATTAACAGCTTTTACAAAGCCCTCGTCAGAAATTGCAGTTACATCATCTGATTTCCATGAAACTTCTACTTTTCCGCTCATAAGAGATCTTGGAAATACTATGTCCTTAGTTACAATTTTAGCTGGAGCTGAAAGATATTTGGCTTCCGCTAATCTTACAATGCTTTCATCACTTAGAGAATCACACATAACATCTATAACTTCATCTTGAGTTAACCCTGCTTTGTAAACACGGAAATCTGAAAGATAACCGCAAAAATCAACATCAATATCATGTTGAGACATCCCAATGGTGTTATTTGTATAATTTTGTCTATCAGTAAAAGTATCAAACCACTTACGTAATTGTGCATAATTACCACTAGAAGTTTGACTGATAAAACCGTCACCTGCTTTCTCGCCATTTACATAGACAATTGGTCCAGCACCGCTTAGTGTTCCTCCTTTTGTTCCTGTAATTGAAAGTGCCACATGAATCCATTCTCCTGGTGTATACGTTTTTCTAGGATCTGCTGCAAGTTCCGTTCCTTCAAAACATACCCCTCTTAAATTTCTTGTTAAAAAAACATATGGGCCTTTAGATCCTTTTCCGAAATCAAAAATTCTCTCCCATACACTTGATACTTTACCTAAATACACCCATGTTGAAACAGTTAAGCCTGTATTGTCATTTATATCTCCCAGTAGATTTTCAGGTAACTGTATATATGAATTATTATGAGTTCCGCCACTGAACTTTGCAGCCTTTCTCCCACCTATTGTAATAATCGTAGGTCTTATATTACCAGAAGGTACTCCATGATTACCCTTTCCAGAACTGTCTTTGCCTACATTTGCATTATCATCAAAATTATATTTAGCTATAAGGTATTTGTCATTAAGCATGGTAGAATATCCCCTTTCATATTAAAAACATGTTCTTTTTTATCAGCATTATTTAAACTTCTTTTAAATTGTTTTAATTGTTATATAAATATTAAATGTTTTACTATATTTTAAAATATATTTATCTATTTTGCAATTATTACTTTTCATTTTTTATAAAAAAGTAGGTTACTATTTATTTATCAGTTCAAATTTAAAGCTAATATAATACCTTTTTGTGAAAATAGTCTTTATGCTATAATAATTGATGCAGCAAAAATAATGTACTCATACTTATAGAAATGGAGAGAATTTTTACTATGACAAGAGATATGACTTCAGGCAATCCAACTAAATTATTATTAGAATTTTCTATACCTATGCTTATAGGGAACTTCTTTCAGCAATTTTATAGCATGGTAGATACTATCGTTGTTGGAAAAACAATCGGTGTAGACGCCCTAGCAGCTGTTGGTTCTACAGGTTCTATCAATTTTATGATAATAGGCTTTATCATTGGACTTTCCAACGGTTTTGGCATAATGGTTGCTCAGCGATTCGGTGCCAATGATAAAAATGGAGTAAAAAAAGCAGTTACTATGTCAGTATATCTCTCTCTTTTTATGGCTATAGTAGTTACTGCATTAAGCTTAATCACTTCAATGCCGCTGCTTCGTTTATTAAATACACCAGCTAATATAATCCATGATGCAAATCTTTATATTAGTATTATATATATCGGAATAATTGCAACTATATCCTATAATCTTATCGCATCTATATTGAGAGCATTTGGTAATAGTAAAGCACCTTTTTATATAATGATAATTTCATCATTAGCAAACATAGTATTTAATCTGCTTTTTATATTAGTTTTTAAATTAGGAGTTGCAGGCTCTGCTATAGCTACAGATTCAGCTCAAGTGCTTTCCTGTATACTTGGTTTTATGGTACTTAGAAAACACGAAATGCTGAAAATAAAAAAATTAGATTGGACAATAGATTTTACTATATTAAAAAAGCTTTTTATTTTAGGCATTCCAGCTGCGATTCAAAATTCAGTCACTGCATTAGGGTGTATGTTACTTCAAGCGATTGTAAATGGGTACGGTGCAATTTATGTAGCAGGATATACTGCAGGAACTAAGATCATGTCACTAGTAGAACAGCCTGGCATAACTTTTGGACTAGCTATGGCCACTTTTTCAGGTCAAAATCTTGGTGCAAAAAAATACGATAGAATTAGTTTAGGAATACGGAAATGTATTAAAATGTCAGTTATAGTTAATATAATTATAAGCTTACTTATAATTATATTTAGACATCAGATAATAAGCCTGTTTGTTTCTCCAACTGAAACTGGAGTATTTAAGGTTTCTGGTCAATATATGATTGTAACTTCTATTTTTGTGTGCGATTTAGGACTTTTATTCATCTATCGTTCAGCCCTTCAAGGAATGGGAAACACTGTAATACCTATGATTTCAGGTGTGCTTGAACTAGCATTAAGACTATTATTTGGTCTTACTCTGCCAATATTTATAAGTTTTCTTGGAATCTGTTTTGCGGAAGTATCCGCCTGGGTCGGAGCAGAACTACTGCTTATGATTTCGTATTATATTATGATTAGAAAATTAAAACATAAGTTTTAAGTTCTTTTTCTAAAATAAATGGACTCGCTCAAGAGCAAGTCCATTCTATTTTACCTTAAATGTTTTTCTTTCAAATCGTTTATTTCACTAAGGATTCTTTTAAAATCTTCTCTTTCACGTATAACATCAAAAATAGGCTCTTCAAAGATTTTAAGCAGATTATCATATAGATTCATTGTTATAGTTCTTTTACTTACTGGTATATAATTAAAAAAAGAACACGATTTAAATTCTCCAGGTTCGTTGATATCACGATGTCTCATATCTTCTATCATGTTATTAAGCATTTCCATACTTTTTTCAGTTTCATTAAATAATAAATATGACCTTCCAAAATGAAGATATTCATTATATAAACTTAGCCCTTCTCCCTTTTCATCATTTATAGTCTTCTTAATATTAATCATAAGATTAAAATACTGCTCGACCTTTGATAAATCCTTCTCCTCTTTCGCATAAGACTTAGCTAAGGACATGCAAGCTAGCGTTATATCAAATGTACATTTGTATAATTTGCTTTGAAGTATCTCTCTGGCCTTTTTAAGCTCATTTTTTTCTATATAAATACTTGCTAGCAAATCATTAGGGTCAACACTACTTTTATGAATTTTATTAAGTGCTTCTATTGCTTTATCTTGCTCGTCCATCTGAGGATAAAGTGCTCCAAGCTGAAATAATGCTGCTTCAACCAAATCTTCTCTGCTGCAATTTTCTACTACCTCTTCGAATAGCTTAATCGCAAATGCTATCATATTTCTAGTGTCTTCCTCATCATTAGTTTTCCAGGAATACATAACAAATAGAAAGCCAGTTCTAAATTTCAAATAATAACTATTAGGATATTTCTTTAAATATTCTTTACTTGTTTTTACAGCTTCTTCTATGCTGCCACCGCTGAAAATTGCTTCGCATTTAGCATATATACTCATTACTTCTTCATCTGAAAGTTCAGCTTTATAATTCATCAGTTTATCTATTGAAACATTGAACAATGAAGCCAGCACAGGCAGTAAAGTTATATCCGGGTAGGAAATGCCGCTCTCCCACTTTGATACCGCTGCCGTAGATACCCCAATAAAGCTGCCTAATTGGTCTTGAGTAAATCCCTTCTCTTTTCTAAGTCTAAAGATAGTTTCACCTATGGACAATTTATCCATTTTACCACTCCATCTCATTAAATTCTCAAGGGCCCTATAGTCATAGTATAAACTAATCTGCCCTATTTACCAATGGATTCGTAGTTGAATGTTTTCTAGAAATTTAACTTCTGGTTAAATTTCGTTTCATTCTGCCAATAAGCGTCTTTGTATCTTTATCAACTTGAAAGGACTCGATTATCTTCTGAAGAGACTTATTATATGTAAAATCGTCCAGTGAATTATTTTTAAGATACTCCATAGTTTTTTCTGGGAATTTAACATAACAAATGGATACAGCCCAAGCCACTGCCATCTTAACATAGTATCCTTCATGTTTAATTCCATCTACTATCTGAAGTACTCTATCAATATATTCATCTTCAATAAAATAAAAGATCATCATCACAATAGCAAATCGCAGCCTAAAGTCTTCTTTTGAATTAATATAGGTCTCTAAATATTCCCATACACATTCTCTACTCTTTTTCACAAATTTTAAACCACTGCAAAAACTATCACATACAGACCAATTATCTATTTTAGGTACAAAATAAGTAATAAGCTTCAACCGCTCTTCTATTTCTACATCAATATATCCTATAACCATTCCCTGCAGCATAATTTCTTCAAAATAATCGTTCTGCGCAGATTTGAGATATTCTTTCCATTTGCCTTTAGCTATGCTTTTTGCTATTTTTCTTAAAGCAGGCAGTCTTACCCCGATAATATTTTTATTATCAGGGCACAACTTCATTTGAAATGTCTTATATTTTTCATCACATAGATTAAAAAGAGAAATTCTTATATCGTCGTTCATATCTATTTTACCTTCAACTTTACATTTTCTATTTCCAGTAATCGCTTTTTTATATGAAGGCCTCCACCATAGCCTACCAATTTACCATCAGCTCCAATTACCCTATGACAAGGAATAAATATAGGTATCGGATTCCTGTTGTTAGCCATACCAATAGCTCTGCATGCTTTAATATTTCCAACTTTTTCTGCTATATCTTTATAACTACAGGTTGTACCATAAGGTATCTGCTGTAAAGCCTTCCAGACTTTAAGTTGAAACTCAGTACCCTGTGGAGTCAGCGGCAAATCGAATATCTTTCTCCGACCTTCAAAATATTGTTGAAGCTGTTCATATGCAGCTTTGATTAAATCCGATTCTTGGAAATTACAATCTCGTATATTTTTTTCCCAAAACAAAGTTCTGTAATTGCTTCATTACTTTCAAACAATCCTATTGTACCTATTTCTGTTTCATAATAATAAAAATTATCCATAATTTCTCCTAGCAATATTTACTTTATTTATAGTTGTTTAAATAATAAGTTTTAGTAACATCATTATAATACTTTTCACAAAATGGGTTAACCTTTTCCCATAGTCGCAAATATACAGGCGGCAAATTTGGTATCCAATAATTTTCCCCGTTGTATTCATTTATTTTATCTGATTGCGAATTAATATTTATTTCTGCTGTTATAATACCACCATCTTCATTAAACAATTTTCTATCAATTACATCGCCTTTTTCATTAATAATTTGAGTAGCTCCTACTATTGTGCGGGTTTGTCTTTTTTGTCCCTTAAAGAAGGCTAACCCCTCGAACACGGCGTGATGGCTTGCATGAATAACAGGCACACCAAATATCTTGGAAAGTTTTATAGGCGCATTTACTGCCAACTCATGATGATAATCAGAAAGTGCCTGCAGTTCTTCAGGATCATCTTCACAAAATCCCCACCAACAGGAACAAGTTAATAATAAATCTACTTTTCCAATCATACGTTTAACTGTATCTGTTCGAAGCTGCTCCCAGCACATCGCAACACCTATGTTTCCAATAGGAGTTTGGAAAACACTATCTCTATCTCCATAGGTATAACAAAAATGCTCATATACAGTGGGTATATCTTTGCTATGCGTATAGATTTGGCCACTTGGAAAAGTTAAGCTAAATGTGTTAAGTCCCTCTTTTCCATTAAACCAAATATATGATCCGCCTATGATTATATCATATTTTTTTGCCCACATACTCAGCTTAATCTGTGGATTTTCATATTTAAGTACTGCTTCCGGTATTTTAGGAGTAAATGCAAAGCCCGTTGAAAAAAACTCTGGCAAAACAACTATTTCTGCTCCTTTTTCTTTTGCTTTTTTTATTTCATTCTCTGCTATATTCATATTATGATCTACATCTGCTAAAACTGAATTCATATGAACTGCTGATATTTTCATTGCAACATCTCCTTAATAAATTATTAATTCCACTCTTACAAGAATAGACCAGTCTGTCTATTATGTCAATAACTTCTAATAAAAATTAGGGCTATCTTCTGCTAAAAAGATTTGCCCTATCGTCTCTACAATAATCTATTTACTTTAATTATTCATCTACCAGCCTATATCCAACTCCCACCTCAGTATAGATATACTCAGGCTGTGCAGGGTTTTTCTCTATCTTTCTTCGTAAACTTGCCATAAAAACTCTAAGTGATTGAGTTTCATTTCCTACAGCAGCTCCCCAAATTTCTTTAATAATAAAATTATGAGTCAACACTTTTCCAGGATATTTGCAAAGCAATGCCATTATTTTATATTCCATAGGAGTAAGATGTATCTGTTCGTTATCTATAACTACCTGCCTTTTGCTAAAATCGATGCTTAATCTTTTGACCTTGAAAACATCAACATTTTCCGAAAGGCCTTCACTTTTTATAGCATGTCGCAAAGACACTCTAATTCTTGCTAACAACTCTCCAATACCAAAAGGTTTAGTTAAGTAATCATCAGCACCTTTGTCCAATGCTTCTACCTTTTGCCTCTCATTTTCTCTTGCTGAAACAATTATTATAGGAAGGTTTGACCATTCCCTAACTTTAATAATAACTTCTATACCATCAATATCAGGAAGTCCCAAATCTAAAATCATTAAATCCGGTCTATGAGACATAGAAAGAGCAATAGCTTCAGCTCCTTTATCTGTTTCAATATACTTGAAGCCCTGAACTTCTAAAGATGCAGTAATAAAATTTCTTATTGGCTTATCATCTTCTACCACAAGAATACATGGTTTATTATCCATCCCCATTTTCCTCCTTACCCTTTGGAATATTAAATTTAAAAATAGCTCCTCCATGCTTTTTATTGTAAGCTTCAATACTTCCGCCATGAGCTTCTACAATAGATTTACATATGGCAAGTCCTAGTCCAACACCACGCCTGGAATCAGATATTTTACTGCCATTAGTAAAAAAACTATCAAATATATGAGGTAATATCTCATCTGATATACCAATACCTTCATCTATAACTTCAAAGAAAATATTTTCGTCTTTTTCATAAGCTTTTACTTCTATTAAAGAGTTTTGAGGTGAGAATTTCAATGAATTATCAATAAGATTTATTATCACTTGCTCAATCAAGCTTCCATCCATGGGTGCCATTATTACATTTTCAGGAACTGTAACTTTAATTTTATGATCTTTAAATCGTTTTGTAGTTCTCTGTACAGCTTCATATACTACCTCTTCTACCAATTCAACATTTTTATTTACTTTCACTTTACCTTCTTCAAACCTTGTCATACTAAGTAAATTCTCTACCAACCTTATAAGCCATTCCGTATCATCATATATACCTTGAAGCAATTGATTCCTTGTCTCTTGAGTAATTAAACATCCGTTTTCAATAATCGTTGTTACTGCACCTTTTATTCCAGCTAGCGGGCTTCTTAAATCGTGAGAAATTGAGCGTAGCAAATTACTCCTTAATCTTTCACTCTCTATTTCCATCTTAGAATTCTTCTCAATTTCAGAAAGCACTTCTCTATCTAAGGCAATAGAAATTTGACTTGCTACCGTTTCAAAAATAAACTTTTGCTCAGGTAAAAGTATTCCATCAACACATGAAATTCCTATAACTCCTAATATTTTACCCTGACGTTTTAGTGGCATATAATACCCTTTAGCAGCATAAAATGTATTTGTACCAGCACCAGCTTCTTTTCCATTGAGTAAAGTCCAATATGCAACTGCTTCTTCATCACGGCTAAACAAAGTACTATCTTTTTTGTCTTTATCCTTATAATAAACAAATGGTGTAGATAGCTTGTCCTCATTTAACAGATAACAAACCACTGTCTTTTCTAAAAGCCTTGATATATATTTTATACCAATACTTACAACATCTGAAGTACTATTAGCACTTAATAATTTTCTACTCACTCTATATAGAATCTGAGTTCTACTCTCTCTGGCAAGAGAATTATTAGCCTCCCTTTGCAATTTGCTAGTAAGGGTTCCCATTATAAATGCTACGATTAACATAATTGGAAATGTTGCCAAATAACTTTTATCATAAATTCTAAGCGAATATCTAGGGGCTGTGAAAAAATAATTAAATAGCAACACGCTAATTATAGAGTATATAAACCCTAACATATATCCAGTAGTTTTTATATATATAATCATAATACTCAATATGAAGACCATAATAACATTTGCTTCTCTGAATTTCAAATAATAATCTAAAAATAATGCAATTAAAGTAGCTATAAACATTATTACCGAGGCAATAAGAACATCCTTCATTGATATTTTAAAAATACCTTTACGTATCTTTGAATGCTTGCGAAGCTTTTTATTATACGCCGAATTTGGAATAACATAAACATCTATATAAGAATTTGAATCCATAAGTTTATCAACTATATCTCTCGCATAAAACCTGAAAAAGTTCATCGCATTATTATGATTTTTACCTATTATTATTTTTGTCACATTTCTAAATTTAGCATATTGAATTATTTGTTCAACCACATCATCTCCATATATAGTAACATTCTCTCCTCCCAGCTGCTCCGCTAATGTAAAGTTAGCATTCAGCCTTTCTTTATCATCTTTACTTAAGTTTTCAGATTCCGTAGTTTCAACATAAAGCACTATCAACTTAGAATGATGTGCCTCGGCCATTCTTGCCGCTGTACGAATTACTCTTGACGATGAAGGTGAAGTTGAAATGCATGCTAATATAGGATCAGAGGTAGGTACTACTGTTATTTGCCCCTTAGCTCGTCTGGCACTTTCCACCTCGTAATTTACTCTATCAGCCGTTCTTCTTAATGCAATTTCCCTAAGCGCGAACAAATTCTTTTTTGTAAAAAAATTATTAAAGGCTCTTTTGGTCTGCTCCTTGCTATATATCTTGCCATCACTAAATCTTTTTAAAAGTTCATCTGGCTCAATATCTATAAGTTCAACTTTGTCTGCCTCATCAAATATTTTATCTGGTACTGTCTCCCTTACTGAAATATGAGTTATACTTTCAACAATATCATTTAAGCTTTCAATGTGTTGGACATTCAGTGTAGTGTACACATCAATACCAGCCTGTAATAGTTCCTCTACATCCTGCCATCTTTTTCTATGTCTTTTTGATTTAGCGTTAGTATGCGCAAATTCATCTACCAATATTATTTCAGGTTTCCTTTTTAATGCTTTATCTAAATCAAATTCTCTTAGACATATTCCTCTGTATTCTATAATTTTGGGCCCTATATTTTCAAGTCCTCGAACCAATGCCATAGTTTCTGGTCTTGCATGTGGCTCTATATATCCGATAACTACGTCCTTCCCCAGTTTCTTCATATCATGAGCTTCCATAAGCATTTCATAGCTTTTACCAACTCCGGCGGCATAACCAAAGAATATCTTTAATTTTCCACTTCGTGATTTACTATCCTCCTTATTTATCTGGTATAAAAGATAATTAGGATCTGGTCTACTATTAATTTCTATTTCAATCACTCCTTGATTGATTAAGTTCATTTTTGATACAGCATAAACTCACATTTTTGAATAACAAACTACAATTATATAATAACTTTTGCCGTAAACAGAGCAATAAGTGGCACTTTATTTATAGTATACTACTCTTTTACATAAATGTAGAATTTACGATTAGAAGATTGCTTTACAAAACCCAGCAATAACAAAAATTATAACTGCCATAGCTAACAATACCAATGATATCTTCTTCATAGCAAATCTCCTTAAATCTATAAAATTTTAATTTTATATGCAGTAACACTATCTTTTGCTCATAATTGAAGATATCTCAAGGTTAACTTTCAGCACGTTTACTCTAGGTTGTCCAAATATGCCAAGCGATCTTCCTTCCGTATATTTATCTACTATACTCTTAAGTTTTTCTTCACTTATACCAGATGCTTTTGAAACTGATGGTATCTGAATTTTTGCAGCTTCAGGACTTATATTAGGATCTAGGCCTGACCCCGAACTAGTTAGTAAATCTGTAGGGATATTCTCTTTTTTAACCCCAGGATGAGTTTTTAAAAATTCCTTTATATCCTTTTGTACTCTTTTTTGAAGTTCCTTATTAGAAGGTGCTAAATTTTGTGAACCTGATGCTACTCCACCATAAGATTTATTTTTATCTTTACTTTCATAGGTGTTATAATTTACTGATGAAACTCTTCCTCTAAAAAATTCTGGTCTTGTAAAATTCTGGCCAATAAGCTGTGAACCAACTTTTTTCCCCTTTGCTATAACCATACTTCCATTTGCTTTTTTATTAAAAACAAGCTGACTTATGCCTGTCATCGTTATTGGATAGATTACTCCGCATAATAACATAAGAACTACACTTATAATAAATGCCTTTTTCATAATATCTACATACATCTTTTTTACCTGCATAAACAAATCTTCCTTTCCCATACTCTAAGCTAAATTAAGAATTCTAACTAATGGAGTAATAACCAAGTCTATAATTTTTATTCCTATAAAAGGCACAAGAATACCGCCAAGTCCAAAAACAAGCATATTTTTCAAAAGCAGTGCTTCCGATTTCATAGGTTTGTATTTTACACCCTTCATAGCAATAGGTATAAGCAATGGTATTATTACAGCGTTAAATATAAGTGCAGAAAGTATTGCACTATATGGAGTTGAAAGTTTCATTACGTTCATAACCTGCATTTGTGGTATAGCAGCAGTAAAAACTGCTGGTATTATAGCAAAATACTTAGCCACATCATTTGCTATACTGAAAGTTGTTAATGCTCCTCTTGTTATAAGCAGCTGCTTTCCTATCTCAACAACTTCCAGGATCTTTGTAGGATCAGAATCTAAATCTACCATATTAGCAGCTTCTTTTGCAGCTGTAGTTCCACTGTTCATAGCAAGTCCTACATCCGCCTGTGCCAATGCTGGAGCATCATTAGTTCCATCACCTGTCATTGCTACTATTTTGCCTTCTGATTGCTCTTTTTTTATAGCTTTTATCTTATCCTCTGGCTTACATTCAGCTATAAATCCATCAACCCCAGCTTCTTTAGCTATTGTAGCAGCAGTCAAAGGATTATCGCCTGTACACATTATTGTCTTAATACCAATTTCTCTTAGGCGCTGGAATCGCTCTACTAAACCTGGCTTAACTGTATCTTTTAAATAGATCACACCATATATCTTATTATCAACACATACCACTAACGGGGTTCCTCCCAGTTTAGCTACTTTATTTGCGATTTTTTCTAAATCTATTGGTATATTTCCATTCATCACTTTTACTCTTTTAGTTATTGCATCATAGGAACCCTTTCTTATTGTACTTCCATCTTTTAAATCTACCCCGCTCATTCTTGTTTGAGCGGTAAATTCAATAAAATTCAGATTCTTATATTGTTCAATTTCCACTGTTGTTCCAAGTTTAGTTCCAAGTTCTACAATTGATTTTCCTTCGGGAGTATCATCTTTCAATGAAGAAATGACAGCATAATTTATTAGATCCAATGTATCTGCTTTACCTACAGTAATAAAATCAGCAGCTAATCTATTACCAAAAGTTATCGTACCCGTTTTATCAAGTATCATTGTATCCACGTCTCCACAGGCTTCAACTGCTTTTCCCGACATAGCTATAACATTAAATCTAGTCACTCTATCCATACCAGCAATACCTATAGCTGATAGCAAACCGCCTATAGTCGTCGGAATAAGACACACTAAAAGTGCAATAAGTGTAGATGTCTGTATTTTTACATGTGAATAAACAGCCATTGGATATAATGTGACTATTACAATTAAAAATATTAAAGTTAAACTTACCAACAGAGTGTTAAGAGCAATTTCATTTGGTGTTTTCTGTCTTGAAGCTCCTTCTACAAGGGATATCATTTTATCAAGAAATGATTTTCCTGGTGTAGCTGTTATTTTAACCCTCAGCCAGTCACTAACAACCTTCGTTCCTCCAGTAACAGAAGCAAAATCACCACCGCTTTCTTTCATCACTGGAGCCGATTCACCAGTGATAGCCGATTCGTCCACAGATGCTATTCCTTCTATAACCTCACCATCATTAGGAATTATATCCCCATTTTCAACTAATACCACATCGCCTTTTTTTAGCTTATTAGCATTTATCGTTTCAATATTTCCATTTGAATCCAATAGTTTAGCTATAGTATCCTTACGAGTCTTCTTTAAACTTTCTGCCTGTGCTTTACCTCTCCCTTCAGCTACAGCCTCCGCAAAATTAGCAAAAAGCACTGTAATAAATAAAATAACTCCAACTATCAGATTATAAATTCTTAAATTATTTCCTTTATCACCAAATATGTCAGGTATAAATGTAAGCATTAAAGATATTAAGAAACCAATCTCTACTACAAACATTACAGGATTTTTTATCATATATTTAGGATTTAATTTTTTAAAAGCTTCAAAAATAGAATTTCTTAAGATCTCTTTTGTAATAAATTTAGATTTATTTTTATTATCACTCATGATATCATTCTCCTTGCTCAATTATTGCATGCTAATACAAAGTCAGTGCCATAACGTCAAATGTTCAGCGATAGGTCCAAGGGCTAATGCCGGCAAAAATGTCAAGGCTCCTATTATAAGTACTATAAAAACTAAAGTTATTGTGAACATAGCATTGTCTGTCCTAAATGTACCATTGCTTACCGGTATAGCTCTTTTGGATGCCAGTGAACCTGCAACTGCTAAAAGTAAAGCTATTGATAAATATCTGCCATAGAACATTACTACCCCAGCAGCAGTATTCCAGAACATAGTATTGTCACCTAGTCCTTCAAAGCCTGAACCATTGTTTGCAGCGGAAGATGCAAATTGATATACTACCTGCGATAATCCATGAAATCCATGATTTGATATACCCGCTAAACCTTGTGGTACTATTAATGCTAATGCTGAAAACATCAATATTAGAAATGGATGAATAATTATAGCAAGTGCTACAAGCTTAATTTCATTTCCCTCTATTTTTTTAGATAGAAATTCCGGAGTTCTTCCTACCATGAGACCGCATAGGAAAACTGTAAGTATTGCATACATAATCATGTTTATAAAACCTACACCTTCTCCTCCAAACACTACGTTTAACATCATATTTATAAGTGGAACTACACCGCCTAAAGGTGTTAACGAATCATGCATATTGTTAACTGACCCCGTTGTAAAAGCTGTAGTTACAGTAGTAAACAAAGCTGACTGTCCTATACCAAACCTTACTTCCTTGCCCTCCATGTTTCCCATTAGCTGATTTAACCCTATATGAGCCAAGGCCGGGTTGCCTGCTTTTTCTGAAAAATAGCATAGTGGAAGACCTATAAGAAACAATATGGACATAGCCGCAAATATTGCCCATCCCTGTTTTTTATTCTTAAGCATCAATCCAAATGTAAAAACCAATGATCCTGGTATAAGCATCATGGATAATAATTCTATTAAATTAGAAATTGGTGTAGGATTCTCAAAAGGATGTGATGAATTTGCACCAAAAAATCCTCCGCCATTAGTTCCTAAGTGTTTTATCGATTCAAGTGCTGCTACAGGTCCCAAAGCTATATCCTGCATTTTCCCTTCTATGGTAGTCACCGTCTGAGTACCTGATAAAGTTTGAGGTACCCCCTGACTTACCAAAATCATTCCTACTACTATTGAAAGTGGTAATAAAACTCTAGTTATAACTCTAGTTAAATCAACGAAAAAATTGCCCACTGTCTTTTTATTTCCAATTATGCCTCTCATAAAAGCCAAAGCTGCAGAAACGCCAGTAGCACCTGAGGTAAACATCATAAAGATTATCACTATCATTTGACTTAAATGAGAAAGTCCTGATTCACCGCTATAATCCTGCAAATTAGTATTAGTCATAAAACTAATGATTGTATTAAAAGATAGGCTTTCTTCCATCCCGCCTATTTTATTTGGATTTAATAAATGTATACTTTGTATTCTCAAAATTATATAACCAAGAAGTACCATAACAGCATTTACTGCAATTAAAGAAAATACATACTGTTTCCAATTCATTTCTTGATCTTTATTTATTCCACAGATTTTATAGATAAAACCATCAACTTTATTGAAAAAAACATCCCCAAACATCTTTTTTCCAGAAGCTACATGATATAAATATCTTCCTACCGTAACCACCAGCAGCATAAATAATATTAAAGTTATTATTATCTGTAACCATTCCATTTATTTTTCCCCCATGTCTCTAAAATTTTTCTGGATTAAACAAAACATAGCATAAATATATAAATAAAAGAGCTATGATTGAAACAAGAATCCACATTTTTATTCCCCCATATCAATTACTTTTTTACAATTTGCTTTTCGCACCATTTTGTAAATAAAACTATTGATAAGAAACCAAAACAAAGTGATGCTATAAAAATCATATCTAACATGTTTCTATCCCCCATTACTTATTTTTATATTTCATATGATAGCATCAATAATATAAAGACTGTGTTAAAACTACTTTGAAATGTATAAAGATTGTATAAAGATTAAGGACAGGTTTACACCGCCTGTCCTTAATCTTTATATTTTATTGTTCTATGTTTGAGAACTGATATATATTCACACTTTAATTTATTGCAGCATTGCTTACAGATAATATTCTTTGAAATGATTTGTAAAGTATAAAAGAGACTGCAACTGCAATCTCTTTTATACTCTATTTTACTGTAATTGCCGAAACTGGACATCCTTCTTCTGCCTCTTTAGCTGAGTCTAATATCTCATCAGGTATTTCCTCATCTTTTGCAACTGCTTTTCCGTCATCATCCATTTCAAATATCTCTGAACATATTGTCGGGCATAGTCCACAGCTAATGCATGTATCTTTGTCAACAACAGCTTTCATAAAATCCCTCCGTATTCATATTTTTTAATTCTCACAGCATTATTATCTGCTTTTTTACTAAAAAATATTTTCAAAATATTAATTCATTATTTTTGCGATTTACCTACAATACTTTGTGCCCAAGCAGTTACCTTACTAGCAGCTGCTTGTTTATCATTAGTTAATGGATCTTTAAAACCTATTTCACTTACAACTTCATTATCTACTAATACATTTTTAAAACTATTGAATATTTTTCCTTCATTTCCTCCATAGCAAGCAAATAGCGCTATTTTCTTATTTTTTATCGTCACTTGCTTAAAAAAGCTGTTAAAAACCGGTGCATATGTCGCTGCCCATACAGGTGATCCAATAAATATAAAATCATAATCTAAAGGATTCTTATCGATATTGTTTAGTTCAGGTTTTTCTTTAAATAATACTTGTTTTCCTCCCCAGAAATATCTAGCAAATCCATTTGGAGATATGTCTTTCTTAGGTTTTAGTTCCAATATATCTCCATTTACAGCATTAGCTATACATTCTGAAATATACTTTGTATTTCCCTCAAGAGAATAATATATGACTAAGCTATTCATAATCTGTACACTCCTTTATATATAAATTATCTATTTGATATCCTATATTGGCTTTGAAATAATTTGAAAATTTCTGATAGTTTGAGAATGAGAACGATAAATAAGTTCACTTATTTCTATTCTGCTTACGTGATTTATATTCGAAAGTTTATACATCTTAATAAGACCATCAATCAATGTTTCTCCAGATTAAACCATACCTTTGTCCAAGACCTTGAAGCCAGAGTAATACACATGATTATTTCCATACATATCTCCTTAGCCGCTGTAAATTCCTTAGAATCTGTTTTGAATAAATTAAGGTGAGAGTCAACTCTAATAGCTAAGATAAGCTTACGACGATTACTCTCACCTTTAAGCCTTCATCGACTGCAAATACGAAGCGGAAAATTCTTTATTTACGTTTTGAACATCCTTTGCAAATTTCTTTTGTTCTGATGATACATCCGATAAATTATTGGCCTTTTCCTGGCTATCTATAATAGCTCCAGCTGGCACAAATTTATTTGAGGCTACTTTTACGCCTCCTGTAACTAAAGCATTGTGTCCAATATAACTATTGCTGCCTATAACTGCATTTAATACGATAGCATTAAAGCCCACAAATACATTATCTTCGATTTTACATGGTCCATGAATAATACATCCATGAGCACAGCTAACATTTTTACCTATGTATATTGAAAACTTTTCTCCATCTACACTAATTGTTTCATCTTTAAGTCCATGCATAGTAACTCCATCTTGTATATTCGTATTTTCTTCGATATAAAATGGGGTTCCTTCGTCTGCTCTTATGTTTACATTAGAAGCAACAAACACATTTTTCTGAATTCTTACATCTCCAATTATAGAAGAAAACGGTCCAACAAATACTGTATCTTCTATAGAAGGTTTTATGCTTTCTTTACTAAAGGTAGTTATGGGATTCATCCCAATATGTTTTTTCAGTTCCTTAGAGCTATTTTTATTATTATAATCTATATTCTCCATATTAAGTTTCTCCTATAAGCAAAATATTTACTATTCAATAATATATTATCACTTTTTTTATCTACATCTATTCACAATCAAAAAACAAAGAGAAACTCACTTTTTGAGTTTCTCACTTATTTATATATTTATTCAAATGTATTACAATTTTCTTAACAAGACATATATCTATTTAATTGCTCCCTTGTTGGTAAGCCATCTTTGTCTCCCTCACTCATAACAGCTAAAGAACCTATAGCATTTCCTCTTCGAACTGCTTCAGTTATCGGGAGTTTTTCTAGAAGACCGCTAATAACTCCTACAGCAAAACCATCTCCGGCTCCAACTGTATCAACCACTTTTTCTACTTTATACCCTGGAACAAAACCTGATTCCTTTCCAGTATCGTAATAAGCTCCTTCTTTCCCAGTTTTTACGACTACTACTTTTAATCCTTTATCTAAATAGAATTTCGCTATATCCTCAGCACTATTGTAGCCGGTTAATATTTTTCCCTCGCTAATGCCAGGAAGAATAATATCAGCATCCTCTGCAAAACTATTTATTGCACGTACCATTTCCTTCTCATTATTCCAGAGACTGAGCCTAAGATTAGGATCAAAAGATATACTCTTACCTTTATTTTTCATATTCTTCATAGCAAATTCAGCAAATTCCTTTACAGATTGTGACAAAGCAATTGAAATTCCTGTAACGTGCAAATGCTTAAAAGAACTAAAATATTGCTCATTGTAGTCTTCTATTGACATTGTACTACATGCAGAATATTTTCTGAAATATTCTACATGCGGATCACCCTTCAATGTCTTTGATTTAAATAAAAACCCCGTAGAATTACTGTCTATTAGTCTTACATTTGAAATATCTACACCTTCTTGTTTTAAGGTACGGATTATATAAGTTCCAAATATATCGTTTCCTAACCTGCTCACCCAACCGGATTTTAACCCTAATCTCGCTAAACCTATGGCTACATTCGTTTCTGCTCCAGCCATATTTCTCGAAAACTTTTCTACATCAATCAAATCTCCTGTTTTCTCAGCAATTAACATGCACATTGCTTCACCAAATGTAACAACATCATTAACCATTAAGATTTTCTCCTTCTTAGTAAGAAATTTTTATCTTCCTTTAATTTCTTTTATCTTTTCTATGTATTTTTTAGCCATATCAGTTATTCCAGAATAATCATCACCATTGTATAAGCCTGTGAGATTGCTTCCGGCACCTACAGCAGCCACTCCGCTATTAAACCATTTTTCAATATTATCCAGATTAACTCCACCTGTAACCATAATATTAAGCTGCGGCATTGGTGCCTTCCACGCTTTCACGATTTCGGGCTTATATGCATTTCCAGGAAAGAACTTTACAATATCCACACCTGATTTTAATGCCGTTTTCATTTCATTTATCGTCATGCAACCTGGCATATATGGTATCTGATAAAGATTGCACATTTTTGCTGAAGCTTCATCAAAGCATGGACTTACCACGAATTTTGCTCCAGCCATAATAGCTATTCTTGCGGTACATTCATCTAAAACTGTACCAGCTCCAACTACTACATCCTTATACTTATGATTTATCTCTTTAATTGCATCATCAGCTTCTGGTACAGTAAAAGTTATCTCTATGCAATTTACTCCGCCATTTATACAGGCTTCGGATATTTTAATTGCTTCTTCCTTCGAGTTTCCTCTGACAACTGCTACAATACCACTGTCTAATATTTTTCTTAATGTATTATATTTTTCCATCTTCATCCTCCTAGAATTATTGTATATAAACATACTATCTCACAAGCAAACCACTTTTTAGATCAGTATATATTAAATTATAAGTCACCGTTTCACTATGTGAAACTTGTTTTCACATAGTGGTTATACTTTTATTATAGGGAGGTATCTACTATTTTTCAATAGTGAATAACAAATTTATATCAATATATTATTTCTCATGCATAAAAATTAAAACGCTGTATGTAATTGACTAACATACAGCGTTTAACGGCTTAATCAGAATCTATTATTTTTTATTTATACACTCTGCAATTAACCTACAATTCAATTGTACATTTATATTCTGGTACTATATCCACATTCTTAATACAGCAAACACTGGTTTCGCTAAATTCGGGCGGAACGTCAAAATAAATATCATCTGTGCCCTTTAGTTCATGAATCACCAGTTTCAATTTTGAGTTTGCTAATTTACCCAAATATCTTTTTAGTCCAACTTCCAAGGTTTCTCCATTATAGAACCAATCTGCAGCCTTCTCATTTTCAATAAATAACTCTGCTGTATCACCATCAAAATTGATTAATAGAAAGTTATCATCTACGCTGTCATTAATAAATTTCTCCACATTCAGCTCATACGTTTTAATACCCTTGTCCTTCTCAATTAGTTTAGCCGAAACAGTTGGAAGAACTTTTTCAAACGTTATTTCATAGCGGCTGAATTTATCATTCTTTGCAATAAATTTTACGTCAGCTCCATTGGTACGCTTTAGCTTAATTGTATTAGGATATATAAACATATCATTTTTACATCTTCTGCTGCTCACTGTTATATCCTTCTCACTTTGAATAACATCTGACTTAGATATAATAAGATATTCCTTATCATCTTTCTTTATTTTCCATGCATTTTCTGCATTCTCACGGCTTAATGTTATTATAGTGATTTTTTCTCCTGATGCAGTTGTAATATCAATACCCTCTTTAGCATCACAATTTTCTATTTCTATAGTATACCTATTATTCTCACAGCTTATCTTATTTCCTCTGTAGGATACCAATGCTATATTTTCTGCTGATAGATTATAAACAGCTTTATTAGATGGAACTCCCCAAAATACATAAGCTTTTTCCACAGAACTTGTTATAGTGCACAGTGGTTGAACATTAGCTGAAATTAATCTTATATTACCGAGTTTCATATTAAAAGGCATAAATATATAGCTCTTGTCTGGAAGATTAACTGCCGGAATTTCAAATTTTCCTACAGGCGATTTAATTTCAAACTCCAATTCCTGTCTGCAGGCCATTTCGGCAAAGCGTTGATAATTATTTACAAAAACATAACCAGCATTTTCACCTAATCTAACAGAATATCGTAGTGTATTACTATCTTTTGCATCATTTGAGGTATCCTCTGGAATAAAACATGCAGCTGCTGCCATTCCTTCACCAAAATCTCTAGCAAACATACTTAATATCTTAAGATATCTATATTTATCCGAAATCTGGCCAAATTCTCTTATAGGTGCCTGAAAATCATAAGAAAACTCCGGAAGATCATTAAGATATCCCGTTGCCCTTGATTCCTGCAACGTTGATAGATGTCCCATGGGGTTTGTCCCACCATGATACATATAGAAGCCTAACAAATTAGCACCAGAAGCTAGTTTTGTAAAAGCTATTGCTTCTACATCTGCGGCCGATACAAGTGGTCTCCTATGCGCTGTAACCTGTATTCCTCCTCCGAGTTCAGCAGTAA
Source organism: Clostridium oryzae (assembly GCF_002029235.1). GTDB lineage: Bacteria > Bacillota > Clostridia > Clostridiales > Clostridiaceae > Clostridium_AE > Clostridium_AE oryzae. The sequence continues at coordinate 64,928 of NZ_MZGV01000018.1, forward strand.
AATAAGGATATTTACTAACATCATAGTCATATTCACTGGGACCTTCTTTCATCAAGTCACTGCCTATAGTAGTGTCCTTTAAGATATGGCTTATAACATATTCCTTGGGTGGATCCAGCGGTTTTGTATTTTGAGTCCAAGGAGCATCCGCATAACCTCCAAGCACTGGCAAAGTCTCACCTTCAACAACTACCCCATTTCCCCAACCTGTAGTTGTATATAGTGGTACTTCAAAGCCTATTTTGACAGCTATTTCTTTAAGTTTTCTAATATGAGCTTTTCCTTCTTTTCCGTTTAGTCCGCCGCAGTGTCCATATTCATTTTCCAACTGAATTCCTACAATCGGGCCGCCGTCCTTAAAAAACAGCCCTTTCACCTGATCATAAATCTGTGAGTATAACACTTCAACAAACTTAATATAGGTTGGATCATTAGAGCGGAGTTCTATATCCATATGCTGCAGCCAGTCCGGGAATCCACCGTTTCTACATTCACCATGACTCCAGGGGCCAATACGAAGAAACACCATAACCTCATGTTTTTTGCATAAGTCTATAAATTTGTGTAAATTCTTATTGCCCTGCCACTCAAACTGTCCCTGAAGCTCCTCATGATGAATCCATATAACATAAGTTGAAATAATATCAATACCGCCAGCTTTCATCTTTAATATGGATTCCTCCCAGAATTCCTCCGGGTACCTTGAATAATGAAATTCTCCCATAATAGGCAGCCAAGGCTTTTGATTCTTTAGCAGATATTTTTCATTTACAGACACTTCCCCATATTTAGGAGATACTCCTTGAAAATCTGGGATAGGTAAAAGTTCTCTGACTTGAAATGATTTCATATCTATAACTTTTTTCATAGTATTTTACACCTTCCTCTGTTACTTATTCAAAAGATATATCAGGTAATAAATATAGTACATTTACACTAGGTAAAATTACTATTTCCTTTGTTTTTTGTATCCTAATTCTGCTGATATTTTATCTGCATATTCCATTATCAGCTTAGCATAATAATCTATTTTTTCCTCAGTAAATGTGAATATAGACGAAGAAATACTTATAGCAGCGCAAACACTGTTACTATGATCCTTGATTACACTAGCCACGCATCTTATTCCTGTTTCAACTTCTTGATCATCAAGTGCAAATCCCTTTTCCCTAATTTCCGTAAGATTTTCTTTTAACTGGCTATAAGAAACAATGGTTTTTTCGGTAAGCTTCGTTATATCACTTTTATTCCATATTTCATTAATTTCACTTTCAGACATATAAGACATCATAGCTTTTCCAACTGCAGTACAATAAAGCGGTTTTCTCATTCCTATTCTTGAGTACATGGTTATTGACTTTTGTGGTTCAACTTTAGCAACATATACAATCTCAAATCCATCTCTAATTACTAAATGAACAACTTCATTTATTTCTTTCATCAACTCGTTAAGATATGGTCTAGCCACAGTAACCAAATCCATGCCTGCCAATTTTTTATATCCTAATTCAAATAGTTTTAATGTTAAACTATATTTGCTGTTGCTGGGATTTTGTTTTATATATCCTTTATATATTAATGTGTTTAAAAGCCTGTGAACTGTACTTTTATGTAAAGCTACCTTTTCACTTATTTCACTAATACCAAGGCCGTTCTCATAATCTGATAATACTTCTATAATGCACAATGCTCTGTCGATAGATTGAACTATTTCCTGCATATATCTGATTTCCTCTCTGTGATATAACTAAACAATTATAGTTTTTAACATATATGCGATGTAAGATCAATAAACATTCGATAATTTACCCCATATACGTCTAATTCTACGTTTTTTAGCTATAAACTCTATTTAAAAGTAAAAAACACTTCAATATATATTATACTTTTTTATAGATTTATCACAAGAATAGACACTAATTTAATGGCAGAGCACTCCATACCCTTAGCTGTTATCTTTATCCCATTATTTAATTTCTTCTGCTTCAATAATTACTTTCGCCGCTTCTAACCCATCTGCTTCTGCTCTTAAAGAAATTTCTCCACTTTCTATTCCTGCTTGCACAACTACTAAAGCCAAACCATTAAATGCTTTCCTGTAATTTGCTTTAAATGATTCAATGCTATCTGGTTTTCCGTTATCTACTCCTATTATTTGTCCCTTGCCTTTAATTTCAAAATTTATAAGATTATCCGCATCAGGTACAAGCCTACCTTTTCCATCAACTACTCTTACAGTTATATTGCATACATCTGCTCCATCAGCATTTATCTTTACTCTATCTGAGAGCAATTGTATTGCAGCTGGTGGCTCTGTTGTTTCAATGACTTGTTCACAAACAGTTTTGCCGTCCTTTTTGCCCACTGCTTTTAACGTTCCAGGCTCGTATGGAACATCCCAGCTTAAATGCAAGTCAGAAGTTGTTGTACACAAGTATGGCTTATCAAAATGCCCATAATCCTTAGACATACCCTGTCTTGGAAATTCATAGCTTTTTATACCAAAAGATTTGCCATTTAAAAATAATTCAACAGAATCACAATTCGTATAACATAAAACAGGTATAACTTTTCCTTCATATCCTCTCCAATTCCAATGCGGGAATAAATGTACCATAGGCTTGTTAGTCCATTGACTTTTATAAAAATAATATGAATCTTTAGGAAAACCACACATATCAATAACCCCACAACTAGAACTCTTATGGGGCCACCTAGATTCGCCAAGGTAGTCAATACCAGTCCACATAAAATCACCTGATACATAATCATGAGATTTCGTAAATTTCCATAACTGTTCTGCATTTATCATTGTTGTGTTATACGGCCCCTGCCACCACATAGTCTTCGATTTATCAAATGAATATTCTCCTCGAATAGTACAAATGGAAGGATTCTCACTTCCTATGATTCTCCACTCAGGCTGCCTATGGTGGTCATCTGCATAGAAGGTTTCAGTTCTATTCCTCCATCTTGCTACATAATTGTAACCGACTACATCTAATGAAGAAAGAAATTCCTCTGTCGCCTCACAGGGTTCAGATTTTATATTGTCGCAGGCTGAAGTCACCATCCTAGTTGGATCTTCATCATGACACACCTGAACTAATCTTTTTAAAATCTCTTCTCCGCCTTTTTCCTTCTGCTCAGGTATTTCATTTCCGACGCTCCAAAGGACTATACTTGGATGATTTCTATCACGTCTTAACATGTTCAGCAAATGCCTCTCACTATGTTCCTTAAAATATTCATGATAGCCATATTCATTTCTTTCATTTTTATTTTTTGATATATTCCATTCATCAAAGGCTTCATCCATAACCAAAAAACCCATTTTATCACACATATCCAGCAGTTCGGGACTTGGAGGATTATGGCTCATCCTTATAGCATTGCAGCCCATATCTTTTAGAAGTTCTAATCTTCTTTCCAACACTCGCTCTGGTACAGCTGCACCCACGCATCCTCCATCATGGTGAATACACACTCCATTAAGCTTAATCTTCTTATTATTTAACAAAAACCCTTTATCTGAATCAAATTCTATCTCTCTTATACCTAAATTAGTAGTACAACTATCCACTATGGTATCTTCATATTTTACTTCTGTAACAAGTTTGTACATATACGGTTCATCCAGAGACCACAATTTAGGATCTTGAACTTTTAGTACTTGTTTAAGTTCCGTATTACTCTTCAATTGCATTAATGTTGAAGAGCTTGTTTGAGCAACTATAATACCATTTTGATTTAAAATATAACTTTCAAATTTCAAGTCAACTACTTTATCATATTCATTCACGAGTGTTGCTTTAACATTAACATCTGCTTCAAATTCTGATATATTTGTACAATATGCAAATATACCACAGTAGTCTATATGAAGATAATCTAAATACGACAGCCAAGTATGTCTATATATACCAGAACCACTGTACCATCTGGAATTAGGCTGCTTAGAATTATCTACTTTTACTACGACTACATTTTCTTTTTCACCATAGTTTACATAAGACGTTATATCATAATAAAAGTTAGTATAACCATAAGGTTCATTTCCAAGATGGACGCCATTTATCCATACATCGCTATTCATATATATACCATCAAATTCTAACCATATCTTTTTACCTTGACGTCTATTTTGTATATAAAAATATTTCTTATACCATCCTGTTCCTGCAGGTAAATACGCTCCATCCCCACCTGCCGGATTATCTTTATCAAATGGGCCATCTATGCTCCAATCATGTGGAATGTTTATATTAAGCCATTCATCATGGCTTAGCTTATTTACATCAGTTATATCAATGTCACCTTTAAAAAACATCCACCCTGAATCAAAACTATACCTTTTTCTTTTAGTTCTAATATCCATATGACATCTCCTATAAAAAAACAATTTATTAAATATGGCAGACAGCATGCAACAATTTGCATCTAAGCCATCTGCCATGATTGATCAAATCTTTATTTTATTATTTTACTGGATGCGCCTTTGCATAGTCAGTTGCCTGTGTTTGAACTTCCTTTAACACTTTGTCCAAACCTGCCTGTTTTAATTTCTGCTGATATTGAGTAACTCCCTTATCAACATCTGCTATCATTCCTAAGTTTAGTGGAAGACCATATTGAGTTACTACATTATTAATAGCTGCCATTTCGTTTTTAACATTAGAATCGTCAAATGTAAAAGTCTCTAATGGATGATGAACAGTATCATTCTTTTTCCATTTATCTACATATTGATTTACAATAGCAGGTTGATTAGCATCTTGACGAGTAATGCTTGTATGCCAACCCCATGGACATACATTTCCAGCAGGGAAGTTTGCAGTTGCATCTAAAGTTTTATATTTATCTGTGCCTACTGGTTCCCAATGCTTACCCTTTATTCCATAGAAGGATAAATCCTGTATATCTCTATCATATCTTAATAAATCAAGTGCCATTAAAGCTCTTTCTGGATTTTTAGAACTTGCATTTATTGCCATACCATTATTGGTATAAGGATTTACCTCTTTCTTTACTCCAGTATTTATATCTACAATTTGAGGCTTCCAGGATGAATGTGCCTTATTTATAGCTGTTAAAGCGTTCGCAACAGAACCTACATTCCATACCATAGATGCTGATTTACCATTAATAAATGGATCGTTTCTTGTCTCTTTGCTTGAAATAGAATTCTTTGACCAATAGCCCTTTACTGCAAATTCTCTCATTTTTTCAGCATAAGTCTTAAATTGTGATGTACCTACTATTGGGAATACTTTTCCAGATGCATCATTTATATCATATACTATAACAGGATCGACTGCATATGTTCCATTTACACCAATCAAGCCATTTGCATCAAATTCATATGGATATTGAAGGTTTTGTCCGCCTCCATTAACTATAGGAGCTATATTCTTTTCATTCTTTGCCACTGCATCATAATATTTTTCAAGATCTGCCTGGCTCTCAATTTTTGAAATACCATATTTTTCCATCAAGTCGCCTCTTACACCTACGACTCTGTATCCATATTCATCCTGGTCATTAGGAACCATATATATCTTGCCTTTTACCTTTGCTTGATCCCACGCTATCTTAGTTTCATTTTTCCAAGTTTGAGGTGCGTATTTTTTTAGCATGTCGGTAGTTAATTCATAAAATCCATTTCTTGTAGCCATCTGGTTATAATAGCACCAGCCTGCAGCTGTAAAAACTAAGTCAAAATCTTCTCCTGAAGAGAATAGTAAAGGATATTTTGTACTTTGGTCACCCCAGGAAATAAATTGAGCATCTATAGTAGCATTTATTTTCTTCTTCATTTTCTTACTTATTTCACCATAAACCTCATCATAATCCTTAGGTTTATCTCCAAGTAAGTACATTTTAAGTTTAACAGGACTTAATTTCTTTACATCGGTGCTTGCCTTACTGCTGTCATTTTTCTTACTACATCCCCCTAGTACTGAAGTTAATGAAACAGCTAAAGCTACTACTAAAGTAAGTTTTTTTATTGATCTTTTCATTAAAATTCACCCCTTAAATTATTTATCTATGATAACCCCTTATAGGGAACTATCCTTTTACTGCTCCAATTGTTATTCCTTGAACAAAATATCTCTGAACAAACGGATATAGCAATATTATTGGACCTGTAACTATAACAGTAAGTGCCATTTTGAAAGATTCGCTCGGAAGCTCTATATTCACATCTACTGATGCATGCTGTGACACTATCTGTTTGTATGCTTCTATATTGTTAACTATTTTATATAAAAAATATTGCAAACTATATAATTTTTCATTCTGCATGAACAGCATAGAATTATACCAATCATTCCAATATCCTAATGCTGTAAATAATCCTACTGTAGCCAGTGCCGGTTTAGCTAAAGGTAATATCAGTTTTACAAAAATAGTGAAATCTCCTGCACCATCTATTTTCGCCGATTCCGATATTGCTCCAGGGATACTGCTCATAAAGCTTTTCATAACTAACATATTAAATACACTGAGCATTGGAGGAATTACAAGTGCTAAATAGTTATTTTTCATATGAAGATATTTCACCATCAATATGTACCATGGTACAAGTCCTCCACTAAACAACGTAGTAAAGAAGAAGTAAAAAGCAAACTTATTTCTCCACTCAAAATCTTTACGCTGCAACACATAGGCAGTCATAGCTGTTATAAATAACCCAATCACAGTTCCAATTACAGTTACACTTATAGTAACTCCATAGGCCCTAAGTATTGCGATAGGATCCTTAAGTGCCATGGAATAAGCCACTGTGGAAAAATCTTTAGGTAATAGTCCAAAACCGTGTTTTTCAATATACTGCTCTGATGTGAATGAACCTGAAACTACCATTAAGAAGGGTAAGAAACAGACTAGTGCTACAAATATCAGTGCAGCATATGATATTATGTTAAAAGCTACTTTGTCGCTAGATTTTTTAATCTTCGTTTTGTTATTCATGTTCTACTCCCCCCTTTCTAGAATAATGAATAGTCTTCATCATATCTTCTAACCAAGTAATTCGCTGTCAAAATTGTTATAAAGCAGAATACTGATTGATATAATCCTGCAGCTGCTGCCATTCCAGCTTCACTGTTTTGAATTAATGATCTGAATGTAAATGTATCTATAACATCTGTAACATTAAATAGAGGACCATTATTTCCAACCAGCTGATAGAACATCTGGAAATCGCCTTTAAATATATTTCCTATAGCAAGCAGAATAAGAATAATCATTGTAGGCTTTAAACAAGGTATAGTAATCTTAAATATTCTTTGAAAAATATTGGCACCATCAACCTCAGCAGCTTCATATATCTCAGCATCAACACCCATTATAGCAGCTAGATACAGCACCGTACCATACCCTACATTTTTCCATGCACTAAAAATTATTATTATGAAAATCCAAGCTGTTGGCTTTGAATAAACATCTATTGTATGAAGGTGCAGCGCTTTTAAGAATGAATTTAATGTACCGTTTTCAAAATTGAATAAGTTATATACCATTACTCCAACTATAACCCAAGAAATAAAATACGGAAGAAACATTAATGATTGAGTAATTTTCTTAAAATATTTTCCCTTTATTTCTGCAAGGAATATGGCCATCGTTACCTGAAGACATGTATTAACAAGAATAAAAGCTAAATTATACAAAATAGTATTTCTTGTTACGCTAAAAGCTTGTCCTGAAATAAAAAAGAATTTAAAATTATCAAATCCAACCCAAGGACTTCCGAATATACCTTTACTATAATCTAAACTCTTAAATGCTATAACAACTCCCGCCATAGGCAAATAAGCAAATATAAAGAAATAGATTGTTGCTGGAAGAAGCATTAATAATAACGTTTTATTTTTTTTGACTTTATAAATAAAACCTTGTTTCTCCACTTATATCACCCTTTCCAATGTTAGTAATACGTTTTCAACTCGTTAATAAAATATTAACATCTAATTAAACTGTTTACATTAGTAAAATATTTAGATTATAGTAAAATATTTTACTGTTCATATTACATATTTTTACATATCGAATAATTCATTGTGTTATGTGGCAACTGGTTATATAATTAACTTGTAAACATTTAAACGTATAGGAGGCTTTTATGTTCAAGGTACTTATAGCAGATGATGAAATTTTTACCCGTGAAGGTATTATAGAACAAATACCTTGGGATGAACTTGGCGTCTCGGAAGTAAGACAAGCTTTTGATGGATTAGATGCTTTAGAAATAGCTTCAACTTTCAGTCCTGACATTCTTCTTACAGATGTTAGAATGCCTAGAATGGATGGAGTACAATTGTCCTTTAGACTCAGAGATATGCTGCCATCTTGTGAAATCATTTTCATGAGTGGATATTCAGATAAGGAATATCTTAAAGCGGCTATTAAGTTAAAAGCCGTAAGTTATGTAGAAAAACCTATAGACATAGAGGAACTTCAAGTATCACTAAAAAACGCCATAGGTGCTAAATCTAAAAGTATGCAGACTAACAAGAATATGAAAAAACAGCTTGCATTAGAACTTACTGAGAAGGATTTAAAAATTGATGACTTAAAAGATACCATAGATGCAAAACTATACAATAAACTCATGCAATCCAATTTCGTGACACTTATCATATCCTTTATTGGCGATGATGAATTTATTAAAGAAGATATACTTTCTAATGTAGAAAAGCTGATTGAAAAAAATGGCTATGAAAGTATTTGCAGCTTTATTGATGATAAAAGAATCGTAGTCCACATATTCTGGATTAAGAATAAATTAAACCTTTCTAAGGATAAATATTTGCATCAGCTTTTTTCAGCAATATCTGACTATTTAAGCAGTTATACGAATTTTTTTATAGCTGTAGGGAAAAAGGTTCCTGCTCTTGGTGAATTATCAAAATCTTATAAGACTTCTATGGACGCAATGAGTGAGTGTTTTTACTATTATCATAATTCAATAATATACTATTCAGAACACAAAACTTCCATTTATCAAAGTGAAGATAATTTATTTAACAACTTCTATGACAAGCTTATATCCGAAAATAAGCAGGAATGTCTTCTTACCATAAAGCGATTAACTTGTGATATTAAACAGAATACAGCTACTCCTGTTAATTATATAAAAGATATATACTATAGATTGTTTCTAAAACTTACGTCATTTGCATCAGAAAGAAATCTAGGGGTCAGTGATAACGATTTAAGTGCTTCTATTCCGTTTGAAAAATTTTTGGAATTTAATACTATATATGATACTGAAGCCTACGTAACAGACAAAATCGAGACTATTTTTAATTATATGGCTCAAAAGAGTACACATGATAATCCTGTATCAAGTGTATTAGATTACATTCATAAAAATTATGATAATTTAGACTTATCGCTTCAGAAAATTAGTGAAAATACTTATCTGACGACTGCGTATATATGTACTATTTTCAAAAACAAGACTGGAATGACTGTTAACAAATATATTCTTGAATACAGGCTTAATGAAGCTAAAAAGCTTCTAAAGGATAGGACAATGAAGATAAATGAAATAGCTTCTAAAGTAGGATATGGTGATGGAAATTATTTTACTAAAATATTCAGAAAGGATACCGGCTTAACGCCTTCAGAATACAGGCAAAAGTTTTTTTCATGAAAATAAAGTTTTTTTCTCAGATTAAATTAATGCATAAATTTCTTTTGTCCTACTTTTTACTTATAATAATTCCACTATTGCTTTTATCAATGTTGACGTATCAAAAGGTATCTACTCTGATTGAAAGCTATATAACTTATTCATCAAAGCAAGCCTTTGATCAAACTAATTTATTTTTATCATATAAATTATATAGATTTTTAAATGTCTGTAACGTAGTCGGTATTGATGATAATTTAATTTCAATATTAGCTAAGAATCCATATGAATATGACATACACGATCAAATTAAAGATATGACAAATTTGCGTAAATTTCTAGATTCTTTTCAGGACACTGTAGACATATATAAGGTTAGAGTCTATCTAAATGATGTATTTACTTACTCTTCAGAAAATGTTAATATATTGGGCAATTATCAGGCAAAACATTCAAGATGGTATGGAATACTAAAACAAAGCGGTAAAAAAAATTTATGGTGCCCCAGCTCTTACCTTGATAAAATTAGTGATACTGATCCAAATTTGCTTTCTGTAGTTACTTCAATAAGAAATCCTAATGATTACAGTCAAGATATTGGTTTTGTTAGAATTGATTTTCAAAAGGGCATGATAGATCAAATAATTAAAAATGCAAACACCATAGACAAAGGTCTTACTTATATACAAAACTCCAGAGGTACAATAGTTACTGCCTCAAATATGAAATTATTAAAAAAGTATAAAATTACTACAAAACTAGCAATGAGATTATCAAATAACACAAATAAATTGTCTACTGTAAATATACATGGTAATGACTGCCTTGTTGAGAGTTCTATAATAGCTAACACCGATTGGTATATGGTAACCATCATACCAACAGACAGCATTTTTTCAAAGATAAGATCCATAAGAAATGATCTTATACTGTTACTATTAATTATAGGCACTATTGCTTTTACTCTTGCTTTTTATTTTTCAAACTCACTTACAAAGAGAATATACAAATTGATCAAAGCAATGAGAAAGGTACATGAGGGAAATTTGAATTCTTTTGTTAATAATACAAGCAGTGATGAAATTGGCGAGCTCATTGAAAATTATAACTATATGTTAAGTCAAATGGGCATTCTCATTGAGAAGCAATACAAATCAGGTAAGGCAGTAAAAAATGCCGAGCTAAAGGCTTTGCAGGCCCAGATAAATCCTCATTTCTTGTACAATACATTAGATATGATAAATTGGCTGTCTTATAAAAATATGAATAAGGAAATTAGCGAAGCCGTAAAAAATTTAGCAAAATTTTATAAGCTTAGTTTAAATAAGGGAAAAGCTATAACTAAAATAAAAGATGAATTAACTCATGTTTCATTATATGTAGAGATACAGAATATGAGGTATTCAAACAGGATAAATCTTTCTATAGATATTGATGAAAAAATCAAAGATTATGATATTCCTAAAATTACATTACAGCCAATAGTGGAAAATTCAATTATTCATGGCATATTAGGTCGTGGAAATGAATGTGGTAATATCTCAATAACCAGTGAAACTGATGACGATATTATAACAATCTTTGTAAAAGATGATGGTATTGGAATTCCCGAAGATATGCTTGACAAAATACTATCTGGTGAAATAAACAGCCAAAAAGGGAGCGGCTATGGTCTAAAAAATATTGATGATAGAATTAAACTATCCTATGGAGAACAATATGGTCTTACCTACAAGAGTGTATTATCTGAAGGTACTACTGTAGAAATAAAAATACCAGCTGTAAAATGCGGTGATAGCCATAATATTAATTGATATTTAAAAGATACACTTCCTAATTTGCATCTATTTAATTTACAGAACCCGAAGGGCGCAATGACCGATAGGTCATGCCCCCACCGTTGGTTCGCAAATTATATAGTTACCGAATATACATCCGAAAACTCTATATTTATCTTGTCAACATTGCTCTTATATAAATCTCTACTTTCCTCAGCAGCTTCATTTTCAACCTTGTCTGCTGGTAATATTATTCTAAACTCACACCCCTGCTTTTCTTCACTGAAAACACTTATTGTTCCGCCATGCATTTTGACAAAAGTTTTAACGAGATACAATCCTATTCCTGTTCCCTCACATTGTCTTGACAGTGACCTATTAGCCTGTCCAAATCGTTCAAATATTATATTAAGCATATCTTTCGGTATACCCTCACCATCATCTTTTACACTTATAGAAACCTGTCCACTTAAATCCTTTATTGTTACAAATATATGTCCATCCGCATTTGTATATTTAAAAGCATTTGATAATAAATTAAGAATTACACGTTCAATCTTATCATGATCAAAAGCCATTATTTTCTCTTCCACATCTGTGTCAAATACCAATTCAATATTCTTACTTTTTACATATGCTGCTACTGACTGAGTAATGTCCTCAACAACACTTACTATATTATCATTTTTTTTATTTAATTTAATAAAGCCAGAATCGACCTTTGTAATATCCATAAGATTATTTATTAGTCTCGTCATTCTAAAACAATTTTGCTTTATCATTTTTAAATACACCTTAAACTTGTCTATGTTATCAACATTAAAATCATTAAGATATAAATTCATCGTCTGTACAGCTACCGAAATTACATTAACCGGTGTCTTGAACTCATGCGATATATTAGTAAAAAATTCTGTAATAAGTGTATTAAATTCTCTTGACTTATTTAATAGTCTTAAATTCTCCTCTACATCATGCTTTAATAGTTCAATTTGTTTTTCTGATGTTATGTCAAGTAAAAATGTCAACACTGATGCTTCTCCATCATAAATAAAATATGAAGAGGTATTACGTACAGAAATTGAATCACCCCTACAATTTATTATGTCTTCTTCGTAAGTAACCTTTGATAGCTTATTGCTAACTATATTTGAGAATCTTTCGGATACAGCTTGTATATTTTTTTCGTTACAATGATCATAAACTGACTTACCATTTAGTTTCATAGGATTTTGATATCCAAATAGTCTAGCCGCACTTTTATTAGCATATAATATTAGTCCGTTAGAATGTACTATTATAGCATTTTGAGCATTTTCAAACAAAATATCATAACATATTTTGTTTTTTAGCAATGATTCCTCAAAAATCAGTCTTTCTGAATTCTGCTCCTGAAGCTCATCATTTAGTACTCTAAGCTGTTTATCCTTTTTATTTTTGTTTTCATTTTCTAACTCAACATAGTAACCCAGCACCCATGCAACAAAGATAAAAACTCCCACCAAAATTAAATCTTTCTGAAAATATACATTGATACCGTTTTTCTCAGGTGCGTATAAAAGATCAGCGCCAAGTACACATCCAGAAGAAAACAGTGCTGTCATGATACCATATTTTAAACCATATTGAATAACTGAGGATATTATGAGCAATAAAAATAGATATTTGTAGACATTATCGTAAGTTGTACATAGATATATAGGTGAGCATATCAACAAAGCGAAAAATGCATTTTCAATTGTCCACGAGATTTTAAACGTTAACGTTGATACATTTAACCTAAAATTTATCAATATCCAAACAGCATATATTAAACCCATCAAAAGTAGAAGAAGTCCTATTGTATATAAATTAAACTTCCAATCGTATCTAGCTCTAAATATCTTATAATATTCAGGTGTATCCATATATATCATAATTATCAGAAACGCTACTATTGACATTTTTAAAACTGATAACATCTTAAGCACATTGTCATCAACATTTTCACTAGTACTATTCATAAATATCCTCCTCCACTATAAATGTCACGCACAATTTGTCTAAAATTATAATTTATCTTAAATAATCATTTTTACTTTATTAATTTGAAAGTATCTTATATGAAGCCCCTACTTTATGTAGTTTCACACCAAAATATAGATTAAATACCACATAAAAAGTAAAAATTACCAATAATACAATTAGTAATTTTCACTATAACTTTAATCTTGTTGTTAATTTCAAGCCTACTTTCTTAGACTCTTTGGTTCTTTAGGTTGATATGCTCCCCAAAGGCATGCTGATGCTGAAACTGAAGTTGCCATAGATGAACAAACTTTTGCAGCTACCTTAACTATGGCTTTTTTCATGATTTTTTTCATTACTGTTACTTCCTTTCCATAATATATTTTAAAACAAAGTCTACTTTGTTAAAAGCTATTGTACCTGCTCTGGTAAGCGTAACAGCCTGCCAAAAACTTCCTAATGCAAAGCATTCAGCTGTTTTCACATAGTATGAATTATTATCTATGCTATATAATAAACCAGCGGTAAATATAACAATAGAGAATAATATAACAATAATAACAGATAATTTCTTAAATTTTTTTCGCATAACTAAACTGTCTATCTGCTTGTTTATGCTATCAACAGGTGCATTTTTCAAAACAGTTATTAAAGCGAAAATCATACTTAATATACACAATATCAATACGTAGTGAATGTTTAGTACTTGGATTTTATTTATGAAAATTCCAAACATAACAGATACAAAAGTACCTATTATTATGCATCTGGAAGAAGATGACGCATGGACTCCACCAGAATATTTTCTTAGCAAAGCACCGGCTATGGAGAATAGAAGTGTTTCATATAAAACTCCTAACATTGCACCCATAGCAACTACGCATAAAATTGAAAATATAGTCTGCAATAAACTTATTGCACCATATACAATAATTTCCTCTCTATCATCATTAATATTTAAGTAATCCTTAGTTTTTTTTCCAAAACTAATAGCTATTCTTTCAGTTATTGACATTTTTCAGTTTTAAACCCTTTCTAACAAAGTAATCTACAGATTTAATAACAATAAGCATAATAATTATAGAAGGTATCCCACAAATAGATTTTACAATTACATTAGTAAACCTGCTACTCGTATTTATGCTAAAAATATCTAACAATACTACATTTATGAGTTCGCTAAAAGAGAGTAAGGTAAACATTGCCAATGTACCATACATAGCTTTAATAATTGGCAACCCTATAATAGCCATAGAACATATTGTAAGAATCAAGATTATAAATGTATGAACTCCATAATATATGGGTAATTTCCTGACCATGAATGTTACGAATCCCATTATAACACTTGAGGCGATGTACTTATTAGCACTTATTTTCTGCTTAGCGACTACACAAATTCCCCAATTCACAAGCAGCATTTCTGGAATCAATCTTAAAAATATTTCAATCCAACTAAGTCTTAACACTTTTTGGTATCACCTCCAAATATTATCATATATATTAAATTAGTCATTTATATTATATTGATTTGATATGTTACAATATTTTGGTTCATATTATAGTATATTCAATATAAATGTCAATTTTCCTTCTTTTTTGAAAAAATATTTGTACTATTTATCTATAGCTTACTACCATCTATGTGATTAATCAGATATTATGTAGTTGTATAGTGTTTTTTGATAAAATTGCTCTTAATAAAAAAAATGAATTGATAAGAAATCTAAATAATTTGAACTTCTTATAAATTCACTGTTTTTATATTGGACTTTTTTATATTTTTATCTTAAACCTATTTACCATATCACTTAAACCATTTGAAAGCTCTGCATCATTATAATACTGGTTACCAATTTTTAAGAAATCTTTAAATTGGCTATTTACTTCATTCTCCATAAATCTTAAAAGTTCATTGCTATTTTGAGATAAATCTCCAAAAGACTTTTCTACCCTATCAATGATACTTTTTACATTTTGTACTGCTTCCGAGGATTGATCCGCCAATTTTCTAACTTCCTCTGCTACTACAGCAAATCCTTTTCCATGTTGACCAGCTCTTGCAGCTTCTATTGCTGTATTTAGAGAAAGCAAATTAATTGTTCAGCTACACCTTTACCCCCTTCAATTGATTTTACTATCATTACTTCTTTTTCTTCATACACTTTTTAATATCTTCAATAGCTCTGCTGCTGCTACTAACTACATTGTTTGCTCTTTCCTTAATATCAATTGCATTACTAGCTCCCTCTGCAGCCTTTGTAAATAATATTTCAGCATTTAAATTAACTTCTTCCACTGATGCTCAAATTTCTTCCGCCAGTGCACTATTCTCCTGAACCCCCAAATTTATAATCCTTGTAGCCTTATTTACTTCTACAAAATCTCTACCTATATCATTTATTCAAATAGCTAGCTGCTGACTGTCCGAATCTATATTCTTAGTTTTATCGATTATACTATCTACAAGTACCCTAACATTTTGCTGTGCTCTATTTAAAATATCTGCAGTTTGACCAAATTCATCACTTCGCTTTAGCATAAGATCTTTTGAAAAGTCATAATTTGAAAGTCTTGCTGCAAGATCTTTTATTTTTATTAGTACCTTAGTTGAATCTCTAGATATGATTACCCCTAAAATCAGAGTAATCGCTATTACTGAAAAGGCTAATATGGAAAATTGAACTATTGTAGTATTGATATATTCCTTCATATGAATTTTACTGTTTTGCGCTACCAAATCTAACGTATTTGTCATCGTATCTATATTTCCCCTAGCAGCATCAAAAGCTTCATTAAATTGGTGTGGATCAGATATTTTGCCAGTACTAATATCAAATTGCTTTAGCCAAAGTTCATAATTCAGTACAAATTCATTATAACTTTCAAATACATTTTTATTGGTATCCTTATCTTTGCTTTCCCTTATTTCAGATTTAATTGCCGTCAATATATCAATAGCGTTTTTCATTCTGTCTCTTGTCTGATTAACATTTTCATTCAAATCAACAATCTCATTTTTTCTATCAACCTTACTAACCCCTTTTTGTGATAATGCTTTTAATGCTATCAAAGATTGATACATATCTCTATCTGAGTTTAATATAAGTCCATCAGCTTTGTATATTTTTTCATAGTATAAATTTGTTAATTTTCTATAGGTAGTGTTAAGCTTTAGTACTCCTTGCAGCGATACAAATAAAACTGCAGGTAATGGTACTAGAATCATCAGCATAAACACTTTATACCTGTATCCTAATATACTACTGCATATTTATCCAATATTAGACACCCATTTCAGTGCTTTCTCGATATACTCATCCCAGAACTTCCAATCATGAATTCCGCTACTCTCAGCATAAGTATGCTTAACATTCTCTGCTTTTAGAAAATCTCTATACCGCCTGTTAACAACTAGCAAATCATCTTCTGTTCCGCAAGCCAAATACATCCTCGGCATACTACCATTTTGTGCTTTAATATTCTTAACTAACCATTCTGGATCTTTATCACTTCCTTTTAATTTAGATAAATCTCCAAAAATAGTCTCATAGTAACTCTTTTTAGAAAAAAACCACTCAGCTTTCTCGTCAGCCTCCAATGCCTGGTCAGTCACCAGTGCGGCTGATAAAGCTGCTATAGCTCCAAACGTGTCATTATACTTTAGCCCATTTCGTATAGCGCCGTACCCTCCCATGGAAAGGCCTGCTATAAAAGTATCCTCTTTCTTATGTGACAGTGGAAATAATTTTCTTGTTTCTTCCACTAATTCTTTTCCTATGTATTCACCATAATGATTCCATTGCGTTTCCTGATCAACATAGAAACTGTTTTCTCCAGATGGCATAATTACAGCCACATTATACTGCTCGGCCAGCTTAACTACCCTTGTGTATAATGTCCAATCATTACAATTTCCCATAATTCCATGTAAAAGATATACCGTCTCAAGTTCTTTTGTTTTTTTAGCTTCCGTACCTGGAAATACCGGTCCATCTATAGGAATTATGGCCTTATAGATAACTGGTCTCATTAATACATTTGAATAAAAATTAACATCTAGAACTGCCATAGTTTCATCCTCCTTATACCTATATGTAACAGTTATAATATTATATTAATTTATAAAGAACCCATATACAATAAGTATTTACATGATACTCTTTAGAATTACATGAATAATTTTATATGTATGATTAATATTTACTATGTTGTAATACTCATCCATATCTATTATAATATACTTTGTGTCAAATTTCTTATCCTATCAAATATCCTATTTGCTGCTTTTAATTTGACACAAAAATCATTCTAGGGGGAATCGACATGAAAAAAAGATTTGTACTTATTATAACATTATTGTTTGCAATATCTTTACTTGTATCCTGCAAAACTGATAATGGAGAAAAAACTGTATTAAATTTCTTGAAAGCTTATTACACAGTTAACCAAAAGGATTTTGATTATTATCAGCAGATGGCAAACGATGCTAAAGCATCTGGTGACGATGAATATAATAAAAGTTATGAATCGCACACTAAAAAATTCAAGCAATATTTAAGCAACTCATCTTATAAGTTTTTTGATGAAAAAAAAGCATCTTATACAAGAATAGCAGATGCTTTTAATAACAATTACTTTGCAAAAATCAGCAGCATAAAGATTACAGGAACAGAAAAGGATAAGAAAGCTAAAACTATAACTTATAATTATACGTACCAATTTAGTGAGGTAAATAAAGATACTAAAAAAACAAAGAAAATGAAACTTAGCGGCGCACTTACCGTTAAAAAGGAAAATAATAATTGGAAGATTATTAATTCAATTTCAGGAAACTAGTTTAATTACTATATTTGATTAAGGATTTTCACAAAGCATGTGAAAAGAGCTGTTCGTGTCAGCTTATTTAATTGATGCGAACAGCTCTTTTTTTAATCTCTTTTCAAAAATGTATCATCTTTAGTACATTCTTTCTGAAAAATGTATTTCTTGCATAAAAATAAAGCTCTATCACATTAAATACCTAATCAGTTACTGCTATACATTTATTGTTATGCTAATTAATTATTTCC
>NZ_MZGV01000019.1 GCF_002029235.1 Clostridium oryzae
AATTTGATTACATTATATGCAGTATTTGAATAATATATTGTTTAATAATTATGTATGTTGTACATATTATAAAGATAAAGAAAGCAGGAGATTATGAGAATATAATCGTGTATACGATAAAAAAGCTTGAATTTTTACTATTATTTTATGTATAATAGGAACTATGGAGTTTAATAAAGATTGGAGATGTACTGAATGGTTTCCAGCATGACTGGTTTTGGAAGGGCAGCATATGAAGTTGAAGGCAAAAAAAGTTTTACCATTGAAATAAAGAGCGTAAATCATAGATTCTTGGATATAAATGTTAGAATTCCGAGAACAATAATAAGTCTAGAAGACCGAGTTAGAAAGCTAGTAAGTGAAAACTTAAGCAGAGGTAAAATAGATGTATTTATAAATTATAATAACATAGAGAAACTCGGCGTTCAGGCTAAACTTAATACGACACTCAGTGATAGCTATTATCAGTGCCTTCTTCAACTAAAGGAAAGGTATAATATTGAGGAAGATGTTTCTTTGAGCCTCTTATCAAAATTTCCTGATGTCATATACCTTGAAGAAGAGGAAGAAAATATGGAAACCATATGGCAGGAAATGCAAATACCTATTATACAGGCTATCGATGTATTAAAGGATATGAGAAAGGCAGAAGGCGAAAAACTTCATGATGATATATTAAAAAAATGCGATAAAATAAGATCGGATGTAGAAAAAATAGAAGACCGTTCAAAAGAACATATACTTCAGTATAAACAAAAGCTTACTGATAGATTGAAAGAGATACTAACAGATAATTCAGTTATAGATGAAAACAGGTTAAATATGGAATTAGCATTATATGCTGATAGATGTTGTATTGATGAAGAAATCACTAGAATTAAAAGTCACATTTCTCAAATAAGCTCAACAGTTGATTTAACTGAGCCTATAGGTAGAAAACTCGATTTCCTTGTTCAAGAACTTAACAGGGAAGCAAATACAATAGCATCTAAATCAAATGATTTAGAAATAACTAGATATGCTCTAAATATAAAAAATGAGATAGAGAAAATCAGAGAACAAATACAAAATATAGAGTAATTCAGGAGGAATAAAATGGGGATAAAACTTATAAACATAGGATTTGGAAACATAGTTTCTGCTAACAGACTTATTGCAATTGTAAGTCCAGAGTCCGCACCTATAAAAAGAATTATTCAGGAAGCAAGAGATAGAGGTATGCTTATTGATGCTACTTATGGAAGGAGAACGAGAGCAGTTATCATAACAGATAGTGACCATGTTATTTTATCAGCAGTTCAGCCAGAAACAGTAGCACATAGGCTGTCATCTAAAGGTGAAGAAGACATTGATGAGGTAGATGAATAATGAATGAAAAGGGTGTATTGGTTGTATTATCAGGACCTTCTGGTGCTGGAAAAGGTACAATATGCAAGGCTCTCCTTGAAAAAGAAGACTTTTGGTTATCTGTTTCAGCTACTACTAGAAGTCCAAGGAATGGTGAAATTGATGGTAAAAATTATTTTTTTCTAACAAAAGATAAGTTTGAAGAAGAAATTGCAAACAACAGATTTCTTGAATATGCTGAGGTCTATGGAAACTACTATGGTACTCCAAAAGAACATGTTATGGAAGTTATAGATAGCGGCCGTGATGTGATATTAGAAATCGATATTCAAGGTGCGCTTAAAGTAAAGGAGAACTATCCTGGAGGAGTGTTTATATTTATATTACCACCTTCCATGGAGGAACTTAGAAATAGAATAATAGGAAGAGGCAGTGAGACTCCTGAATCTCTAATGATAAGATTTAAGTCTGCTTACCATGAAATAAACTATGTTTCTAAGTACAATTATGCAGTGGTGAATGACACTGTAGAAAATGCTGTTAAAAAGATACAGTCCATTGTGGCTGCAGAAAAATGTAGAGTAGATAGAATAAAAGAAGAAATTTTAGATTCTAAGGAGGGTTTAATTCATGAACAACTCTATGATTAGTCCATCAATATTAGATTTATTAGGCAAGGTGGAAAACAGATATTCATTAGTAACAGTTACTGCTAAAAGAGCTAGACAGCTTATAGATGGTGAAGAGCCTCTTATAAGAATAGATGCAACAAAACCATTAACAGTAGCTATAAACGAAGTAAATAGTGGTGCAATAGTCTATGAAACTGTAAAAGAGGGAATAAAATAATGCAGCAAAGTAAGACAGTGGTTCTTGGCGTTACTGGCGGAATTGCTGCGTACAAAGCTATTGATTTAGTTAGTTATCTTAGGAAAAGAGATATTAATGTAGAAGTAATAATGACTAAAAATGCTGCGGAGTTTGTATCTCCGCTTACTTTTAGAAGTATATCTGGAAATGATGTAATCTTCGATATGTTTCAAGAACCAAGAGCATGGGAGATTCAGCATATATCATTAGCAAAAAAAGCAGATCTATTAGCAGTTGTACCAGCAACAGCTAATATCATTGGGAAGGTTGCTAATGGTATAGCTGATGATATGCTTTCCACTACGATAATGGCTACAAATGCTCCGGTGATTTTTGCACCTGCTATGAATACTAATATGTATAACAATGTAATTGTTCAGGAAAATATTAACAAGCTTAAGACGTTAAATTACGAATTTATTGAACCAGCTAAAGGGAGACTTGCCTGTGGTGATGAAGGCATAGGTAAGTTGGAGGATATTAACAAAATAGCAAAAGTCATTACGCGAAAATTATATCAGAAAAAGGAACTTATAGGCAAGACAGTGCTCGTAACAGCAGGTCCTACTATAGCACCAATAGATCCTGTTAGGTATATAACTAACAGATCTACTGGAAAGATGGGTTATGCAATTGCAGAGGAAGCATTGAATAGAGGCGCCCATGTTATACTTATAAGTGGTCCTACAAGTATTGATGTTCCGTATGGGGCAGATTTAATAAGAGTCAATACGAATCAGGAAATGTTAGATGCAGTTATGAGCAATATGCACGAAAGTGACATAATAATAAAAAGTGCAGCAGTTAGTGATTATAAACCGGAAGCATACAGTTCCCAAAAAATTAAAAAAAACAGTGACAAATTATCTATAGATTTTGTTATTGATAATGATATATTGCTGCAAGTAGGAAGCAAGAAAAGAGAAAATCAGATATTAGTTGGTTTTGCTGCAGAGAGCCAAAATGTGATAGAAAACGCAAGAGGTAAACTACTTAAGAAAAATTTGGATTTTATAGTGGCTAATGACATATCCGCTGAAGATACAGGTTTTGCATCAGATGATAACAGAGTAGTTATTATTGACAAGGAAACTGAGCTTCATGTAGAAAAAATGACTAAACTGCAGGTAGCAGCTAAAATATTTGATGTTATTGAGAAAAGGCGCTAAAGCGCTTTTTTCAATTAATTAGGACATCAGCATAATGGGGGACATCAATATAATTGGGCAGCATCTGATAAGATGTAAGCCTAATTTCCTAATAAGATGTATCCCCTTTCATTATTTATTCAGGAGGCGACATAGTGTTCAATTACGCAGGTATTATTGTAAATAATGAATCAATAATGGTTGACAAGGTGTTTACATATGGCATACCTGAAGGATTAGTCAATCATGTTAATATAGGAAGTAAGGTAAAGGTTCCCTTTGGAAAAGGCAATAAAAAGATAGATGGATATGTTATTGAATTATATGAAAATGCTTCTGATAATATACAAAGGTTAAAATACATTGATTCTATAGTTAGCGCAAATATTCTTTTTGGAGAAAAACAAGTTAAGCTTATAAAGTTTATGAAGGAAAGATACTTATGCAGCTATCTAGATTGCATAAGAGTCATGCTTCCGAGTGGTATTCTTAAAAATATGGCTAGTAAATTAGAACAGAGACTATATACGGCAAAAGCACCAGAAGGAAATTTATATAAGAAAAATTATGTAAACATATATCAAGCTGTTAAACATAATGAGGGGTTATATAATAAAAACAGACTTTCAAACGAATTTGGGTTTTCGCTAAGCTCGATAAATACGTTAATAAAGCATCAGATCTTAATTGTCAAACAACAGAAAATTGACAGAGTTTCTGATAAAATCTATGAACGATATGAAGCTAGAAAGCTTAATAATAACCAAAAGATTGTCTATGATTCAATATGTAATGGACGTGAAGATAAATATTTAATTCATGGGATAACTGGCAGCGGAAAAACAGAAATATATTTACAGCTTGTTGAGAAGAACCTTAAAGAGAATAAAGATTGTATAGTACTTGTACCAGAAATTTCACTCACTCCACAGATGCTTGAAAGGTTTAAGGGGCGTTTTGGAAATAATATAAGTGTATTTCACAGTAGAATGTCAGAGGGAGAACGTTATGACGAATGGATGAGGGTAAAGGAAGGCAGAACAAAGCTTGCTATAGGTGCTAGGTCAGCTATTTTTTTACCGTTTAATAATTTAGGACTTATTATATTAGACGAGGAGCATGATGGAAGTTATAAATCTGAAAGCAATCCTAAATATGATTGCAGAGAAGTTGCAGAGTTTGTGGCCGGAAATAATCAGGCAAAAGTAGTGTATGGTACTGCAACACCTTCTATGGAGACTTACTATAGAGCTAAGAAGGGTGAAGTAAGATTATTATCTATAAATTCAAGAGCGGACAATGCAAAACTCCCAGAAGTTACTGTAGTTGATATGAGGGACGAACTTATAAGTAATAATAGATCTATATTTAGCAGAGAGCTGCATGAGGATATAAGAAATAATATAGAGCAAGGTAATCAAATAATACTTTTTTTAAATAGGAGAGGCTTTTCGCCATTTGTATCCTGCAGAAGCTGTGGTTTTGTATATAGATGCAGACAGTGTGATATCTCGCTAACTTATCATAGAGAGGATAATATGCTGCACTGTCACTACTGTGGCTATAAAGAAAGACCTAAAAATACTTGTCCGAAATGCGGCAGTAAATATATTAAGTACTTTGGAATAGGAACAGAGAAGGTTGAAGAAGCGGTGAAAAAATATTTTCCAGGTGTTAAAACACTTAGGATGGATATGGATACTACGAGAGGAAAAGATTCCTACATTAATATATATGAGGCCTTTAAAAAAGGAGAAGCTCAAGTTTTGATAGGAACTCAGATGGTATCAAAAGGATTAGATTTTCCTAATGTTACGTTAGTAGGTATACTAGCTGCAGATCTTACTCTTAATTTACCTGACTACAAATCAGCAGAGAGAACTTTTCAGCTTATTACTCAGGTATCTGGAAGAGCTGGAAGAAGCAGTAAGGAAGGAAAGGTTGTTGTTCAGACTTATTCGCCGGAACATTACAGCATAGTGAGCTCAGCTCATAGTAATTATGAAGAATTTTATAATGAGGAAATTGGCATTAGGAAGTCCATGGAATACATACCGTTTAATGATATTATTAATGTTAATTTGAATAGTTTGAATGAAAAACTTCTTATTGATACGATTAGAAAGGTATATGACGATTTACAGATTCTATTTCAGCATGACAAAAACGTACATATCCTTGGGCCGTGTCCTTGCAGTATTTCTAAAATAAAAGAATTATACAGATGGCAGATAATATTAAAGGGTAAGTTTGACATTGACACAAAGCAAAGAATAAAAAAAGTTGTTTATGATAATTTGAAATTTGTATATAATGATATTAAGTTAAATTTAGATGTAAATCCGAACACATTGATATAATAGGAGTGATATTATGGCATTAAGAAATATAAGAACAGAAGAAGATCCAATTCTTAGAAAGAAAAGCAGGCTAGTAGAAAAAATTGATGAAAAGATAGTAACACTTGTGAAGGATATGGCTGAAACCATGTATGAAGCTGAAAATGGAGTTGGTCTCGCTGCACCTCAGGTAGGTATATTAAAACGAATAGTGGTAATAGATATAGGTGAAGGCCTTAATGTGTTTATAAATCCAGTAATTTTAGAAAGCTCAGGCAGTGGTGTAGACATTGAAGGATGTTTGAGCATTCCTGGAAGACAGGGAGAAGTTGAAAGACCGACTAAGGTTAAGGTAAAAGCAATGAATGAAAAAGGTGAGGAGTTTACAATGGAAGCTGAAGACTTTATGGCAAGAGCTGTTTGTCATGAACTTGATCACCTCGATGGAATTTTATTTATAGATAAGCTTGTAAGAAGTGAGGATTGATACAATGAAGATAGTTTTCATGGGAACTCCTGAATTTGCAGTGCCAACTCTTGAAAGCCTTATTTTGAATCATCAGGTTGAGGCAGTCTTTACTCAGCCTGATAGACCAAAGGGCAGAGGTAAGAAACTTGCTTTCAGTGCAGTTAAAGAGGTAGCAGTAAAGCATGGAATAAAAATTTATCAACCTGAAAAACTGAAAAATGACAGAGAATGCATAGAAGCTTTGAAAGCTATTAATCCTGATTTTATTGTAGTCGTAGCCTATGGACAAATACTGTCACAAGAAATATTAGATATACCAAAGTATTATTGCATAAACCTTCATGCATCACTGCTTCCAAAATACAGGGGGGCTGCCCCAATACAATGGTGCATAATAAATGGAGAAACAGAGAGTGGAAATACAACTATGAAAATGGATGCAGGAATAGATACTGGAGATATTTTAATGCAGAGCAAAGTTGCAATCGATCCGGATTTAACAGCAGATGAACTACATGATAAGCTTATGGAAGATGGAGGAAAACTAGTAGTAGACACTATACAGGCAGTGGTTGAGAATAAACTTACACCTGTTCCTCAAGTAGATGAATTGAGCTGCAATTCCCCTATGCTTAGCAGAGAAAAGGCTAAAATAGATTGGAAAGCTTCTGCAAAAGATATACATAACTTAGTTAGAGGTTTGAATTCATGGCCCGTAGCACATACTAACTATAATGAATTAAGTCTGAAAGTGTTTAAGACAGCTGTTGTTAATATAGAAACAAATAAGACTCCTGGAAGTATACTTAAGGTTGATAATAAAGGAATATTAGTAGCGACAGGTGAAAAAGCATTACTAATTGAAGAAATACAGTTTCCTAATGGCAAAAGGATGAAAGTATCTGATTACATAAGGGGAAACAATATTGAAGAGGGACTAATATTAGATTAGAGGTAAACAATGAATACACGAAAATTGGCTGTAGAAGTAATTGGAGAAATATTAGATAAAGGAGCATATTCAAATTTAGTACTTAAAAATCGACTACACTCATCGGAGCTTAAGGATAATGATAGAGCTTTGGTAACAGAAATTGTATATGGTACAATCAAATATAAATATACAATAGATAAAATTTTGAGCAGCTTTATAAAAAATCCTATTAGCAAACTTGATAAAATGATATTAAATATTCTTAGAATTTCAGTATATCAGATGATGTATTTGGATAAGGTTCCGGATTATGCTATAGTTAATGAAGCTGTTAATTTAGCAAAAACTAAATCCATAGGCGCTAGTAAGCTTGTAAATGGTGTACTGAGAAATTACATAAGAAATAAAGAAAAGCAGTATGTAAAAAATCAAAGTATTATAGAACAATTAAGTTTTAAATACTCATTTGAAAATTGGATGGTAAAATTGTTTGTAAAACAGTATGGCGAAGAGAACGCTGAGAGGATTATGGAGGGTCTTAACTCAACCCCAGTGGTTACAGTTAGAGTTAATTCCATTGTTAAAGACTCATCTGCTGTATTTGACGAACTCATAGATATTGGCTATAATGTACAGAAATCTAATGTTTCAGCAAATGCTTTGAAAATAGTTAAAGGAAGTTCTATCGATAAAAATCCAATTTTCAAAGCCGGCTGCATAACTGTTCAGGATGAAAGTGCAATGCTCGCAGTAGAAGCTTTAGATGTGAAAGAAAATATGGAAGTCCTCGATTTATGTGCAGCTCCAGGCGGAAAAACTACCTATACAGCTGAGTTAATGAACAATACTGGAAGTATAATAGCCTGTGATATGTATGAACATAAACTTAAGCTTATTGACGAAGCAGCATCTAGATTAGGCTTAGATATAATAAACACAGAATTAAGTGATGCCCAAAAAATAAATGAACAGTTTGTTGATAGATTTGATAGAGTACTTGCAGATGTTCCATGTTCTGGCCTTGGTATAATAAGAAAAAAGCCAGAAATTAAGTGGTCAAAACAGTCAAAAGATTTAAATGAATTGATTAAAATTCAAAGAAATATTTTACATAGTGCAGCTAAATATGTAAAACCTAACGGTGTACTTGTATACTCTACATGTACATTGAATAAAAATGAGAATGAAAAGAACATAGATGATTTTTTGAAGAATAATGAAAATTTTGTCTTAGATGAAATTAATTTTAATAATAATCGTAATTTTATTTATGGGGATAATGGGATGGTCACCATATTGCCTAGTGACATGGATGGTTTCTTTATTGCAAAGTTGAGGAGAAAGAAATGAAAAACATACTAGATTTAAATATAAATGAGTTAGAAATATGGATGAAGGAGCATAAACAGAGTTCATTTAGAGCTGCTCAAATATTTCAATGGATTTATAAGAGAGTGTATGATTTTGATAATATGACCAATATACCTAAATCTCTGATTAATGACTTAAAGAAAGAATACTACATTGAAATTCCCAATATAGTAAAGTCCCTTGTATCTCAGCTTGACGAAACAGTGAAATTGTTGTATAGATTTAGTGATGGCAACATAATAGAAGCTGTGGTAATGAAGTATAAACATGGTAATACGATTTGTATATCTTCTCAGGTTGGATGCAGAATGGGCTGCAAGTTTTGTGCTTCTACAATAGATGGAATGGTTAGGAATCTATCTGCTGGAGAAATGATATCTGAGATACTTTGTGCTGAAGATTTTGTTAAGGAAAGTATTTCACATATTGTAATAATGGGCAGTGGAGAACCTATGGATAACTATGATAACATAATAAAATTTATAGATTTAGCTAATTCTAAGCATGGACTAAACATAGGTCAAAGAAAAATAACAATATCGACTTGTGGGATAGTTCCCAAGATAATTCAAATGGCAGATAGGAAATATCAGATAACATTGGCCATTTCACTTCATGCTAGTACAGATGAAAAAAGAAAAGAGATTATGCCTATAGCTAATAAATATTCAATTGATGAAGTAATAAAAGCTTGTAGGTATTATATAAATATGACTAGCAGAAGAATAACTTTTGAATATGCGTTGATTAGTGATGTGAATGATAGTAATGAAGACGCAGAAAATCTTGTTAAACTGCTGCAAGGCCTTTTATGTCATGTAAATTTAATTCCAGTAAATAACGTAAGAGAAAGAGAGTATCATAAATCTTCAAAGGATAGAATCCATACTTTTAAAACTATATTAGAAAGAAATGGAATTCAAACTACTGTGCGTAGAGAGTTAGGTGCAGATATAAATGCTGCTTGCGGACAGCTTAGGAAAAATTATATGGATTATGAGAAAAAGTAGAAAGATTCAGATAATACTTTGGAAGGGGTGATTGCTTTGATAGGAGCACTATCTGATGTAGGTAATACAAGAGAATTGAATGAGGATTATATGGCTAGCTATACAAGTGATAGTTTGAATATCTATATTATAGCTGATGGTATGGGAGGCCATAATGCTGGCGAAGTTGCCAGCAAAACAGCAGTTGAGTCTGTCATAGAATATGTAAAGAAGGCTGAACAGATTTCTGATATTGGTAATTTATTAAAAAGAGCTATCATTTATGCTAACGACGAAGTAAATAAGTTGTCTCAACAGGATGATCAATTGAATGGAATGGGGACAACTATCACAGCGTGTATAACTGATGGAGACAATTATATTGTAGCTAATGTAGGGGATTCGAGCTGCTATGTATTAGCTGATAAGAAACTAATTAAAGTCACAAAGGATCATTCTCTTGTGCAGCAGCTTATAGACGAAGGAAGTATAACTGAAGACGAAGGTAAAAATCATCCAAATAAAAACATTATAACTAGAGCAGTAGGTACGGGAAGTGATATTGAAGTGGATTTATTTGAGCTTGATACAAATAATTTAGAAAAGATAATTTTATGTACAGATGGATTAACAAACGAAATAGAATTAGACGATATGAGCAGAATATTAGATGAAAGTAACTCAGACAATATGCAAGCTTGTAGGGAACTTGTAGAGTTAGCTAAAAAAAACGGTGGTAGAGATAATATAACTGTAATGGTTATAGAAGGGAAGTGTTAATATGATAGGTACTATGCTGAACAATCGTTATGAGTTACTTGAAAAGATAGGCGAAGGCGGAATGTCAGTAGTTTATAAAGCAAAATGTCATAAACTTAATAGATATGATGCTGTTAAGGTATTGAAGAAGGACTATAACAACGATGTTGATGTCGTTGAAAAATTTAAAAGAGAGGCTACGGCTATAGCTAACCTTTCTGATAATAATATAGTTAATATATTTGACGTAGGAAGCCAAGATGATATAAATTATATTGTTATGGAGTATGTTAGAGGTAAGACACTTAAGCAGATAATCGTTGAGAACACAAGACTTAGCTACGAAAGAACGATTGACATAGGTGTACAGATAGCAAGAGCGTTAGATTGTGCTCACAGGAATAATATAATTCATAGGGATATTAAACCTCAAAACATACTGGTTACTGACGAAGGAGTAGTAAAAGTCACGGATTTTGGTATAGCTAAAGCATCTAGTTCCGTTACTATAACGAATTCTAATAAAATAATAGGTTCAGCACACTATCTGTCCCCAGAACAGGCAAGAGGCAACTTTGTTGATGTACGTACAGATATATATTCTTTTGGAATTGTATTATATGAAATGATAACTGGCAAGGTTCCTTTTGACGCTGAAAGTCCTGTTACTATAGCATTAAAACATATACAGGATGAGCCTGTACCACCGAAGCAGCTTAATATAGCAATCCCTAATAGTCTAAATTCCTTAATTTTAAAGGCAATACAGAAAGATCCCAATAAGAGATATCAAACCATAAGAGAAATGTTAAACGATCTATTGAACATAAGACAAAATTTGGATTATGAAGTAAAAATGTCAAACAGTGATACAGACTATACGAGAGTAATGAGCACTGATGATGTGAAAAGAAAGATGGCGGATGCAGCTGATACAGATGAAGATGATATATTTGATGAAGATGATGATGATGTTAAGACAAGAGGTAGGAAAAAGAGTAGTGGAAACGGAAAAAAGATTTTATTAATAGCTATAGCAGCTCTGTTTGTTATATTGGCAGGAGTTGCTGTAGGAGTTTTAGCCAGTGGAGGAATTGGCAGTCTGTTTGCAGGCGGAGGTACTGGAATTACTGATAATATGAAGAATGAGGAAGTAAAAGTACCTGATGTAATAGGCTTATCTCAGGATGATGCAAAAGATAAAATAGAGAGCAAGGGTCTTGTGTATGTAGTAAGAGATGAGGTAAATAGCAGTAAAAAGAAAGGTACAATTATTAAAACTTTTCCTGATGTTGGAACAAAAGTCAAAAAGAATAGTGAAGTAGGAGTAAGAGTAAGTTCAGGACCTGCTAGTCAGGAAGTTCCGGAAGTTAAGAACTATGACTTAAGTCAAGCAGAGACACTTATAACTAATAGCGGATTTAAAGTGGGTAAAGTAGAAAAAGAATATAGCAATGTAAAAGAAAATCGTGTAATAAGGCAAACTCCAAATGGCGGGGAAGAAGCTCAAAAGGGAAGCACAGTGGATCTTGTGGTAAGTCTAGGACCTAAAATACAAACAACTGTAGTACCTAATTTGGTGAATATGACTATTGATGCAGCAGAGGTCAAGGTAGAAGATGCAAAATTGAAGATTGTAAAAATCCCAGTTGAAGTTAATCCATCGGAGGAACCAGATAAGGTAGGTAAAGTATTCGAACAGAGCATAGATGCGAATACAAAAATAGAAATAGGTCAGACTATAAAAGTTAAGTATGGTGTTGCAGAAAAAGGATATAGCGCTCCCAATTGGGAAAATAAGACATTAGCTTCAATAAAATCTCAAATTAGACAATATCAGAAGAATGGTATTACAGTAAATATAGAAGGGGATACCACTGGTAATGCTGTTGTACAAAGCGTAACAGCACCTTCAAGTACGTTATATAAAGGAGACTCTATAACAATAACTGCTAAAGTACCTGATACTGATCAGAATCCTATGCAAGAAGATGATGCTGAATAATTGATAACGTTGGAGGAAATATGACTGGAACTATAATAAAAGGAATAGGTGGTTTTTATTATATCAAATTAGAAAATGGCGAAGTAGTAGAATGCAAAGCTAGAGGAAAGTTTAGAAATAACAAAATAAGTCCTATGGTGGGAGATAAAGTCAAGATAAGTGTAGATAATAAAAAAGGTGTTATAGAAGATATATTGCCTAGGAGTTCTATGCTGATGCGACCTAATGTGGCAAACGTAACACAAGCCTTTATTGTGTTCTCTACTAAAAAACCAGATATAAACTTTTATTGGTTAGATAAATTTGTGGTTTTATGTGAAAGCAAGGAGTTAGATATAGTTGTATGCGTAAATAAAATAGATTTAGCTGAACCGTCTGAACTGAATAAAATTACTGAATATCTGAGTTTAATTGGATATCCGTATTGTCTTATAGGGGCAAAAGAAAATAATAGAATAGATGAACTGAAAAAATATATAAATAATAATGTAACAGTTGTGTGTGGACCTTCCGGAGTTGGAAAGTCCACATTAACTAATTCGCTATGTGGTTACAGAGCAATGGAAACAGGTGATATTAGTGAGAAGCTTAAGCGTGGTAAGCATACAACAAGGCATTGCGAACTAATAGAAGTTGAAGGCGGATTAGTTGTTGACACTCCAGGTTTTTCTTCTCTAGATTTATCTGAAATAGATAAGGATGATGTGAAATATTTTTTCAGAGAATTTCAGGACTACGCTGACAATTGCAAATTTAGAGGCTGTAATCATGATAGAGAACCAGGCTGTGCAGTGAAAAAGGCTGTTGATGACGGAAAGATAGCAAGGATCAGATACGAATCTTATCTAAGTATAGTAGAAGAAGTATCGAAAAAGAAATTATATGATTAGAGAAGTGGTGTGGCATGAAGATTTTAATTGTAGCTGGAGGCAGCAAGCCATCTAAAGAACTTTTAGTCTTGGAAGCTGAGAACAGTGATTACATAATTGGAGTAGATAAAGGAACAGAGTATATTTTTGAATGCGGACAAAAACCTGATTTAATGGTAGGAGACTTTGATTCTATAAATGAGGAAAAATTAAATGACTATCGGTGCCTGGGAATTAAAATCCTTGAATATCCACCAGAGAAGGATTATACTGATACGAAATTAGCGGTTGTTAAATCACTTGAACTTCAAGTTGATGCTGTAGTGATGCTTGGCTGCGTTGGAGGTAGGTTAGATCATACATTAAGCAACGTTGGATTATTGTATGAGTATTTACAAGCTGGAAAAGAAGCATATATAAAGGATGATAATAATACAATATTTATGATTAACAAACCTACAACGTTTAAAGGTACTGCAGGCAATTATTTCTCCTTGATTCCATTTGGAGGCGCGGTTGAAGGACTTTCAATAGAAGGAGCTAAATATGGACTTGACAACTATAATTTAGACATAAGCAGTTCAAGAACTGTATCAAACGAGTTCACTTTATCACCAGTCAAAATAGATTTTAAAAGCGGAATTTTAATTGTTATATTTAGTAAAGATTAAAAATAGCATGTATCATTGTGCGTGTATATTAATATAATAGGTATAGGAAATATGTTTAGGTGTGATGCTGTTGTGCAAGGTAACTAGAAAATTTAGAAAAGGCTTCGGCAGAATTATTATATGGGTAGGAGCTGGAATTATACTTACTGTGGTGGTTCCTATTTGGGGGTGGATTGCCGTTGGTGGCGTTTCACTTATATATTTAGGCATTTACATGTCAAGACATTAGTATGTAAGCAATTATTTAAGGAGGATATATGAAGATAATGGCAATTAAGCTTCCTAAATTTTTATCTTCAATAATACGATTTTTTATCAGAAAATAATTCTGGAACATAAAAAAATGCAATTGTAAAATCAACTGCATTTTTTTATTTGCTATTAAATTCAAACAAATGATTATACGGCACGCTGTACCTTTCCGGAACGTAAACATCTAGTACATACATTAATTGTTTTTGATGTCCCATTAACAATTGCCTTAACTTTTCTTATATTTGGATTCCATCTTCTCTTTGATTGACGATGAGAATGGCTGAACTGTACACCGAAAGTTACACCTTTATTGCAAATTTCACATTTTCTTGACATTAAATCCACCTCCTTAGTTGCTTCAAAAAATTTACTGCATTTTCAAACAAATAATATTGTATCATATTGAGTATAAAATATGCAACATAAATATCAAATTATAAGATTTTTTTAGCTTTATATTACCATCATATGTTAAAGAAATAATATTATGTTCTTGAATATATCTATTAATTAATATAAAATAAACTATATGGGAATAATCGAGGAGGAATAGTGATGATTAATATAACTAACGAATATGGTTCCATAAGTTATTCAGAAGATACCATGGCAAATATAGTTGGTCTGTCTACGATGGAATGCTATGGTGTAGTTGGCATGGCTTCAAGAAGAGCTGCTGACGGTTTTTGGGAATTACTAAGAGGAGAAAACCTTAGCAAAGGGGTTAAAATAAATTTAAAAGAAAATGAATTAGCTATAGAGTTATATGTAGTAGTTGAATATGGTACTAAAATATCTGTTATAGCAAATAATATTATTCAAAAGATAAAATATAATATAGAAATGTTTACAGGAATTAAAGTATCAACTATTACGGTAAACGTACAAGGTGTAAGAGTCTAAGGGGGAGGACAAAATGAATTTATTAAAAATAAACGGCGAGACTTTCCATAATATGTTAGTGAACGCAAGTAACAGTCTTGAGGAGCAGAAGGAATTTGTGAATTCTCTAAACGTTTTTCCTGTCCCGGACGGAGACACAGGCACTAATATGTCAATGACATTAAAGGGAGCCGTTGAAGAGATTAGAGATATGAAAGCAGAAGGCGTAGGTGCTATTTCAAAAGCGTTAGCTAAAGGAGCTCTTATGGGAGCAAGAGGTAACTCAGGTGTTATACTTTCACAGATATTAAGAGGAATGGCAAGAAGTCTTGAAGGTAAAGTTGAAATAAATGCTGAGGAATTTGCTGATAGTCTTATGGAGGGTTCAAAAAGTGCTTATAAGGCTGTAATGAGACCTACGGAAGGAACAATCTTAACTATAACTAGAGCAGCAGGAGATAGTGCTAAAAAATCAGAGCAGCAAGATATAGTTAAATTAATGGAAGAAGTTTGTGAACATTCTAGGAATGTGCTTAATAGAACTCCAGAAATGCTTCCAGTTTTGAAAAAAGCAAAAGTAGTTGATTCAGGTGGTATGGGATACCTTGTTGTATTAAATGGTATGCTTGATGCATTAAAAGGAAATATGAAAGCAGAAGTAAAAGATGTTTCTCCGTCAAGTTTGGATAACAATGCTGCAAAAGCATTGAATTTAGAAGAAATTAAGTTTGGGTACTGTACTGAATTTATAATATTATCAGCTGAATGCAATAGTGAAACTTTTAGAAACGAAATAGAAGAACTTGGTGATTCACTTATAGTAGTTGGATATGATGATGTTATTAAGACTCATATACATACCAATGATCCAGGTATGGTTTTGTCAAAAGCTGTAACTCATGGGGAATTATCAAAGATAAAAATTGAAAATATGAGAGAGCAACATAGACATCTTTTAGTTGATGATAAATCTGTAGCTAGTGCTAAAGAGGCTGAAATAGAAGAACAGTACCATGATGAAGAAACAAAAAAATATGGTATAGTATCAGTAGCTATGGGAGAAGGTATATTTAATATATTAAAGGATCTTGGAGTTGATAAGGTAATAGAAGGCGGTCAGACTATGAATCCAAGTACTCAGGATATTCTTGAGGCAGTAAATGAAGTAAATGCTGAAACTGTTTTTGTATTACCAAATAATAAAAATATAGTAATGGCAGCTAATCAGGCTGTAGAGCTTACTGAAAAGGAAATAGTCGTTATACCCTCAAAATCCATTCCTCAAGGTATTACAGCTTTGACAGCATTTAATACCGATTTAGATACAGAGACCAATAAGAACAGCATGATTGATGCCCTAGGGACAGTAAACACATTACAGGTTACATATGCTGTAAGAGATACAGAGGCTGAAGGAAAACAGATAAAAGAAGGGGACATCCTAGGAATAGCTGAAGGTAAGATAACTGAAGTTGGGACAGATTTATATGATGTTACTGAGAAACTTATTGAGGATTGCATTAATGAGGATAGTGAGCTTATTACAGTAATTTACGGAAAAGATTGTAATGAGACTGATGTAGAAAACTTTAATAAGAAACTCGAAGGAAAATATAAGGATATAGATGTTCAATTTTATAATGGAGGTCAACCGTTATACTATTTTATAGCATCTATTGAGTAGCAAAAAGTATTAGAGTAATGTAAATAAAAAAGCCTTTAGGCTTTTTTTATTTATAAGTTGGATAAAATTTTTCATTTATTGAACTTGCTGCACTGAAATCTTGCGTATTAGTTTTTTATAGATAAAACTAAGCTTAATATTTTCTATATAGAATGAGGAGTTATATTCATGAATTTAAATAATGAAATAGATTATATAAAAGGAGTTGGACCTAAGCTAAAAAAAGCATTAAATGGTCTAGGAATAATTACTGTAAAAGATCTTCTTCTATACTTTCCGAGAGATTATGATCAGGTAAATGATATAGGCACAGAGGGAATGTCTGTAATTTGTGGGACGGTTGAACATATAGAAGCGGATATTATAACTAATACAGGTAAGAGATTGACTAAAATATTATTTAATACAGAAAAAAGTGCTATTCATGCTCAATGGTTTAACCAGCCATATATAAAAAATTCTTTTGTTATTGGAAAACAATATAGGTTATACGGAAAAATAAGTGAATACAAAGGGAATAAAATTATGGTGAATGGTAAAATCATTGCTAATAACAAGGATATACCGCCATTCGTACCTAAATATGCTGTAAATAATGCAGTTAAATCCAGCAGCATAGAAAAAATAGTTAAGACACTTCTTGAGCAAATAGAAATAAATGAAAATATGCCAATACATATATTAGAGAAGTATAGTTTGTGCAGTTTGGATTTTGCAGTAAGAAATATACATTTTCCTATTAATAGAGAAAATCTTATGCAAGCAATAAAGCGTCTAAAATTTCAAGAACTGTTTGTGTACTCCCTTAAGCTCCAATTAATAAAAAAGGAAAATAGAATTAAACAGGGTGATGGTATCATGTTTAAAATATCTAGTGAGTTAGTTAAATTAAAAGAAGCGTTACCTTTTAAGCTAACTGAGGCACAAAACAGGGTTATTAGAGAGATATTGGTTGATGAAAAGAGTCAAAAAACGATGAATAGATTGCTTCAAGGAGATGTAGGCAGCGGGAAAACCATAGTAGCTTTTATTGCAATTTTTAATGTTATAAAAAATGGTTATCAGGCATGTCTTATGGTGCCTACAGAAGTATTGGCAAATCAGCATTTTAGTGAAGCTAAGAAGCTCTTTGAAAAATTCAATATAAATATTGCATTACTAGTAGGTAGTATGACAAATAAGCAAAAAAAACAAGTTAAGGAGCAGCTTAAAAGTGGTGAAATTCACTTAGCTATTGGAACTCATGCTCTTATTCAGGATGATATAGAATTCTATAAACTAGGTATGGTAGTTACTGATGAACAGCATCGATTTGGAGTTTATCAGAGGGCACAGCTATTAAATAAAGGTGAGAATGTGGAAGTGCTAGTAATGAGTGCTACACCTATACCGAGAACCCTTTCATTATTTCTTTATGGGGATCTGGATCTTTCTATTATTGATGAATTGCCGCCAGGAAGAAAGCAAATTGATACAATGGTGGTAGAAATAAATAAGAGCGCCTGGGTATATAATATGATGGTGGATGAAGTAAAGAAAGGCCGACAGGGTTATATTGTATGTCCATTGATTGAAGAAAACGAGCAGCTTGATTTAAATTCTTTGCAGACTTTATATAAACAATTAAAGAAGTCATTTTTTAAGGATATCTCAGTTGAAATGATGCATGGCAAGTTAAGTCCCAAAGATAAGGAAGAGATTATGGAAAAATATAAAAATGGGGAAATTAAGATCCTAATCTCAACTACAGTTATAGAGGTTGGAATAAATGTACCTAATGCATCAGTAATGGTTATAGAAAATGCTGAAAGATTCGGACTTTCACAGCTGCATCAGTTGAGAGGTCGAATTGGGAGAGGAGAATATAAATCTTATTGTATATTATTAGCTAATATTAAAAGCGAAATAACCAAAAAGAGGCTTGAAGTGATAAAAAATAGCAGTGATGGTTTTAAAATAGCAGAGGAAGATATGAAAATAAGAGGTGCAGGAGATGTATTTGGGTTTAATCAGCATGGAGATAATGCACTAATACTTTCCAATATATATCAGGATATGTCCATATTGAAGGCTGCGAATTACGAAGCTAGGAACCTTATAAATGAAGAGGATAAATACAGTAATATTATAAAAGAACTTTCGGAAGAAATAAATAATTCGTCAAAATATATCTGTTTTAACTAAAAAATTAAACATTAATTGTATGTAAATTCACAATGTGCTAAAATAATAGGGAAATGACGACAGGAAGGAATGAGTACATATGAGAATAATTGCGGGTCTTGCAAAAGGAAGAAAACTCATACCACCTTCTGGTATGGAAACAAGACCTACTTTAGATAGAGTAAAAGAAGCTATGTTTAATATAATTCAGAATAGGGTTTACGGAGCAAAAGTGATAGATGTATTTGCAGGTACTGGAAGTCTCGGATTAGAGTCTGTCAGCAGAGGTGCAGAAAGCTGCATACTAGTAGATAAGTTCCCGGATACGTTTAATGCACTAGTAAAAAATGTTGAAAGTTTGGGCTTTAAGGATAAATGTACGTGTCTTAATATGGACTCCTATGAAGCTCTCAAGAAGGCTTATAAAGACGGCAATAAGTTTGATATTATTTTTATTGATCCGCCGTATTTAAAAAATATGATTCCAAAAGCTATTGAATTAGTGTATCAGTATCAACTGCTTCAAAGTCACGGAATAATTGTTACCAAAATAGATTCAAAAGAGGATATATATGAAGGTTTTGAAAAGTTACGCTTGAGTGATAACAGACGTTATGGACACACAATAGTATGCTTTTACGAGTATGAGTAGATAAAATTTTATTACAGAATAATAGCAGTTTATATTGATGGAGGAACACAATGAAAGTAGCAGTATACCCAGGAAGTTTTGATCCAATTACAAAAGGTCATGAAGATATTATAAAGAGAGCAGCTAAGGTTTTTGATGAATTAATTGTAGTTGTCTCAGTGAATCCGGATAAAAAGGGACTCTTTGATATACCTGAGCGAGTCGAATTGATTAAACGAGTCGTGAAGCCTTATGCGAATGTAAAGGTAGAAAGTTTTGACGGCCTTGTTATAAACTATATGAAGACTCATGATATTAAGGTTATTATTAAGGGGCTAAGGGCAATGTCCGATTTTGAATATGAATTTCAAATGGCTCTTATCAACAACAAATTGGATTCATCAGTTGAAACTCTTTTTATGATGACCAATACGGAATATTCTTTTTTGAGTTCATCAGCGGTTAAACAGACAGCTATGTTTGGAGGGTGTATAAAGGGACTCGTTCCAGATGAAATACTTAATGATGTAATAAAAAAAGTAGGAAATAGGAGATGAAGTAATGGATGTTATTCAATTATTGGAATATCTTCAAGAACTTATTGAAGGTGCATCAAAGGTACCTATAACTGGCAAAATTCTATTAGATAAAGCAGAAGTAATGGACATTGTAGACCAGATTGTTAACTATTTGCCAGATGAATTTAAAAAAGCTCAATGGCTTTTGACAGAAAAAGAAAGAATACTAGATGAAGCTAACAAGCAGTATGAATCAGTAAAAAAAGAAACAATGGAAATGATGAAAAAGCAGGTAGAAAATCATGATATAACTAAGGAAGCCCAAATAAAAGCCCAGGAAATTATAGCACAAGCTCAGAGAGATGCTAAGACTATAAGACTTGGCGCACGGGACTATGCCGATGAAGTTCTGTCTGAGCTTGATAGAGAGATTGAGGATAAAACTAATAAAATGCTCGTGACAATGAAACAGAGTATGGAAACTTATATTCAATCTGTTGCTAAAGAGGTAAAAGATAATTCCACAAAAATACGAGGTAATATAAAAGAACTAAGAAGTATGAAATAATTTATATACATATATGTACATAGCTATTTATTATTAATAATACTGCAGAGCATAGTGATGCAAATAATCCTTGGATGAATTTACGTTTTATGTATTTTGATATAGATAGCTCAGGAAAGACATACATAAATGAGTATACTTGCGATATTACGGATAGTCCGCTGAAGCACATTAAAAAACTTGCCAGCACACATTTATATTCTATTGCCATGTTTATTAATGATATCATTTTGCAGCCCTTTGTAAATTCTATGGAACCAAGTATAAGAGATTTCAAAACTATGTATACATGTGAGTTAAATGAAAATTTCATAATGAAAAAATCTAGAAAGAAGTTATAGTTAATAATATCTATAAGTACTGCGAAAAATATTATGTATCCGCCTATGGAGATTGAGCTCCTTATAGCATTTTCAATACTCTTTTTTATGGCACTTCCTATATTTGGAGTATTAATATTTTTTTCGCTATGTGCTGGTATGTATGTAAAAGAAACAGGTGGACTTATAAAGAATGACATCAATATGCAACTTAGATAGTTTGAGCATAATATAATGAAACCAATAGTAGAATTTTTAAACATTGAATTTCCTAAAGTACCTATGATGAAAATTGGACTTGCATTGGAGGCTATATTAAGCATCCTCTGGCAAGTTTCTTTATCTATTGTTCCCTTTTCATATAGATCGCACGAATATTTTGCACCAAGGGGATAACCGCATAGCATGCTTATTATTACAACAATACTACTGCTTGTAGGTAGATGCAGAGGTTTACAGAGAAGTCTACCTAAATATTTAGCATATATGTTTACACCGTTATATTCAATTAATAGATTACAGATTATTAGAAATGGAAATAATGATGGAAACACTGAAGTAAAAAATAATTTAGCTCCTGCTAATGTAGATTCCATGCACAGCTTTGGAAATAGTACAAAAAAAATTATCGTGCAGCTGCATAGGAACACAACTATGTAATTGAGATTGATTTTCTTAAATATGAATGACACAAGAAAAGTAAACAGTAAAATAAAGGACACAAGAAAAATAGTATCTATCATATGTTCCTCCAGTTAATATTTTTTATGAATTCTAATTATATATATATTTATAATTTAAACTGGAAGAAATATTACAAAAATCAAATTATTATCGGGCTTTTTATGTAATCCTGTTTATAGGAAATTTTATCATTTAAAATACTATATGCATTAGTACTCAATACATCCATGTCTAGCAGTGGGTCTGTAATGTATTTGGGCAGCTTCGTATAAATTCGTATAGATGAAGTATTTTTTATTCTTTTCAATATTTCAGCACCTATAGAATTCAATCCAAGCACCCTGATATATTCAATTGGAAGCTTTGTTACGGAATCCAGTGAATATTTTTCAAAGCCGATGAAATATTGAGCTAATATTCTGCTTATCCGTGTATAAGTATAGCCTTTTGTCTTAACCTTCTTTATGAAATCGTCAAGGGATGAACTATTGCCGATAAAATTCATCATTCTATTCAATAAATCATTATTACAGTCTAAAATATTTAGGATATCTTTTGACGAATCTGTTATTAGCTTATATTTTATATAGCTGAACATATCTTTTGAAAAAATAAAATTATAATTGCTCTGTTTTAATTCTTTCATAGTATTAGAGCTGCCTTCAGGCAAATGGGATAACAATGAGTTTAAATCGTCATTATTCATTAGGTTATGTCTTATTGCACTAGCACTTGAAAAAGTATCACTTAAAGCTAAACTATTATAGCTTCCTCCGACTCTTCTAATTGTAAAAGGCTCAATGGTGGATTTACATTTAATGAGTGCTTTACAGTACTCTATCCCTAATATATTATTAGGATTATTAAGAATTTCATTATAGTTAGTTTTAGGATCTTCAGAAAAATAGTTTTGAACTGTCAAAGCTCTTGCGGTTGGAAAATCATATCCTGCCTTTATATATTTTTTTATGTTTGCTTTAAATTCAATTGGTTCATCAAATAATACCGATGCTATTTTATTAAGTGTTTTTACCTCTCCAAGTTCACTCCCAAAAGATAAATAGTTCACTATGCTTAAACTGTTTAGAATACTTACCGCAGCATTAGCGAAGTATTCAGCTGAACTTAATGAATATAGTGAAGGTAATTCAAGAACCAGATCCACTCCAGATTTTAGTGCCATTAAAGTTCGATTCCACTTATCAATTAGTGCTGGTTCACCTCGTTGTACGAAGTTACCACTCATTATGCAAATAAGCCCGCTGCAATTTGTAAGCTCTTTTGTTTTTTCTATTTGATATTTATGTCCATTGTGAAGAGGATTATATTCACTTATTATTGCTGATATTATCATAGTCAATCACCTCGTACTTTGATAAATATATATAATAACTATAGTATAAGTAATCTTCAAAGTAAATATTGCTAATCAGATCAATTAGAAATGCCAAATGGGTAATTGGAAAAATTAAAAATTGATTTTTTTCATAACTAAACATGTATTTTGAAATTTTATGTTGAAAAATACCTACTGTGAGGAGTATATTATTATTGATATGCATTTATAAATAGATATGGCATAGAGAAAACTAACTTTTAGAAAAGAATAATTTGTGTCTGATGATTTTTTCTAGTTTCTAAGTTAGTGACAGAATTGTATATCTTTAGGTATGCTTTAATTTTCGAAAGGAGAAATGAACATGGAATTAATGAAAAAAATATGGCAGCTAGCAAGAGAAAACAGAAAAAAGATAGTTCTGCCAGAAGGAAATGAGGAGAGAACTTTACTTGCCTGCAAGAGCATCAGAGATAATGGTATTGCAGAAATAATACTTGTAGGTAATGTAGAAGAAATTAGAAATAAAGCAAAAGAGATAGGTGCCGATATTGAAGGAATAAATATAGAAGATCCGGAAACTAGTGATAAGACAAAAAAATTAGCAGAAACTTTCTATGAACTTAGAAAAAACAAAGGAATGACTCTTGAAAAAGCCGACAAAATAGTTAGAGATCCGTTATATTTTGGAACTATGCTTGTTAAAACAGGTGAAGTAGATGGAATGGTATCAGGTGCTATTCATACTACAGGTGATTTATTAAGGCCTGGTCTTCAAATTGTAAAAACTGCTCCTGGTGTATCTGTTGTTTCCAGCTTTTTCATTATGCAAGTTCCAGATTGTGAATATGGACAAGACGGAATGCTTGTGTTCTCAGACTGTGCAGTTAATCCTAATCCTAATCAGGATCAGCTTGCTTCAATAGCTGTAGCTACAGCTGAGACAGCTAAAAATCTATGTGGTCTTGAACCTAGAGTAGCAATGCTTTCATTTTCAACTATGGGAAGTGCAGATCATGAGATGGTAGACAAAGTAAGAAATGCTACTAATATTGTAAAAGAAAAGAGACCAGATATATTAATCGATGGTGAATTACAGTTAGATGCTGCTATAGTAAGAAAGGTTGCTGATCAGAAGGCTCCTGATAGTGATGTCGCAGGAAGGGCAAATGTTCTAGTATTTCCTGATTTGCAAGCTGGAAATATAGGTTACAAATTAGTTCAAAGATTTGCAAAGGCTGAAGCTATTGGACCAATATGTCAAGGATTTGCAAGACCAATAAATGACCTATCTAGAGGATGCAGTTCGGAGGATATTGTAAATGTAGTTGCAGTAACCGTAGTTCAGGCCCAAAATTGTGCTAAATAATTTAGAATATGGAGATGATTAAATGAAAGTACTTGTCATCAATTGTGGAAGTTCATCACTTAAATATCAACTTTTTGATATGGAAGATGAATCAGTATTAGCAAAAGGTCTAGTAGAAAGAATAGGAAATAAAGGCTCAAATCTAACTCAAAAAGTAAGTGGAAGAGAAAACTATGTAGTTGAAAGACCACTTAAAGACCATAAGGATGCTATAAAATTAGTTGTAGACACTCTTACTGATAAAAACAATGGTGTAATAGGTAATATGAGTGAAATATCTGCAGTAGGACACAGAGTTGTTCATGGTGGGGAAAAGTATGCAGAATCCGTACTTATCGATGATGAAGTTATGAAAGCTATGGAGGAGTGTATAAAGTTGGCTCCTCTTCACAATCCACCTAATATAATTGGCATAAAGGCTTGTCAAGCTCTTATGCCTAATGTTCCTATGGTTGCAGTTTTCGATACTTCATTTCATCAGACTATGTCTGAGGAGGCATATATGTATGCCCTTCCATATGAATTTTATCAGAAGTTCAAAATCAGAAGATATGGTTTCCATGGAACATCTCATAAATATGTTTCAAAAGTAGCTGCAGAGATGCTTGGTAAGAAAGCAGAGGATTTAAAAATGATAACCTGCCATCTTGGAAATGGCGGAAGCATTACAGCTGTTAAAAATGGTAAATCTATTGATACTAGTATGGGCTTTACACCACTTGAGGGAATCGTAATGGGAACAAGATGTGGAAATATAGATCCAGCCATATTAACTTATCTTATAAATGAAGAAGGATATACTACTGAAGAGTTAGATAATATCTTGAATAAAAAATCTGGTCTTCTTGGTCTTTCTGGAGAGAGCAGTGATTTTAGAGATATAAACGCAGGAGAACAGAAAGGCAACGAACGTTGTAAATTAGCGCTTAAGGTTTACATATATAAGATAAAGCAGTTTATAGGCTCCTATGTAGCTTCTATGAACGGGTTAGATTGTCTTGTGTTTACTGCAGGTATTGGAGAAAATGCATATGAGATAAGAGAAAGAGTATGCGAGAATATGGAATACTTAGGTATAAAAATAGATAAAGAGAAGAACAGAGTTAGAGGAGTTGCTGTAGATTTTACAGCTGAAGGCTCTAGAGTAAAGGTACTAGCTATACCTACAGATGAAGAGCTTATGATAGCTAGAGATACAGTAAGTCTTATTTAGTATATATAAATAGAAATCCTAGAGAGTGATAAGGTTTCTATTTAAGTTCAGAAAAAACAATGTGGGCAGCTAAGGCTATCCATAGGTTTTATTCTCTAGTAAAATGTAAATCGTATAGCATGGTTATTAGTTATTTTTTGAATATGCCTAATTTATCTTGACTTTTTAAAAGGTAATTTATATAATTGATTGTGGCAACTGTAATTAAAAGTTAATATAAGGAGTGAGTAATAAGTTATTCCAGTGTGGGTGCATT
Source organism: Clostridium oryzae (assembly GCF_002029235.1). Taxonomy (GTDB): domain Bacteria; phylum Bacillota; class Clostridia; order Clostridiales; family Clostridiaceae; genus Clostridium_AE; species Clostridium_AE oryzae. Next base: position 25,651 of record NZ_MZGV01000019.1, read on the forward strand.
TATACATATGGGTATAACTTGGCTAAAATGTTTATTGATATCGAAGATATTATCTCAAGAAAGACATCAAAAAAAGATATTAGTATTTGTGTAAAGCCACAAGATATATTTAAGAATGAAAGCGAAGTCAGAGCAAAGAATGACCTTAATTTTTCTGGTGAACTTTACGCTGCTAGTGAAACCATTAATCTGGAGGGTAAACTTTCTGGCGACCTAATGCTTACTTGCTCTAGATGCTTGGAAGAGTTTCCTTATCATTTAGATTTGGAGATTCAAGAAAAGTTTTCTTTAGTTCCTAACAATGAAGATGATTCTACTATTTTCATTGATAGTGATAAAATTAATTTTATCTATATATTTGAAACCAATATTTTAATGTCACTTCCAATGAAGAAATTGTGTAGTGATGATTGTAAAGGGTTATGTCAGCACTGTGGCACTAATTTGAATCACCGTACGTGCAATTGTAATAGTGAGAATATAGACCCTAGACTGTCTAAATTGAAAGACATGTTTTTTACTGATTAAGGAGGTGTTATAGTGGGAAACCCAGCTAGAAGATTTTCTAAAGCAAGAAGAGATTCAAGAAGAGCTCAGACTTTTAAGCTTAGCGTACCAGGAATGGTAGAGTGTCCTCAATGCCATGAATTGAAGCTCGCTCATAGAGTTTGCAAGAATTGTGGTTATTATAAGGGAAAAGAAATAGTTGCTCTTGAAAAATAAAGGAAGTCTGTATGCCTTCTCTTATTTGGGACATTACCTTTAGGTATTGTCCCATTTCGTTTAATTGGGGGATATTAATTTAAATATGTTCTCTTTCAATGTTAAAATATTTTAAGGAAGGATGATTATATTGAAGATTTCTGTAGATGCTATGGGCGGAGATAATGCGCCTAAGGCTGTAATAGAAGGCTGTATTGCTGCAATTAAAAGCACTGATATAGATATAATACTTACAGGACCAGAATCGCTATTACAAGAACAACTATCTAAATATGATTACGATAAAAGCAGAATAGAGATATTAGATGCACCAGAAGTTATTGGTACTAATGAACATCCTGTAATGGCGATTAGAAAGAAAAAAAATTCAAGCCTCAATATAGCACTTGACTGTGTGAAAAATGGAAAAAGTGATGCAGTAATATCTGCTGGCAGTACAGGAGCAATTTTGGCTGGTGGTCTGTTTAAAATTGGACGTATAGAAGGTGTAGAAAGACCTGCTATTGCACCTATGCTTCCAGGAAAGAATAAATCCTTTATCATAATCGATGTTGGAGCAAATGTAGATTGTAAACCAAGTAACTTGCTTCAATTTGGAATTATGGGAAATATATATATGCAAGATGTAATGGGTATAGAGAAACCATCTATAGGTCTAATTAATATTGGCGCAGAAGAAGAAAAAGGCAATGAACTTACCAAAAGTGCATATAAGCTTCTTAAAGAAAGCAAGCTTAATTTTATTGGTAATGTTGAGCCAAGATACATACCTAATGGCGATGTGGATGTGTTAGTCAGTGATGGATTTGTTGGAAATACATTTTTAAAGACCTATGAAGGCGTTGCTTCTACAATTTTTTCTATTTTGAAAACAGAAATAAAATCATCCTTGAGAGGAACTATTGGCGGACTTATATTAAAACCTGTATTTAGCAGATTCAAAAAAAGATTTGATTATAAAGAAATTGGCGGAGCACCATTTTTAGGTATAGATGGAATATGTATAAAAGCACATGGAAGTTCTGATGCCAAGGCGATTTATAATGCTATAAGACAAGCAAAAATATTATTTGATAAAAAGATTATTGATAAAATAAAAGAGAGTATAACAGAGAGTTTAAGCACTGAAAGTTAATATTATAGTAATTAAATATCATTTTAATATTGACGTTATAATAGTTATATAATATTATCTAATTGAAGATTTCTTTAGGAGGTGAGTTTATGATATTTGATAAGGTTAAGGAAATATTAGCTGATAAGCTAAGTTTAGAAGAAGATGAGATAAGTATGGAATCATCCTTTATAGATGATTTAGGAGCGGATTCTCTTGATATAGTTGAGCTTATTATGGCTCTTGAAGATGAGTTTGACATTGAGATTCCTGACGAAGAAGTTGAAAAAATAAGTACTGTAGGAGATATAGTAGAGTACATAAGAGCCCACAGTGAAGAATAAGATTAAAGACCCCGTTTAAACGGGGTTTTTAGATTATTAAAATAAATTGTATTTTATCAGACTGTTTTCACTAAAAAAATAATGCCGGGTAGTCGTTATTTTCTTAGTAAAAATATAGAATTGGTAAATTCTAAATAAAATCTATTATTGCATAGAAGAGGTAAGTTAATGAATTACGATAAAGACGTTTTAAAGGAACTAGAAAAAACTATTGGAGTTATCTTTGAAAATAATGAATTATTGAATGTAGCAATTACTCATAGTTCGTTTGCTCATCAAAAAAATGGTGTCCAGTTTAATGAGAGACTGGAGTTTTTAGGTGATTCTGTTTTACAATTAACAATAACTGAATATCTATATAAAAAATACAAAAGAAAAACTGAAGGCGATTTGACTAAGCTAAGAGCACTTATTGTTTGTGAAAACTCGTTGTATGAGGTAGGGCGAGGATGGAACCTTGGACAATATATATATATGAGCAAAGGCGAAGAGCTCACAGGAGGAAGAAGCAGAGTATCCATTCAGGCAGACTGCGTAGAAGCAATTATTGCTGCAGTTTATTTGGATAAAGGATTTGAGTATGCAAGGGATTTTATATTAAGGATATTTAAAAATATTATTGATAAGGCCCTTAAGAACAAAATAGTAATGGATTATAAGACGAAGCTTCAGGAAGTACTTCAGAAAGATGGAGAAGTTAAAATAGAATATAATATAGTAAAATATGAAGGACCTCCACACAGAAGAAAATTTTTTGCTAATCTTAATGTAAATGATGTTCAAACAGGTGAGGGAGTAGGCTATAGTAAAAAAGAAGCTGAACAGGAAGCTGCTAAAATGGCTTTAGAGGAAATGGAGGAGAAGCTTTGAAAGAAAGACATTATATAATACCAATTTTTGTACCGCATGAAGGTTGTCCTCATAATTGCGTTTTTTGCAATCAAGATACTATTACTGGTCAGAAAGAGGTCGTTGACCATGATTATGCTATAAATATTATAGAGAGTTATCTTAAGACTATGGATGCGGAAAATAGTGTTATAGAAGTATCTTTTTTCGGTGGAACATTTACTGCTATAAAAGCTCAAAAACAAGAGGAACTACTTGAAGTTGCATACAACTATAAGAAGGAGCACAGGATTGATTATATAAGGTTATCAACAAGACCTGATTATATAGATGATGAAGTACTTACTAGGCTTAAAAAGTATTCTGTAGATATTATAGAATTGGGTGTACAATCTATGGATGATAAGGTATTAAAGCTAGCAGGAAGAGGGCATACAAGAAAGGATACTATAGAGGCTTCTAAACTTATAAAGCAATATGGTTTTATGTTAGGACATCAGATTATGCCAGGACTTCCTGGAGCTGATGAAGCTAGTGATTTAATGACATGCAGTGAAATTATAAAGCTTAAACCAAGTATATGTAGAATTTATCCGGCTCTTGTACTTAGAAATACTCCCATGGAGAAGATGTATCGAAATGGTGAATATAAGCCATATACATTAGATCAAGCTTTAGAGGTTGTTAAGAAAATATATCTAGATCTTCATAAGAGTAATATAAAGATAATACGAGTGGGACTACAAACTAACGATGATATAGCACCAGGTAAGGATATAATAGCTGGTCCATTTCATTCAGCGTTTAGGGAACTTATAGAGGGAAAATTATATTGTGATAAAATAGCAAATAATGCTGCTTTTATAAAAGATAATCTTGAAATTCGAATTAATCCTAAAGACATATCTAAACTGTATAGCAATAGAAAGAAATTTTTTGTTGACATGAAAAAACAGCTTATTACTAGTAACTTAAAGATAACCCTAGATGAAAACGTAGAACGAGGAAGCATAATGCTTCAATATGGCGATAAGAGCCTGAATTTGTCGATATTTGATTAAATGCTTATATTTTATAAAGAAGGAATAACAAAACATTTATAGAATATAAGAGGTGTACATTCTTTATATCAAATATTATAGGGGGAATTAAGTTATGGAAGTTTTAAAAGTATCAGCACAATCTCAGCCGAAGTCTGTCGCAGGTGCATTAGCAGCAGTTCTAAGAGAAAATTCAGCAGCTGAAGTTCAGGCAGTTGGTGCAGGAGCAGTAAATCAAGCAGTGAAGGCTATAGCTATTACACGAGGTTTTGTAGCACCCAATGGAATCGATTTAGTAGTTGTCCCAGCGTTCTCCGAGATAACTATTGAAGGTGAAGAACGCACGGCAATAAAGTTTATTGTGGAGCCAAGATAAAAGGATCTTGGTTCAATGTATGACAACTTTAATATTTAGGTGATGTAAAAACGGATTTTTAAATCCGTTTTTTTGCTTACATTGAATTGATAAATTAGTAAAATTAATATAAACTATAAAAGTATAAATATCATTAATTATGTATGGAGGCGGTTTTATGAATGTTAAAACTAGAAATATAATAATGAGAGTAATAATAGGAATTGTTATGATTTCATTTTTAGCGACTTTTATAACTTCCTTTATGAGCTAAGAAGATTGTATGAGAAGTAATAAGGTTCTTCTATATAGAGCTTATCCTCTTGTTTGATATAAAATAGATTTAGCATCGATAATAAGTTTTTTCTCGCATGCTTTATTGTAATATTTTTATAGATAGGAGATTTTAAATGTTTTTAAGAACACTTGAAATAAGAGGTTTCAAATCATTTGCAGATAAAACTGAACTAAAATTCAAAGATGGAGTTACTGCAGTTGTCGGTCCGAATGGTAGCGGAAAAAGCAATATTTCTGATGCAGTTAGATGGGTATTGGGTGAGCAAAGCGTAAAGAGTTTACGTGGAGGCAAAATGGAGGATGTTATTTTTGCAGGCACGGAGTATAGAAAACCGGTTGGGTTAGCACAAGTGGCTATAACACTTGATAACTTAGATTATGAATTGCCTATAGATTACTCAAGCGTTACCATCTCAAGGAGACTTTACAGATCTGGTGATAGTGAATATTATATAAACAATACACAATGCAGATTGAAAGATATACAGGAATTGTTAATGGACACAGGTATAGGTAAAGAAGGCTATTCAATTATTGGTCAAGGTAAGATCGATGCTATATTAAGTGGAAGACCAGAAGAAAGAAGAAATCTATTAGAAGAGGCTGCTGGAATTGTTAAGTATAAAAGCAGAAAAGAGGAAGCTGAAAAGAAGCTTGATAATACTGAACAGAATCTTCTTAGAATATTTGATATTTTATCTACTTATGAAGACAGGATTGAGCCATTAAGGATAGAAAATGAAAAGGCTAAGAAATTTCTCGAACTTTCAGAAACACTTAAGGAAGAAGAAGTATCAGTAATTGTTCATTTTATTAACGAGAATGAAAAAAAGGTAAAGGAATTTACTGAAGCGGCTCGAAAGCTTCAATCTAAGATGGAAGTATTAATTGATAAACGAGAGCAGAAGAAACTGTCAATAAAGAAACTATATGATGAAGTAGAAGAAAATGAAAATAGATCAGCTAGTGATAAAGAAAAATATTATAGTTTTTTAAACGAAAGGCAAGACCTTGTTTCTAAAAACAATGTGCTTCAGGAAAGAATAAATAATCTAAATGAAAATATTAAAAAATATGAAGATGAAAAGAAACAGATTGAAGCTCAGATGGGAAAACTTGAAAGTGAAAGAAAAATTAATGACGATGAACTTATTAATTATATAAAAGATCAGAAGCAGGTTATTGATAAATTGCAGGAGTTCGAAAATAAGATACAAGAAAAAGATAAGGAACTTATAAACAAAGAGAACGCTGTTAATGAGGGGAAAAATGTTCAGATAGAATTGGTAAGGAAAATTACTGCTATTAATAATGACATTAATTCAATAAATATAAATTTGGAAACAATTGAAAAGAGGAAACAGCAGATTTATCAATTTATTGAGAACAACCATAACTCTATAAAAGTAAAATCTGTTACAATTCAAGATTTGAAATCTCAGCAGACAGAATTAACGATAAAGAATGAAACCCAGAAACAAGATATAAAAGATAAGAAGAGGAAACTTACTCAATTAAATAGCAATATTTTTGAACAAGAGAAGAGCCACAAGGAAAAAATAAATATTTTTAATAAGCTAGAGGCTAATTATCTAGCACTTGAGAATTTAGAAAAGCATTATGAAGGCTACAATCGATCTGTGAAGATGCTTATGCAGGATATTGAGCAAAATAAAATACAGAAGGCTTCAGAAAAAGCCTTTGTGCTAGGTAATATTATTAGTGTAGAAAAAAGGTTGGAAACAGCAATTGAAATTGCATTGGGCGGTGCAGTGTCAAATATTATAACTAGTGATGATGGAGTAGCAAAAGTACTTATTGAATACTTGAAGAAAAATAGGTTGGGGAGAGCTACATTTCTTCCTTTAAACATAATAAAAGGTAAACGAATTGATTTGCATCAAAAGGTAAATAATTTAAATGGGTACATTGGTATAGCTAGCGAATTAATAAAATATGATGATAGGTTTACAACTGCTATTGACTATGTGCTTGGCAGAACAATAATATGCGATAATATAGACAACGCACTAAACATAGCTAAAAGAACCGATTTTAGTTATAGAATTGTTACACTTACAGGTGAAATGGTAAATGCTGGTGGCTCTATGACAGGAGGAAGCATACAGCAGAAGGGCTCTAATGTTATTGGTAGGAAGAGGGAGATAGAAGAAACCAAAGAAAAACTCAGTGATTTAAAAAATAGTATTGTTTTAGAAGAAGTGAACATTGATAAGCTTAAGGCAGAAGCAAAGAATTTAGATGATACTATACTAAATATAAGAGACAATATACACTTTAATGAAATAGAAATTACGAAGTTATACAGTAAAATAGAATCATTAAGTGATGAAATAAATAGGCTGGGTAATGATGTAAGCACACTTAAGGAAGAAGTAAATCTTATAGAAGAAAAGGCCGGAAGCTTAAGAGCAGATATAGGTTCATTGACAAATAAGAAAAGTGAACTTGAAAAGGCAGAGAGTGATAATAAGCAGCAAGTAGAGGATATTCAAAAGTATCTATTAGAAAATAAATCAGGTCTAGAAGAGTTGAAAAATGAATTTAATAAGCTTAATGTTGATAAAGCAAAAATGGATGAGGTAGTACTAAATCGAAAGGTGAATTTAACAAGGATAAAGGAATCATTTGATGAAGCTAATACTAGACTTTCTAGTATTGTTTCAGAGTTAGATACAGCTATAAAGAATATAGCGCTGAGTAACGAGAATATAGAAAAAAATGAAAGTATAGCTAAAGAAATAGATGCAAAATTGAAAAGCTATGATGAGCAGTTTAAAAAGAGTGAAGTAGAGAGAATTCATATTAAGGACATCATCAACCAAGAAAATACTGAACTTGAGAATATTCAGCAGCAGCTTAAAGCTATTGAAGAGGAAAAACATATATTTGATATTGATGCAGCTAAAAATAGTACTGAAACTGAAAATTTTTATCACAAATTAAATGAAGAATATAAGCTTACTTTAGCAGAAGCTCAAGATATAAAAATTGAGATAGCAGATATCAATGAAATGAAAAAGCATATTAACAAGCTAAAAACTCAAATAAGCGCCCTTGGAACTATTAATTTAGGTGCTATAGAAGAATACAAGGAGACTGCCGAAAAATACAGCTTTATGAAAAGTCAAAAGGATGATTTAATTCAAGCTAAAACTGAACTTGTAGAAGTTATAAATGAAATGACGCAAAAAATGAAGGATGTTTTTAACACAAACTTTAAAAAACTTAGAGAAAACTTCAATGAAACATTTAAAGAGCTGTTTAAAGGCGGAAATGCGGACTTAATATTGGGACAAGGAGATGAACTTGTCGCACCAATAGAAATTAATGTACAGCCGCCTGGTAAAAAACTTCAGAACATAAATTTAATGTCGGGAGGAGAAAAGGTTCTTTCAGCAATAGCACTTTTATTTGCTATATTGAAGATGAAGCCTACTCCATTTTGTATATTAGACGAGATAGAGGCTGCACTTGACGATGCTAATGTAATAAGGTATGCTGAATTTTTAAAGACTTTTTCAAATAACATTCAGTTTATAGTAATTACACACAGAAAAGGAACTATGGAAGCTAGTGATGTGATGTACGGTGTCACGATGGAAGAGAAAGGCGTATCTAAAATAGTGTCTGTAGATTTAAAAAAATAGACAAATGATAGGGGTGTATATCTATGTTTTCCGGATTTTTCGAAAAACTAAAAAATGGACTTTCAAAAACAAAAAATTCTTTTACTGATAAGATAAGTGAAGTGCTAAAACTTCATTTAGTTATTGACGATGAATTGTATGATGAAATAGAAGAGATACTTATTACTGCTGATATAGGTATGAATACAACCATCGAAATAATCGATAACCTTAAAGCAAAAATTAAAAAAGAGGGTATAAAGGACACATCAATGGTGCAGCCATGTTTGAAACAGGTTATTGAGGAAATGCTCTTAGTTCCAAAAGACAGTATTATTTCTGATAGTCAAAAAAATATAATCCTAATAGTTGGAGTTAATGGTGTCGGAAAGACCACATCTATAGGCAAATTATCACATAAGTATAAAGAAGAAGGAAAGAAAGTTTTGATGGCTGCGGCAGATACATTTAGAGCTGGGGCTATAGAGCAATTGGATGTATGGAGCAAGAGGAGTGGTGTTGATATAGTTAAGCAGCAAGAAGGTGCAGACCCTGCAGCGGTGGTATTTGATGCACTTCAAGCCGCAAAATCCAGAAATACTGAAATACTCTTTTGTGACACTGCTGGCAGGCTTCATAATAAGAAAAATCTTATGGATGAACTGGCTAAAATAAATAGGGTTATAGATAGAGAAAGCGTAGGAGCTAATAAAAAAACTCTTTTGGTGTTAGACTCAACCACAGGCCAAAATGCTGTTATGCAGGCTAAACAATTTAGTGAGATATGCCCTTTAGATGGTATTATACTTACTAAATTAGATGGTACATCAAAGGGCGGAGTCATTATTTCTATACAGAAGGAGTTAAATATTCCGGTAAGGTTTATAGGGGTAGGAGAAGGCATAGACGATCTACAGGAATTTGATGCAAAGCTTTATGTAGATGCATTATTTGGTGTTAAGTAAAAATACTTGACACCAAATAATATATCTGATAATATATTCTATGTTGCGAGGCGAGTTATGGAAGATATTATTGAAGTATCAATGCTTTTGGATAACTATGGTTGTCTGCTTACAGAAAAGCAATTTAATATAATGAGTATGTACTATTATGAAAATCTTTCACTTACAGAGATTTCTGAGATTATGCATACTAGCAGGCAAGCAACTTATGATTTGATTAAACGCTGTAATAAGCAGCTTTATGATTATGAAAAAAAGCTGAACTTGAAAGATAACTTATGGAAAAGAGAAAAAGTTAAAAAGGATATTATTCAGCAGTTAGATGAAGCTGAAAAGGCTAACGGTAAAGAGGAACTTATATGTATTATTTCTAATATTAGAGAGAAAATTATGAGAGATTTATAGGAGGCATATTATGGCTTTTGAGGGCATAGCCGAAAGATTACAGGAAACTTTAAAAAAGCTTAGAGGTAAGGGGAAACTTTCCGAAAAAGATATAAAAGATGCTATGAGAGAAGTTAAGCTTGCTCTTTTAGAGGCTGATGTTAATTTTAAAGTTGTTAAAGGCTTTATAAATTCTGTAAGTGAGAAATGCTTGGGCAATGAAGTTTTGGAAAGTCTAACTCCTGGTCAGCAAGTTATAAAAATTGTAAATGATGAGCTAGTCACTCTTATGGGTGGTACTGAGAGCAAAATTGAGTTTGGTAATAATATAACTATTATTATGCTTGTAGGTCTTCAAGGTGCAGGTAAAACTACTATGGCTGGTAAGCTGGCACTTCATTTCAGAAAAACTAATAAAAAACCTTTATTAGTAGCTTGTGATATATATAGGCCTGCGGCAATAAAACAGCTTCAGGTAATTGGAAAGCAAATAGATATACCAGTATTTACAATGGGAGACAAAGTGAATCCAGTAGATATTGCTAAGGCTGCTATTGAACATGCCCAAAGTGAAGGAAACAATGTAGTCATTGTAGATACAGCTGGTAGATTAAGTATAGATGAAGAATTAATGGAAGAGCTTAAGAGTATTAAGGATAATACGAACCCTAATGAGATTCTTCTCGTAGTTGATGCTATGTCCGGTCAGGATGCAGTAAATGTTGCAGAAGATTTCAATAATAAGCTAGACCTAAGTGGCGTTATCCTTACTAAGTTAGATGGTGATACAAGAGGTGGTGCTGCATTATCAATAAAAGAAGTCACTAAAAAGCCTATAAAATTTGTAGGCATTGGTGAAAAAATGAATGATTTTGAAGTATTTCACCCAGATAGAATGGCATCCAGAATACTTGGTATGGGGGATGTGCTATCGCTAATAGAAAAAGCTCAGACAGCATTTGATGAGAAACAAGCTAAAGAATGGAGCAACAAAGTAATGAATCAGGAGCTTGATTTAGAAGATTTTCTTCAAATGACGGCTCAGATGAAAAAGATGGGACCTTTAGGTAAACTTATTGAAATGGTTCCAGGTGTTAATTCAAAACAACTTCAAGGGTTAGATTTAAGCAAAAGTGAAAGTGAAATGAAAAGAGTAGAAGCAATTATCCAGTCTATGACGAAAAAAGAAAGACAGAATCCTTCACTTGTAGCTGGATCCACTTCAAGAAAAAAAAGAATTGCTAATGGTTCTGGTACTACTATTCAGGAGCTTAATAAAGTATTAAAGATGTATGACTCTATGAAGAAAATGATGAAGCAGATGAAGGGCTTGCAAAAAGGTTCTAAAAAGGGCATGTTAGGTAAGTTTCCTTTCATTAGATAAATAGTATAACGTTAAAGGAGGTGAAATTAATGGTAAAAATAAGATTAAGAAGAATGGGTGCTAAGAAATCTCCATTTTATAGAATAGTTGTTGCTGATTCCAGATCTCCAAGAGATGGAAGAGTAATCGAAGAAATAGGATATTATAACCCACTTGTAGAGCCTGTACTTGTAAAAGTTGATGAGGAAAAGGCTACACAGTGGATAAAAAATGGTGCGCAATTATCAGATATAGTTAAGAGATTATTTGATAATGCTGGTATTACTGGAAAACTATCAAAGTAATGATAGGGAGGTGAACTCTGCATACAGTATATGACTATATGCAGAATATCAATGAAAGAATTAGTTGAAATAATAGCTAAAGCTTTAGTTGATAACCCTGATATGGTAACTGTAAATGAGGTTGCTGGTCAGCAGTCAACTATTCTTGAATTAAAAGTAGCACCTGAGGATATGGGAAAAGTAATTGGTAAGCAGGGAAGGATAGCAAAAGCTATTAGAACTGTTGTTAAGGCAGCTGCTATTAAAGAAAATAAAAGAGTAGTAGTTGAAATTATATGATTTAGAGTTAGGTTTTTCCTAGCTCTTTTATTAATTGGGGATATCATCTTTCTGAGATGCTCCTTTTATTAAATTTTAAACTCTTATAAAGGAAGTGATTTCTAAACGTGAAAGAGACGCTTACAATAGGCCAAATCATAAATACTCATGGAGTAAAGGGAGAGCTTAAAGTGTTTCCTCTTACTGATAATACTCAGAAATTTAAAAAGATCAAAAAGGTTTTACTGGATGGCGAAGAAAGAGATGTATTATGGTGCAAACTTCAAAACGATAAAATTATTTTAAAACTTGACGGTATAGATACCATGGATGCAGCGGCAAGACTAAAAGGAAAAAAATTAGAAATTTATAGGGAGAACGCAGCCAAGTTGCCCACAGGCAGCTATTATGTAGCGGATATTGTTGGCTGTAGAGTTGTTGATACTAACGGTAAAAAGTTAGGTGATGTTAGTAATGTAATATTTACAGGAAGCAATGAAGTATATTGGGTAAAAGGCGAAAAAGAACTTATGGTGCCGGCAATTAAATCAGTAGTAGAAAATATAGATATTGAAAATTCCGTTATCACTATTAAGCCTGTAGAGGTATGGAATTATGAAGATTAGCATACTTACATTATTCCCTGATATGTTTAACGTTTTTAATCATAGTATTATGGGAAGAGCTATTACTAATAAGATTATTGATTTAGAACTTTTTGATATAAGAGATTTTACGTTGGATAAACATAGAAAGGTTGATGATTATCCTTACGGAGGAGGGGCAGGTATGGTTATGGCTGCTCAGCCCGTAGTAGATTGTATTAAGCATGTTAAGAAGAAAAATAAAGGAAAGGTTATATTTCTTGGGCCTAGAGGGAAAACTTTTAACCAGAATATGGCAAAAGATTTATCTTCTGAAGAAGAACTAATCTTTTTGTGCGGTCATTATGAGGGAATTGACGAGAGAATATATGAATACATAGATGAAGAAATATCTCTAGGAGATTTTGTGCTTACGGGTGGAGAGGCTGCTTGTATCCCCATAGTTGATTGTATATGTAGACTTATTCCCGGGGTATTGTCCAACAGTGAGAGTTTTAAAGATGAATCTTTTTATGATGGACTTCTGGAATACCCGCAGTATACGAGACCGTTAAATTATGAAGGAATGAAAGTCCCAGAGATATTGATGTCTGGTCATCATGAAAATATCAGAAAATGGAGAAAATATAAATCAATTGAGATAACAGAACAGAGAAGGCCAGATTTACTGGAAAAATATCAATTATCAGCTGAGGAAAAGAAGATAATCAAAGAATTTCGCGATAAATTATAAATTTGATAAAAAATATTGTTTATGGTAGTTTTTTATAGTATAATATGCTATGTGCTATTACGGACGTTCCGCTATCGTTAATATAATGGTATGAACGTTAATTATTATTAGGAGGGAATGCACATGAACGAATTAATAAAAGCTATTGAAGCTGAGCAGCTTCGCAGTGATCTTACTAAGTTTGGTGTTGGAGACACTGTAAAAGTACATGTAAAAATTAAAGAAAACAACAAAGAGAGAATACAGGTGTTTGAAGGTACTGTTATAAAGAAACAAAATGGCGGTATTAGAGAAACATTTACTGTAAGAAGAGTAGCTTATGGAGTTGGTGTTGAAAGAACATTTCCACTTAACGCACCAATAATTGATAAGATTGACGTTGTTAGAAGAGGTAAAGTTAGAAGAGCTAAACTTTACTATTTAAGAAACAGAGTAGGAAAAGCTTCAAAAGTAAAAGAATTAATCTAAAATTGTTTTTAGAGCTTAAGATGCTTTTAAATAGGACCGCATAGGGTCCTATTTTTTACTGTATAGGATAAACATTGCTTTTAAAGCGAATACTTATAAGTGAACATAATTATATTCTTATCGGCGGGAAATTGGATTTAATGAACACGAGCATAATTATTATTTATTAACGTGGAGGAGGTTAAATATGAATATAAATTGGTTTCCAGGACACATGCTAAAAACTAAAAAGGAAATACAGGCAAATTTAAAACTTGTAGATTTAGTTATAGAAATAAGAGATGCTAGGATAGTTAAGGCCAGTGCAAATCCAGATATAGATAAGCTGTGTTCATCCAAGCCTAGGCTCATTTTGCTGAATAAAAGTGATTTATGTGAAGAATCAATAGTGAGGAAATGGTGTAATAATCTTAAATCTAATAATATAGATGCTATCCCCGTTAACTGTGTTTCAGGCAAGGGGTTAAATGGAATAAAAGGTGCTATAGATGAGATAATGAAAGAAAAGATTTTGAGACAGAAAAATAGAGGCATAGTAAATATCGTTACAAGAGCTATGGTAGTTGGTATTCCTAATGTGGGAAAGTCGTCATTTATTAATAAGATGGCTAAAAACAACATAGCTAAAACAGGAGATAGACCTGGTGTTACTAAGAATAAGCAATGGATAAAAACTAAAATGGGCTTGGAACTTTTGGATACACCAGGGGTTTTATGGCCTAAGTTTGACGATATGAATGTAGCACTTAATTTAGCATTTACTGGAGCTATAAAAGATGAAATAATTGATGTAGAAGAATTAGCCTATGAATTAGTAAAAAGACTTTCAGAAATATGTCCAGATAAGCTTATGGAAAGATACAAGCTAACAGAATTAAGCGATGATGCTGAGAAGAACTTATATAATATAGGAATTAAGAGAGGGGCAGTTATTTCTGGAGGAGCAGTAGATTACCACAGAATAGGTAATATTATCTTAGATGAATTTAGGGCGGGTAAAATTGGAAGAATATGTATTGAACTTCCGGAAAAATGAGGTTTCATATTTGGAAATTTATGAATATAGTGAATTATCAAAACTAAAGTATAATGATATAAAAATGTATATAGATAAATTGGATAAAATTTACATAAGGAATGAAAATAATATTAGAAATCTATCAAAGCTTCTTAATAATGATAAACGGAATAATGTTAAAAAGCTCGGCGAGAGACTTATTAGAAATTATAATATATACGTTACAGAGAAGAACAGAGTATTAAAGATGTATAACTTTGATCATAGTTTTGCTGAACATACTACTATAGCTGGAATAGATGAAGTAGGACGCGGTCCCCTTGCAGGCCCAATTGTAGCTGCAGCTGTAATATTAAAAGAACCTATAAGTGATGACGACATTATATTGGGACTAAATGATTCAAAAAAGCTTAGTCCAGAAAAGAGAGAACTTTTAGAAAAACAAATTATTGAAAAGGCTTTGAGTTTTTCGATTGCACTTAGGGAGAATACTGAAATAGATGATAAAGGAATAGCTGTATGTAATAATGAAATTTTTATTGACGCTTGTGAAGGACTAAAAGTCACACCAGATTTAGTTTTGACTGATGGTTATCCTATAAGGGATTACGATAAAGTTAAAAACATACATGTTATTAAGGGTGATACTAAAAGTGCAGCTATTGCAGCAGCTTCAATAATTGCAAAAGTATATAGGGATAGACTTATGCATCAATACTCTAATGTGTATACTGAGTATGCCTTTGAAAGTAATGTAGGTTATGGCAGCAAAGGTCATATACAGGCTATTAAAAAATATGGTGTAACACCTATACATAGAAGAAGTTTTTTAACGGGCATTTTGAAAGAAAATTAGTAGTTCTTTCAAAACGCCCGCTTTTTCTGCGTAAAGGAATTTGTAGAGTTTTGTACTCTATAACTGAGAAAAAATTACCTTTTCTATTTTTACTATGTTAATTGAAACGCATTCTTTATGTGGTTGATTTTATATTTATCATCTTTATAATTAAGGAAGACTTCTAACACATCAAATCGTATATTTTTATTAAATGATCTGCATTCCATTATAAATAATTTGGCATTTTTAATTATAGATTGAACTTTTTTTATATCAATGGATTGCAATGGTTTACCATAATTTGTAGAATAGCGGGTTTTGACTTCGAAAAAAATAAGCAGATCTTTTTTCTCAGCAATTAGGTCTATCTCACCGAATCTTGTTCGATAGTTTTTAGTTACAATCTTATAATTTTTATTAGTTAGATATAGTTCTGCCAACATTTCGCCGTAGCTGCCTATAGTTTTGTTATTTATCATAGCTGTAGACCTCTATGTAGACACTGTGTCTATAAACTGTCTATATTGAATTGCCTCTGCTAGATGATCCTCTTTAATTGCTTCACTTCCATTTAAATCAGCAATAGTACGAGAAACTTTCAAAATTTTATTATAGCTTCTTGCGCTGATATTATATTTATTAAAATATTTTTCTAGAATTCTTAAAGAACTTTGGCTAATTTTGCAGTACTTTTTTATTTGTGCTTCATTTAAATTACCATTATAGTTTATGTTCTCATTGATATAACGTTGAGCCTGTATATCTCTAGCGGTTTGAACTCTTTTCTTTATATCTTTTGAACTTTCTTCATGGGAATCTGAAACAAGTTCATTGTACTTATTAGGGTGGGCAAAAGAAAATATATCTACTCTATCTAAAAATGGTCCTGAAAACTTATTTATATATCTCTTCCTTTCTGGTTCGGTGCAGTGACACTGTTTTACACCGCTAAGATAGTATCCGCAGCGACATGGATTCATCGCTGCGATAAATAAGAAGTTTGCTGGATATTTTACTGTACCAGTGGATCTAGAAATAGTTATAGTATTTTCTTCAAGTGGTTCTCTTAATAATTCTAGTGTGCTTCTATCAAATTCTGATAATTCATCTAAGAACAATATACCGTTATGGGCCAAAGAAATCTCACCAGGATACAATTTTGCTCCGCCCCCAATAAGAGCTGCTTTAGTTATGCTGTGATGGGGGGCTCTAAACGGAGGTGTTCTGATTATATCTCCCGATGGATTTAAAAGACCCGAAACACTGTATATTTTAGTTACTGTTAATGCTTCAATTTCAGAAAGTGAAGGCATTATTGTAGATATCCGTTTTGCCATCATAGACTTTCCACAGCCAGGAGGACCGAATAGAATCGTATTATGATTTCCTGCAGTAGCTATTTCTAAAGCTCTTTTGCAGCTTTCCTGTCCTTTTACATCTGAAAAATCTATATCGCAGGTATTTTGAACTGGTTTTTCATCGCATTTGTAGGGCTTCTTATCCTTGTAGTATAGAAAGTTAACTACTTCTCTTAGATTTTTAAATGGGTATATATTCACACTTTTTAAAATGCTTGCTTCATTAGCATTGTCGTAAGGTATTATGTAGTTATTTATGTTATTTTCATATCCTTCCATAACTATCGGAAGTACGCCGTTTACCCTATTTATACTTCCGTCAAGGCATAGTTCACCAATTATTAAGTAATCTTCCCTACTATCCATGAATATTTGGTCAGTAGCTAATAGAATACCTAGTGCTATTGGTAAATCAAATAATGTACCTGCCTTGCGTATATCTCCTGGAGCTAAATTTACTGTTATTCTTCCCAATGGAAAACTGTAATCAGAATTTGTTATTGCAGAGTAAACTCTTGCCCTAGCTTCTTTAACAGAGGTATCAGGAAGACCTACTATATTAAATGAAGGAAGGCCTTTACTTATATCAATCTCAACAGAGACAAGCATACCAGAAATACCTAATAGGGTAGAACTTATAAGTTTTATTGCCATAGAATGCACTCCTTTATGATATTTATAAAATATATATTCGCTGTAGGATGAGTTAGTTCGTTAGTTTAAGCTAGACAGAGGTCTATAACTATAATCATTGACATAATTAATTGTTTTAAACTATGCATAAGGATTTTATTGTTGGAAATAATGAAAAAATAAACAATAAAAGGATGTGATGTTTTATCAATATATATGATATATGGTTTAATACAGCCTATATTAATAACAATACAAAAGCAAAGCTGCTTAATGAATACGGCAGTGTAGTTAGAATATTTAAGCTTATGCAGCAGAATATAGATATGAGAGAGAAAAGCGATATAATAGATAAACTTTATAAAGCTTGGAATTTAAACAGGTTGAATAAGTTATACGATTATCTAGTTAAAAATGATATTAACACTGTAACGGTAAATGATATACAATATCCTGATAAATTAAGAAATTTAACAGATTATCCATATATGTTATATTATTATGGGGATATTATTACAGCTAATAGGCTAAAATCAGTGGCAATCGTGGGTGCTAGAGAGTGTACTAATTATGGAATAGACACAGCTGCCTTTTTTTCAAGAGAACTTAGTAAGAATGGAATCAATATAGTAAGCGGAGCAGCAAGGGGAATAGATGCAGTAGCCCATAAAACGACTTTACAAAACAATGGTTTTACTACTGCTGTTCTTGGATGTGGTATAGATACAGTATATCCAGCAGAAAATAAGAATATATACGATAATATAAAGCGTAATGGATGCTTAATTTCGGAGTTCCCTCCGGGAACAAGACCACTTTCGTATAATTTTCCTATAAGAAATAGAATAATAAGTGGACTTAGTGATTATATTCTAGTAGTAGAAGCTGCTGAGAGGAGCGGATCATTGATCACAGCATCATTAGCATTGGAAATGGGGAAAGATGTGGGAGCTGTTCCAGGATCAATTTTTTCTAAGAGCAGCGCTGGATGTAACAAGCTGATAAGAGATGGAGCTTTGACAGTTACAGAAATAGATGATATACTTCCAATATTAGGGTTGCCGTCCAAAAATATAAATTCATTAGGCGGTGTCAATAGAATAGAAGGTAAATCCAAGAAAAAAATATATGATATATTATCGGACAATCCAATGCATATAGATGATATATTAAAGATTGTTAACATTGACATTACATTATTATATGAGTTATTATTGGAAATGCAACTTGATGATTTAGTCAGATGCGTTTCAGGAGATTACTATGTTAAAGTAAATGATATATAAAATATTAAGGTAGGGGGTGAAACTTCAGCAGTGATGCTGAGGGATGCAATGGGACAAAAATTAGTGATTGTTGAGTCACCTGCAAAGGCAAAGACGATAAAAAAATACTTGGGTGCCAATTATATCGTAGAGGCATCTATGGGACATGTGAGAGATCTTCCCAAAAGTCAATTGGGAGTTGATATAGAAAGCGGATACGCTCCTAAATATATAACAATAAGAGGTAAAGGTGAACTCTTAGATAAACTAAAAAAGGCTGCAAAAAAAAGCGATCAAATCTTTTTGGCTACAGACCCTGATAGAGAAGGCGAAGCTATATCCTGGCATTTGGCTAATATATTAAAAATAGATGGAAATGCTACCTGCAGGATAGAATTTAACGAGGTTACTAAGAATGCAATAAAAAACGCAATAAAGAACCCTAGAAAAATTAATGAAAACCTAGTCAATGCTCAACAGGCAAGGAGAATTTTAGATAGGCTTGTGGGATATGAAATAAGTCCAATACTGTGGAAAAAGGTAAAATGGGGTCTAAGTGCAGGAAGAGTGCAATCCGTAGCGCTGAAAATGATATGTGATAGAGAAAAGGAAATTGAAAAATTTGAGCCTAAGGAATATTGGACTGTAGAGTGTTTATTAAAAAAACATGGTAAAAAAGAAACTCTTCAGGTAAAGCTATTTTCAAAGAATGGAAAGAAAATAGAAATAGAAAACGAGCAGCAATGCAACGATATTATTTCGCAATTAGAAAATGGAGAGTTTAAGGTAAAGAGCATTAAGAAAAGCAAGAAGACAAAAAATCCGTTACCGCCTTTTACAACTAGTACACTTCAACAGGATGCCAACAAAAAACTGAATTTTCCTACTAGGAAAACAATGTCTATAGCACAGCAGCTATATGAAGGTATTGAAGTAAAGGGAAGAGGATTTGTAGGACTTATAACCTATATGAGAACAGATTCAGTTCGTGTATCTGAAGAAGCACAGAAAGATACGAGAGACTTCATTAAAAATACATATGGAGAAGAGTATGTACCGAAGGAGATAAGAAATTATAAGGGCAAGAAGAATATACAAGATGCTCATGAAGCAATAAGACCGACTTATACAGCGTTATCACCGGCAGAACTTAGTGAAAGTCTTAGTAACGATCAACTGAAATTATATAGACTTATTTGGGAGAGGTTCGTAGCTAGTCAGATGGCTTCATGTATATTAAATGCTACAGTTATAGAAATTGAAAATGGTCAATATATACTAAAAGCTAACGGTTCTATAGTAGACTTTGAAGGTTTTATGAAAATATATGATTATACGCTTGAAGAGGAGGAAAATGCTACTAATATACCTAAGGTTGAAGAGGGAGATATACTAGATAAAAATAAAATAGATGGGAAACAGCATTTTACACAACCTCCAGCTAGATTTACTGAAGCATCGCTTGTAAAGACATTAGAGGAAAATGGTATAGGAAGACCTAGTACATATGCTCCAATAATATCTACTCTCCTAGGCAGAAAATATGTAGAAAAATTAAAAAAGATAATTTCACCAACAGAGCTCGGTAATATAGTAAATAATATAATGTGCGAACATTTTAAGAGTATTGTTGATGTTGAATTTACTGCAGATATGGAAAATAAACTTGATAGAGTTGAAGAGGGAACAGAAAAATGGCAGAAAATTGTTAATGATTTTTTTGAGCCGCTTAAGGAAGTTATAGATATAGCAGAGAAAGAAATTAATAAGGTTACCATTGAAGATAAGGTAAGTGACGTAAAATGTGAGAAATGTGGTAAAATGATGGTAATAAAACATGGTCGTTTCGGTGACTTCTTAGCTTGTCCTGGATACCCTGAATGTAAGAACACAAAAGCCATTGTAGAAGAAATAGATGCAAAATGTCCTAAATGCGGAGGTCAGGTTGTGGCTAAAAGAAGCAAAAAAGGTAATAAGTTTTTTGGATGCAGTAATTATCCGAATTGTGACTTTGTCAGCTGGTTTGAACCTGTAGATAAAAGTTGTCCTAACTGTGGAAGCTATATGGTTAAAAAATATAGTAAGACTAAAGGCGAATATATTTTGTGCTCGAATAACGAATGTAAATATGAAGAAAAAATAGAGAGTGACAAATCAGTTGAAAAAAAGTAGGCGATATGCTAACATAACTTATTGGAAGAACAATTCTGAAATTTTAAAATATTATAACGAATCTTCGCAAGTATGGAAGCACAGTTAAAGTAATAATTATTAATGGAAGGAAGATAAAATAAATGTCTACTTTATTGGAAAAAACGAGAAAACTAAATAAGATAATTCAAAAATCTGGTAAGGAACCGGTAGTTTTTAATGATATTTGCAAATTATTGGGGGAAGTATTAAACTGCAATGTATATATAGTTAGCAGAAAAGGCAAAATATTAGGGTATAATTTTTCGGGAGATTTAGAGTATGAAATTCCTAAAGATAGTGTTGATGGAGAAATGAGATTTCCAAGCAGTTATAATACAAACCTTCTAAATATTACAGAAACTAAAGCAAACCTTACAGGAAACGGTATGTACGTTTTTGAAAATGAAGATAAAGACGAATATAGTGATAAGCTTACTACTATTGTACCTATAATGGGAAATAGAGAAAGAATAGGTACACTTCTAATGGCTAGATTTGGTGAGCCTTTTACTGATGATGATTTAGTAATAGTTGAATATAGTGCCACAATCGTTGGACTTGAAATATTGAGGGCGAAAAGTGATGAAATAGAACAGGAAGCTAGAAGTAAGGCTATTGTACAATTAGCAATCGGCACACTGTCTTATTCTGAACTCGAGGCAGTAGAACATATATTTAATGAACTTGATGGAAATGAGGGCCTTTTAGTAGCATCAAAAATAGCCGATAAGGTGGGAATCACTCGTTCGGTTATAGTCAACGCTTTGCGAAAATTTGAAAGTGCTGGCGTAATAGAGTCAAGATCACTTGGAATGAAAGGCACGCATATAAAAATACTTAATGATAAACTGATGGATGAATTAAAAAAAATAAGATAGATAAAGATATAATTTACTGAAAATAGTATTTTATATATAGAAATATAAAAAAAGCATTGAAGGAATACTTTCCTTATGATATACTACTAAAAGTGATAAAAAATACACACATTGCCCAATCTATGGAAAGGTGCCTTTTAAGGTGTTCTGTAGGTATGAAGGCAGTGGAGGGAAAACCTAGGAGGGAATAAAATGTCAGTAATATCAATGAAACAATTATTAGAAGCAGGTGTACATTTCGGACACCAAACAAGAAGATGGAATCCTAAGATGGCTCCATATATCTTTACAGAGAGAAATGGTATCTATATAATAGACCTTCAAAAGACTGTAAAGAAAATAGAGGATGCTTATGAGTTCATAAAGAGCGTTTCTGCTGAAGGTAAAGACATATTATTTGTTGGTACAAAGAAGCAGGCTCAGGAAGCTATCGGTGAAGAAGCAGAAAGAGCTGGTATGCATTATGTTAAAAATAGATGGTTAGGTGGAATGCTAACTAACTTTAAAACTATCAAAACAAGAATAAACAAGTTAGCAGAACTTAACAAAATGGAAGAAGACGGAGTGTTTGATGTACTTCCTAAGAAAGAAGTAATTAAACTTAAACATGAAAAAGAAGAACTTGAAAAAAATCTTGGTGGAATTAAAAATATGAATGATAACAATATCGGAGCATTATTTGTAGTTGATCCAAGAAAAGAGAAAAATGCTATATCAGAAGCAAAAATACTTGGAATACCTGTTGTTGCTATAGTTGATACAAACTGTGATCCAGATGAAGTTGATTACGTAATACCAGGAAACGATGATGCTATAAGAGCAGTTAAATTGATTACTTCTAAAATTTCTGATGCTATAATAGAAGGAAGACAGGGAGAACAATTGGCTGAATAGTCATCAAAATATTTTTAAATTTGCATAGGGAGGATTAATTCATGATTACTGCACAAGCTGTAAAAGAGTTAAGAGAAAGAACTGGAGCAGGAATGATGGACTGCAAGAAGGCTTTGACACAGACTGATGGAGATGTGGATAAAGCTATAGAAGTATTAAGAGAAAAGGGTTTAGCAGCAGCAGCTAAAAAAGCTGGAAGAGTAGCTGCAGAAGGAGTTATCAGTGCATATATTTCTGATGATTCTAAAAATGGAGGATTAGTAGAACTTAATTGCGAAACTGATTTCGTTGCTGAAAATGATGAGTTCAAAACACTTGCTGCTAATTTATCTAAGCAGGTTGCAACTACACCAGCTAAAACTGTTGAAGAGTTAGTAGAAGAAAAGTATATAGCAGATGCTAATGTTACAGTAAAAGATGCTGTTACGGCACTTATTGCTAAACTTGGTGAAAACATGAATCTTAGAAGATTTAAGAAGTTTTCTGTAGATAAGGGTGTTGTTCAGAGTTATATACATGGTAATGGAAGAATAGGAGTATTAGTTGAGATTGCTAGCGAAGCTGACACTAACATCCTTAAGGAAGTTGCTAAGGATTTAGCTATGCAGGTAGCGGCTGCAAACCCATTATTTCTTGATACAAGTGCTGTGGATTCAGATACTATAGAAAAAGAAAAAGAAATATATAGAGTTCAAGCTTTAAATGAAGGAAAACCTGAAAAGATAGTTGAAAAAATGGTTATGGGTAGAATTCAGAAGTATTATAAAGAGGTTTGTCTTGTAGAACAAGTTTGGGTTAAAGATTCAGACTTGACTATAAAGAAATATCTTGATAAGAAATCGAAGGAAGCTGGATGCCCAATAACAGTTACTGGATTTGTTCGTTTTGAAAGAGGCGAAGGCATAGAAAAGGTTGAAGAGGACTTTGCTGAAGAAGTTAAAAAACAAATGCAGCAGGTTAAATAGAAATTAGAGAACACTGCGTGTTCTCTTTTTTAAAGTAAAAAATAAAAATGAATATTCGTAATGGAGGAATCTTATATGGAACCTAAGTATAAAAGAATCATGTTAAAGCTATCCGGTGAAGCTTTATCTGGAGACAAAGGCTACGGTATAGATTTTGAGGTCGCTAAAAGAATAAGCCTTGAAATTAAGGAACTAGTAGACATGGGAGTAGAAGTTGGAGCTGTAGTTGGAGGAGGAAACATATGGAGAGGCAGAAGCGGTGAAGGCATGGACAGGACTACTGCTGATTACATGGGTATGCTTGCTACTTGCATTAACGCATTAGCATTACAGGACTCACTTGAATCTATGGGTATAATGACTAGAGTTCAAACTGCCATTGAAATGAAAGAAGTAGCAGAGCCATATATTAGAAGAAGAGCAATGCGTCATCTCGAAAAAGGAAGAGTTGTCATCTTTGCTGCAGGTACTGGAAATCCTTATTTTTCTACTGATACTACGGCTGCACTGAGAGCTGCTGAAATTGAAGCAGATGTGATTCTTTTAGCTAAAAAAGTTGATGGTGTTTATAATAAAGATCCTCATAAATATAAAGATGCTGTTAAATATGATAATTTGAATTATATAGATGTACTAGAAAAAGGTCTTCAAGTTATGGATTCTACAGCAACTTCTTTGTGTATGGATAATAATATTCCGATATTAGTATTCGGCTTGGACAATCCGGGAAATATAAAGAAGGCTATAACAGGTGAGAAAATAGGTACTTTAATTTCAAAATAATATGGAGGGGAATTATGGTTAAAGATATTTTGAAAAATGCAGAGGCAAAAATGTCTAAATCAGTAACTGCTATGAAAAGTGAACTCTCAACTATGAAAGCAGGTAGAGCTAATCCAACTATACTTGACAGAGTAGAGGTTGAATATTATGGTGGTATGGTTCCAATAAACCAAGTTGCTAATGTGTCGGCTCCTGAACCGAGAGTATTGCTTATACAACCATGGGAAAAGGCGGCTGTAAAAGCTATTGAAAAAGCTATACTCAAATCTGATTTAGGTTTAAACCCATCTAGTGATGGAACAGTAATAAGACTTATAATACCTGAACTTACAGAGGAAACTAGAAGAAATCTTGTAAAGCAAGTAAAAAAGACTGGCGAAGATGCTAAGGTAGCAATAAGATCCATAAGAAGAGATGCCAATGATAGAATTAAAGCTATGAAGAAATCAAACGAGCTATCTGAAGATGAGTCTAAAAAAGCTGAAGACGATATTCAGAAAAAGACGGATGTGTTTATAAAAGACGTAGATAAGATAATTGAAGCAAAGGAAAAAGAAATTATGGCAATTTAAGGCTATATAATAGAATGACATTGCCTAAGGTGGAGTACAAGTTTTTATTATGTAATTGTTAGATCTATGGATATGTAAAGAATCTAGTTATTGGTGATGCTGTGAAGAATAAAATAGATTGAAGTTATTTATTTTATATAGGCTTTTAAAAACCTGCTTTAAGCAGGTTTTAATTATAAAATTACAAATTAATTATGTATATATATAATTAATTTACATAAAACTAAATCACAGAACAGGGTGATTAATTTGAAATTTAAATTTTTTAATAAAAATACAGACAAAGAGGTAAAGATTAAAGAAAATATACCTCAGCATGTAGCAATTATAATGGATGGAAACGGAAGATGGGCAAAAAGTAGAAATTTGCCAAGATTTATGGGACATAAAGCTGGTGTTGAGGCAATTAGAAACATAGTTAAAGAATGCAACAGAATTGGTGTTAAGTATCTTACACTATATGCTTTTTCCACAGAGAACTGGAAAAGGCCTAAAGAAGAAGTCGATCTTTTGATGTCACTTCTTTTGGAATATCTAAAAAAAGAAGTGGATGAATTACATAAAAATAATGTCGTAGTAAATAGTATAGGTAATATAGAAAAATTGCCTGAAAAGTGCCAAATCGAGTTGAAAAAAGCCTATGAGAAAACTAAAAACAATAAAGGTGTAGTAATGTCTTTAGCATTAAATTATGGAGGAAGAGATGAAATAATTTATGCAGTAAAAAAAATATGTGCTAGGGTTAAAAATGGACAAATGAGCATAGATATGATTGATGAAGATATGATTGACAAATTTCTTTTTACTGCTGGCATTCCTGACCCAGATTTGATAATAAGACCTAGTGGTGAAAAAAGAATAAGTAATTTTTTGCTTTGGCAATGTGCTTATTCAGAGTTTTGGTATTCTAATATAAATTGGCCGGACTTTTCTCCAAAAGATTTACAAGATGCTATAAAAGACTATCAGAAAAGAGATAGGCGTTTTGGAGGAATTAAATAATGAGGATTGTGGTGATTAGATATGAATAATAGATATATAGGCGCACTAATAATCTCACCTTTAATTGTATTTGTATTTCTTGGCGGATGGTTCTTACAGGCTTTATGTTTGCTACTCTCAATAATTGGAATATATGAATTTTTCAAGGTTGCTAAGAATAAAGGGTATAAGCCTGTAAATTCTGCAGCGTTTATTTTTATTGTAGTATATTATCTACTTTTTATAAAATATAGAAATACTGAATTTTTGTCTCCTATGATAATAATAGCTACATTATTATTATTATGTCTACCAATCATAAAGAGTAAATATAATTATACTGATGTAGCTATAACAATACTGGGATTGATTTATGTACCTATATTTTTTAGCTTTATTGCATCAGTTAACCTAAAAGAACATGGTAATATACTTGTGTGGCTTGTTTTCTTGACATCTTGGGGATGTGATACGTTTGCATATTATATAGGTAAGAATTTTGGAAAAAGAAAGCTTAGTCCGAAGATAAGTCCTAATAAAACTTTAGAGGGTTCCATTGGAGGATGTATCGGAAGTGCACTGCTAACAGTAATTTTTGGAGCTGTAATTCAGGCTAATATAACTTACATAATGCCATTATATCACTATGCGATTCTAGGACTTATAGCAAGTTTTTTATCAGAATTTGGGGATTTAGTAGCATCTTCAATGAAGCGATATGCGGGCATAAAAGATTTTAGTAATCTTATACCTGGACATGGTGGAATACTTGACAGATTCGATAGTATATTGTATAGTTCAGTTACAATCTATTACTATTTAACGTTTATTGTGAAGCTATAAGTATATGTTCAATAAAATAATAAAACTACCTTTGCATATAAAAGAAATTTTCAATGTATAGGAGAGTAAAGAAAAGCTTGTATGAATTTCATATGAGCTTTCAATGCTTATAAATGGAGGTTAATATGAGAAATATAACTTTGCTTGGGGCAACAGGTTCCATTGGCACTCAAACCTTGGATGTAATACGTAGACAAAATGAGGAATTCAAGCTGTTTGCAGTATCTGCAAATAAAAACTGGGATAAACTAATAGAAATAATAGAAGAGTTTTCACCTAAATTTGCAGTTCTTATGGAGGAAAATGCTTATAAGAAGGTTAGTAACTACTGCAGGATGTATAATAAAAATACAGAAGTTCTGCTGGGTATGAATGGACTTATAGATATAAGCACATTAGAGGATGTAGACATTGTAGTAACTGCTGTTGTTGGGATGATAGGAATAAAACCTACACTTGAGGCTATAAATCATGGAAAGGATATAGCTCTTGCGAATAAAGAAACACTGGTTGTAGCAGGAGAAATAATAATGGAGGCAGCAAAGAAAAATAATGTGCGCATTTTACCTGTTGATTCAGAACATGGTGCAATTTTTCAATGCTTACAAGGGAATAATATAAAAGATGTGGATAAAATAATTCTCACTGCGTCAGGTGGGCCTTTTAGAGGCAGAAAGTTTAATGATATAGCTAATATACCTGTAGAGGAAGCGTTAAATCATCCTAAGTGGAATATGGGAAGTAAAATATCAATAGATTCAGCAACGCTTATGAACAAAGGACTTGAAGTAATAGAAGCTCATTGGTTATTCAATCAGTGTTATGAAGATATTCAAGTGGTAGTACATCCGCAAAGCATAATACATTCTGCTGTACAATATAAGGATGGCAGCATAATTGCCCAGATGGCATCTGCAGATATGCGTTTACCCATACAGTATGCGTTGAATTTTCCTTATAGGAAGCAATGCGTAATTAACAAAATAGATTTAACAGAGATAGGTAAGCTTACATTTGAAAAGCCCGATATGGAGAATTTTCCTTGCCTTGGTATTGCAATTGCAGCAGGAAAGCAGGGAGGTCTCATGCCAGGAATATTAAATTCTGCTAATGAGACAGCTGTCAGCTTGTATTTAAATAATAAGATAAATTTTGGTCAAATAAGTTATATAGTAAAAGAATGCCTAGATAAGTTCTTTTCATCTGCGGAGGTGAATCTTGATAACATATTAGATATGCAAAGCAAAGTTACTGATTATATTATAAAAAAATATAAATAGGGATTGAAATTAGATTTATATGAGGAGGATTGTATGGTGTATATAATAATTGCTTTACTTGGTCTTAGTGTATTGATTATAGCGCATGAGTTTGGACATTTTATACTAGCAAAGCTTAACGGAGTTAAGGTGGAAGAATTTTCTCTAGGAATGGGACCTAAAATAGTCGGCATAAAAGGGGGAGAAACTACATATCTTGTAAAAGCTTTTCCTATAGGCGGATATGTAAAGATGTTGGGTCAAGAAGAAAGTGTAGATGATCCGAGGTCTTTTTCAAGCAAATCTGCTATTAGGAGACTAAGCATAATAGTTGCTGGTCCACTAATGAATGTAATTTTAGCAGTATTGCTTTTTACTATAATAGGTATGGGCAGAGGATTTGCGTCTACTTCTGTAGATAGAATTGTAAATAATTCCGCCGCTCAAAAGGCTGGACTAAAACATGGTGATCAAATAGTTAGTATAAATAATAAAAAAGTACAAGTTTGGGATGATATATCTATAATTGTTGGAAATAATAAAAATAAGCCATTAGATATAAAAATAAAAAGAAATAATGCAGAAAAAAAATACGTTCTTACTCCATCTTTTGATAAAAAAACCAATAGGTATATGGTAGGAATATATCCGGTTTATATAGAGAAACCCTCTTTAAGTCAGGGAATAACTTACGGTTATAGAGAAAACATATTTTTTGTTAAACAGACTTTTATAGCTTTAAGCACACTATTCCAAGGAAAAATGTCAGCTAACGATGTAGGTGGACCTGTCACGATGATAAGGCTATCGTCTCAAGCTGCTAAGTCAGGTGTATGGACATTTATGCTAGTATATGCTTTCTTTAGTATACAGCTTGCTATATTTAATATTATACCATTCCCTGCATTGGATGGAGGATGGATTTTCATGCTTTTATTTGAAATAATCAGCAGAAAAAAAATAGATGATAAAAAGGTAGCAGTTGTAAATTATATTGGTTTTATATTACTAATGGTTTTAATGGTAGTAGTATTTATGAAAGATATATTTTTCCCTGTAAAATTGTAGGAGTTGATATAAATGAATAGAGTGAGTACAAGAAAGATAAAAATAGGAAATATTTTTATTGGAGGGAATGCTCCGATAACAGTTCAATCTATGACAAATACTGATACTAGGGATGAAAAGTCTACTATTATGCAGATAAAGGAGTTAGAATCTGCTGGTTGCAATATTGTTAGATGTGCAGTATTGGACATGCAAGCTGCTCAGGCACTTAAGCACATAACTTCTGCTGTATCTATACCAGTAGTAGCAGATGTACATTTTGATTATAGGCTAGCCTTAGAAGCTGTTAAAAATGGAGTTTCAGCGTTAAGAATAAATCCAGGAAATATAGGGGATATCAGCAGAGTAAAGTTAGTTGTAGAAGCTGCAAAGAATAAATCAATACCTATAAGAGTTGGAGTAAACAGTGGTTCACTTGAGAAGCACATTTTAGATAAGTATGGTAGAGTTACTGCACAGGCTCTTGTAGAAAGTGCACTTTCACATGTTAAAATATTGGAATCGATGAATTTCTATGATACCGTAATATCGATAAAATCTTCAGATGTTATGCAGATGATAGAAAGCTATAGACTTGTTTCGGACAAAGTGGATTATCCTCTTCATCTAGGAGTTACAGAAGCAGGTACTGCATGGAGGGGAACAATCAAGTCAAGTATAGGTATTGGCACACTGTTGGCTGAGGGTATAGGTGATACGATAAGGGTTTCTCTTACAGATAATCCGGTGGAAGAAGTGAAAACAGGTAAGGAAATCCTGAGAGTCTTTGGATATGTTAAGGGCGGCGTAAATATGGTTTCCTGTCCTACTTGTGGAAGGACTCAGATAAATCTGATTAAACTGGCTAAGGAAATAGAAACACGCTTAGACAGTATAAATAAGGATATTAAAGTAGCAGTAATGGGTTGTGTAGTTAATGGACCAGGAGAAGCTAGAGAAGCTGATATTGGTATAGCTGGAGGTATAGGTGAAGGATTAATATTCAAAAAAGGAAAAATTATTAAAAAAGTAAAAGAGAACGAACTTATAGATGCATTGATGGCAGAGATAGAAAAAATGTAGGAGAAGTTTTCTTTAACCTTCAAATAGGTTTATTAGTTGATTTATTTGTCTATCTAATAACAAATTATCCAATGAAAAAATGGATGAACTTAATATTACGGGGGATAATATAATTAAGAATGATAAAAGATTATTAAATCGTGCTAGATAAAAATAATATAAATCTGTAATTGAAATATCGAAAACTATAACTGCTTATAGCAGTTTGACAGAGAATAAGCAGCTTACATTATTTTAGCAGTTTACAAGTATAGTGGAATTTTTTCTTGTAATTTATGTTTCGCTATGTTAGAATATCCTTGATGAATCTGTATACTTTAACTTTTTATGAGTGGGATTTAGTAATACCCGCTCTTTCTATTTAACTTTTGACGCAACGTATGTTGCGTTTTTAATTGCTAAAAATAGATAAATATCAACGTTTATATTATAGTTAATCTACAACGTAATCGGAGGTAATATTTTGAAAAATGAAAAAGAACTAAAAAAAATTAATGAGCTTATTAAACCTATAGTTGATAACTTGGGCTATGAACTATATTACATAGAATTTGTAAAAGAAGATGGGGAAAATTATCTAAGGGTGTATATTGATAACAATGACGGGATATCTCTTGATGATTGTGCAAAAGTAAGCAGACCTATAAGTGATATGTTAGATGTTGAGGATCCTATTGAGGAAAGTTATTATTTAGAAGTATCTTCTCCAGGAATGTTCAGAACTTTGTATACTGAAGAACATATGAAAAAGTATACAGGTTATCCAGTGGTGGTAAGGTTGAAACCAGAAGCGCAAGGCAGAAAAAAAATATCTGGGATTCTAGATGGTTTTGACGAAACAGACATATATATTAAAGAAGAAAATTCAATAATTAAGATTGACAGAAAAAAGATAAGGAAAATAAGTTTAGAGGGGAGTTTAAAGGAGGAGATTACCAATGAATGAGGAATTTATACTTGCATTAAGGGAAATAGTTAAAGAAAAAGGAATTAGCGCGGAATTATTATTTACAACTATAGAAGATGCACTAGTGGCTGCCTATAAGAAGAATTATGCAGGTAATAATGGAGCAGTTCAAAATGTGAGAGTTAGTTTAAATAGGGATACAGGTGAAATACATGTTTATTCACAAAAGAAGGTAGTAGAAGAATTACAGGATAGTGTAAATGAAATATCTTTAGAAGATGCTAAGGAAATAAACAAAAAATATGAAGTCGAGGATATGGTGGATATAGAAGTTACACCAAAATCTTTTGGGAGAATAGCGGCTCAGTCAGCTAAACAGGTGGTAGTTCAGAGAATAAAAGAAGCTGAAAGAAATATAATATATAATGAATTTGTTGAAAAAGAATTTGATATAATAACTGGAACTGTAATTCGTAAAGACAAAGGTAACGTGTTTGTAGATTTAGGAAAGATAGAAGCAGTATTGGGATCTTCAGAGCAAATGAGGGGGGAGGAGTATAACTTCAATGAAAAATTGAAACTGTATATCGTTGAAGTAAAGAATACAACAAAGGGAGCACAGATAGTTGTATCGAGAACTCACCCGGGACTCGTTAAAAGATTATTTGAACTTGAAGTTCCGGAAATATATGAAGGAGTTGTAGAAATCAAGAGTATAGCTAGAGAAGCTGGCTCGAGGACTAAAATAGCAGTATATTCCAATGATGAGAATGTGGACGCTATGGGAGCATGTGTGGGTCCTAAAGGAGCAAGAGTTCAGAATATTGTAAATGAATTAAAAAATGAAAAAATAGACATAATAAAGTGGAATAAACTTCCTGAAGAGTATATTGCGAATTCGTTAAGCCCTGCTAAGGTAATTGATGTAAGCATTGATGAGGAAGCTAAAGCTGCTAAGGTTGTTGTAGATGATAACCAACTTTCATTAGCTATCGGTAAAGAAGGACAGAATGTAAGATTGGCAGCAAAACTTACAAGCTGGAAAATTGATATAAAGAGTAAATCACAGGTAGAGCAGCAAGAGTAGGGGGTGTTTCTATGAAGACAAAAAAAATTCCATTAAGAATGTGTACAGGATGCATGGAAATGAAACCTAAGAAGGAACTTGTAAGGATAGTTAAAAATAAAGAGGGAGAAGTTTCTATTGATTTAACTGGAAAAAAACCTGGAAGAGGAGCATATATCTGCAAAGACATTCAATGTCTTGAAAAGGCTTTTAGAACTAAAAAACTAGAGAAAAACCTTGAGATAAAAATATCCGATGAATTATATGAAAGGTTAAAGGAAGAGTTATAATATATGCAAGATAAATTTTTACAGTTCTTGTCTTTATGCAAAAGAGCTGGTGCTACGGTAGAAGGATACAATAACGCAATGCAATGTGTAAAGAAAACAAAAATATATTTATGTATTATATCTAATGATGTATCTCAAAATACATTGGATAAGTTTTCAAAAATATGTAATGATCAAGAGATAACTATGCTGCAGTGTTATGATAAGATTACACTTGGTAGAGCCGTAGGCAGAGCGGAGATAAATGTAATTTGCTTGAAAGACAAGAACATGAGCCATAGACTTATGGAAATCTATGAGTCGAAGTAAAATAATCGGGGGTGAATATATGTCCAAAATAAGGGTGTATGAATTAGCTAAGGAATTAAATATATCAAGTAAGGAACTTATAACAATTCTCGAAGAAGAGTTTAATGTTATAGTAAAAAATCACATGAGTGTAGTAGAAAATGAGGACGCGGAGTTAATTAAGGAACTTTTGATGGACAGTGAAGGGAATGCTTCTCCGAAAGAAGATAAAGAAGAAGAAGAAGATATTGTTTCTAAATACGAAGAAATATATGTTAAAGATCAAGTTTTCACTAAAAATAAGAAAAAGAATAAGTCTAGAATAAATGATGAAGTTCAAGAAGATAATAAGAAAGAACAAGAGGACGGAACTATTATAGAGATATCTAACACAATAACAGTAAAAGAATTATCAGAAAAATTAAATAAGCCTAGTACTGAAGTTATTAAACAACTTATATTCCTTGGAGTTATGGCTGCTATCAATCAGGAAATAGATTTTAATACAGCAGAAAAGTTGGCTGCTAAATTTGATGTTCAAGTAGTATTAAAAGAGGAAAATGCAGACAATAACATTGAGGAAGAGGAAGAAGAAGAAGATACAAAGGCTATAAAGAGACCACCTGTAGTTACTGTCATGGGTCATGTTGATCATGGTAAGACTTCACTTTTGGATGCTATAAGAAAAGCAAGAGTTACAGAAACTGAGGCAGGCGGAATAACTCAGCATATAGGTGCCTATACAGTAAATATAGGAGAAGAGAAAATAACATTTTTAGATACACCAGGGCATGAAGCATTTACTGCAATGAGGGCGAGAGGCGCTCAGCTTACAGATGTAGTTATTCTTGTTGTAGCAGCAGATGATGGTGTTATGCCTCAGACTGCGGAAGCGATAAATCATTGTAAGGCAGCTAATGTTCCGATGATTGTAGCTATAAATAAAATAGATAAGCCAGATGCTAATCCTGACAGAGTAAAACAGGAACTTTCAGAGTACGGACTTCTTGCAGAAGATTGGGGCGGAGATACTATATGCGTTCCTGTATCAGCAAAAAATAAACTAGGTATAGATTCTCTATTAGAAATGGTAATTCTTTCTGCAGAGATGTTGGAATTAAAAGCTAACCCTAAGAGAAAAGCAAAAGGTACCGTGGTAGAAGCTAAACTTGATAAGGGAAGAGGAGCTATAGCAACGCTCTTAGTTCAAAATGGAACATTGCACGTAGGAGAATCAATTATAGTAGGAACAACCTATGGAAGAATTAGAGCGATGTTCGATGATAAAGGTAAGAAAATCAAATCAGCTGGTCCATCTATTCCAGTAGAGATACTTGGCCTTTCAGAAGTCCCAGTAGCTGGAGATAAATTCAATGTTGTAAAAGATGAGAAGACAGCAAGACAGATGGCTGAATCCAGAAAAGAGAAAATAAAAAATGAAACCCAGTCTATGCATAAAGTTTCACTGGAAGATTTATATAGTCAGATTAAAGAAGGTAAAGTAAAAGAACTTGATATCATAGTTAAAGCTGATGTTCAGGGTTCTATAGAAGCAGTTAAGCAGTCATTAGAAAAACTTTCTACTGAAGATGTTAAGGTTAGAGTGCTTCATGGTGGAGTAGGAGCTATTACAGAAACTGATGTAACTTTAGCATCCGCATCCAATGCTATTATAATAGGTTTTAATGTAAGACCTGATGCAAATGCATCTATAATGAGTGAAAAAGAAAATGTTGAGATTAAAACCTATAGAATAATATACGATGCTATAGAAGATATAAAGTCTGCTATGATTGGTATGCTTGAACCTGATTATAAAGAAGTAGTATTGGGAAGAGTAGAGGTAAGACAGACATATAAGATTTCAAATGTAGGAACTGTTGCTGGTTGCTATGTACTTGATGGGAAAATAACCAGAAACAGCGATATCAGAATTATTCGTGATGGTATCGTAATTTTAGAAACAAAATTAGATTCATTAAAGAGATTTAAAGATGATGTAAAAGAAGTAAATGCAGGCTATGAATGTGGTCTTAGTATCGAGAAGTTTAATGATATAAAAGTTGGAGATGTAGTTGAAGCATATACTATGCAGGAAGTTAAGAGAGAGCATCTATAAAAGAGGTGAATTGTATGGCAAATTATAGACGAGGCAGAATAAATGAAGAGGTTAGAAGAGAGATAAGTGAAATAATCAGAAATGACCTTAAGGATCCTAGAATAGGGGCAATGATAAGTGTTACCAAGGCTGAGGTTACCAAGGATTTAAAATATGCAAAGGTCTATGTAAGCATATTTGGAAATGGTGAAGATGAAGAAGCAACATTTACAGCACTAAAGAATTCTGCTGGCTTTATAAGAAAGGAACTTAGCAATAGAATGCAGCTTAGGTATACTCCTCAAATTATGTTGGAGAAAGATGAAAGTATAGAACATGGTATGCATATAGATGCTATATTGGAGAGGATTAAAGGTGATAAAGATGTTTAGCCCAATAATTTCTACGATAAAGAAGGCAAAAAACATAGCTATCAGCTTTCACGTATCTCCAGATGGCGATAGTATAGGAAGTTCTCTCGGCCTTATGCTTGCGCTAAGAAAAATAGGTAAAAACCCAATAATAGTAATGAAAGATACAACCCCTAAATTTACGGGGTTTTTGCCTCATATTGAGGAAATAGTTAATGGAGATATAAATCCAAATGTAGATTGCCTTATAATTTTGGATTGTGGAAATGTAGAAAGGGTAAATTGTGGTATCGATAGAGAAAACACAAATTATATCCTTATAAATATGGATCATCACGCATCTAATGATTACTATGGTGATATAAATTTTGTGGATACTAGTTATTCTTCCATGGGAGAGATTGTTTATAAGCTTTTAGAGGAAATGAATATAGATATAGACCAAGAAATTGCTACATGCCTGTATACGTCTATAATAACTGATTGTGGTTCATTTAAGTATTCTAATACTACAAAACTTACTCATGAAATAGCTGGAAATTTGATAGGTACAGGTATAAACTTCTCTCAAATACATAGTCTTATATATGATAATAAAGAACTTTGTGTAGTGAAATTAGCTGGAAAGGTTATAGAAAATATGGCAATGTATGCTGATGGCAGGATATGTGTACTTAGCGTAACTGAAAACTTAGTTCATGAATATGGATGTGATAATTCAGATATATCTGAGCTTGTAAATATAGGTTCACTCATTAATACAGTTGAAGTGGTCGTGTTTTTTAAAGAAACCAGTGATAGACTTAAAGTAAGTCTTCGCTCCCAAAAGGAATATGATGTTAAGAGTGTAGCAGAGGTATATGGAGGCGGAGGCCATATAAAAGCAGCTGGTTTTACCTATTCAGGTAAGATAAAGGATATAGAAAAACAACTAATAGAATTGATAAGCAAAGGATTTAATTAAATGGATGGAATAATTAACTGCTATAAGCCTGAAGGAATGACTTCGTTTGATGTAGTGGCGAGGGTAAGAAAAATTCTGCATATAAAAAAAGTGGGCCATACAGGAACTTTAGACCCGGCTGCAGCTGGTGTGTTACCTATATGTGTTGGAAAAGCTACAAAACTTATAGATTTTATTATGCAGGGCGATAAATGCTATAGGGTTGAAATGACTTTAGGAGTAGTTACTGATACTTATGACAGGGAAGGAAAAATATTAAGTTTACAATCAGTAAATGTTTCTGATGAAAAGATAAAAGAGGCGATGATGAAATTTAAAGGTGAAATTATGCAAGTGCCGCCTATGTATTCAGCACTTAAGCATAATGGAAGAAAGCTATATGAATTAGCAAGGGCTGGTATTGAAGTAGAGAGACAGCCTAGAGAAATTAATATATATGACCTTAATATTTTTAATATTCATGATAATAAAGTATTATTTGATGTGGTTTGCTCCAAAGGCACTTATATAAGAAGTCTTTGTTATGATATAGGAAATGAACTTGGATGTGGAGCTATGATGAGCAATCTTATAAGAGTATATTCAGGTAAGTTTAAAATTGAAGATTCAATCGATATAAATAAATTAAATGAAGAAAATATATTTGATCATATTATTAGTATAGAAAAGGTGTTTGACGAACTCCCACAGATAAAAGTCAATTCTAGATTTAAAAAACTATTTGTAAATGGTGTTAACATAAAAGATAAAAGCTTTATTGACGACATGGAATTATCAAAGTACAGAGTATATAATGAGAATGATACATTGATAGGCATCGGTGAAAAAAACAACTGTGGGTTTAAAGCATTATTGTTAGTTTAGGAGTAAGATTATGTTAATAATTAAAGATAGTGATAAAAAAATAGAAGGAAGAACATTTATTGCCCTAGGAAGTTTTGATGGATTACACAGAGGGCATAGAAAACTCATAGATAAATGTATTGAATTATCAAAAGAGCATAAAGTACGGAGTATGGTCTATACATTTCAAAATCATCCTTTAACCATAGTAAGACCGGAAGCTGTACCTAAGCTTTTAATGGATAATGATACAAAGATAGAGATGCTGGATAATTTAGGCGTAGATATCGTTGCTATGGAAAATTTCACTCGGCAATTCATGCAGCTTTCTGCGGAAGAATTTGTATTAAGGCTTTTGGAAAGATTTTCTCCTTTGGGCTTAGTGGCAGGATTTAATCATAGATTTGGATATAAAAATAGTGGAGATGTAAATTTTCTTAAGCTGCTTGGTGAAAAGTATAATTTCTCTGTGACGATAATAACTCCGCAAAACGACGAATCAGATGTGGTTAGTAGTTCAAGAATAAGAAAACTTATCGAGGAAGGACATATAGAAACGGCAAATGAACTTCTGTTAAGTAATTTTATGCTGCAAGGTACGGTTGTTTATGGAAAACAGATAGGAAAAACAGTATTAGGTTATCCTACTGCTAATATAAAAGCTGATGATAGATTTGTTATACCTAAGCGAGGAGTTTATTATACTATAGCTGAAGTAAATGGAAAGAAATATAAAGCAATGACGAATGTAGGCATAAATCCTAGTGTCAAACATGATGAAAGTATAAAAATAGAAAGTCATCTTTTAGATTTTGATGAAGATATTTATGGAAGACATATAAAAATATATTTTATGGAAAGAATAAGAGATGAGGTTAAATTTAGTTCGGTAGATAAGCTAATGGAAAGAATGAATAAAGATTATGAGCTTGTAAAAAATAAGAGATTATAGTTGTTTTTCAAAAAATAATTTACATTATTGCATTAGTTTGTTATAATAATCTTTGTTAACCTTACGCTAAGTATTAAGATTTGCCAACTAATTCTTGGAGTATGGGGATTATATTTTGGAGGTGTTTTAATGGATAAGGCAAGAAAGAATGAAATAATTGCTACTTATGCAAGACATGAAGGAGATACTGGTTCACCAGAAGTACAGATAGCTCTACTTACTGACAGAATTAATCATTTGAATGACCATTTAAAGGTTCATAAGAAGGATCATCACTCAAGAAGAGGTCTTTTCATGATGGTTGGACAAAGAAGAGGTCTATTAAATTATTTAATGGCACATGATATTGAGAGATATCGTGCTATACTTGAAAAACTTGGTTTAAGAAAATAATTAGAGCGGTTAGCCCGCTCTATTGTTTTAAATTAATAAATCATATTTTTTAGTAAAAGATATTAATGTATCGAGAGGAGGTATATTATGAGCCATATATTAGAAACTGAAGTCGCAGGACGAAAATTAAAGATTGAATATGGCAAAGTGGGAATGTTGTCAGATTGTGCCCTTATGGTAAGCTATGGTGATACAGTAGTTCTTGCAAATGTAAATGCATCAGAAAAACCACGAGAAGGTATTGACTTCTTTCCTTTAAGCGTTGAATATGAAGAAAGGTTATATGCAGTTGGTAAGATACCGGGAGGTTTTATTAAAAGGGAAGGAAAACCTTCAGAAAATGCTATATTAAATGGCAGAGCTATTGATAGACCGTTAAGACCGCTTTTCCCTAAAGGCTATAGAAATGATGTTCAAGTAGTATGTACTGTCATGTCAGTAGAAAATGATAATGAACCTGATATACTTGCAATTAATGCAGCTTCTGCAGCTCTATGTATATCAAGTATACCATTTACTGACCCAGTAGCAGCAGTATCTGTGGGACTTATTAATGGCGAATTTATAATAAATCCAACTTCTAGTCAAAGAGAAAAAAGTGAAATGGCACTAACTGTATGTGCTACAAGCGAAAGAGTAATGATGATAGAAGCAGGTGCAAAAGAAGTACCTGAAGAAGTTATGATTAACGCTATAAATTTTGGCTTTGAAGAGTGTAAGAAGATTGCGGCATTCCAAAAGAAAGCTATGGACAGTTTTGGAAAGCCAAAAGCTGAGTATGAATGTTATGCTCCTGATGTGAACATAGAGGAAGAGGTAAAGAATTTTGCCTTTGACATGATAAAAGAGGCTATGTATATAACAGACAGAGATGCTAGAAATGAAGCAATGGATGTAGTTAAGCAGAAGTTAGCTGATGAATTCTATGAAAAATATCCTGACAATATTGCGGATGTAGATGAAGTGGCATATAAATTGCAGAAAAAGATCGTCAGAAATATGATACTTAATGAAAAGAGACGTCCAGATGGAAGAGCTTTTGATGAAATAAGACCTATAAGCTGTGAAGTGTCACTTCTTCCAAGAACTCATGGAACTGGGTTGTTTAC
Source organism: Clostridium oryzae (assembly GCF_002029235.1). Lineage (GTDB taxonomy): Bacteria > Bacillota > Clostridia > Clostridiales > Clostridiaceae > Clostridium_AE > Clostridium_AE oryzae. The sequence goes on from NZ_MZGV01000019.1 coordinate 64,995, forward strand.
AAGAGGGTTGACGCAGGTTCTTACTGTTGCAACGCTTGGAGCATTAGGAGATGTTCAGATACTTGATGGAATTGGAGAAATAGAATCAAAGAGATATATGCATCATTATAATTTCCCTTCCTATAGCGTTGGAGAAGTTAGACCTATGAGAGGACCTGGAAGAAGAGAGATAGGTCATGGTGCTTTAGCTGAAAGAGCATTGGTTCCACTTATACCATCAGAAGAGGAATTCCCTTATACAATAAGACTTGTATCAGAAGTGTTGAGCTCCAATGGCTCTACATCACAAGCCAGTGTATGTGGAAGTACTTTAGCACTACTAGATGCTGGTGTTCCTATAAAGAGACCTGCAGCAGGTATCGCAATGGGATTAGTTACTAGTGAGGATTTAACAGAGGAAGAAATACTTACAGATATACAAGGAATTGAAGATTTTTTCGGTGACATGGATTTTAAAGTTGCTGGTACTGTTGAAGGAATTACTTCAATCCAAGTTGATACAAAAATAAGAGGACTTTCTGCTCATTGCATAAGAACTGCAATAGAAAACGCAAGAGTGGCTAGACTCAGAATAATTGATAAGATAAATGCTTGTATTCCTGAACCTAGAGAAGAGATATCACAGTATGCTCCAAAGACTTTTACTATCAACATAAATCCTGATAAGATAAGAGATGTAATAGGAGCTGGCGGAAAAACAATTAATAAGATAATTGATGAAACAGGAGTTAAAATAGACATTAAGGAAGATGGAAAAGTATTTGTAATGTCTGATGATACAGCAAGTGCTAAGAAAGCTATCAAGATAATTGATGACCTGACTAAAGAAATAGTAGTTGGAGAAGTTTATCTTGGAAAAGTTACTAAAACAACAAACTTTGGTGCATTTGTTGAAATACTTCCTAGTAAAGAAGGGCTCGTTCATATATCTAAATTAGATGTCAACAGAGTTAATAAAGTTGAGGATATAGTTTCTGTAGGAGACGAGATTCTAGTTAAGGTTACAGATATCGATAATCAAGGAAGAATCAACCTGTCAAGAAAAGATGCATTGAAAGAAACTAGTAGTGAAGAAAAGAACGACTAGTACAATGTGACGAATAGAAGGGCTTTAGGCCTTTTTATTTTTGCTTTTTATTTGTATTCGTTCATAAGATTTATGAAAAAGTAAGTATATATTTATAGCATTAATCATATTATCTCTTAAGTATAAAAGTTGTATATATGAAAGGGGTAATTGGTTTGGATAATAATGTTAAATTTTATAGTGAAATTGAAAGATATGAAATAATAAATATAAATGACGGGGAAAAGTACAATTATGTTGGGAATAACGATTTGATAATAGATGAAGACGGAAACCTTAAATACATAATCCTAAATAAGAATTATAATAAGTTTAAGATATTTAATAATAATGAATTTATAGAGGTACCATGGGATTGTGTAAGGAAAATAGGAAGTAAGACTATTATTATAGATGCAGACGAGCAATTAATGAAAAAGACTAAATTATGATGATCAAAAGTAAAATAACATATTGAAGTTGTAGTTAGGTATATAAAAACACTTTTATGCAAATAATACTATATATGTTGCTAGTTATTAAATTGCATGGAGGTGCTTTTATTGTCAGATAAAGAATTAGATACAGAAGAAAAAAATAAAAAGGATGACATTAAGGAATATGGTGCAGAGCGGACTGCAAAACCTAACGACAGTATACAAATTCTTCCTATTATAGGCCAAATAGAGGGCCACATGGAATTATCCCCTCAGACAAAAACGACTAAATATGAGCATCTAATACCACAGCTTATAGGAGTGGAAAGAGATAAATCTGTAGAAGGACTTCTTATTGTATTAAATACTGTTGGTGGGGATATAGAAGCAGGTCTTGCCATAGCAGAAATGATAAATAGTATAAGTAAACCAACTGTATCGTTAGTCATAGGAGGAGGACACTCAATAGGAGTACCACTGGCTACTGCAGCAGATTTTTCGTTTATTTCACCTTCGGCAACTATGATAGTTCATCCAGTGAGAATGAATGGACTTATAATTGGAGTGCCGCAAACCTTTGAATATTTTAATAAAATGCAAAAAAGGATTATAGAATTTATTGTTAGGACATCTAAAATAGAAAAAGAAACTTTGGAGCAAATGATGCTTTCTACTGAACAATTAATGAATGATATGGGTACTATATTAATTGGAAAACAAGCTGTGGATTCTGGTATAATTGATAGTGTAGGTGGAATAAAAGAGTCCTTGGCAAAACTTGAGGAATTGATTGAGAAAGCAAAAAATCAGAGGACTGTTTCGAAATGATTTTTAAATCTTTTCGAAAAGCAGTTCTTTTTTATGTTTATATTATGGTATAAAAATATTATAAACAAGAGGATATTAATCAAGTATGTAGAAATAGTAAATTGAGGTGGTACTGTTGTCTAGAAAAAAAACATCTAAACCGGATTATTATAATGATATATTTGGAATTTTTTTAGTGGCTCTTGGAATTATAATGTTTTATAGTGTTATATCCAATAAAGCTGGTATATTCGGTCAAATAATAAGAATGACTTTATTGCTGGTGTTTGGTATAGGTTCTTATGTTTTACCATTGATTGTTGTATTAATAGGTATTGGAATTATAGCAGCAAATGGTAAAATAACATTTAAAAAGAATTTTTATGGAATAGTGTTTGCTATAGTAAATACTATGCTTTTTGTACAGTTAATAAATCTTAAGTATTATTATAGCGGTGAGTTTGCAAAAGGTATTTTCAAGTTTTATAACGAAAATCAGGTTCTAAATGGTGGAATTATAAGTTATAGTATAATCGTTCCAATGTACAAGCTTCTTGGATATGTTGGCTGCTATGTATTATTAATAGCGTTCTATATTGTATCACTAATTTTAATATTTAATGTTACCATTGCTGATTTTATAAAAATAATAAAACAGAAAAGTACTGATAAACGTAAAGTAAGAAGAAAAAAGGAGCCGTCTAATGAAAAGCCAGTTGTAGAGGAACCGCCAGCATCTGATAAAAATAAATTTATATCTTCTGTAAATAAAAAGATAAAGTTAATGGACTTTATGAAAAACTCTACGCTGGATTCTGAAGAAGATAGCGTAAAAGCAGAACAAGAAGCTGCTATAGAAATTAATGACTATTCACCACAAAGAAAAGAGGAAGGTAATAACAACAAATTAAATGATGAAATAAGCAGAGAACTTTCGCAAAAATTACAATCTCCTGCAGGAGACAGTATAGAATATAAATTTCCGAGTGTAGATTTACTCAATGAAAATAAGATGGTAAAAACCAATAAAGAAGATAAACGAGGCCTTCTTGCCAGTGCAGAAAAGCTTGAAGAAACTCTAAATAGTTTCGGAGTAGATGCAAAGGTTATACAAGTAACAAAAGGACCTTCAGTCATAAGATATGAACTGCAGCCAAGTGCTGGTGTAAAAGTAAGCAAGATTGTCAATCTTTCTGATGACATAGCATTAAGCTTAGCGGCAAGGGGAGTTAGAATAGAAGCACCAATCCCTGGAAAATCTGCTGTTGGTATAGAAGTACCTAATAAGGAATTAATTCCTGTATATTTGAGAGAAGTTCTAGAATCCGATGAGTTTACTGCTTCAAATAAAAATATATCTTTTGCTTTGGGAAAAGATATAGGTGGTAAATGCGTAGTTACAGATTTATCTAAAATGCCTCACTTATTAATTGCTGGAGCTACCGGTTCAGGAAAAAGTGTGTGTATTAATACATTAATAATAAGTCTTTTGTATAAAGCTTCTCCTGATGAGGTAAAATTACTTATGATAGATCCTAAAGTTGTCGAACTTAGCGTGTACAATGGGATACCTCATTTACTTATACCTGTAGTTACTGAGCCTAAAAAAGCTGCAGGTGCACTTAATTGGGCCGTAAACGAAATGACTAGAAGATATAAGCTTTTTGCAGATAATTCTGTAAGAAATATAGATGGTTATAACGAGCTTGTAGATAAGGGTAAACTTACCGAAAAGCTTCCGTGGATAGTAATAATAGTTGATGAATTAGCAGATCTTATGATGGTATGTCCAGGAGATGTAGAGGATTATATAGGCAGATTAGCACAAATGGCTAGAGCAGCTGGTATGCATCTGGTAATAGCTACACAAAGACCATCCGTAGACGTAATAACTGGTGTTATCAAAGCGAATATTCCTTCAAGAATATCCTTTGCAGTTTCTAGTCAAATAGATTCAAGAACTATACTTGATTCTTCCGGAGCAGAAAAACTTTTAGGAAAAGGAGATATGTTGTTTTTCCCTGTAGGCATGTCCAAACCTTTAAGAATACAAGGGGCGTTTGTATCAGAAGAGGAAGTTGAAAAGATAGTTAATTTCATAAAGAGCCAACAGCAAAATGAGGTTGAATACAAAGAAGAAATAATAGAACATATAGAAAATGGAAGTGCATCTGAACAAGAAGAGGATAAAGATGAGTTATTTGATGATGCTGTAAAAGTTGTTGTAGAATCTGGACAAGCATCTACATCACTCCTTCAAAGGCGTTTAAAAATAGGATTTAATAGGGCATCAAGAATAATGGATCAATTGGAGGCTAAGCAGATAATCTCTGGAAGAGATGGTGCCAAGCCTAGACAAGTATTAATGGACAGAAACGAGTATTCAGAGATGCAAAATAATGAATAGTGACATAAAAATTAACAATAATCAATAAAAAAATATTCAAAATCAAATTGTATATGATATAATTCAATTATCGAACTTATGAGAATATACAGGAGGAAATTAATGGCAAAATATAAAGTTGGAATAGTGAGTCTTGGTTGCGATAAAAACCGAGTTGATACAGAAATTTTACTTGGAAGTCTAAAAAATAAATTTGAGATAATAAGTGATCCAAAAGAAGCACATATAATAGTAGTAAATACATGCGGTTTTATAGAATCCTCTAAACAGGAATCTATAAATACTATATTAGAGATGGCTGAATATAAGAAAAATTATAAATGTGAAGTATTAATTGCTACTGGTTGTCTTACTCAAAGATATAGTAAAGAGATTGCAGAACTTATACCTGAAATTGATATAGTACTTGGAGTAAATAATTATAAAGATGTAGAGGATTGTATAAGAGATTTTTATGAAAACAAACAAAAGATAATTTTATGCTCAAACAGTAACGAAATAAATGAGGGCGAAAGAGTTATAAGTACAGGAAATAACTATGCATATTTACGAATTGGAGAAGGATGCAACAATAACTGTACATATTGTGCAATACCTAAAATAAGAGGATCATATAGGAGCAGAAGTATAGAGCACATAGTTGAAGAAGCTTCTAGTATAGCAAAGATGGGTGTTAAAGAACTTATCATAGTTGCTCAGGACACGACAATGTACGGAATTGATTTATATAAAAAGAAGGTACTTCCTGATTTATTGAATAGACTTTCTCAAATAGATGATATAGAATGGATAAGGTTGTTATATTGTTATCCAGAGGAGATAACTGATGAGCTTATTGAAGTTATAGCGTCTAATAAGAAAATATGTAAATACATTGATATACCAATACAGCATATAAGTAATAACATTCTTAAAAAAATGGGGAGAAGAGGAACTAAAGAACAAATAGTTGAGGTTATAAATAAATTAAAGAAAAAAGTACCGGAGATAACCATCAGAACTACATTCATTGTTGGATTTCCTGGTGAAACAGAAGAGGATTTTAACGAACTTAAAGAGTTTACAGAAAATATTAAGTTTGATAATCTCGGAGTTTTTAGATACTCTGCCGAAGAGGGAACTGCTGCCGAACGTCTTAACAATAAAATCAGTGATGAAATCAAAATACAAAGGCAAAATGAAATTATGAAGCTGCAGCAGCAAATATCTTATAATAACAATAAGGGTAAAATAGGGATGGTGTATAATACGTTATTAGAAGATGAAAATGAAGAGTATTATATAGGAAGAAGTCAACATATGGCACCTGACGTAGATGGTATTATATATGTAAGTAAGGTTAAGGGTATTAACAAGGGTGAGTTTGTAAAGATAAAGATAAGAGAAGCTTTAGAATATGATTTAATAGGAGATGTATATTATGAATCTAGCAAATAAACTTACTTTAGTTAGGATATTTTTAATACCTGTGTTTTTAGTGTTTATAGCAGTTAAGGGAATACCTTATGGAACTATTTTTGCTACTTTGGTATTTATAGCGGCATCAATAACGGATAAACTGGATGGATACATAGCAAGAAGCAGAAATCAGATAACAAAGTTTGGAAAATTGATGGACCCTTTGGCGGATAAACTTCTTGTAACAGCCGCATTGGTTTCTTTAGTTGAATATCATATAATACCAGCGTGGATAGCAATAATAATAATAGCGAGAGAACTTGCTGTTACAGGATTAAGAAGTATTGCTGCATCAGAAGGCATAGTTCTTGCAGCTAGCTGGTGGGGAAAAATTAAGACTGTAATACAGATAATTGCTATAGTATCAGCTTTACTGGAAGTAAATCTCTCAGTTCAAAAAGAGCTGATAAGCATTGTAAATGCTTATCCATTTTTAGAAAGTTTTATAACTATGTTTGCTAATATCAGTTTATATATAGCAGCTGTAGTGACTATTATATCAGGCTATGATTATTTTAAGAAAAATTTACATATAATCAAGAATGATATATAATTGTATAAATAAATAAAAATTGTTAATAATTACTTATATATAATGTGATTTGACTAAATCGAGGAAATATCTTATAATAATATAAGAACGTTTGTTCGAAGAGGAGGGTAATAATGGCTAATTTAGATATGGAAAAAATTAAAGCGATTGAAAATGCTATGACTCAGATAGAGAAACAATTTGGGAAAGGCTCGGTTATGAAGCTAGGAGAGCATAGCATTCTAAATGTAGATTCAATTTCAACAGGATGCTTGGATCTTGACATTGCATTAGGAATAGGTGGCGTTCCAAGAGGAAGAATTATAGAGATATATGGACCTGAGTCTTCAGGTAAAACAACTGTAGCACTGCACATACTGGCAGAAGCACAGAAAAACGGCGGTGTAGCAGCATTTATAGATGCAGAGCATGCTCTTGATCCAGGTTACGCTAAAATTCTTGGAGTTGATATAGATAATCTAATAGTATCTCAGCCGGATACTGGAGAACAAGCTTTGGAAATTGCTGAAGCACTTGTTAGATCTAATGCTATAGATGCTATCGTAGTAGATTCTGTTGCAGCCCTTGTACCAAGAGCTGAAATAGAAGGTGAGATGGGAGATTCTCATGTCGGTCTTCAAGCAAGACTGATGTCACAGGCATTAAGAAAACTTGCAGGTTCAATAAATAAATCTAAATGCGTAGTAATATTTATAAATCAGTTAAGAGAAAAAGTAGGAGTAATGTTTGGAAATCCAGAAACTACGCCTGGTGGAAGAGCTTTAAAGTTTTATGCTTCTGTGAGAATGGATATAAGAAGAATAGACTCTATAAAGCAGGGCGATGAGGTTATCGGAAACAGAACTAGAGTGAAGGTTGTTAAAAATAAAGTAGCACCTCCTTTCAGAAATGCTGAATTTGATATAATGTATAATGGTGGTATTTCAAAAGAGGGTACTATATTGGATGTAGGAGTTAAGGAAGATATAGTTCAAAAAAGCGGTGCTTGGTTTTCTTATAATGAAGTTAGGTTAGGACAAGGAAGAGAAAATGCAAAGCAGTTCTTAAAGGAAAATGCGGATGTTAGCTGGACTATAGAGAAAACCATAAGAGAGAAACATGAGTTACCAATACCTGTAAAATCATCAAATGATGTTAAATTAGATAATAAATCTACTGATAAAAGCACGGGCAATCAAGATAAGACAAATAAGGAAGAAAAAGTAGACAAAAAATAATAAGATAACCAAATAAAAATAATAATTTTTAAATAAATATTTTGGTCTGCATAATTGGATTTTTATTAAGAATCGGTGTTTAAGTCCTATGCAGGCCAATTTGTGGTTATATCATTGTATGCATTCTAACTTGACAATATGCTAATTTTAATATAAAATATATACAAATACTGGTTTATCATAGTAAATAGAATACATTTTAGGATATATGGCACCTTTTCTAAGCTTTTATATTTAATTGTGTTATATTATTTAAAGCAAAGGAGGTGTTCGTATGGAATTGAGAGATTGGATATTTATATCTATATTAATTTTTGTAAGCGTTGCATTGATTATTGAATTTGTAATAAGAAAGAAAATGGTTGAAACCAAAATACTAAAAGGTGAGGCAGAAGCAAAGAAGATTATAGATGAGGCAAGTAAACAAGCTGATTCTCATAAAAAAGAAGCAATACTTGAAGCTAAAGAAGAAGTTCATAAAATAAGAACGGATGTTGAAAAGGAATCCAGAGATAGAAGAAATGAGCTCCAGAGGATGGAGCGAAGAGTTCTACAAAGAGAAGAAGTGCTGGATAAGAAGAGTGATGTTTTAGAGAAAAAAGAAGAAACAATTAACAAGAAACTTCAAGAAATAAGCTCATTAGAGGAAAATGTTCAAGAATTATATTCTAAACAACGACAAGAACTTGAGAGATTATCAGGCTTGTCCTCTGAAGAAGCTAAAAATTTGCTACTTGACGAGTTGAAGACGGAATTAAAACATGATTCAGCAGTAATAATTAAAGAATTTGAGGCTAGAACTAAAGAAGAATGTGATAAAAGATCAAGAGATATTATTACTACTGCAATTCAAAGATGTGCAGCAGACCATGTGTCTGAAACCACAGTACATGTAGTAGCACTTCCTAATGATGAGATGAAAGGAAGAATAATTGGTAGAGAGGGAAGAAATATAAGAACGTTAGAAACCCTTACAGGTGTTGATTTGATTATTGATGATACACCGGAAGCAGTCATTCTTTCAAGTTTTGATCCGATTAGAAGGGAAGTTGCTAAGATTGCTCTTGAAAAGCTGATAGTCGACGGCAGAATTCATCCTGCAAGGATTGAAGAGATGGTTGAGAGAGCTAAGAAAGAAGTAGAAATCGACATAAAAGAGGAAGGTGAACAGGCTACATTTGAGACCGGGATACACGGACTTCATCAAGAACTTGTTAAGCTATTGGGAAGACTTAAGTATAGAACTAGCTATGGTCAGAATGTATTGAAACATTCTTTGGAAGTGTCAAATTTAGCGGGTATAATGGCTGGTGAATTAGGACTGGACATTGCGCTTGCTAAACGTGCAGGACTTCTACATGACATAGGAAAAGCAGTAGATCACGAAGTTGAAGGACCTCATGCTTTGATTGGTGCTGAAATTGCAAAGAAATATCACGAATCTGCGGCAGTTGTAAATGCTATCGCTGCTCATCATGGTGATGTTGAAATGCAAACTTTAGAGGCTGTTCTGGTTCAAGCAGCTGATGCAATATCTGCGGCAAGGCCGGGAGCTAGAAGAGAAACATTAGAGGCTTACATTAAGAGATTGGAAAAGTTAGAAGAAATAGCAAATTCATATGAAGGCGTAGAAAAGTCATATGCCATTCAAGCAGGAAGAGAAATAAGAATTATGGTTAAACCAGAGCAAATTGATGATGCTGGTACTGTCGAAATGGCTAGGAATATAGTAAAAACTATTGAAAACGAATTAGAATATCCTGGACAGATAAAGATTAGTGTTATTCGAGAGACTAGATCAGTAGATTATGCTAAATAATGTATTTGATTTATTAAGACTCTTAAATAAATTTAGTGTTTACTAAGTTTATTTAAGAGTTTTTATTTATTTCTTGTTTATTAAATTAAATTACATTATAATTATAAATGATATAATTTAACATTTAAGATAGGAGGCACATTTAAATGGAACTTTCTAGACTCGCTACTAAATTACAATCTTCTTTAACTTTAGAAATTACTGCTAAAGCTAAGAAGTTAAAAGAGGAAGGTATAGATGTAATTAGCTTTGGAGCAGGCGAACCAGATTTTAATACACCTAAATATATAATTGATGAAGCAAAAAAGGCTATGGACATAGGTTTTACAAAATATACTTCCACTTCAGGTATAAGTCCATTGAAAAAGGAAATAATAAAAAAATTTAAGAATGATAATGATCTTGAATATACAGAAAAACAAATTATTGTATCTACAGGAGCAAAGCAATGTTTGTCAAATGTATTTCAGACAATAATTAATCCTGGAGATGAGGTACTTATTTCAAAACCTTGTTGGATATCTTATCCTGAGCTAGTTACGCTATATGGGGGAAGTCCTATACTAGTCGACTGTGCTGAAGAAAATGAATTTAAATTTGACATAGATTCATTAAAGAAAAATCTTTCTGATAAAACAAAAGCAATTGTTATTACAAGCCCTAATAATCCTACGGGATCAGTCTATAATTATGACGAACTAAAAACAATTGCAGATTTTGCTAAGGATAATGATTTATTTATTATTTCTGATGAAATATATGAAAAACTTATTTACGATGGAGAAAAGCATATAAGTGTAGCATCTATATCAGAAGATGCGTACAATCGAACTATAGTTATAAATGGATTATCCAAAACTTTTGCAATGACGGGATGGAGACTTGGATATGCTGCTGGAAATGAAAAGGTAATAAAAGTAATGTCTAATATACAGAGTCATACTACTTCAAATGCTAACTCAATAACTCAATATGCAGCAGTTAAAGCTTTAGCTGCAGCTGGTAACGAAATAGAGGCGATGGTAAAAGAGTTTGATGCTAGAAGAAAGTATATGGTTGACAGAATAAATAATATGAAAACAATAAGTTGTGTTAAGCCCAAAGGTGCTTTTTATGTTATGATCAATGTAAGTGACTTATACAGCGATAAAATTAAGGATTCATTCATGTTGTCCAAAATACTTTTAGATGAAGCAAAAATAGCAGTTATACCTGGAGCTGCATTTGGGGATGATAGATATATAAGGTTATCCTATGCAACTTCTATGGAAAATATAAAAAATGGATTAGATAGATTGGAGAATTTCATAAATAATATGAAATAAAATGTGATATAAGGACTAAAGTTGACTTATAAATTCATTTATATATTTAAATTTATCGAGTTTCATGGTATAGTAGTAATAGGAAATATTTTAAAGCAAAGGGTGATTTGGAATGGGGAAAAAAGTTGATTTATTTCTTCCAATAACGGGCGATGTAGTTGCATTAACGGAAGTAAACGATTATTTATTTAATAAGAAGATAATGGGAGATGGAGCAGCAATAAAACCCAAAGATAGTTTTGTATATTCTCCAGTAGACGGAGAAATAATTTTGGTTTATGATGCAAAACATGCTATTGGAATTAAGACAGAGGATGGATTACAGCTATTAATCCATGTAGGTATAGATTCAGTAAAATTACAGGGAAAAGGATTCGCTGCTTATGTAAATGTTGGCGACAAAGTAAAAGCTGGTGATAAGATATTGTTTTTCGACAAAGAATTTGTTGAAATGCAGGCTTCTATCATTACTCCAATAGTAATAACAAATTCAGAATTAATAGAAAAAATTGATATAAACTATAAAGCTTCAAAAGCTAAAGATTTGTTTATGTCTGTTGAATTAAAATAGGGGAGGATTTACAATGGTAACTAGAGAAGTGACAGTAAAGAGTGCTACTGGTCTTCATGCAAGACCTGCAACATTACTAGTAAAAAAAGCATCATCTTTTAAATCAGATATCACTATTGAACATAATGGAAAGAAGGCTAATGTTAAGAGCTTGATAGGAGTCTTATCTTTGGGAGTTTCTAAAAATTCGAACATAGTTATTACAGCATCTGGTGATGACGAGACATTGGCTGTTGAAGAGTTAGCTAAATTAATAGCTTCTTTAGATCAATAAAGAGGGAACGATGTATCCCTCTTTGATTATGTACTGACAAAGTAGTTAAAATTAAACTATTTATAAAAGCATTAATAATGGAGGAAAATGATGAGAAACTTGTACAATTCACCACTTAATTCTAGATATGCTTCTAAAGAGATGAGTTATCTTTTTTCAGATGATATGAAATTTAAAACTTGGAGAAAACTTTGGGTGACATTAGCTGAAAGCGAAAAAGAATTAGGTCTTGATATAAAACAGGAGCAAATTGATGAACTTAAAGCACACATGGATGATATAAACTATGAAGTAGCAGAAGAGAAGGAAAGAGACATAAGACATGATGTCATGAGCCATGTATATGCTTATGGAGTACAGTGCCCGAAAGCTAAAGGCATAATACATTTAGGTGCTACAAGCTGCTATGTTGGAGATAATACAGATATTATTATTATGAGAGATGCTCTCCAATTAGTTCGTAAAAAACTTATAAATGTTATAAATGCATTAACAAAATTTGCACTTCAATATAAAAGTATGCCTACATTAGGCTTTACACATCTTCAACCAGCTCAGCTTACGACTGTTGGAAAGAGAGCATGTCTTTGGATTCAGGATTTAGTTATTGATCTTGAAAATCTTGATTTTGTAATAAGCAAGTTAAAGCTAAGAGGCGTGAAAGGTACAACTGGAACGCAGGCAAGTTTTATGGATTTGTTTGAGGGCAATGAAGATAAAGTAAAGCAGCTAGATGTTCTTGTTTCAAACAAAATGGGCTTTACTGAATCTTTTATGGTAACTGGCCAGACATATCCAAGAAAAGTAGATTCAATAGTTATGAATACTTTATCTGAGATAGCTCAAAGTGCTTATAAATTTAGTAACGACTTAAGATTGCTTCAAAATATGAAAGAAGTAGAAGAGCCATTTGAAAAGCATCAAGTAGGTTCATCTGCAATGGCATATAAGAGGAATCCGATGAGAAGTGAAAGGATAAGTGCACTTGCTAGATATATAATAGTGGATTCACTTAATCCAGCAATTACGGCATCCACACAGTGGTTTGAAAGAACTCTTGATGATTCGGCTAATAAGAGGATATCTGTAGCTGAAGCGTTTTTGGCATTAGATGGGGTTTTAAACTTGTATCTTAATATAAGTGAAAATATGGTTGTCTATGATAAAGTTATAGCACAACATGTAAACAATGAACTTCCATTTATGGCAACTGAAAATATAATGATGGAAGCTGTTAAGAAGGGTGGAGACAGACAGGAACTTCACGAGAAAATCAGAGTACATTCAATGGCAGCTGCAGGAGTAGTAAAAAAAGAGGGAAAGAAGAATGATCTTATAGAAAGAATAATTGCAGATTGTACATTTGGTATGACTGCAGAAGAAATATATTCTATAATTGATGCTTCTAAATTCATTGGCAGAGCTCCAGGTCAAGTAGATGACTTTATTAATAAAGCTGTTAAGCCTATATTAGAAAGTAATAAGGATTTACTTGGAGTAAACGCAGAAATAAATCTATAATATATAAAAAATATATAAAAGGTATATCGTAGAATAATAAAGATAAAAACCCAATTTATAAAATTATAAATTGGGTTTTTTGCACTCTACACGTATATCCACAGAATGTGCACAATAAGTTAATAAATACATAAATTACATATATTACCATATAGTTAACAGGTACAGTTTCTAAGAAAAAGAAAATATGCAATTGGTATAATTATACATTAATATGCATCATATAAACTATATAAAGGAATACAGAGAGCTAAAAACAAAATACAAACGCAGTTAGTGTGTTTTTTACATTTTATTTTGTTATAAGCAATGATATAAGCATAATGTCGTAATCTAGTAAAGTCATTTTTAAAAAATGACAAAAGTAGAATTACATTAAAAATAAAATTCAGTAAGCGCAAAAATTGTTATGGCCTCATATCATATTTTTACAATAAATAAGCTATCAATAATTCGATATATATAAGAGATAATAATAAAAG
>NZ_MZGV01000020.1 GCF_002029235.1 Clostridium oryzae
GTAATAGATAAGGACTGTTTTCTGTATTTTATCTTAAAACAATCCTTACTTTTTTGAATATAACTACCATAACAGAAGTTTTTTACTGCTTTGATATATAAAACTGGAAATGTTTAAAGATTTAATATATAATAAACATTGTTATAATTTGAAAATTGGATGGAAATTTGATATAAATATAGATTATTATCAAAGAAATAGACCCAATATAGAAATAAAGCTTAGAGAGGAATGATTTGAATGAATAAAGTAACATTTTTAGGAGGAGGAAGTTTCGGAACAGCCTTGGCTATTTTATTAGCTGACAAGGGGATTGATGTAAGTATCTATGACATAAATGCTGAAGTTATTAACGACATAAATAACAATAGAAAAAATGATAGATACATAAAGGAACTTAATATTCCGGAAAGAGTTACTGGATACACTGATATAGATTTAGCTTTGCAGGGAGCCAGCTTTGTTGTTTTGGCTGTGCCTTCTCATGTAATTAGAAGCGTTTGCAAAAGTATAAAAGGAAAAATAAACAAAAACATAATAGTTGTATCTATAGCAAAGGGTATGGAGGAAGGAACTGACCTTAGACTTTCTGAGGTGATAAGTCAGGAATTAGAAAATCCTGTTGTTGTAATGAGTGGACCTTCTCATGCTGAGGAGGTAGCTATAGGTATACCAACAACTATAGTAGTATCTTCAAAAGATATGAATAGTGCAGAAAAGGTACAGGATTTGTTTATGTCGTCTAACTTTAGAGTATACACAAATGACGATCTTATTGGTGTTGAAATAGGGGGAGCTGTTAAAAACATAATAGCTTTAGCAGCAGGAGTATCAGATGGGATTGGATTAGGAGATAACTCGAAAGCTGCATTGATGACTAGAGGAATAGTCGAAATCAGTAGAATAGGAGAAGAGCTCGGAGGAAAAGCAGAAACATTCTTTGGATTAACAGGCATTGGTGATCTTATAGTTACATGTACATCAATGCATTCAAGAAATAGGAGAGCTGGTATTCTTATTGGAAAAGGTGTACCTGTCGAGGAAGCTATAAAAGAAGTTGGAATGGTTGTCGAAGGAGTAAGTGCATGCAGAGCTTTTTATGAGTTAAAGGAGAAACTTAATGTATGTATGCCAATAACAGATATGCTTTATAAAGTTCTATTTAAAGGAAAGACTCCTCAGCAAGGCGTTGAGGAATTGATGCTTAGAGAAAAGAAAAGCGAAATACATTAGTAATAGCTTTTAAACACCCAAGTTTAATGAGCTTTTATTTAATAATGATATTTCATAGAAGTATACATATAAATTATTTTTGTTGAGCTTGCGACTCTATATCATATTAAAAATCGAAGATTAAATATATTTAGGTGGTGCATTATTAGAATGAGAAGAGTATTAACTTACGGAACATTTGATTTATTTCATGAAGGTCATATAAATTTACTTAGAAGAGCAAAGAAGTTAGGAGATTACCTTATAGTAGCAGTATCTACTGATGAATTCAACGCTATAAAAGGCAAGAAAGCATATTATAGTTTTGAGGCAAGAAAGAAAATATTAGAGGCAGTAAGATATGTAGATTTGGTTATTCCAGAGAACAAATGGGAACAGAAAATTGAGGATGTTAAGAATTACAACGTAGATGTATTTGTTATGGGCGATGACTGGAAAGGCAAGTTTGACTTCTTAAAGGAATATTGCGAAGTCGTTTATTTAAGCAGGACAGAAGGCATATCCACAACTAAAATTAAACAGGATTTGGGCGTAAAAGATGGTTCTGATGACTAGCAGGTGAGTAAAAAGTTATACATAAATGAGCAAAAAAGTTAATAAGCTTAATTTTTCTGCTTATCGTAAAAATGGAGGCACAAAATGGACAAAGAAGAAGTACTAATTAAAAATATATACTTACTTGAGAATAAAATATTTCTTGAAACAGAAAAAACTATAGATAAACTATGTCTAAAATCCTTTAATTCGTCATTGTTATTCAAAGTAGTGCAAAACACTATAGATTTAGAACAGCTAATAAAAGAGAATGCTAGTTTTTTTGAATATGCTTCGCTGTGTAAGGTCTGCGCTGTAAAAGACAATAATTCTTTAGTTAACTTAAAAATACAATTAGTAGATCAAGCTAAGAAAGAGTATATCTGCAAAGGAGTACATTTTCTTGTTAACGAGGATGTTTATAATGTAGATATATACTTAAATAGTGTTGGTGAAATAAATATAGAAATTAATATCGGTAATGATGAAAAGCCTATATTAGCAGAAACTATATACGCAGATGATAGGCAAATTAATTTATCTGTTGCTTTACCAAAGACGTACATGAGTTCACTTACTTCAGATGTAGGCAGTTGTCTGAATAGTAAAGTGCTTTTATTTTCTCAGGACAACAATATTTTAGAGTACAAATGTAAGGCTATTGATAAAAATATATTGCACTTTGCTATTGGTTTTGATTCGTTTCCATTAAATAAAGATAATACATTTAAGGCTGTGCTTCGTTTAGAAGGCAGATATCCTAAAAAGATTAGATTGAAAAAGAATATTCATTTTAAACGAGTAAAACTTATCGATAAAACTACTGTTAAATCACTGATAGTGACTTCAGATGAAGAACATAATGAGCTTGCATTTATTATAGATAGCAGGATATCTGTGTTACCTAAAGTGGATAAAGTACATGTAGACAATGAAGATGTTATTATTGAAGGTACTCTTAATTCAACATTGTATGCTTATGATCATCCCTCAATTAAAGCTAAATTAAGGCTGATAAATACTGAAAGCAATATACAGATAGCAGATGACATCAATGTTGAAAAGGATAGATTTTTATATAAGATTCGTAAATCGGATATATTTGAATTGAAGAAGGTTGCCTATGGAAGTTGGAACATGAATATTGATATACTCAGAGATGGTCAGGTTATTGATAGTAAACCACTTAAATATGTCGATGAGAGTCAAGTTGTCCTAATTTCAAATGAACTTTACAACGATAGGGACACTTCATTTATGGAACTTTTCTTGGAAGGTGAAGAAAAGAATCTTCAGTTAAAAATAGCAGGTAGAGTTACAATAAAACAGATACTTAACATAAGAGTCAGCGGAAGCAGATTAAAGATAAAATATAGAACTAGAGAAAATGTAGAAGCTCTTCTTGACAAAAAAGATATACGTACGAGTATTATGAATTCGGTAGAAGAATTAAAATGTCAAAAGGTAGTTAAGCTTGGTAAAAAGACATACGCTTGCTACTATACAGCAAATGATATAAAGAAATTTATGGATGAAACTTTCAAAAATGGTTTAGCCTTAATTACTGCAGTTGATGGAAAAGAGTACACTAATTTAGTACCAGAAATAAATAAGTATTCTGTGTATTTCAGTTTCATGGAACATTTGGTTAACTCAAGAAAGTATAAAATTTTATGTATCAAACTGTATAATAAGCTGTTCACTAAGATGCCTATAAAGAAAAAAAGGGTTATTTTCGAAAGTTTTCTTGGCAGAAATATGTCTGGAAATCCTAAATATATTTATAATTATTTTGTTGAAAACGGCTTGGATAAGGAATATGAATTAATATGGTCATTAAATGACTTGAATGAGGATATACCTGGTAATGTTAAGAAAGTTAAAAGAAAGACTTTAAAATATTACTATTATATGGCAACATCTGGCTATTGGGTTTTGAATGCGAGACACCTTGAAGAAATACAAAAAAGACAAGGGGTAACATTCTTACAAACATGGCATGGTACTCCGCTTAAGAAGCTTGGAGATGACATGTTTAACGTAACTATGGCTGGAATGAAAGACATAAATCAATATAAAGAAAAGTTCTTCAAAAGTTCGAGACAGTGGGATTACCTTATTGCTCAGAATGATTATTCAGCAGAAATATTTAAGAGAGCATTTAGATTTTATAAGAAGATGTTAGACTATGGATATCCGGCTAATGATATTTTATATAGACATAATAACAAAGAAGATATTGATAAACTTAAGGATAGACTAAGAATACCTAAGGATAAAAAAGTTATACTTTATGCTCCAACTTGGAGAGAAGATAATTTTTACCAAAAAGGTCATTACAAAGCTACGATGGAATTGAATCTAGATAAGATGCAGGAAAAGCTTGGAGAAGAATATGTTCTTCTACTTAAGATGCATTATTTAATAACCAATTCAATAAATATAGAAAACTATAAAGGATTTGCATTTGATTTATCACAGAATTCTGATATACAGGAATTATATCTTATATCAGATATTTTGATTACAGATTATTCTTCTGTAATGTTTGATTATAGTAACTTAAAAAGACCTATAATATTTTTTACTTATGATTGGGATAAATATATGAGTGAGTTAAGAGGTGCATACTTTGATTTAAAAGCAGAAGCACCTGGTCCTATAGTTAAGACTACTGATGAGGTGGTAGATTCTATTTTGAATTACAAAAAATTAGGCTCAATGTATATTGAAAAGCAGCAGAACTTTTATAATAAATTCTGCCATATTGATGATGGTAAAGCAGCTGAGAGAGTAGTCAATGAGGTTTTTTTACACAAAAAGGAAAAATAGATTTATTTAGATAAGTTAAGGGCTCTTTTTACTACCAATAGTAAATGTACTCTTAATTTATCTGATTTAACTGTTTATACTATAGGAGATGCTATGAATTTGCTAAAAAAGATAAAAAGAAAAGTTATATCAAGAATAAAAAAGCACAAGAGGTTTGTTAAACTTGCTAATACGGTTAGAAATAGGATAAAAAAGATAATATACCGTAAGCTATTTGTTCATACGAGGATAGATGAGAGAAAAATAATTTTTTGTAGTCATCTTGGAAGAAATTATTCGTGTAATCCTAAAGCCTTATATGAGTATATGCTTAAGAATCATAAATTTGATGATTACGAGTTTATTTGGGCCTTTGGCGATAAAGATAAGTATTCAATAGACAGAGGCATTAAGGTGAAATATGGAAGCCTTAAGTATCTATATTATCTAAGTAAATGTAAATATTGGATATTTAATGCTAAGATGCCTGGATTTTATATAAAAAAACCAGGACAGATATATTTGCAAACTTGGCATGGTACACCTCTTAAAAAATTAGGGCTAGACATAAATGTAGGTGAAGATGCTACTTTTTATAGAAATAAAATCAGCAGAGAACAAATGGTTCAAACTTATATAAATGATTCTATGAAATATGATTATTTTATTTCTGCAAACAAGTTTTCAACTAAGGCGTTTAGTACTGCCTTTAATATAAAAGAAGACATAATTATTGAAACAGGTTATCCGAGAAATGACGAAATAGTTAATGCTGATAAAAAATATGTGGAAGCTCTTAAAGATAAGTTAAATATCCCAAAAGATAAAGTTATAATACTATATGCTCCTACATGGAGGGACAATAAATATACGCAAGATGGATATTTCCAGGAGCTGAACGTAGACTTTAGAAAGTGGTATGAAAAATTAGGTGATAAATATTATATAATTTATAAACCTCACTATTTAATTAGTAATACTAAAAATATGTACATGAATCCTAACTTTATATATGATGCAAGTGAACACGAAGATATAAACTGCCTTTACATTATAAGTGACATGTTAATTACAGATTATTCTAGTGTATTCTTTGATTATGCTGCGTTGAAGAGACCTATATTATTTTATATGTATGATTTAGAAGAATACAAAAATAATCTTAGAGGTTTCTATCTAGATATATATGAGGATCTTCCTGCACCTATCATTGAGGATGAGGAAGAACTTCTAAATAGTATATTAAATATTGAAGAAGTCGAAATTAACTCTAAAGAGAAATATGATAGATTTTATGATAGGTTTTGTGCATTAAATGATGGAAAATCTTCAGAAAAAGTATTGAGAATTCTAGTAAAATAAAAGATATTCGCATTGAAAATTGTATTTTAATGCAGATATCTTTTATTTTTAAATAATATTAGCCGAATTTGGCAGTATTTTATTTTTAGAATAAGAAAATGCAATCTTAATGCCTCTCTTAATCTAAAATGCTAGCTGAGGGAAACTGAACTTTAAAATGAAATATAGTATAATTTAATATAAGTATAATAATGGTTAGATTATAGGCCATATAGCAAAATTGACTAATAGAAGGTGATAATTTGAGAAAGTATTTTCGATTTCTAATCCTATTTGTGACGCTTTTATATATGTGTATGGTAAATGTGAATAATGTACAAGCGGCTTCACTTCCTATGAGAATGTATCTTGATAGTGTAAAAAGTAACATGAAAGTACATGGTTCCACACTTACTGTAAAGGGATGGGCACTAAGCAGTAATGGAATAAGTAAAGTTAAGATTTATATGGATGGAAACTATAAAGGAAAAGCTACATATGGAAAAATTAGAAATGATGTTAAGAAGGTATATACAAAGTATAAGAATGCAGATAAATCAGGTTATACATATACTCTGCCTTTAAGTTCATATAAATCCGGAAAACATAAAATTGTAGTACAAGCTGTAGATAAAAAGAATAAAACATATTCTATAGTTAGATACTTTACAGTAATAAAGTCAATACCAATAGGAGGCATTGAAAAACCGAAAAGTAATTCTAAAGTATCAGATAGCAAATTTACTGTAAGCGGTTGGGCTATAAGTAAATTTGGTATAAAAAACATAAAAGTGTATTTAGATGATAAATACAAAAAAAGTGCTTCTACCAGCATTACTAGGAAAGATATAGCTAAAAAATATTCAAGTTATTCATTAAAATATGCAGCTAAAAGTGGCTATAGCTGTAGTATAGATACGTACACTACAGCTCCAGGTAAACATACGTTGAAAATTATTATTACTGGAAATGATGGCGGAACAAAAACTTACAAAAAGACTATATACATATCTAAAAAATCTTCAGTAATGAGTATAGAGAGTCCAAAGGCTAGTCAAACTTTCAATGGATCAATAGCAAAAATAACAGGATGGGCTTTAAATGATTCTGGTGTTAGAGAGGTACAGGTAAGTGTCAGCGGTAAGTATCAGGGTAAAGCTTCTATCGGTATATCTCGTACTGATGTAGGTAAGAAGTATAAAGGCTACAGATATGGTGATAAGAGTGGATTTTCTTATTCTTTAAAAATAGGTAGTTTATCTATTGGGAAACATAAGATAACTGTAAAAGTTTTAGGTTATGATGGTACAAGCCAATCAAAATCTGTGACTATAGCAAAGAAAAGTGTAACTGCAAAAAAATCCTATGACACCACACTGCGAAATTTTGTAGATAAGGAATATAATAAAGGTGGAAATGTATATGGAAATACTTCCACAGCGGCAACTAGATCTCAAATAAAATATTATATGAGTCCTGGTAATTTCTCTGGTTCTACCAGTGGAAAATTCATGTTTTTAAAATTATCTTATGTATCAGGGATAAGTGTATATGATTTAAATACGATTTTAAAAGGCAAAGGTGTACTTAGCGGAAAAGGAGAAGCTTTTTTAGAAGGCGGTAAAAAATATAATGTAAATCCTATTTACCTTGTGTCACATGCATTTCTTGAAACAGGATATGGAACATCACAGCTTAGTAATGGTTCTTTGAAAGTCAATGGTAAAAAGACCTATAATATGTATGGTATAGGAGCTACAGATGGAAAAGCTAATAAGGCAGGTTCTGAAAGGGCATACAAGGAAGGCTGGTTTACGGTTGACAAAGCTATAATAGGGGGAGCGAAATTTATAGGTGCTAACTACATAAATAATAAATCCACGCCTCAGGATACGCTTTACAAGATGAGGTGGAATTATTATAATATGGCGCATCAATATGCCACTGATGTACGATGGGCAAGCAATCAGGTTGGAAACATAAAGAAACTTGTAGATATGACTTCAAAGTCTGCATTCGCATATGAGATACCTAAATATAAGACTGCAAAGACTCCTGTAGTGACTCTTGATCCAGCATACGGAGGTACTGAAACTGGTGCATCTGCTAACGGTCTTGTTGAGAAAAATGTTACTAAGGACGTAGCTGCTATGGTTGGAAGCATTTTGAAGAAACAATCTGTTAAAGTAATCTATACTAGAACAAATGATAAAACAGTATCTTCAGAAGATAGAATCACGATATCAAATAACGCTGGTGCTGATTATTTTGTATCACTTCAAGCTCATGATAAATATACTTATTACTATCCAAGCAGTACAAATAAATTAGGCAATGCAATAGCCGAAGCCATAAATGCAGTTATTAATGAACTGAAGGTTTCAACCAATTTAACTAAGTCCAATAAAACTATTGCAACGCTTGCAAAGACTACTTCTACATCAGTAATAGTTAATGTAGGGAATATTAAGAAATCAAAACAAGCGTCATCTTTAAAATCCAGTGATTATAAAAAGAAACTCGCTCAACAGATTGCTAATCAAATTTTAGACTTTGTGTATTAGAATAAAAGCGTATCAACCCTTTAACGTAGGTTTGGTACGCTTTTATATGTTTTTACACTCTAAGCTTTACATTGAGTCGACTTGCTTTAGCATCATAGAGAATATAATCGATACTAGAAGCTAAAATATCTTTTTTTGTGCTGATGCTGCACTCGGTTAACCAACGTTTTATATCCTGATATATTGTTTTGGAATCAAAACTATTAAGGCTTATCAATTGATTTTCTATAAGGGATAAATCGCTTTTCAACTTATTATTTTCCTTTGAAAGGCATTCAATTTTATCTGATATAATTTCTATTGAAGAAGGAGCTTTTATGAAGCATAGATTACTAATCAAATTATCTATAGATAATCTATTTGAATTTATTTTTTTATTTAGCTTTCTTATCTCTTTAATACAAAAAGAATTGATGTTATTTTTACTTACACAGGAATCTAAAATAGTCCTATCGATAAGAGCTGCAAAGAAATGCAGTATAGCATTTTCTAAAATATCAACTCTTAAATAATCAGCACCACATAATGGACATTTAAAATAATATAATCTAGAGCCATCTTTTCGTTTATGTCCTAAACAAATTTTCATGGATTTTTCGCATTTTTTACAAATAATTATTCTTGAATTAAGAAAACTGTAATGGGTCTGTTTTGAACGTGAAAATGTAGATTTAGATTTCAGAAGTTCATTAGCCTTTTTCCATAAAGGTAAAGCTATAATCGGTTGATGTACTGAAACTGCAGCGAATATAGCTTTTGCTTTATTACTATTGTTTTTATTTGGTTTACGATTGTATGGTAAATATCCATAACCGTTAGGAGTTCCATACACAGTATATCCTATGCTTCTCAAGTATTCAGAAGCTTCCTGAGAGGATTGAAGATAAGTAGGGTTCGTAATAATATTTAGTACAGAATTCGCTGAAAAAGTATAGTTCCGCTCTTTCAAAAAACGGCTTATATAGCTTGCAGAATAATCTTGAACGTACAGCTCAAATATATTTTTTATTACGCTAGATTCGGATTCAATAAGTTCTAGAAAAGCAGCTTTCTTATTGTTTTTAATAGTAATCATACTCTTATAGCCTAAAGGAACTTTGCCGCCTGTCCATCTGCCCAATTTAGCAAGTTCAAGCATATTATCTGATACTCTTTCGGAAATGTTTAATCTTTCCATTTCAGCAAATGATGCTAAAATTAGCATTAGCATTTTACCTGTAGGTTTTGAAGCATCAAAGCCTTCGGTTATACTAACAAGTTTTACAGAATATTTTTCTAATGTATCAAAAATATTAACGAAATCTACTATATTTCTAGCTATCCTATCTATCTTATATGTTGCTATTATTTCAAAATGCCTTGATTTTGCATAATCCATCATTCGAAGAAAACTGGGTCTATTAATATTACTACCCGAGAAGCCTTCATCTTCAAATATAGTAAATTCACAGTCATCATATCGTTTCATAAAATAATCTTTGCATAGGTTTACTTGATTTTTAATGCTTTCACCAGTATCAGTTTCAATAGATTTTCGAGAATAAATTGCAATATTCATCATGATGCTCCAATTTTAAAACTTGCTTATTATATTATATGAAATTACTAGTTGTTTTAGCCTTAATAAGTACCTTGGTAAGAATTAGTTGAAATATTAATCAGAAGAACGAGCAGACGTAGAGTGCAACCTTTTTTAAGCTAATATTGCACTACCGCCTATAGGTGTAGCAATGGCTATGAATCTATTTGGACATGGTGTTGCTCTATCAGGTGATTTCGTCATTCAAGGTGCTCCGAAGCTAACAGCTGATGCAGCAGGAATACCTGTGAATAATGTAGTCTCTGCAAGTATACCACTAGTAATGATAATGGGAATTACGACTACTGTCGCAGCTTATTACTTCCTTTCTAAAGATATGAAAAATAATAAAATACAACATAATAAGAGTGAAATACGAGGAAAATATATACACGAAAACACAGTAGAAGAAGTAGTAAAAGTACCATTTTCAGGCAGGTTAAGAAAAGCTTTTGCTATTGCAATTCCATTAGTATTCGTAATAGATATAGTCATAATGTACTTTCTGAAACTGCAAGGTGGCGATGCAACTGCATTGATTGGAGGTACAGCTCTATTTATATTGATTATAATCGCAATTTTTGCCTATAAAAGAGCTTGTCTTGAAAAAGTTACGGACAACTTTATCGAGGGACTTATGTTTGGCTTCAAAGTATTTGGGCCAGTAATACCAATAGCCGCATTTTTCTATCTTGGGGATGCGGGAATATCTGATATAATAGGAAAAGTACTCCCTGTAAAATCTCAAGGTATAGTAAATGATTTGGGCCTGGCATTAGCTAATGCCGTTCCGATAAATTCAATCGTATCTGCAGTAACAGTTACTGTAGTAGGTGCAATAACTGGATTAGACGGATCAGGATTTTCAGGTATATCTTTGGCTGGTTCTACTGCAAAATTATTTGCGCTTGCATTAGGAAAAGGTACGGCTACACTGACTGCTTTAGGACAGATAGCTGCCATATATGTTGGTGGAGGAACATTGGTTCCTTGGGCATTAATTCCTGCTGCAGCAATTTGCGGTATAAACCCATTTGAACTGGCAAGACGTAATTTTAAACCGGTTATGATAGGACTAGCAGTTACTGTTGTCGCGGCAATAATTATTTTATAAATGCTAATGAGTGGATCTAGAGAAAATGCTTTACTATAATCCACCCATTAATATTTATATTCGTAAACATTAAAATCTGTTAGAAGTTTTTTATGGGAAAATTAATATTTTTGTAACCAATTAGATTCTTTTGAATATTCTATATAGTGTACACTGAATAGAGGAGTGAATATAGTGGCTTATTCCGACAGAGAACTATTGGCTAGAATAATAAGATGTGAAGCTGGTGGAGAAGGACAAAACGGTATGAAAGCAGTAGCTACCGCAGTTATGAATAGGGTGAGAGTTTCATATGGAGAATATAGAAGAATAGGTCAAGGAAATTTAAGAAATATTATATTTCAAAAAGGGCAATTTGATTGTGCAACATCAGTACTGGGAGGAATGCCAAATCCTCAGACGATATGGGCGAATCCACCCACAGAAGTACACTATCAATTAGCGGATTGGGCATTAGCAGGAAACAGATTGTTTACAGTCGGTGCTTCATTATGGTATTTTAATCCGTTTGTCCCTGAATGCCCATATTATTTTCCTGTAAATAGAACAGGGAGTTTTCAAGTAAGAGTAAATCAACACTGCTTTTATAATCCTACTGAGCTATACTCAGAAACATAGACTTATGAATCATATTAATAGTAATTAGTAAATTTAGGAGGAAATATATGTCTGAAAGTTTTTGTGATGACTGTTTGGCTAGACAAAATAACGCAAATATAGCTTCAGGATGCGGTACTGGAGGATGGAATGCTGGAGCATGGACGTTAGGTGGAAATCAGCAAAACGCTATGGGACAACAAGTTCCTATTAATCAGCAGGCTGCTATGAATCAACAAGCATCATTACCTCAATCAGCTATGCAGCAGCCTATTATGGGTTCAACTGCTGCGAATTTAGGCGGTATGCCTGGCGCTGTAGTATCTGGTGGTGGAGCAGGTATGCAGCAACCATCTGGTGCATTTCCATCACCTGTTCCTGGAGTAGACTTTGTTCAAGCACCAGGCTCACCTGTATTCCAAGGGCAGGGATATACACAGGCGTTTCTTAGAAGAAATATCGGAAGAAATATGCGAGTAGAATTTCTTATCGGGACTAACTTATTAACTGACAGAACTGGAACTCTACTTGAAGTTGGCATAAGTTATATTGTGCTTCAACCTACAGATAGTGATGATCAACTTATGTGCGATATATATTCTATAGTATTTGTTACTGTATACTATTAGGAAAAATAATAGTATTTTGAAAAGCCAGTTATTTTTACGAAAATAACTGGCATTTTGCTGAAAAATACGAAGAAGTAAAACAATTTGTAGAAATGTAAACCATATTATTTTATAATGATTATATAGACAAGAGCTTTCTATATAATTTTATCAAGTAAAGTCCAATCAAATATTTGCGCTGATAATAACAATCGGGATGTTTACGTTAATCTTATATAAAGACAGCTTAGAAAAAGGCGGGGTAACATTTTGAAAATATTACTGGTAGCAGATTTAGAATCAAGGTATATATGGGATTATTTTCAACCTGAAAAATTTAAAGATATAGATATAATAATATCCAGTGGTGATTTAAAGGCAGAGTATCTCTCTTTTTTAGTAACTATGATAAAGGCACCGTTGTTTTATGTTCCAGGAAATCATAATGATAAGTATCTGAAGAATCCACCTGAAGGCTGCGAAGATATAGACGGGAAAATTATTACCTATAAGGGCATAAGGATTATGGGACTCGGAGGAAGCATGCGATATAATTTTGGTAATTATCAATATACAGAAAGAGAAATGAAGAAAAGAGTATTTAAAATGGGACTAAAGCTTTGGTTAAATAAAGGCGTAGATATATTTGTAGCTCATGCACCACTTAAAGGCATCGGCGATGGAAACGATTTGTGTCATACGGGATTTAAATCATTTTATTCCATATTAGATAAATACGAGCCTAAATATTTTATTCATGGACATCAGCATCTTAGCTATGGATATCAGCCTGAAAGAATAAAAAAATATAAGACTACAACTATAATAAATGCGTATGATCATTACATACTAGAATATTAATAATTAGGAATAATGAGTGATGGTAAAAATTCAGATGTGCCGAATTTTGCTTGCAGAGATAATCTAAATTGATTTAGCAATACATTAAAAAAGATTGCACCCCGACGGAGGGCACAATCTTTTTTAGCTTTCTACATCTTCCACAAACCAATCCATTGCAAGTATCTGTTCGTGTGTAGCAATAGCGTCTTTATCAAAGCGCAGCATACCTTTAGAATCATTAATAGGTCCTGTAAATGGATATAGAACACTTTCGATTATCATTTTCCTCATAACATCCACAAGTTTCTGAGTAGCTTTTGGAACATGTTCCTTCGAATAATATATATCTAAAACTCCTGAAGCAATACCCCACCAAAAGTTTAACATCTGATATTGGTTACCATACATATCATGAATAGTTTTTAAAGTGTCGTTCAATATGCTTTTTAATATTTTCTCATAGAAGATTCCCCAGTTCCAAATAGGAGCTGCAAGGTATTTATCTGGAAGTCCAGTGCTTAAGTCAATACTGGAGAGCATCGAATAAACACCATACTGGTAGGTTACAGGATGAGGGGTCAATACCGCTTGATTTGATATTATATCTGACCCTGCATCAATTAACTCTTTTGCAGCATTCGTATTTTTCATATCACTGTTCCATTCATTAGTCCAACTGACTTTAACTTTAACATACGGATTAACCATTTTTGCGCCAAGCGTAAACGCATTTATTGAACTCACTACTTCAGGATCAGGAGTAGTAGCTACATATCCTAAAATATTAGTTTTAGTCATTGAACCTGCAATTATGCCTGTCAAAAATCTAGGCTCATAAGTGCGGCCGAAATAGTTGCCTACATGTACGTATGGCTGGTATTCTGAACAGTTAAAGAATCTAATATTAGGGTAATCCATTGCGCATTTTAATGTAGCTTTGTTAAAAATAGGACTTGTAGTGAATATAACATTATTTCCTTGTCTAACTAGATCTCTAAGAACTTGGTATGCTCCCGAAGTGTTCTCTGGAACATTTTCTATGAAATTCGTTTCAACTTGATCCTCCAAAAGCTTACTAACATATTGTCTTCCTATTTCATGTGCATAAGTCCAGCCAGAAGAATCTATAGTTCTTGCATAAGCAAAAGCAGCTTTTAACTTTTTCTTCTTTGGAAGAACTAGCGAAGTCAAAGCGGAAATAACACTACTTGTTGTAGAACTAGGTTTTTCTATAGGCACAGTTTGAACAGACATGCCGGAATAATATGATTTGTGCTCAAGTTCCGTAATCAGCTCTTTTACCTTTGGTATAGTACTTTTCTCATCTAAATAATCCGGAATTCCATATATTTTTGCATACTCTAAAAATGCATCACCAGTGGTTAATGGGAGTTTTGAATCACAGAGACTGTTATAAATACTGCTGAATGCTTTATATACATATATATCAAAATGCCTATATTTAGTATCTACAGCAGATCTCTTGGGATTATATTTGTCCAGCATCTTTAACAATTTACCGAAATTCTCAATCTTAGAAAAGTAAATTGAAAATAAATTTGTAATCTTATTAAATTTAAGAAACTCATAATAAAGACATATGTCATAATCATTTTTGTCTTTTTTCGGAATAAATCTAGTAACTGTACCTGTGATAGAGTACGCATCAAAATATTTTAGTACGCTTACTCTTTTATTTCCTTCTTGAACGTAATACCAATTTAAATATTCATATATTTTTATAGAATGCTTTATTCCTTCATTTAAGTGGGCTTTGCATAGATTAATCCATTTTCCACCGAATTCTGTATCTTCAGACAATAATGGCATAAAGTTCTTAGCTAAAGATAGACTTCTTAAATGTGAGTAAGTGCCTATAATTTGTTTTAATGGTATCTCTACGATACCTAAATCTACTTCTGAAACAATGTCAGTATTTTTTAATATACCTTCTAAAGACGGAAGGTAGCCATTTTCACCTCGAGAAACACATCTATTGTATTCTTTAATTCCAAGTTTTCGGGCATCGAGATAATAACCCTCAGGAGATAAATCTTTCATAAATCTTCACCTCGCCATATAAGCGTTACAATATAGAAAAATTGCATAGTCAGAAAGTATTACTATAACTATGCAATTCGTTGATAGATTTATTATAGCATAAATTCACATATTGGTTACAGTATATTTTCTAAGTAAGGTGTTTTATATATTTATAAATATTCAACGGTTTTCTTGGAAATTCTAAGTTGTTTTCTATCTGATGTTAAGAATTATATCTTAAAGTTAAAATGCAAGCTGATTATATTACAGCCAGCAATATCATACTCAAGAAAAAATGAAGATTAATGGAAAATATTACACAAGCGCTAACATTGAAAATCGAAATATGTCGATATATAATAAAATATATAAAATGTATATGAATGATTAATAATGCATGGCATATATTCTGTTTAATTTTAATTTGCCGATAATATGACTTTACCCAATATATCTAAATATGGATAAATAATGGCTTAATGTTGCATTATTAGATTCAATATGGAAAAGGTTGTTTTTGCATAAAGGGGGCATCAATTAATCATGAAAAGAGTTTTAGACTTTATATTTAGCGCTTTATTAATTCTAATGTTAATCCCTATATTTATTATTATTGTTATAATAATAAAATTAACCACAACAGATTCGCCTATATTTAAACAGCAGAGAGTAGGTAAAGATAATAAGGTTTTTGTGATCTATAAGTTTAGAACCATGAAGGCTAATACTCCGAACGTGGCAACATATTTATTGAAAAATCCTAATGATTATTTAACATTTATAGGCAAAATTTTAAGAAAAACAAGTTTAGATGAATTACCTCAGCTTATGAATATACTGAAAGGTGATATGTCCTTTGTAGGACCCAGACCTGTTATTTCAGAAGAAAAAGAATTAATACGCCTTAGAACTGATGCAGGTGTGCATAAATTAGTACCTGGACTTACGGGATGGGCTCAAGTTAATGGCAGAGATGCATTGATGATGCACGATAAAGTTAGATATGACAAGTACTATTTGGACAACCAGTCACTATGGTTAGATATCTATATAGTAATTATAACTTTCTACAAAGTGCTAAAGAATGAAGGGGTTATTGAAGGTAATAAAGTACCAGAGGCATTAGTACAAAAAAATAATATAAAAATTGACTAAACGATATTAGGAGGAAAGGCAATTGACTAAATGTATCGAGCATCATGTAAAAAAGAATGATAGAACTCCTGATAAGGCACAAAGTCTAGTTTCAATAATAATTCCAGCCTATAATTGTGAAAGGTTTATAGGAATTACGTTAAATTCAGTAATTGGTCAGACTTATTCTAATTGGGAAGCTATTGTAATAGATGATTATTCAACAGATAATACTGGACAGATAGTAAAGAAGTACGCTGAACGTGATAGCCGTATCAAATATCACAGATTGATTAAAAACTCTGGTGCAGCAATTGCTCGAAACACAGGGGTAGAATTATGTGAAGGAGAATTTATTGCTTTTTTAGATAGTGATGATGTATGGTACCCTCAGAAGTTATCTAAACAGATATCATTTATGAGGGAAAATGGATATATGTTTACTTGTACAAGCTATGGGAAAATTGATGAAGATGGTAGTCAGCTTAACACAACTATAGTTGCTAGTATTAAACAAGACTACAATGGAATTTTAAAGAATTGTCCAGGAAATTCTACTGTAATATATAACTGTAAAAAGTTAGGAAAATTTAAAATACCCAATATTAGAAAAAGGAATGATTATGTAATGTGGCTGCAGATTATTAAAAAGGCAGTGTACATTTATGGACTAGATGAAGTTCTTGGAAGTCATAGAATTAGAAAGGGTTCTTTGTCTAGAAACAAAATGGGATTAATAAAATACCATTGGCAGGTATATAGGCACATAGAACATTTATCAGTAATAAAATCAATTAATTTGATATGTTATTTGTGTTTCAAGAAAGTTTTAAGGATAAAATAGTGATGGAAATTACGATACTCGATGATATGGAATACTTAGAAAATAATTCTGTAAATAAGAAATGGGGATAGCATGAAGATTTTATTTTTATCTGCTGCAAGTAATATTCATACAGTTCGGTGGGTAAATGCACTGACAGAAAGAGGTTATGAGGTACATCTAACTTATAATGCTAATCATAAACCTAATAAAGATATTATCAGTAATGCTGTATTTAGGCATGAACTTAAATTTTCTGGTGTAGCAGCGTATTATCTAAACGCATTTGAAGTATATAAGCTGTCAAAACAGATAAAGCCAGATATAGTAAATGTACATTATGCAAGCGGATATGGTACCTTAGCACGCTTTGCAAGACTAAAGCCTTCAGTTTTATCAGTATGGGGAAGTGATGTCTATGATTTCCCATATCAAAGCAAACTAAAGATGAAAATAGTAAAAAAGAATATCAGCTATGCATCTATAGTAGCATCTACTAGTTATTCGATGGCAGATCAGGTGAAAAAGTTAATGGGTAAGAATATGGACATTCCTATAACACCATTTGGTGTGGATACTCATTTATTCAAACCTTTGCAGTTGGAAAAGAAGAAACAAAAATTCGTTTTTGGCGTGGTAAAAACATTAGAACGTAAATATGGGATTGAGTATATCATTAAAGCATTTAAAGCTGTCGCTGATAAGCTTGAGAAAGAAAACAACAGTAGTACTCCTGTATTAGAGATATATGGTAAGGGTACCTTGGAAAATGAGCTAAAAAATTTGTGTAAGCAGTTAAATGTTGCTGATAGAGTTTTTTTTAAAGGATACATTGCCAATAAAGATGTTCCACTTGTGATTAATAATATGGATGTTTTTTGTCTTGGAAGCGTAATGGATAGTGAAAGCTTTGGAGTAGCAGCTGTGGAGGCAATGGCCTGCGAAGTACCAGTAATAGCAACAGATGTAAGCGGCTTTAAAGAAGTGATGATACATGGAGAGACTGGGTATATTGTACCTAGAAAAGATTCTGACAGTATGGCTGAAAAAATGTATGAATTACTAAAGTATAGTAAAGTGAGAGAAGAATTAGGCAAAAATGCTAGAGCTAGAGTTATTGAGTTTTATGACTGGGATAAGAATGTAAGTGAGATGGAAATTATCTATAAAAGCTTAGTTAATAATCCACGCTAAACTAGTGTATAGACTAGTAACCTGTTCGCTAGTACAGCTAAGAGAAGAATTTACAATAGAATTGGACTTATTAATGGGCGGTGAAACATGGAATTTATATTGCTATTAATTTTTTCATTAACATTATTAATTGAATATTTTCAAAATAAAAGTTTGTTTAATGGATATTTTCTCGTAATCGGTCCATATATAATCATTGCATTACTTAATAATTATATAATGAGCAGCTTTGGATATGAGAAGTTGAATACTGATTCACTTTATATACTGTTTTTTGGAGGTCAGATTTTCTATGCAGGTATGATTGCGTGTAGGAGTCTTTTACATTCAAAGAAAGATAGATCTACTCATCTATCAGATAACAATATTGAATCAGTTAAAATAAATATTAATATAAAAATAGTTTCATATTATATAGCTTTTGTTTTACTTTTTAGGTTATTTCAAATCATTAGTATATATCGTCAGGGAGGTATAGCATATATAACAAATAATGATTTTGAAGTCATGCAATTAAAAGGAATAGGTGCCCATCTGGAGTTGAGTATCTTTCCACTGGAAGCAATAATGTTATACGAAGGAATTAAACAAAGGAAAAAAATCTTTTTTCTTTTGTATTTTCTCGGCATTGTTATAGCGTTTTCAAGTTTTATAAAATATCATGTCATAGCATATGTTATGATTTCCTATTTATATTGTTCAATTAAGGACAAGCATTTGATGAAAAAAATGCTTAACTATATAATTGTAGGAATTTTAGGACTATTCGTTCTAAATTATTATATTAGCTTTTTGCTCCGTAATATGCAGTATGCAGGTAATCAATACCTGTATAAGATATGGAACTATATAGGCGGCAGCAGTATAAATGCCAACTGGGTTACTTCAAATCTATCGGGTTCATATAGTTCTAAAGATTATATGCTAAACACATTTATGACATTACCTAATCTATTTTTCGATAAATTGATAGGATTGAGGGTTGAAGGCCACTTGATTACGATGGGATTTAGAAGTATTAATGAATGGAATATGACTTCCAATGTTATAGGAGTTTTATATAATATTTATCTGACAAATAATATTATATTCTTTGTATTTGCGCTTCTTGTATGGGGGGCAGTAACGGAATTAATAGTCATTATGGTGAAAAGAATTCGAACTGAGAAAATAGCACTTTTTGCGAGTGTTTATTTTACTTTTAACGCACTGTCTTTTTTTGCAAATTATTTTACGCTAGTACTTCCATGGGAATTACTGATTTGGAGTCTTTTAACTATTCCTATAATAAATTTAGTAGTTCCAAAGGCAAGGAGGATATAATAATGTTTTTTACATTTGGAGTTATAACATACAATCAGCAGAAGTATGTCTTGGAAACTCTAGAAAGTATAAAGTATCAGATAAAAATTTATGGGAAAAACATGAGATTCAATTTAGTGGTTTCTGATGATGCCTCTAAAGATCTTACACTAGTATATGTAAAGAAGTGGCTGGCTTTAAATCCTGATTTGTTTGAAAATGTTAAGATATTAAGCTCAAAATCAAATATTGGTACTGTAAATAACTATCACAGACTACTAGATCACGTTGAGACAGAAGATTTCAAAGTGATTGCTGGAGATGATTTGTTTTCTAATAATAATCTGTTTAGCTATGTGAGCTTATTGAAGAAATATGATCTTGTTTCATATTTCCCTTTGTATTTGCAGCAGGGAAGGATTTACTATGATGATAATAGATTAGTAAGATTTATATATGGAATGGATAAAAATTATAAATATTATCTTGATGAAATTAAGAAAGGCAGTTTATTTCATACACCTTCAACATTTTTTAAAAACTGTCTATATACTGATAGCTGCAGAGAATTTGTGAGTGAATTCTATCTTTTTGAAGATGATCCAAGATGGTATAAATTTTTGAAGGATAATCTAAATTTAAACATAAAATTTTTGCTTAATCCTCTCATATTATATAGAATGCATGATGAATCTGTATGCCATGGATTACCTAAAAAAAATAAGACAGCAGATATTTTTACTAGCGACCTAATAAAACTAAAGAAGCGATATTATGATGATGAAAACGGAATTTTAATGAAATTGTACCTAAAATGTGATATTTTTTCATTTAAAATTAGTAATCCATTATTAAAACCTATCAATTACATTAGAAGAATTGAATTAATAAAAAGAAAGCAAAGTAGAAACGTCAAAAAATCAATGGCTGAAGCTAAAAGTATATTGAAAAATCAATGTCGTAGCAGCAAAGAGTACTACAACGAAATATGTAAAAAAGTTAATGAAGCTATCAATAGATTCGAAAAATGAGATTTTAATAAACAGCTCAAGCACTTATATGACAGCAGTTTAGTTTTAATAATTACTAACGATGAGGGAGAGATTTAAATGATTCATCCATCAGCCAATATAGGCAAAAATGTAACTATAAAAGATGATGTAATAATATGTGAAAATGTGACGATAGAGGATAATGTTTATATAGATTATGGCTGTATTATCAGAGAAAATGTTCACATTAAAAAAGGAAGCTTCATTGGTGCGAGAAGTATTCTTGGCGAATATTTATTTGATTTTTATGGGGATAAAGTCAATAAGCTTCATCCACTAGTAATAGGTGAAAATGCACTGATTAGAACTGAAAATATAATATATGGAGATACAAGTATAGCTAATAATTTTCAAAGTGGTCATAAGGTTACTATTAGGGAACATACTACAATAGGCAGAAATGTTAGAGTAGGCACTCTGTCAGATATACAAGGCTATTGTGAAATAGGAAATTATGTTAGTATGCATAGCAATGTTCATGTTGGACAAAAAAGTAAGATTAAAGACTATGTATGGATTTTCCCTTATGTAATTTTAACAAATGATCCCACACCTCCATCAAATGAATTAATAGGAGTTACTATAGATTCATTTGCTGTAATTTCTACCAGAAGTGTTATACTTCCAGGTGTTCATATAAAGGAAGATGCATTAGTAGGGGCTGGAGCTGTAGTTACGAAAGATGTGCAAAAAGAGATGGTGGTAGTTGGTAATCCAGCAAAAGAGGTTTGTTCCGTTAGAAAAATCAAAAATAAATTTACCGGAGAAGCAGTTTATCCATGGCGTAATAATTTTAAAAAGGGAATGCCTTGGGAAGCTTCAGATTTCGAAATATGGATTCAGGAAATAAAAATTATAGAAGAGTAGGTGAATCGATGTATAATTGTTCGCTAATTAAATTTAAGGATATTACAGATAAATATGGACATTTAACTCCCATTGAAGGCAAAATAGATATACCATTTGAAATAAAGAGAGTTTATTATATCACTGGTGTTGGACAAGGAGTAGTAAGAGGATTTCATTCACATAGGAAGCTTCATCAAGTACTCATATGCCTAAATGGTTCAGTTAAAATCAGAACTAAGAATCCTGAAGATGAGGAACTAACTGAACTAAATGATCCTTCAGTTGGTTTGTATATTGGCCCTCATGTATGGAGAGAAATGTTTGATTTCACTGAAGGAAGTGTACTGTTAGTTCTTGCTTCAGAGAATTATTCCGAAGATGATTATATAAGGAATTATGATTTTTATTTAGAGGAAGCTATAAAAATATATAGGTAGGAGAATCAAGTTATGAAAGTTCCTTTTGTTAGTTTTGAACCTATGCATAAAGAAATAGAAAATGAAATATATGATCAATTTAGGTCAGTGTACAGCAGAAATTGGTTTATACAAGGTGAAGAACTTTCCAAATTTGAAAATGAATTTGCAGAGTTTTGTGATAGTAATTACTGTATAGGATGCGGCAATGGTCTTGATGCACTTTATTTAATTTTAAGAGGTTTCGATATAGGTGCTGGAGATGAAGTCATAGTACCATCTAATACTTATATTGCTACTGCACTTGCTGTTTCTTATACAGGAGCAAAACCAATTTTTGTAGATCCTGACTTAAAAACATATAATATTAATTCCGAACTGATAGAGAGGGCTGTAACTAGTAGAACAAAGGCTATTATTGCGGTTCATCTTTATGGGCAACCTGCAGATATTGATGAGATAAATAGCATTGCAAAAAAGTATGACTTAAAAGTAATTGAAGATTCAGCACAAGCCCATGGAGCATTATATAAAGGGAAAAAAGTTGGAAGCTTAGGGGATGCTTCAGCATTCAGCTTCTATCCGGGAAAGAACTTAGGGGCTCTTGGGGATGCTGGAGCTGTTGTAACAAATAATAGGGAGCTGGCTGATAAGATAAGAGCCCTCGGGAATTATGGTTCTAGCAAAAAGTATCATCACATATACAAGGGCAACAACTCAAGACTTGATGAAATGCAAGCGGCATTTTTAAGAGTAAAACTTAAGAATCTTGGTAAATGGAATGAAGAAAGAAGAAGAATAGCACAAAAATATTCAGAGGGAATAAGCAGCGATATCATATTTAAGCCTTATGAAGCACATTATTCGATGCATGTATGGCATCTGTATGTGATTAGGACCGAGAGAAGGGAAGAACTTAGTTCATATTTAAATATGAACGAGATAGGAAATGTAATTCATTATCCAATACCTATGCATTTACAGTCAGCATATAAGGAGCTAAATATAGAAGAAGGAAGTCTGCCTATAGCTGAAAAAATATCTAAAGAAGTGATAAGCTTACCTATTTGGTACGGTATGAAGGATGAAGAAATAAACTACGTCATTGATAAAATTAATAGCTGGAGATAATTATGAATAAAAATAGGACAAAGCTTTTTCTTGAAAATTTCCTTATATACGGGCTTGGAGGCATAATTAGTAAAATTGCTCCTATCATAATGCTTCCAATTGTTACGAGACTTATGCCTAATACTACTTACTATGGTCTCAGTGATTTGAGCAACATTACGGTTTCCTTTGGATCAGCCATTGCAGTTATGGGTATGTATGATGCTATGTTTAGAATGTTTTTTGAAAAAGATGATTTAGAATATAGAAAAGAAGTATGCTCTAATGCATTAGGATTCGTCTTAATCAGTGGGCTTATAATGTGTCTTATTTTATTTTTGATGAAGAAATATTTTTCAGTATGGATATTTAATGATATGAAATATGTAGGGTTATTAAATTTTACCGCTTTTAGTATTTTCATTTCTACATTGAGTAGTATTATAATGGCTCCTACTAGGATGCAAAACAAGAGAAAGGTATATCTTGCGGCAAATACAATATCTCCTATACTGGGCTACAGCATTTCAATCCCTCTGCTCATGCAAAAAAATTATTTATACGCATTGCCGGCAGCAGCGCTGATTTCTTCTGCTATAATGCTGATAGTTTTTTATGGACTAAACAGAAGATGGTTCAATAGTAAAAGAGTAAATGTTGAGCTTATAAAAGAGATGCTAAAAATCGGAGCTCCATTAATGCCAGGTTTTATAGTGTACTGGATATTTACGTCCTGTGCCAGAATAATTATTTCAAAAGAAATAGGCAATGATTTTGTTGGAATATATGGAGTAGGAGCTAGGGTAGCGTCTGTAAGTCAATTTATTTATCTTGCTTTTGCAGGCGGCTGGCAGTATTTTGCTTTTTCCACGATGAAAGATGACGACCAAATTGTATTAACCTCAAACATATTTGAGTATCTGGCGTTAGTTGCGTTTTCAGCCTATATTATAGTAGTTCCATTTACTTATTACATTTTCAAATTACTTTTTACTGGGAGCTATGTTAATGGGTATGTAATTTTTCCATATTTATTTTTGTCACCATTATTGCTCATGCTATATCAAACAATAGTAAATCAGTTTTTGGTTGTGAAAAAAACATGGCCATCTACATTGATATTATCTATAGGAGCTATAACAAACATTATTCTTAATTATATTATGATACGAGTAATTGGAATTGAAGGATCAGCTGTTGCAACCTTGATAGGTTATGCTGTTAGCTTGATTATTGCTTCAATAGTGTTATCAAAAATGAAGCTTATTATTGTATCGAAACGAATAAAAATTATGAGTTTAATACTTATTTTATTTATAATTTTATGGAGACTAATATCACCTGTGAATATACTGCCAGCAGTTTTTATATCTGTATTAGCTCTTATAATGTTTATTTATCTATATAGACAGGAAATTAATACAGTGTATAGAAATGGTATTAAATATATTTTAGGCTAAAGGAAGGTAATGCATTATGAGTAAAATTACAATAGCAGGGACAGGATATGTAGGACTAGCAAATGCAATTTTATTAGCTCAGCATAATGAAGTTACTGCATTAGATGTCATTCAAGAGAAAGTTGATATGATTAACAATAGAAAATCACCTATTATTGATAAAGAGATTGAAGAATATTTAGTATCTAAGGATTTAAACCTAACAGCAACAACAGATAATTATAAAGCATTTAGAGATGCAGAATATGTGATAATTTGCACACCAACTAATTATGACGAACATAAGAATCATTTTAATACAAGAACTGTTGAAGCTGTAATTGCAAATGTATTATCTATCAATCCTGAAGCTACAATGATCATTAAATCTACTATACCAGTAGGATATACGGAAAAAGTTAAATCAATGTTTCAAACTGACAACATCATTTTTTCTCCAGAGTTTTTACGCGAAGGTAAAGCTTTATATGATAATTTGTATCCGTCTAGAATTATTGTAGGAGAACGGTCAGAAAGAGCTGTAAAATTTGCAGCCCTTTTACAAGAAGGAGCTATAAAGCAGGATATACCAATTCTATTTACAAATTCAACGGAGGCTGAGGCAGTAAAGCTCTTTTCTAACACTTATCTAGCTATGAGAGTAGCCTTTTTTAATGAGCTGGATACCTACAGCGAATTAAAAGGGCTGGACACTAAACAGATAATTGAAGGAATATGTTTAGACCCTAGAATAGCTAGCCACTATAATAATCCTTCTTTTGGCTATGGCGGTTATTGTCTGCCTAAGGATACTAAACAACTGTTAGCAAATTATTCTGATGTACCCAATAATATTATGGGTGCAATTGTCGAGGCTAATAGGACCAGAAAAGATCATATAGCTGACATGATACTAGCCGGAAAGCCTAATACAGTAGGAATATATAGATTGACTATGAAAACAAATTCTGATAACTTTAGGCAATCTTCTATTCAAGGTGTAATGAAGCGTATAAAAGCCAAGGGAGTTGAAGTAATAATCTATGAGCCTGCTATTAATGAGGATAGCTTTTATAACTCAAGGGTTATTAGAGATTTAAATGAATTTAAAAAGAAAGCAGATGTGATTGTCACTAATAGAATGTCTGAAGAAATCAAGGATGTTATAGATAAGGTGTATACTAGGGATCTTTATGGCAGAGATTAATAGTACGTTTAAATGAAAGCAACATAGGAATAATAGTGCAGTTACTACTGTTAGGAGGAAAACTAATGGAATTTGATATATTAGAATATTTGATTCTTTTAAAAAAAAGATGGAGATTTATTACTATCATTACTCTTATGTTTACGTTAATGGCTGGTGTAGTAAGTTTCTTTGTTTTAAAACCAGTATATGAATCTGATATTTCTGTAATAATTGGAAGACCTAAAAACGTAAATTCTCAGAATTACTCTTCTAGTTATAATGATGTTATGATGTATCAGAAGATGGTATCTACTTACATGGAATTTGTAAGATCTAGAACTGTTATTGAGGACACTATAACCACTCTTAAACTTAATATAAATGTAGAGGACCTGCAAAATAAAATTTCAGTTACTGCTAAGGGTGATACTGAATTCTTGACAATAGCTGTGAAATCCAAGAACGCAGAGGAATCTATGAATATTGCTAACCAGCTTGCCAAATCATTAAAAAAGATAAGCAGTGATGTAAAAAAGGAAGATAATGTCCAGATTTTGGACAAAGCCCAATTTCCAACAAGTCCTGATACGCCAAAACCATATTTAAATATGACTATTGCATTTATTCTTGGATTTATGCTTTCTATTGTAATAGTCATCGTAATGGAATACTTAGACAATACTATAAAAGATCCAGAAGAAATAGAAAAACTACTAAACATTCCAGTAATAGGAACAATCCCTTATATGTCAAACAATAATAAATGATGAGGTGAAAAGATGCTTAAAGATATTATTTCTATAAAAGATCCTAAATCTACTGCAGCGGAGGCTTTTAGGACACTTAGAACCAATATACAGTTTTCTTCTTTTGATGAAGAACTTGATACTATAGTAATCACCTCAACACAACCAGGGGAAGGAAAGAGTACAGTTGCTACAAATTTAGCTGTTGTTATGGCTCACAGTGGAAAAAAGGTTTTACTTATGGATTGCGACCTAAGAAAACCTACGGTTCATAAAAAATTAGGATTGTCTAATAAAGAAGGACTATCAAATCTTTTATCAAAAGAGAAGAAATTAGATGAAGTGATAAAGGCTTCTGATGTTGAAAATTTTTATGTTCTAACTACAGGACCTATACCGCCAAATCCATCAGAACTTTTAGAAAGTAATAAGTTTAGAAATTTTTTAAAGGAGATCAGTTCAGTATTTGATATTGTATTGCTGGATGCTCCACCAGTTCTTGCAGTTACTGATGCACAGATCTTGGCTTCATTCTGCAATGGGGTTGTATTTGTAGCAGGCTATGGACAAGCCGAAAAAAAAGCAATTGTAAGGGCAAAGGAGCTTATTGAGAAAGTTTCAGGGAAAATACTTGGCGTAGTAATTAATAAGGTACCTAATACAAAAGATTCTTACTATTATTATAATTATGAATATAAATAGATGAGGTGCAAAAATGATAGATTTTCACAGCCATATTATACCAGGAATAGATGATGGCGCTGATAGTTTTGACATGTCTATAGAAATGCTTAAAAATTCAGTAAATGAGGG
Organism: Clostridium oryzae; assembly: GCF_002029235.1. Classification (GTDB taxonomy): domain Bacteria; phylum Bacillota; class Clostridia; order Clostridiales; family Clostridiaceae; genus Clostridium_AE; species Clostridium_AE oryzae. Next base: position 27,335 of record NZ_MZGV01000020.1, read on the forward strand.
CACTAAATTTATTTGTGCTACATCTCACTATATTCCTGGAGAGGATGCAGCAGAAAACTTTAACTACAGAAATGAAAAGGGTGTTGAAAGCTCTATATATGATGAGAAACTTTTAGAACTTACCAAGCTATGCTCTGAAAGAGACATAGATATAAACATACTTAAAGGTATGGAACTATATATGTCTTTAGAACTTCCAGAGTTATACAAAGAAAAACGAATATGGGGACTAAATAATTCTCAATATCTTTTAATAGAGCTGCCTATGCAGCAATTTCCGCTTTATACTGAAGAGGTACTTTATGAACTTAGACTTCTTGGTGCAATACCGATTATTGCTCATCCTGAAAGAAATTTTAGGATAATGAAGGATAGAACTCTACTCGAAAGTTTAGTTTCACAGGGCACACTTGCTCAGGTTAATGCAGGCAGTTTGACTGGTTCCTATGGAAAAGATATTAAAACCTTTGCGGAAGTACTGGTTAAAATGAACCTTGTGCACATGATAGGCAGCGATGCCCACAATGATAAAAAAAGAACCACAAAAATAAACGGAGCACTAAAGATAATAGAAAAAAATAATAATGAACTATATAATTGGATAAAAGAAAATGAATTTAATATCATTAATGGATTAAGTGTTGAACTTCCTCAGATAAAGCGAAAGAATAAAACATCATTTTTCTTTGGCCTATTTAAGAAAAATTAAAATAACTACCCTTAATATGTCATGATTAAGGGTGGTTTAATAAAATTATGAAGTACATATTTATTAAATGTTATAAATAACACTTACGGATAAGTTACATATAAGGAGGGGGTATTTTTGTTTTGGAAGCCCAAAGTTAAATTTTTTCAAACTTGTTTCACTCTATTATTATTAACTTTAATCTTATTCGTTGTTATCGCTGGAAACAACAAACTTAGAGAAAACACTTCGAGACTTAAGATCGAGGCTAATAAAATTGAAGAGGAAAATAAACAGAAGGCTGAAGCTGAGGAAAAGAAGTTAAGCAAGGCAGCAAAACAACAGGAAGATGCAAGTAAAGACATTACATATAAAGGTTCAACAGTCATAGGCTCAGCAGATGAGAACAGATGGAAAAATAAGAATTGGCTTGCTTTAGGTGACAATATAACTTATAAATTGAGTTATCAGAGCAATGTGAAAGTTTCGTTAGGAATGAATAAGGTCACTACAGATGCTTCGATAGGCAGGCTTATGAAAGATTCAGCGAATGATGTTAATGCCAGTAAAGTGGCTAATGAGGATTTGATTACCGTATTTGCAGGGACAGCTGATTATTCATTAAATACTCCTCTTGGCACTGTAAAAGATGATGAGAATACCAAAACTTTTTATGGTGCGCTTTATAGGACTATAAATAAGCTTATAAAGCTTAAGCCTGACGCAACTATTGCTTTTTTTACACCATTGAAAAGAGGCGCTTATAGCGTTTATCCTGTATACCCAGCACCGAATCGTGCAGGAGTAACATTAGGAGAGTATGCTGAGGCTATAGAAAATGTATGTAAGTCATATAATATATTGGTTTTGAACCTATTTGATGAAAGCGGAATAAACAGAAGTAATATAAGCAGTTATACAGTTGATGGTCTTCATCTAAACGAGGCAGGAAGCAGGAAGGTTTCAACATGTATTTCAGATTATCTTAAGAAAATTGAATAAAAGAGCCGAAAAAGAGTAAAGAGAAAAGAGTAAAGAGTAAAGAGCTAAATGAAGGTAGCAATTCATCTGTGCTGAATTGCTATAAATTAATTTTATTTTTAGAAATTTCTGAGAGCGAAATTTCAACCTTAACTTTTCTCTTTTCTCTTTTAACTTCTGCTATATGATATTTACATTGTATTTTCTTAGCCAGGTGTCAATCTGAATAAGATAGGCTATCATCTGTGGTCCAGTCATAAGCTGACCAAACCAAGGCTTGCCGAAAGATTTACCTGCCGTATCAACAATATCCTGTACTTTCTCTCTATTTATCAGTTCGAGTATAGGGGAGGTTTTATCTTTTAAAATATTGTTCATTGAAGTTACAACATCCTTTGTATATTCGGGACTGAAGGTCTTAGGATAAGGACTTTTCTTTCTCCATAGAATATCATCTGGAAGAATTCCAGTAAATGCTTTTCTTAATAACCCTTTTTCTCTGCCTCCATAAAGTTTTAATTCTCCAGGTATATTATAGGCATATTCTACTATTCTGTAATCGGCAAATGGAACTCTTACTTCAAGGCTGTTTGCCATGCTCATCCTGTCTTTTCTGGTCAGCAGTGTGGTCATAAACCATTTAATATTTAGAAAAAACATTCTCCTTGATGCCTTATTTTCATCGGATTCACCTTCAAGATAAGGAACTCTGTCTATCGTTTTTTTATACTGATAATTTACATAGTCCTCTAAATTTATATTTGATAAATGAGGAGAAAGTATGGCTTTTCTTTCCTTTGTTGCATTTGACCATGGAAAAGTGTTTAGGTTTCTTAGTTCGGGTCTTGTGAACCACGGATATCCGCCAAAAATTTCATCAGCACATTCACCTGAAAGTGCTACAACAGCTTCTTTACTTATCTCTCTGCAAAAGAGCAGCAGTGACGAATCGATATCTGCCATTCCTGGTACGTCATTGGCTTGTACTGCATTTTCAAGTGCAGTAAACAATTCATGGTTATCGTTAATTATTTTGTGATGGTTTGAGCCTATAAACTCGGATATTACATCTACCCAATCGTCATCACTGGTGGGCTGAAAATCATTTGCTTTAAAGTTTTTGTCATTGCCTTCATATGTTATTGAGTAGGTGTTAAGAATTTTTCCCTGCTTTTTAAACTCTGATGAGGTTATTGCACTTATTAAACTTGAATCTAGTCCTCCAGAGAGAAAGGTGCATACAGGTACATCTGAGACTAGTTGGCCTCTTATAGCATCTGTAAGCAGCGATCTAACATGTTCAAGAGTTTCAGCTTCTGTTTCAGTATGCGCTGCAGCCTTAAGCTTCCAATATTCTTTAACTTTAAGTCCATACTTATTGTAATTAAGATAATGAGCAGGAGGCAGTGCAAAAACATTTTTAAATATACCACTTTCTTCAGAATGAGCTGGTCCTAGTCCAAGAACCTCACAAATCCCTTGTTCATCAATAACTGGTTCTACAATTGGATTGGCAAGGAGAGTTTTTAGCTCAGAACCAAATATGAAATTGTTATTTTTAATAGTATAAAATAGTGGTTTGACACCTAACGGATCTCTAGCGATAAACAAATTTTCTTCTTTTTCATTCCATATTGCAAAAGCAAATATACCATTTATATGTTTAAGGCACTCACTGCCCCAAGCTATATAAGAAGTTAATAATACTTCTGTATCAGAATAGGAATCGAACTCATAGTTTAAAAACTTAAGTTCTTTCCGCACTTGTTCAGTGTTGTATAGCTCTCCATTGTAGACAATGACATATTTATTTCCATCTATTGATTTTATCATTGGCTGAGTGCCACCAGCAGGGTCTACTACGATAAGCCTTCTATGACCCAGTATTCCATGTGGTGAATAATAATAGCCATGCTGGTTAGGACCTCTTTTTGATAGGGTTCTGGTCATGTTTTCGAGTACGTTTTTTTGATCTATTATATCTCTTTTCAAATTTACAATACCAGCAATTCCACACATAAAAAATCACCTGCTTTTAATAAACTTATTTATGATATAACTTAAAATACTTATCATATACAATAATAGTTTATTAAAAATAGATGATTTGGGTACTGATTTATAAAATTTAGAGATATTTCAAAATAAAATTAGTTAATATATATATGCCGTAGAAAATACAATTATCATCAGCAGTAAAATATTGTGAATGCAATGGAAATCGGCCTTTTTCTCCATGAGTTATTCCTAACCTGAAATGGACAGAAGGTGCAGCTTCTGAAAAAAATGCAAAATCCTCACCAGCAAAGGTAGGCATTAAATCAAGCACATTTTTGCTGCCTATTAAATTTGCAGTAATTTCTTTGAAAGCCTTAGTAAGTTTCATATCGTTCTTAAGTGGAGGATACTGCTCGTCATAGTCGATATTTATATGGCAATGGTGCTGTTCTGCATAAGAGGAAGCAAGTGAAATTATCTTATTCTTAAAATTTTTTCTAATACCTTCATCAAAAGTTCTCAGTGTTCCCATAACAACAGCACTGTCAGATACAACATTAGGCGCTTCACCGCACTTTAATGTGGTAATTGAAAGTATGTGAGTCTTATATGCGCCTTCTGAAGCATGAAAATAGTCGTTCATGTCCTTTATAAATTCTACCCCTGGAACAATAGGGTTGATAAAAGCTGATGGGATAGCGGCATGTCCTCCTTTACCCTTAAATGTTATTTTAAAGTCATCAACTGATGCCATTGAAGCTTTATCGGTAACTTCAATTGTGCCTAATTCTACGTCTGGCCATACATGAAAGCCAAGCAAGTTTTTAACTTTTGGTTCATTCAGGACACCTTCCTTAATCATAGGAAGAGCACCGCCTGTAGTTTCTTCCGCTGGCTGGAAGATAAACTTAAAACACTTGTCATAGTGCATTGCTTTTAATGTACTTGCTGTTCCCAGCGCAATAGCCATATGGTAGTCATGACCGCAACCATGAAATACACCATTTATCGGCAGTGCATCTATATCAACCCTCAGAGCATTGCAATCGCAACCATCATTCATTACACCCACGACTCCAGTTTTAGCCAATTTATTAGACTTAATTCCGATAGTGCTAAGGTAATCCATGATTATCTTTTGAGTTTTATATTCTGAGAATCCTAGCTCTGCATTATTGTGGAGTAGTTTTCTCAAATCTTTAAATTCAGTTAACCTGCTATTAATAACTTCTTTTAAATCCAAATTATGCACCTACCTTACTGGAGAATATACAGAATTTAAATATATTATTTATTATCTTTAATAGCCTCTTCAAGAATCTTAATTGCAGCATCGATGTCCTCTGTACTGACGTTAAGAGGAGGAAGAAGTCTTATTACATTGCCAGCTGCAGGTATGACTAAAAGTCCTTTTTCGATGCACGAACCAATAACTACATCAGTAGGTATAGAAAGCTTAATCCCAAGTAGCAGCCCCATACCTTTTATCTGTTCAATTATTGGGTATTTTTCTTTTAAAGCAGTAAGCTTATTGACGATATAATCACTTTTTTGGGGAATTGCATCTATTATTCCACCGCTAAGTTCTTTAAGAATTGTACATCCAACAGCACATGCTAAAGGATTTCCGCCATAAGTGCTGCCGTGATCACCATATGTGAGAACGGAGGATTTAGTATTTGTAAGGAAGGCACCTATAGGAAAGCCGCCTCCAAGAGCTTTAGCAATACAGATTATATCAGGAATTACACCAAAACTCTTATAAGCAAACATAGTTCCTAATCGACCTAAACCACATTGAACTTCATCAAATATAAGCAGTGCATTGTATTTATCACATAAGTCTCTAGCGGTCTGTAAGAATTCTTTTGTGGCAACATTTATTCCGCCTTCACCTTGTACAGGTTCAAGTATAATTCCGCATACAGTATCATCAAAAGCTTCCTTAAGCTGTTCTATATTATTGAAATCTATAGATACGGTATTTGGTATCAGCGGCAAATAATCCTGCTGATATTTACTTTGACCAGTTACAGAAAGTGAACCTAGCGTTCTTCCGTGAAAAGAATTATTCATATAGATTATTTTATTTTTATTTCCGTCTCCGTTAATCGTCCCAAATTTCTTTGCACATTTTAAAGCACCTTCTATTGCTTCTGTACCGCTGTTAGTAAAGAACACTTCAGTATGGTCGCAATATTCACATAAAATATTTGAGAGTTTTATATTGTATTCATTCCAATAATTATTGGACACATGAATAAGTTTTTTAGTTTGCTCATTTATTGTGTTTACTATAGCTGGAGGACAATGACCAAGACAATTTACAGCTACTCCAGAAACAAAATCGATATATTCCTTGCCATTTTTATCATATACTTTTGTACCTTTGCCTGATACTAATTCTAAAGCATATCTTTTGTATGTATTCATTACATGATTTTCAGTCATCATTAACATCCTTTCTAAAGTGAGATTCTTGTACCTGAATTTGAAAAAAGTTCATTTGCTAAAGCGTGGTTCTCTCTTCCATCAATTAGATGTACATTTTTAGCTCCGCCTTTTATAGCCTTGGAGCAGCAGCGGAGTTTTGGAATCATGCCTCCATCTATAAATCCTTCATTAATATATTCCTCAATAAGCTGAGGTGTTAAGAAACTAATTAAAGATGAAGGATTATTTATATCTTTAAGTACTCCAGGTATATCTGTAAGGATAATGAGTTTCTCTGCATTAAGTGCAGAGGCTATAGACGAAGCTGCGTAGTCAGCATTAATATTATAGGCATTGCCGTTTCCATCTGTTGCTACTGGGGATATTACAGGAAGTATTCCAATGCCGAGTAGGTTAATTAATACTTTGCTATTTACTGAAATTACCTCTCCAACGTAGCCTATATCAATTTTACTGCCCTTTTCATCAACGGCGAAACTTTTCTTTGCTATTAGAATTTTGCAGTCCCTTCCACTTATACCTAATGCATTTACTCCTATAGCTCCTAAAGCTGAGGAAAGTTTTTTATTTACATTTCCTGACAATGCCATCTCTACAATTTCCATTGTATCTTTATCTGTAACCCTTAGTCCTTGTAAAAACCTACTTTCTATGGAAGTCTTTTTTAACCATTTATTTATTTCTGGACCGCCACCGTGAACGAGTATTATTTTTATACCATGCTTTATAAAAGAAGCTATATCTTCTAAAAAAGCCTTTTGAGCTTCAAGATTATTAACTATACTTCCGCCATATTTTATTACAAATGTCCTTCCAGAATAGTTTTCTATTTGGCTTTGAAAGTTATTCGATAAATTTTTACTCGAAATCGTCATGATAATATGTCCTCCCATAGTATAAATAAGAAATAAAAATGAATAAATATGGTATTATTATAACACTTAGACAGGATTATGCAACAAGATAATGTATCTTTATAAAAATATATTGCATAATTATACTTAATGATATACAATCATATTATGCTTAACTCACAATAAAATTTCATTGTGCCTTCTAAAATATCATTTTCATTTTTCAGATGTTTTATAAGACAGAATGTAGTAGAATTATTTAAGTATATATTTGTAGATTAAGAGGTGATTTTATTGATAAAAGCTGGAATTATTGGTTCAACCGGGTATGCAGGAGCTATGCTTACGTGGCTCATATATAATCATCCAATGGCTGAAGTAGAATTTTTGAATGCTCATAGTAATGCAGGTAGTGAATATAGTGATTTGTATGGAAATTTTCAAGGTTTCATTAATGAAAAAACTATATCCATGGAACAAACTGAAGAAAAACTTAAGGATATAGATGTACTTTTCATTTCTATGCCTCATGGAAAAAGTTTTGAAATTGTACCAAAAGCATTAGCTTTAGGGGTTAAGGTTATTGATTTAGGAGCCGATTATCGAATAAAGAATGCTAATACTTATCAGCAGTGGTACAACGTGGAACACACTCAGAGGCAGCTTCTTCAAAGGGCTGTTTATGGACTGCCGGAAATTAATAAAGCAAAAATCAAAGAAGCTGAATTAATAGCTAATCCCGGTTGTTATCCCACAGCAACTATTTTAGGACTTGCACCGTTGGTAAAAAATAACCTTATCGATATTAATTCAATAATAGTAGATGCAAAATCAGGTGTAAGTGGAGCTGGTAGAGGAACTAATGTAGCTAATTTATTTTGCGAATGTAATGAAAGTGTAAAAGCCTATGGTATAGGTACACATAGACATACTCCAGAGATAGAACAAGCTTTAGGAGAATTAAGTGGTAAACAGGTATTAATAAATTTTACACCGCATTTAATACCAATGAATAGAGGAATTCTTTCTACTATATATGGAAGTTTATTTGATAAAAATATAAATGAGCAAAGTCTAAAGGATATTTATACAGAGTTTTACAAGGATAGTCCATTTGTTAACCTAATAGATATGCCTCCTGAGACTAGAAACGTAAAAGGTACCAATAATTGCCGTATCTATTTGAAAAAAGATGTAAGGACAGGAAGAATAGTAGTGGTATCGGTTATCGATAATCTTGTTAAAGGCGCTGCGGGACAGGCAATTCAAAACATGAACCTTATGTTTAGCATTGACGAAAAAACTGGTTTAAAGCTTATTGCTCAATTACCGTAGCAATAGCTTAAACATATTTTACTCCCTTTTTTAATTTGCACTAAAGGCAGGTTCTTTAGTGCCTTTTTTTTAGCTGCTTACTATTATCAATCTCAAATAGCACTAATCATCCAAAATTATAATGATAGTTACTTAAATCAATGTTACATACTGTATTTCTGTTCTATTGTTAGTTCCAATTACTCATTGCTATGAGCTAATAAATATGATAAAATTCAGCATATAGATGCAATTTCGTTAATAAGATTAATATTTCTAAGTTTTTTTGCAAAGAATGAGAAACTACTATTTGTATAAGTTGCAATAAAGTTCTTACATCGTGGCTTCTAAAATATCATTACTAAATCGGTTCGCCCCTAGCAGCTTTTAGAAGTCAGAATGTATTAGAACTTTCACAACTTATATAGTTATAAGAATAAAAATTATAAAATGCTGCTTAAAGTTGTTAAAAATAAAGAAGGACACTTTTAATATACGGCATACATGTAATTTTATATATAATTGCTTTAATTAATGAGGGGGTAATTCAAAATGCAAAGGGTAAAAATTGCAATTTTAGGTATTGGAAATGTAGGAACAGGGGTTTGGAAGATACTAACTATGAACAAAGAACAGGTATCAGCCAGATCTGGCTATGACATAGAAGTAGCTAAAGTGCTGGTGAGGGATAAGAAAAAGAAGAGAAATGTAGAAGTTCCTGAGGAGGTACTTACAGACAGTTTTGATGATATCATTAACGATGATTCAATAAAAATTGTTGTTGAGCTTATGGGTGGAGTGGACCCGGCCAAAAATTATATGCTAAAGGCTATAAAGAGCGGCAAACATGTGGTAACTGCAAATAAATTCGCCTTAGCTACTTGCGGAAAGGAACTTGCTGAGGCAGCTGAAGAATTTGGGGTAAAGCTTAACTATGAAGCAAGTGTGGCTGGAGGAATACCAATAATACATGGAATTACAGAAAGTCTTACAGCCAATAAGATATTAAATATTGTAGGAATTATTAATGGTACAACAAATTATATTCTTACTAAAATGACACTTAATGGTATGGAATTTGAAGATGCGCTCAAAGAAGCACAGCAGAAAGGATATGCAGAGGCTGATCCTACTTCTGATGTTGAAGGCTATGATGCAATGTACAAAATAGGTATATTAAGCTCTTTATCTTTCGGCGGATATATTGATGTAGATTCTATTTATAGGGAAGGTATTACTTCCATAAATTCTATAGATATTGAATATGCAAAAGAATTCGGCTATGTAATTAAGCTTCTTGCTATAGCTAAGCAAAATGACGGTCTTGTAGAACTAAGGGTTCATCCTGCTATGATACCAGCAACACATCCTCTTGCCAATGTAAATGATTCTTTCAATGCAATATTTATAAAGGGAAATGCAGTAGGAGATTTAATGCTTTACGGAAGAGGAGCAGGGGATCTGCCTACAGGCAGTGCAGTAGTTGGTGATATTATTGCAATATTGAAAAACGGTTTAGATAAAAACGTTGAAAGGAATACATTTGCAAGTTGTCCGTTAAGAATTAAGGACATGGAGGATACAAGGTGTGAATACTATATAAGGGTTACTGCCAGCGATACTCCAGGTACACTAGGAGCCATATCTAATGTGTTTGGAGGTAATGGAGTAAGTCTTGCAAGTGTAATTCAGAAAGGAAAAGGAGACGTAAATGTTCCTTTAGTATTTGTTACTCATGAAACTCTTGAAAAAAATATAAATAAATCTATTAAAGAAATCAAAGCTATGGAATCAGTTGTCAGTGTAGACAACCTTATAAGAGTTGAAAATATTTAATTATGAAAGATAAATATACTGGAGAGTGATGAAATGAGCATTTTATACAAAAGTACTAGAGGAAATGAAAAACTTCTATCTGCTAGTGAAGCTATAATTAAAGGAATAGCGGATGATGGCGGATTATATGTTCCTGCTAAGTTCCCAAAATTAAATATAGACATTAAAGATATGGTTGATATGGACTACAATGAAGTAGCATATAATATAATGAAAGAATTTTTTACTGATTTTACGGAAGACGAGCTCAAAGTTTGTATTTCAAAAGCCTATGATAGCAAGTTTGATGTACAGGAAAAAGCTCCTTTAAAAAAAGCAGGCGGTGCTTATTTTTTAGAATTATTCCATGGTCCTACTATTGCATTTAAGGATATGGCTCTTTCAATATTGCCGCATTTATTAACTACAGCAGTAAAGAAGAATAATATGGATAAAGATATCGTAATATTAACTGCTACTTCTGGAGACACAGGAAAAGCCGCTTTGGAGGGCTTTTCAGATATAGATGGAGTAAAGATAATCGTATTTTTCCCTGAGCATGGAGTAAGTGAAGTTCAGAAGCTACAAATGAAGACACATAAGGGCAGTAACACTTATGTAGTTGGCATAGAAGGTAACTTCGATGATGCTCAGAATGGAGTGAAACGTATATTTAATGATGACAGTATGAAGAAGAAACTTAATCAGAACAATTATGCGTTTTCTTCTGCAAATTCAATTAATATTGGAAGGCTTATTCCTCAGGTGGTATATTATTTCTATTCATATATTCAATTAGTTAAGGAAAAGGAAATAAACTCTGGAGAGCAGATAAATGTAGTTGTGCCTACTGGAAACTTTGGTAATATCTTAGCTGGCTATTATGCAAAGAAAATGGGATTACCGATAGATAAACTTATGTGTGCTTCTAATGAAAATAAAGTACTTTATGATTTTATTAGTACTGGAATATATGATAAGAGAAGAGACTTTGTTATTACAAGTTCTCCCTCGATGGATATACTAATATCAAGTAATCTTGAACGTTTGCTTTATCATATCAGCGGAGAAAATACTGAGAAGATTAATGAACTAATGAATAAGCTAAAAGATCAAGGCGTATATGAAATCGACGATACGATGAAAGCAAACTTAAAAGACTTTTTAGCTGGATATGCTTCAGAGCAAGATACTCATACAACAATAAAAGAATTATATGATCAGGAAGGGTATGTTATAGATACACATACAGCTGTAGCATATGCTGTTTGGAATAAAAAACGAAGTTTAGGACAAATCGATGATAAGAAAACAGTCATAGCTTCCACTGCAAGCCCATATAAATTTCCAGCTGCAGTTATGAATGCTATTGATAATAAGTATAAAATATATGATGACTTTAGATTAATTAAAGAGATGTCTAAAATAAGTGGTGTAACAATACCTTCAGCAGTTGACGATATAGATAAAAGAGAAATTGTTCATAATAAGGTTTGTGATGCCAAAGATATGAAAAATGTTGTATGTGAAATACTACATGTTTAATTTGTTTTTCCTATGAAGACAAATGCAAGAAATGAATATATTAAATTCATTTCTTGCATTTTATTTTGCAACTTAACAGATAAAATTCATTCCCTAAATTCATTCCTATAAATATCCATGAATAAACAGCAGTAATATATCCATATTATAATCTTCAGCATTAATTTATAAACAATCAGGCAAAATTAAGATTAAATTTGCTAAAAACAATAAAATTAGCAATAAAAAAATGCAAGAAACATATTGAAATAATTCAAATTAAGTGTATAATTAAGATACAAACAGAACCTACATTAAGTAAAAAAGAGGGGGCAATTTGATGAAATATGAAATGGGGCTTCCTGCTGCACAAGGACTTTATGATCCTCAGTTTGAAAAAGATAGTTGTGGAGTAGGTTTTATAGCTAATATTAAAGGCGAAAAAAGTCATGCATTAGTTAAAAATGGTCTAAAAATACTCCAGAATCTAACTCATAGAGGGGCAGTTGGTTCAGACCCTAAAACGGGTGATGGCGCAGGTATCCTTTTACAAATACCTGATGAATTTTTTAGAATACAATGTGAAAACTTAAGTATGGCTTTGCCTAAAATAGGAGAGTATGCAGTAGGAATGGTTTTTTTACCTAGGGAGCCTGCTGTAAGAATGCAGTGTGAAGGTATATTCGAAAGAATAGTACAGGAAGAGGGACAAACTGTACTTGGCTGGAGGGATGTACCTGTAAATAACAGAGTTATAGGTGAAACTGCTAAGGGGACAGAACCTACAATAAGACAAATATTTGTAAAGAATGATACAAGCCTAGGACAGGATGAGTTTGAAAGAGTTCTCTATATAATAAGGAAGAGAACAGAAAACGAAATTCATAAGCTTGTTACTAGAAATTCAGAATACTTTTATGTATGTTCTCTATCCAGCAGAACTATAGTATATAAAGGCTTATTTGTTGCTGAACAGATAAACAGTTATTATGTAGATTTAGATGACACAAATTTTAAGAGCGCTATAGCTGTTGTTCATCAAAGATATAGTACAAATACATTTCCTACTTGGAGTTTAGCTCAGCCATTTAGATTTTTAGCACATAATGGAGAGATAAACACTATTAGGGGTAACAGAAATTGGATGAATGCCAGAGAGGGAGTTTTAGAGTCAGATACTCTAGGAAAAAATCTTAAAAAAGTATTTCCACTAATTAGGGAGAATGGTAGTGATTCTGAATCACTTGATAATATATTTGAACTTCTAGAGAAAGATGGAAGAAGTATGGCTCATGCTATGATGATGCTAATTCCTGAAGCTTGGGAAGGTAATGACAGCATGGACGAAGATAAGAGAGCCTTCTATGAATATCATGGTTCAATGATTGAACCTTGGGACGGCCCTGCTGCTGTAGCTTTTTCTGATGGTATCAAAGTAGGTGCTACTGTTGATAGAAACGGCTTAAGACCAGCTAGATATGTTGTAACTAAAGACGGTATGGCTGTGCTTGCATCTGAAGCTGGTGTACTTGATTTTAAGCCTGAAGATATCCTTATTAAAGGAAAGCTTAAACCAGGAAGAATGTTCTTAATTGATACTGAGCAGGAAAGAATAGTAGAAGACGAAGAAATTAAGAAGAGCATTTGTACTGCAAAACCATATAAAGAAATGGTAAAGCGTATGAAGACGACGCTTGCAGATTATGAAGATGTTGTGGTCGATGTAAACCAGCACGCCAATCTGCTTAAAGAGAAGCAGGCTGCTTTTGGATATACACTCGAGGATTTAAAAGTTATATTAGGACCTATGGCTGAAGCTGGAAAAGAGCCTATCGGTTCGATGGGAAATGATACTCCTCTTGCAGTGCTTTCAAATAAGCCGCAGAGTTTGTTCGCATACTTTAAACAGCTTTTTGCTCAAGTAACTAATCCGCCAATAGATCCAATAAGAGAAAAGCTAGTTATGTCTCTTATGAACTATATTGGAACTCAGGAAAACATACTAAACAAAAATCAAGCAGAAAGTCCATTTATAGAAATAGAGGGACCTGTATTAAAGAACGATGAAATGACAAAAATAAAGAGCCTTAGAAATGAGAATTTTAAGACTACTGTTATTCCAATAACTTTTAAGTACGATACTGGTACAGAAGGTTTTGAAAAATCGCTTCAAGCTATATGTGAAAGAGCATCTGTCAGAATAAAAGAAGGCTATAACATAATCGTATTGAGTGATAAAAAAATCGATGCATATGATGCTACTATTCCAAGTTTACTTGCAGTATCAGCACTTCATCAGTATCTTATTAATGAAAAGACTCGTACAAAAGTTTCTATTATAATAGAGACTGGAGAACTTAGAGAAACAATGCATCTTGCGCTATTATTAGGCTATGGTGCTACAGCAGTAAACCCATATTTAGCTTATGAGACAATCGAAAACTTAGTAGCTGAAAATGAAATAGCTATTGAAGATCCTAAAAAAGCTATAGCTAATTATATAAAAGCTCTTAATGCCGGACTTATGAAAATATTATCTAAGATGGGTATCTGTACTCTTCAAAGTTATCATGGAGCACAGATATTTGAAGCTATTGGTCTTAGCAAGGAATTTATAGATAAGTACTTTACCGGAACACCTTCAAGAATAGGTGGAATAGGTATAGATGTAGTAGCTGAAGAAGTTCTTATAAGACATAAGAAAGCTTTCAACAATATAAGAAAACCAATGAAAGAATTGGAAGTTGGTGGACAATACTCCTGGAGAAAAGATGGCGAGTTCCACTTATTTAATCCGGTTAGTATAGCTAAACTACGTAGAGCTGTAAGAACTGGTGATTTCAATATATTTAAGGAATATACTAACTCTATCAATGATCAGAGCAAAAATCATTGTACATTAAGATCTTTGTTCAAGTTTAAAAATGCTGGTAAAGCTATTCCGATAGAAGAAGTAGAACCAGTTAGTGAGATAGTTAAGAGATTCTGTACAGGCGCTATGTCTTTTGGATCTATAAGTAAAGAAGCTCATGAAACTATGGCAATTGCAATGAATAGACTAGGTGCAAAGAGCAACTCTGGAGAAGGTGGAGAAGACAGCGAAAGATATACTGTTGATGCTAATGGAGATTTAAGAAGAAGTGCGATTAAGCAGATAGCATCTGGAAGATTTGGTGTTACAACTGAATATCTTGTAAATGCTTTGGAACTTCAGATAAAGATGGCTCAAGGTGCAAAACCTGGAGAAGGTGGACAACTTCCTGGAAAGAAAGTAAATGCAGAGATTGGAAGAGTAAGGCATTCAACTCCTGGCATAGATTTGATATCACCGCCACCGCACCATGATATTTATTCAATTGAAGATTTGTCACAGCTTATATATGATTTGAAAAATGTAAATCCTGCTGCAAGAATAAGCGTAAAACTTGTATCTGAAGTTGGAGTAGGTACAGTTGCTGCTGGAGTTGCTAAAGCTCATGCAGATATGATACTTATTAGTGGTTATGATGGTGGTACAGGAGCATCTCCTTTATCTTCAATCAAACATGCAGGTATTCCATGGGAACTTGGCTTATCCGAAACTCACCAGGTATTATTGATGAATAATCTCAGAAGCAGAGTTAGAATACAGACAGATGGACAAATAAAGACAGGAAGAGATATTGTTATAGCATCATTACTTGGAGCTGAAGAGTTCGGTTTTGCAACTTCTGCATTGGTAGTAATGGGTTGTACAATGCTAAGAAATTGTCAGGTTAACACCTGTGAGATGGGAATTGCTACACAGGACCCTGAACTTAGAAAGAAATTCAGAGGAAAACCTGAGCATTTAATTAACTTCTTTACATTCCTAGCTCAGGAAGTTAGAGAATATATGGCACAGTTAGGTTTTAGAACAGTAAACGAGATGATAGGAAGAAGCGATGTGCTGGAAGTTGACAAATCTGTTGATCATTGGAAGGCAAAATACCTTGATTTATCTTCTATTTTGTACAAGCCAGATGTACCAAGCAAGATAAAGTCATACTGTGTTATGGCACAGGATCATGGACTTGATAAGTCACTTGATTATAGACTTATTGAATGTGCTAGAAAGGCTCTTGATGAAGGAAAGCCTGTAGAAGGTAATTTTGAAATTAAAAATAAGCATAGAGCTGTTGGTGCTATGTTAAGTGGTGAGATTGCTAAGAGATATGGAGCAGAAGGACTTAAGGATGATACAATAATTTTGAATTTCAAAGGTTCAGCTGGACAGAGTTTCGGTGCGTTTGGAGCAAAAGGACTTACTATTATTCTTGAAGGTGAAGCTAATGATTATGTTGGAAAAGCACTTTCTGGTGCAAAAATAGCTGTTAAGACACCTGCAGGTTCAACATTTAATCAGGAAGAAAACGTCATAGCTGGAAATACAATACTGTACGGAGCTACTTCTGGGAAATTATTTGTAAATGGTTGTGTTGGTGAAAGATTTGCTGTTAGAAACAGTGGAGCCACAGCTGTTGCTGAAGGAGTAGGAGATCACTGCTGTGAATACATGACAGGCGGTGTCGTAGCTGTACTGGGTAAGTTCGGAAGAAACTTTGCAGCCGGAATGAGCGGCGGAATTGCATATGTTTATGATGATAAAGATGTGTTTAGAGACAATTGCTTTAATGAAACTTTGGAAATAGACAAAGTTGAAGATGAAGATGAAATAGCTGATTTGAAACAACTTGTCCAGGAACATTATGATTTAACTAACAGCAGTAAAGCTAAGAAGCTTTTAGCTAACTGGAATAATGAGTTAGGTAAGTTTAAGAAGGTAATTCCTACAGCGTATAAGCAGATACTAAATGACAGAAAAGCAAATATGGAAAAGAAGGTAGGTGCATAGAATGGGAAAAGTAACTGGATTTAAAGAATTTAACAGAGAAGCACCTAAAAAGAGACCTATTAAGGAAAGAGTAAAAGACTATAGAGAAATGACAATCCAGCTTTCTGAGGAAAAGCTTAATGAGCAGGGTGCTAGATGTATGAATTGTGGTGTACCTTTCTGTAATTGGGCTTGTCCTTTAGGAAATCTAATCCCTGATTTTAATGATATGGTTTATAAGAATAAATGGGAGAAAGCTTATAAAAGACTTGCACTTACCAGCCCTTTCCCGGAATTTACTGGAAGGATTTGTCCTGCACTATGCGAAGGCTCCTGTACACTAGGAGCTAATAGTGAAGCAGTAACTGTACAGCAGATAGAATTAGCAATTATCGAAAAGGCTTATGCGTCTGGCTGGGTAAAACCAGAGATACCTAAGGTAAGAACAGGAAAGAAAGTAGCTGTAGTGGGCTCAGGCCCTGCTGGACTTGCAGCTGCAGCAAGACTTAATTCTTATGGACATAAAGTCACAGTATTTGAAAAACATGATGAAATAGGCGGACTATTAAGATATGGTATTCCTGATTTTAAATTAGAGAAAACTGTCGTTCAACGAAGAGTTGACTTGTTAAAAGAAGAAGGAATTCAGTTTAAGGCTAACTGTGAAATAGGAAAGGATTATAGTGCGTTAAAGCTTAAGGAAGAGTTTGATGCTGTACTTCTTACAGGCGGATCTTCAGTTCCAAGAGATCTTAAGGTTAAGGGAAGAGAACTTAAAGGCATTCATTTTGCATTAGAATTTCTAACTCAGCAAAACAGAAAAGTTGCAGGGAAACCTATAGAAGGTCCGGATATTGATGCCAAAGATAAGATTGTAGTGGTGATTGGAGGTGGAGATACTGGTTCCGATTGTATTGGTACGGCTAATAGACAGGGAGCTAAGAAGGTTTATCAGTATGAGATAATGCCAAAACCTCCAACTGCAAGAGACAATTCTATGCCATGGCCTGATTTCCCAAGAACTCTTAAAACAACTACTTCTCATGAGGAAGGTTGTGAAAGAAAGTGGTGCATCAGTACAACTAAGTTTGAAGGCAAAGAGGGTAAGCTTACTGAACTTCATGGTGTTGAACTAAAATGGAGCAAAGATGCTTCAGGAAAAATGGTTATGGAAAATGTTGAAGGCAGTGAATTTGTTCAACCTGTAGATTTAGTGCTTATTGCTATGGGATTCACTAATCCGCAGCATGAGGGCATGCTTAATGAACTTGGAGTAGAGTATGATCAAAGAGGTAATGTTCATACAAATGGTAACTTTATGACAAGTGTTGACGGTGTATTTACAGCAGGAGATATGAAGACAGGACAATCATTGGTTGTAAGAGCAGCTAGCAGTGGAATAGGAGCTGCAGAAAGTATCGATAAGTATTTAATGAAATAAAGAACGTAAGGAAGCGTAGGTGGCTGAAAAATGCAACCTATGCTTTCTCTTACGTTACGTTTAGCAACTTAATAACTTCTGGATAATATTATAAAAGGTGAGAGTTATCTCTGGCGGCTGAAAACGCACCAGGTGCTAACTCTCACCTTTAACTTTACTTTTACTCTTTTAACTTCTCTGTGCTATTCGTCTAAATAACTTATAAATTTCATTAACAACAAGAGGTATGATTGACAGAATACCTACAAGCAGCCAGTCTCTCATATTTAAGTCAAATACACCAAATATGTTTCTAAGGAAAGGTATTGTAATTACTACGTCTTGAAGGAATATCCCTACTAAAAGAGCAGCTATAAGGTATTTGTTTGTAAATATTCCTAATTGAAATATTGATTTTTTAGGATTTCTCATGTTAAGTGAGTGAAACAACTGAGATACACTAAGAACAACAAAAGCCATAGTTTGTGCATGTGTAAGGGTGTTAGGGTGTATATCCTTCGGGAAAAGAGGGAATATACTCGTCTCACCAGTGTAAACTTTAGCTCCTATTATAAAGGCAGCTAAGGTAAGAAATCCAATAAGTGCACCATTGAGCAGAACACTTATGCCGGTACCGTGAGCAAATAAACTCTCTTTAGGATCACGTGGTTTTTCTTTCATTACATCTTTATCACCAGGATCAACACCAAGTGAAAGTGCAGGTAGTGTATCGGTAATCAAGTTAACCCATAGTATATGTATTGGCTTTAGTGGAGCACTCCAACCCATAAGGATTGATACGAATAGAGCCAATATTTCTCCAATGTTACATGAAAGAAGGAATATTATAGATTTCTTTATATTGTTAAAAATATTTCTACCTTCTTCTATAGCAGATACGATAGTTGAAAAATTATCATCTGTAAGTATCATATCAGAAGCACCTTTTGCAACATCTGTACCAGTAATGCCCATGGCAACGCCGATGTCAGCGGCTTTAAGAGAAGGAGCATCATTTACACCATCACCTGTCATTGATACGATGTTTCCTTTTGCTTTGAACGCTTTTACAATCTTAACCTTATGCTCAGGTGAAACTCTTGCAAATACTCTAAGATTATCAATCTTAGAAGCAAGTTCCTCATCAGACATATTATCCAGTTCCATACCGAATATAGCCTGTGATTCATCTTCTGCTATGCCTAACTCCTTAGCTATAGCGAAGGCAGTGTTCTTATGATCGCCAGTAATCATTATTGTTTTTATTCCAGAGCTTCTACATAATTTTATTGAGTCTTTGACTTCTTCTCTTGGAGGATCTATCATTCCTACGAGACCAATAAATGTAAGCTGACTTTCTAGTTCATCTATATCAATATGAGTTGATGTAAGAATCTTGTAGGCTGATCCTAAAACTCTTAATGCATCATCAGACATTTTGTTTGAACTTTCCATAATAGATGCTTTAACATCATCAGTAAGATTCACGACTTCACCATTAATCAGCGCTGAAGAACATATTTTAAGCAAATTATCTATCGCACCTTTAGTCATTACATAATATTTATCATCATATTTATTTACTGTTGTCATAAGTTTTCTGTCAGATTCAAAAGGAATTTCATCAATTCGTTCATGTTGTTTATTAAGGTCATCTCTAAATATATTGTATTTAGCTCCCATTGCTAATAGAGCGATTTCTGTAGGATCACCAGTTTGTGAACTTCCAGTATAGGTTGCATCATTACAAAGCATTATATTGTCTAAAAGCAATTTCTCAGAAGTATTATCTACATTTAGTTCAGAAGCAGGTTTAAGTTGATTATCAATATAAAATTTAGTCACAGTCATTTTGTTTTGGGTAAGGGTACCTGTCTTATCTGAACAAATTATATTTACAGCTCCTAAAGTTTCTACAGCAGGAAGCTTTCTTACAATAGCATTCTGCTTAATCATCTTCTGTACGCCAACAGCAAGCACTATAGTAACAATAGCTGGAAGTCCTTCAGGAATAGCTGCTACGGCTAGACTTATTGCAGTTAAAAACATTTCAAAAGGTTCTCTTCCCTGAATTATACCTACAATAAACATTACGATACATATTCCTAATGCTCCAAAACCTAGAATTTTTCCTAGTTCAGCAAGTTTTTTCTGAAGTGGCGTAAGTTCAGATTCACTTTCATCAAGCATTTTAGCTATTTTACCAATCTCAGTATTCATTCCTGTACCAGTTGCTATACCAACAGCTCTTCCGTAGGTTGTAAGAGTTGACATGAAGGCCATGTTCTTCTGATCACCTAATGGTACCGCATTTTCATCTGAAATTACTGTAGAATCTTTGTCAGAGGGAACTGATTCACCAGTGAGAGCAGATTCTTCAATTTTTAGATTGGCTGTTTCAATAAGCCTTAAATCACAAGGAACGTATCGTCCTGCGTCTAGAATTACAATATCCCCAGGCACTAGTTCTTCTGAAGCTACTTCAACCATTTCACCATTTCTTTTTACAATTGCTTTAGGGGTAGACAGCTTTTTCAATGCTTCAAGGGACTTTTCAGCTTTGGATTCCTGGATTATACCCACAACCGCATTAATAATTATTACAATAGCGATTACAATAGCATCTGATCTTTCACCCAAAGCAAAAGAAATAACGGCGGCTACAATTAAGATGTATATCATTGCATCATTAATTTGAGCAAAGAGCATCTTTAAAAGGCTTTTTTTGCCTTTTTGAGCCAATTTGTTCTCTCCGAACTTCTCAACTCTTTTTTTTACTTCTTCAGATGATAGTCCGTTAATAATATCTGTTTCTAATTCTTTTACTATGGTGTCAGTATCTTTCTTATACCACATCATGTTACCACCTTTCATTAAGTTTAATATAATTTTGTATGTATAAAAAACAATATAAAAAGACCTTTGTTCTATATAAAATAGAACAAAGGTCTTGCTATCTCTAAAATATAAGAGCTCACTATCCGGGTAACTTACCGAAATGACGGATAGTTCAAGCGTTTCATGCTTTAAGCTACTCCCCTTATGAGATGATTATATCATAGGGAAGGTCTTTAAGCAATATATCTATGGATAAAAAAGCTATTTATAGAAGTCCTTATCTATATCTATTTTATATGGTGTATATATACATAATATGTGTAAGTCAATTGCGAATTATAAGTATATATTTATTTAAATAAAAATGTCACGTGGCTGGCACTTGAATATTTTTGTATTGACAAAACCTCATAAATTGTAATATAATTTTTGCAAAGCAACGACGAAGAGGAGTAACATAAATTATCGTTCACAGTGAGCAGGAGATAGTGAAAACCCTGCAAAATGAATTTATGCGAATAACACTTTACCAGCTGCAATCTGAACGTCTTTTGACAAGTAGGTGATGCCGTAAGCCAAGCGTGAGAATGGCAACACTAGAGAGACTGCGTTGACAGTAAATCAGGTGGTACCGCGGACATGTAATGTAATATACAGTTGTTCGTCCTGAAATTTTATATTTTTGGGCGAGCAGCTTTTTTTATACAAAAAATTAGCAGTATTTTGCTCATCCGAAATAAGAGTGTTTAAAGAAGGAAAGGAGAAAAAAATGTTACCAATTTATCGAAGCAAAATCATGAACCAAATTTCCGAAAGCGACATAGGATCTGAACTAAAGATAGCCGGATGGGTAGAAAATATCCGTGATCATGGAGGAGTATCTTTCATAGACTTACGTGATATGTATGGTGTAATGCAGGTTGTATTTAGAGATACTGACCTTTTAAAAGGAATCAAAAAAGAGGAATGCTTATCTATAGAAGGTGTTATTGAGAAGCGTGACGAGGAAACCTATAACCCTAGTATTCCAACAGGAACCATAGAACTTGAGGCGCATAAGGTTACTGTTCTTGGGAAAGTTTATAGAGAGCTGCCATTTGAAATAGCTACTTCAAAAGAAATCCGTGAAGATGTGCGTTTGAAATATCGTTATCTTGATTTAAGAAACCGTAAAGTCAAAGATAATATCTTGTTTCGTTCTCAAGTTATAAGTTTTATGAGACAGAAGATGGAAGGTATGGGATTTATAGAAATTCAAACTCCTATTTTGAGTGCATCATCTCCTGAAGGCGCACGTGATTATATTGTTCCATCAAGAAAATATAAAGGTAAATTTTATGCATTGCCGCAGGCTCCTCAACAGTTTAAACAATTGCTTATGGTATCAGGTATTGATAAGTATTTCCAGATAGCGCCATGTTTCCGTGATGAGGATGCTCGTGCTGATCGTTCTCCTGGAGAATTCTATCAATTAGATTTTGAAATGACCTTCGCAACTCAAGAGGATGTGTTCCGTACAGGAGAAGAAGTGTTAACTGAGACTTTCAAGAAGTTCGCTCCAGAAGGATACAAAATTACTGAAGCACCTTATCCAATCATCAGCTACAAGCAGGCAATGCTTGAATTTGGTACTGATAAGCCTGACCTTCGTAATCCGTTGCGTATTATTGATCTTTCTGACTTTTTCCAGAAATGTTCCTTCAAGCCTTTTCACAACAAGACAGTAAGGGCTATTAAGGTTCATGCAGAGCTGTCAAAGGGTTTTCATGAGAAGTTACTGACATTTGCACAGTCTATTGGAATGGGCGGACTTGGATACCTTGAAGTAAAAGAAGATTTATCTTACAAGGGACCTATTGATAAATTTATTCCAGAGGAAATGAAGAGTCAGTTATTGGATTTAGCGCATCTGGAAGCAGGGGATATTATATTCTTTATTGCTGATACTGAAGACCTTGCAAATAAATATGCAGGACAGATTCGTAATGAGCTTGGTGTTCGTCTTGACATTATCGAGAAGAACGCTTATCGTTTCTGCTATGTTAATGATTTCCCAATGTACGAAATCGATGAAGAGACAGGTAAAATTGGATTTACGCATAATCCATTTTCAATGCCGCAGGGTGGTTTAGAAGCACTTACTACAAAAGATCCGTTAGATATACTTGCATATCAGTATGATATAGTATGTAACGGTATAGAACTTTCCTCTGGTGCAGTTAGAAACCATGACATGGAAGTAATGGTAAAAGCCTTTGAAATTGCAGGTTATGATGAGGAAACCTTAAAAGATAAATTCGGAGCCTTATATAATGCATTTCAGTTCGGAGCTCCACCTCATGCTGGTATGGCACCAGGTGTTGACCGTATGATTATGCTTCTTAGAAACGAAGAAAACATCCGTGAGGTTATAGCTTTCCCAATGAGCAGCAGTGCACAGGATCTTATGTGCGGTGCACCAAACGAAGTAACAGAGCAGCAGCTCCGTGAAGTTCACATTAAGGTAAGGAAATAATTGATTATCCGATTCAGTCATAATCAGATTTAAGAATAAGTAAGGGTTTAGATGGAAATTCAGCTTTTAAGCTGAATTTCTTCAATAGCTTTTAATTCTTAGTTCTTATCTATTATCTATTTACGAATCTTAATTTGTTTATAGCTGAATCGTCGATTGTAGAAAGGAGATTAACTATGGCAGTAACGAAAACAGAAATTGAAAAGCTTGCTAAGCTTTCTAAACTGCGCTTTTCTGATGACGAACTTGAAAAGTTTGCAGATGAATTTGACGAAATTATTGCATTTGCTGATACGATTAATCAGTCTGTGGAAGGCGGAACAGATGAACTCAGAAGTGTTGGTTCTCAGCTTATTTCCTTTGAAGATCTTCGCGAGGATGAAGTGATTCCATCCCTGCCTAATGAAAAGATTGTGTCTAATGTAGAAGATAAAGACGGATTTTTCAGCGTTAGGAGGAATAAAAAATGAGAGAAATAATTTCTGAATTAACACAAAAACTTCATAACGGTGAAATATCTTCCGTTGAACTGACAAAGCAATATATAAAATCGATTGAAGAAACAAATCCAACTTTAAATGCTTATGTGCATACTACCTTTGAAACTGCACTTCAGGGAGCCGATGTTGCTGACAAGATGTTAAAAGAAGGTAAAGCTTCTGCACTATGCGGTATTCCTATGGCATTAAAAGATAACATTTGCACCGATGGCCTTCTAACTACTTGCTGCTCCAAGATTCTTGACGGATTTAAGCCTTATTATGATGCAGCAGTATGGGAAAAATTAAAAATACAGGGAGCTGTACTTCTAGGTAAAACTAATATGGATGAATTCGCCATGGGAAGTACTTCTGAATCAAGCTGCTACGGAGCACCTTTAAATCCAAGAAATACCGCTCACGTAACTGGAGGTTCTTCTGGTGGATCAGCTGCAGCAGTGTGCTCAAATATGGCAGCATATGCACTAGGTTCTGATACCGGAGGCTCAGTTCGTCAGCCTGCATCTTTCTGTGGTATTGTAGGACTTAAACCAACCTATGGTGCAGTTTCACGTTATGGACTCATAGCTTACGGAAGCTCTTTAGATCAGATTGGTCCTCTAACTTACAGTGTAAAGGATGCTGCCATAGTATTTGATGCAATAAAAGGTGCTGACAGGCGTGATCAAACAAGTAAAGCATTTGACTATGGCAATATATTAGAAGGCTTAAATCAGGACGTTAAGGGAAAGAAGATTGGTGTAGCAGAGGAATTTTTCGATGGTATTGATGAAGATATGAAAGCTCAGATCCTTGAAGGAATCAAGCTGTTTGAAAAGAATGGTGCTGAAATAATAAATATTAAACTTCCAGCACTAAAACTAGCACTTCCAGTTTACTATATAATCGCCTGTGCAGAGGCCTCCTCTAATCTTGGAAGATATGATGGTATCCGTTACGGCCATCGTACAGATTCCTACGATAGCATTGATGATATGATTTATAAGACTAGAAGCGAGGGATTTGGTGATGAAGTAAAACGTCGTATAATGCTTGGAACTTATGTTTTATCCAGCGGTTATTATGACGCATACTATAAGAAAGCTATTGTCATACGTGAAGAAATTAATAGAGAATTTAATGATATATTTGAGAAATGTGATGTGTTAATTGCACCTACTGCACCACATACTGCATTTCCACTGAATTTTAGAGGCGCAAGTCCTGTTGAAATGTATCTTTCTGATATTTGTACTGTGCCTATTAATATTGCAGGCATCCCATCTATTTCCGTTCCTTGCGGGAAAGATGCGAAGGGACTTCCAATAGGTATGCAGATTATAGGCAAGAAATTTGATGAAGCAACAATATTAAATATGGCTTATTTCTATGAACAAAATTCGGAAGACAAGGTTGGCATTTATGAAGGGGGTGTCAGAATATGAGATATGAATTAGTATGCGGTATAGAAACTCATATTGAGCTGGCAACTAAAACAAAGATTTTCTGTAACTGTACAACTCAATTTGGAGGAGATCCGAATACTCACTGCTGCCCAGTCTGCACTGGTCAGCCGGGTTCTTTGCCGATTTTAAACAAAAAGGTGGTTGAGTATGCGGTAAGAGCAGGTCTTGCAGTACATTGCAAGATTAATAACATTTCTCACATGGACAGAAAAAATTATGTTTATCCTGATTTGCCAAAGGCTTATCAGATTTCACAGTATGATGAGCCTATTTGTGAACATGGCTATATTGAGCTGGATAGCGGAAAACGAATTGGTATTACACGTATTCATATTGAAGAAGATGCAGGTAAACTAGTTCATGAGAATGGTTACACTTACATTGACTATAATCGTGGTGGAGTTCCGCTTATTGAGATAGTATCAGAGCCAGACATCTCTTCTCCGGAAGAAGCTAAAGAATACGCTGAAAAGCTGCAGTTAATTATGAGATATGTAGGAATTTCTGATTGCAAGATGCAGGAAGGTTCCATGCGATGTGATGTTAATGTATCGTTACGTGAAGCAGGTACGAAGGAATTTGGCACAAGGACGGAGACCAAAAACATCAACTCGCTTAATTATATTCAAAAGGCTATGTATGCTGAAATAGAGAGACAGACTGATATTTTGGAGGAAGGCGGAACTATAGTTCAGCAGACTATGAGGTATGATGATGTATCAGATTCTGTATCTCCAATGCGTGAGAAGGAAAATTCTGATGATTATCGTTATTTTCCTGATCCGGACATTATACGTTTCGAAGTTTCTCAGGATAAAGTTGATAAAATTCAAGCATCACTTCCAGAACTGCCTTTTGATAAGTTAAAGAGGTATATAAATGAGCTTGAGCTGCCAGAAGCAACTTCAAAACTCATATTCAAATACAGACGTGTTGCTGAGTTCTTTGAAGAAGCTACTTCTGAAGGTGCAAGTGTAAAAAATGCCTCAAACCTAATTACCGGTACGATTTATGCTAATATGAATACTGAGGAAGATAAGGAACTCTTCAAGGTTCTTATCTCCGCGAAACAATTTGCACTACTTGTAAAACTTTTGGATGATAAAAAAATCAACTTTAAAATGGCACAGAGTACGCTGCAGCAGATGCTGGAAAGTGGTAAATCTGCAGAAGAATTCATAAAAGCAGAAGATTTAGCAGGCATTTCAGATGAGGACTTAACGAAATTATGTAAGGAAGCAATTGCTGCTAATCCAAAAGCGGTTGAAGATATCAAGGCTGGTAAGGATAGAGCAATCAACTCTATGTTTGGCTACATCATGAAGCAGACTAAAGGAAAAGCTGATGTCAAGAAAGCTGAAGCTATTATTAGAGATTTAATTAGTAAGATATAAATGTGTTATGTCAAGGCTGCCGCACTAAAAATTAGTACGGCAGCCTTTTATCCATAGGAAATGTTCATGAAAGCGTGCTTTCACCAAGTAGAATGAAAAAGTAATCTTCTTTTTCGTAGGAATAATACTTTGTAAATGCATAGAGTCGGCATATGGTAGGAAGTGGTTGGAGGAGGCATTTTCCAGCCCACGGAAATCACTTCCTACCCTTCTCTATATATCGTTGAATATTAACGGGATATAAGATATACTATTTTTGTTGTGAGAAGTATATTTTATAAAATAATGGTGATAGAAATGAGACATATATTTATTATTAACCCTAAAGCAGGGAAAGGAAAAACGCTTAAATATATACCTATTATTAAAGAAAAGTTTATGAACATAAATGAAGAGTATATTATTGAGCTTACAGAAAAAGTTGGACATGCTACTGAGATTGCGAGAAGATATGCCGAAAAAGGCAAATGCAGGATATATGCTATAGGTGGTGATGGCACAATAAATGAAGTCCTAAATGGAATAGTAGGAACCGATAGCAGTTTAGCTGTAATTCCAAGTGGCAGCGGAAACGATTTTGTAAGAAGCATGATAAGCGGTAATTTTAGAAAAAACATATTGACGAGAACTATAAACGGAACTGATAAGGCTGTAGATATAGGATGTATAGATCATGAACGGTATTTTATAAATATAGCATCTATAGGCTTAGATGCCGAAATAGCTTATGGAGCTCAGTATTTTAAAAGAAAACGCTGGATTCCGTCAAAACTTGCCTATTTGCTAAGCGTGTTTGTAACTATATTTAAATATAAAGCTATGAAAATGAAAATACTTTTAGATAGTACTCAAGAGATAGAGAATACTCTTTTCATTGCTATAGCAAATGGAAAATATTATGGCGGAGGCATTAAGATAGCACCTTCTGCAGAACTTAATGATGGATATTTCGAAATATGCAAGGTAAAGAATATTAGCTTATTTAAAATATTGATGTTGATGCCTCGAGCAATTTTGGGAAAGCATGAGGGGCTAAAGGAAGCGGTATTCAGAAAGGTTAAAAATATTGAAGTGAGTGCTGAAAGAAATATGCTTTTTAATATAGATGGTGAAATAGTTCAGCTAAAGCACGCAAAAATTTCTATGATACCGTCAGCACTTAATGTGGTCATACCACGGAGTGTCTAAATATGATAACAAATTTGTTTTAAAAAGAGGTATGATTTATGATAAAATTTTTATGGTATTGTTACTTTGGATTATATGTATTTATGAAAACAGTTTGCTTCGCACCTAAAATTATGTTCTTAAGAAAATTTAAGCCTGAAAAAGCAGATGCATATGCCTTTAAGATTTTTAAGATTATGTGCACACATGTACTTGTAAAATCAAAGACTGATTTAAAGGTCTCAGGACTTGAAAATATACCGGAAGGAGCTTGTGTTTTTGCTGGAAATCATGAAGCGATTTTTGATGTATTTGCTGTACTTCCGTGCATGAAAAGCATAACAGGTTTCATAGCTAAACAGAGCTTAGGCAAATTGCCGGCGGTAGCTTGGTGGATGAGACAAGCACATTCGGTATTTATTGATAGAGATAATCCCAGAGAAGGTATAAAAGCAATTAATCAAGCAGTTGAGAATCTAAAAGCAGGATATTCAGTTATTGTGTTTCCTGAAGGGACAAGAAGTCTTAAAAGTGAAATAGCAGAATTTAAGAGAGGAAGTTTAAAACTAGCACTTAAAGCAAATGTTCCTATAGTGCCATTTACAGTAGATGGTACCTATAGAGTATTAGAGGTTGGAAATAAAGTTAGAGGAAATAAAGCAAAGATAATATTTCATGAGCCTATATATGTAGAAAATTTATCTAGAGAGGAACAGAAAAATATAACAGAGATAGTTCATGATATAGTTAAGAAAGCTTTGTAGAAGAGCAAAGAGTAGAGAGAAAAGAGAAAAGAGATAGATGAAATTCTGCTATGCAGAATTTCTATGACTAACCTTTTCTAAACGTAACTAAGTCCCAGCGCGTAACCTAAATCGCAAAAACGTAAACGAAATAAAACACAGAGAATCCTATATGATGAAATCGGCTTCCAAAGTAGACGATTGCCACCTTCACTTTACTCTTTGCTCTTGGTTCGTATATAATTTGGGGACTCGGCTTTAGATGCGGGTCCCTTTTTATTGAAATGAAAGATGGGAGGAGACAAATGAACAGCGTAAAAATATTACATTGCAGCGATTTTCATTTTGATACTGTTTTTAGCGATTTAACTTTAGAAAAAGCAGAGCAGCGAAGGGAAGATATAAGAGAGAACTTAGGCAGCATAATAGAACTTGCTAAAGAGGAGAAAGTTAACTTCATCTTGATTGCTGGAGACATGTTTGATAACACAATGGTACGATATGAAACTATAACATATATTAGGGATAAGTTTTGCAGTATACCAGAAACACAGATATTTATAAGTCCAGGTAATCACGATGCACTTACAGAAAGAAGTTTTTATAAAGATATCATATGGCCTGATAACGTGCATATATTCACAACTGAGATGCAGTGTTTCAGTTATGACGAATTAAATGCTGATGTGTACGGCAGAGCATTTTCTGAAAGTTATGAAAGGGAGTCTTTTCTTAATAATTTTAAGGCATCAGATGAAAATCGCATTAATATAATGTGTATCCATGGTGATTTTACTGCCAGCAGCAATATATCTGATTACAATGCTGTAACTACTGAACATATATCAAATTCGAAGTTAGACTACCTTGCATTAGGACATATACATAGCTATTCAGGAATTAACAAATCTGGTGATACATTGTGGGCATACAGCGGTTGTCCTGAAGGCAGGGGATTTGATGAGCAGGGTGACAAAGGTGTATTAGTAGGAGAAATATATAAGGGACATGCTGACTTAAGATTTGTTAAAACATGTAAAAGAGTTTATCTAACTTATGAAGTTGATATAACAGGGGCAGAAAATTACGATAATATTATGACAAAAATAATAGACGAAATAGAAAAGAATATGGAATATCAAGATGTTGGCGAAGCAATACAAAATATGAGTCAAAATCTATGCCAGATTGTTTTAAAAGGTCGCATAAAAAAAGAATTCAAAATCAATAAAAGCATACTTGAAGAAAAGCTGCTTAGAAAATTTTATTATGCTAAGCTGCTTGATAAAACAGATTTCGAGGTGGATTATGAGGCTATATCGAAGGAATATACACTAAGAGGTATATTTGTAAAGAAGATGCTTCAGAAAATACAACTGGAAGAAGATGAAAATGAAAAGATAAGTTTGCTTAAGGCTCTTAATTTAGGACTTGATGTGTTGGAGCAAAAAGAGGTGACAACAAATGATTATTAAATCTATTACTATAAAGAAATTCGGCAAACTAAAAGAATATGAATTGAATTTTAGGGAAGGCCTCAATATTATATATGGAGAAAATGAAGCTGGAAAAAGTACCATTCAGAATTTTATAAAAGCTATGTTTTATGGCATGAATTCACAAAAGAAAAATATTAGTGAAAACATCAGAAAAAAATATTTACCCTGGGATGGTGAGAGGGCAGCAGGCAAGATTGTTTTTTGTGATGATTTAAATAATGAGTATGTTATTGAGAGAAGTTTTGGACAAGTAAAAAAACAGGATATATGTAATGTATATAATAATATTAATGGAGAACAGGCAACAGGTATTGATAGCTCATGCCCAGGTAAAGATATATTTGGTATTAATGAAGAAACCTTTGAAAAAACTATGTTTATAAAACAATTAGGGGCTCAGTTTGCCAGAGATAAAGATGATGAGATTATGGGAAGACTATTAAATATAGGACAAAGCGGTGATGAAAATTTATCGTTTCATAAAGCAGTAAATGTTCTTGATAACATAATAAAGAACTTAAGCGGCGGAAGGAAGACTGGAAAAATTGATGAAATCAGAAGCAGAATATATGAGCTAAATACTAAGAAAATTGAGACGTTAAGTGTTAATGAGAAAAATTTGACACTGCTTGAAGAACAAAAAAACTTATCGAAGCAGATTCAGCAGCGCAGAAATGAAATTAAAAAATTAAACGAAGACATTGCATTAGGTAAAAAACTATATTTATATTATGAATATAATGAGATATTAAAATTATACAGCAGCAAAACCGAGCTTATTAGCGAAATGAATAATTTAAAATCTTCGTTTTACAAAAATAATTTTGAAGATATAGAATATGATATATCTGGACTTAGAGAAGCAAATTCTATTTTAAAGGAACGAGAAAAAAATTATGATTATGTAAATGGAAAGCTTAAAGATATTGAAAACAGAATAAAGAGTATAGAAATAGAAGAAGAAGCATATGCCAGCTTTCACGAATTGGGACCTAATCTCGAAGAAAAGGTAAATAATCTAATTAGTAAAAAAAGAGAAATAGAGAAGTTACGGGAATTAGAAAAGGGCAGCAATAATAGCTATGGCACTAAGAATAAAATGAAATTCATAATGCTATGTTCGGCGCTTATTATTGCTGTATTCTTTGCAGTTCTGTATGCAGCTAATATAAACAAACAGTTTGCTGCCTTTGCAATACTGCCGTTTCTGTCATTTATATCTGCTTTAATAAACTACTTAAGCAATCTGAAAAAACAAAAAAGCGTAGACCAGTCAGATGACGAAGAAGATAATTTTTCTATAGATAAATATTTTAATTATCTATTAACTAGCTGCGGTTGTGCTGATATGGAGGAATTTCACAAGCGATTAAAGGAATTTCGAGAGCTTCAGAGCAAAAAGCAGCTAATTGAAAGTGAAAGAAAAGTATATTTAGAAGATATAAATGAGAGAATAAATGAAATTAATAATATTAAAGAAGACATTGCTATAATGTATAACAACTTTATAGTTCCATCCTCCATAGCAGATGAAAGTATAATGGATTATATTCAGGAAACTTATAATAAAGTTAAGAAAAAGATTGATGTATGTAAGGAAACAGATTATGCACTGACTAATTTATTACACGGGAGAAGTATAAAATATATTTCCCAGGAAATGGAAAACATATCGGAGCAGTTACCTGAAGATATAATAAGTAATATAAAATATAAAAAAGGATCAAGATATATGAATAGAGATAGACTGGAGGCTAATCTTAACAGCGTCAGCAGCGAATTAATCGAGCTTGAAAAACGGAAGCAGCAGATAAAATATAAGTTAGATACTGAAAGTTCAGCACTCTCCTTAGGTTCAATAGAGGAGGAAATCATTGCAAATAAAAATAAGCTCGTTATGCTGGAGGAAGTAAATAAAAATGCAGATATTGCAAAACAGACGCTTACTGAGGCATTTAACGAGTTACAAATGAATTTCGGTCCTAAACTTAACAGTTGTGTAAGTAGGATAATGAAGCAGATAACTGCTGATGCTTACAGCGATATTAAAGTGTCCGATAATTATGATATGAATGTATATGATAGTAAAGATCAGTGGCTAAAGAGTGCTGAGTATCTGAGTGGAGGAACCTATGATCAATTATATTTTGCATTAAGGCTTGGTCTTATTGAAATAGCCTTTGATACTATAAAGGTTCCTGTAATATTAGACGATACATTTATACAACTGGATGATAGAAGGATGGCAAACACAATCAATTATTTAAAAAAACTGGCAGACAATAGACAAGTTATATTATTTACGTGTAGAAAAGTGGATAGCATAACCACTGTACTAAATTAAAAAAAAGTTATATAATATTATATTGTATGGATAGCTGGTCCAGTTGTGTTTTGGGAACGATATTATAGTGCTTTTAACACAGTAAATTAATCTGGATTTAGTAATTTAATGAGAGGTGATATAATGGAGAATCTATATGTAAAAAGTAAAAATAGGTTTATAGCAAAAACATATTTTACTATGGGTTTAGGTTTACTGTTAACATTCGCTGCTGCTCTTGCAACTTATCGTCTTATGTTTACGAATTTGATACAGATCCCTGTACAAACGTTTTTCGTAGCTGCTGTTGCAGAAGTTGCGCTAGTATGGTTTCTAAGTGCTAGAATCAACAAGCTTTCTGTTTCAAGCGCAAGAATGTGGTTTTTTGTTTACTCGATTCTTAATGGTTTTACTCTTAGCGTGGTGTTTAGTTCATATGGTTTCGGAAGATCGCTTATGGCATTTTTACTTTCGTCAATAATGTTCTTCTGTTCGGCTATGATTGGAGTAACTACTAAAAAGGATCTATCAACTTTTTCAAGAGTTTTATTTATGGGAGTTATAGGACTTATAGTCCTTGGTATATTCCAGATGATTGGACTTCTTAGTGGTATGAATCTTATTATATCTCTACTAGGTATAGTTATATTTTGTGGACTTACAGCTTATGATATGCAGAATATAAAGAGATTTCATTCATCGGTTATGTCATACGATGCTAATACTGTAAACAAATATGCTATAATAGCAGCATTACAGTTATATCTTGATTTCATCAACATATTCCTATACGTACTTAGACTATTTGATAGGAACTAATATCTAATATTATCTAAAATAGAAATAAGAGTGAGAGATTAATACAGAAACTCCCTGATGGGAGTTTCTATTTTTATGTAGATGGAAATTCAGATATGCAGAATTTCATCCATACTCTTTACTCTTTTCTCTTTACTCTTTTTACTCCCACTCTTCTATATTTTCAACACCGCCTAATTCATTAACTGCCCATTCCACTGCATCTACTGCACTATCAAATTCGTTTGAACCACTGAAAAATAGCGTTTCATCCTCTTCATATACTTGTATGAATATTTCCTTGATTCCATCCGTTATTCTAACTTCACCTGTTTTTTCCAATGAGTCAGCCATTTCTAATATTGTGTTTTTGTCCTCCATTTTGTGTACCTCCGATATCTTCATTATATTTTTATGATAATATATGCTAGATACACTTAATTATATGTAAGTATGTTTGTACAAACGTTTAAATGAATATATACTAAATGATGAATAAATATGTAAGATAATTACATAATGTATATGAAAAATAAAAAACAAATAGAAATAGTGAATTAAAAATCGAAATATGGTATTATATTCTTGTGCAAGTTGTTATCTACATAGATAATTAGTATGGAGGCAATATATATGGCCGTTTGGTTTATAATTTTAATTTATTATATTATTTTTACAAGCGTTATTATTATGGCAAATATGGTAATTAAGAAGTATTGTTTTAGTTACCTTGTATTAAGTAATTTATCTACAATTATGTGTTTTCTAAGTATAATGTATTTGCAGTATTCCGAATGTTCTAAAGCTGTATATCGTATTGCAAATACATGTGCTTTTATGTCGTTTACTGTCAGTATTATTTTAGGATATGTGGCACTTAAAACTTTTATAAACTTAGAAATTAAAAGATTGCAAATACTTTTATATGCGTTTCTAGTTATTATAAATACAGTGATCTCATTTACTGCTCCTTACTATGTGACATACATGGATAAATTTATTTTGATGGTTTTATTCATTAAAGCAGCTGGAAATATATTTATAAAAAGAAAGAACGATAAAATATCTGTATTGTTTGCATTTATAGTTTTGATATTTCCTGTTATAAATATAATAATAGGTGTTTGTTCTCTTATATTTCATGTAAAAATCAGTAACAGTATAACTTGGGGAGTGTACGTACTTCAGTCTTCAACTTATTCTTTATTTATGCTTCTTTATTCTATTTTTGAAATAAAAAACGAAAGTAATAGGAATGTTACGCTTTTAAATGAAGCTATAAAGATGGATGAATTCAGAATGAGTGCAGTATCTGGAATAACTCACGAGCTAAAAACACCAATAAATATAATAAGCAGTTCAATACAGCTTCTGAATGATAGATATATAGGAAAAGATTGTTATAATGAACAAAAAGTAAAAGAGTATATGGATATTATGAAAAAAAATTCGTACAGAATAATAAAGATAGCTAACAACTTTATAGACATCAACAAAGCTGAGCTCGATGCTTTTGAAATTGATTATGTTATGTGTGATGTTGTCAACCTGGTTGAGAGCATAACTATGTCTACTGTTCCTTTTGCAGAGGCAAAGGGAGTGGAAGTTATTTTTGATACGAATATTGAAGAATATATAATGCTTTGTGATATATATAAAATGGAGAGAATAATTTTAAATCTTATCAGCAATGCAATTAAGTTCACTAATGCAGAAAATGGCATGGTTTGGGTAAATCTGAATATTGATTCCGATACTGCAAATATAAGCGTAAAGGATAATGGAAAGGGTATTGCTCTAGATAGGCAGCATAACATATTTCAAAAATTCTCCCAACAAGCAAGTGAAAACAATGTTATTGAAAGCAGTGGGTTAGGTCTTTCACTGGTTAAGGTTTTTGTGGACATGCTTCATGGAACAGTGAAATTAAAAAGTAAAGAAGGTGAGGGTGCCGAGTTCACAGTAAGCCTTCCCATAAAAATATGTAAGGAATGCGACGTGAAGGAATATAAACTGGACAATGAGAGAAAATTAAACGTAGAACTTTCAGATCTAGACTAGATTGTTATAATAATCTAGTCTAGATAATTTTTAAGAAAAGAACTATTATATTTTTTGTATTTATTTTTTTGTGAGATAGGATTATTAATATCAATTTTATTCAATTCATTTGAGGAGAATCCCTTTAGAATCCATTGATTGCAATTATAGTACACATCGTTGATTAAAGCT
Organism: Clostridium oryzae; assembly: GCF_002029235.1. GTDB lineage: Bacteria > Bacillota > Clostridia > Clostridiales > Clostridiaceae > Clostridium_AE > Clostridium_AE oryzae. The sequence goes on from NZ_MZGV01000020.1 coordinate 62,689, forward strand.
ACCAGCTCTTTTAATTGTTCATAATCGCTAATCGTGAAACAATCCGTTGTTTCATGTAATATTTCGTTAAAATCATAGCAGTTTTTTATATCTAATTTTATCTCCCAGGTTATTTGTTCAGCTTCTTTTTTGTTAATCACATAATTTGATATTAAATAAGAAATAAAATTATTGTCATATTCGTTAAAACATAACGAGTTATCCTTTGCGGCTCGAATAAGTTCATCTTTAGTGAAAAACTTATACTCTATATTCTTTCTTAATGACTGTTGTTCAACAATATAATGATAGTTATCTACATAGTCATAGCATAGGTGATCGTTGCAAATAAAAATGCCATAATCCTTCCAATAATTTTCATATATTATAGATATAATATCAAACATATCTCCAGTGAATTCGTCAAGATATGTACTTATTAGTTTATAGGCTGTAGTGAAGTCTAAAACACCATAATAATAGAGCATACCTCTAAGCAACTGGTTAATGTTCTCATTAAATTTAATCTGCTTATAAACCTCTATACTGTTAACAAGATATTTTAAACGCTGTAGTATATCTTTCGGAATCATTATAAATTTATTTTCGTCCATGATGACAAGTGATACTATTCCTAATTTTCTAAGATATAGAGTTAAATCTGAATATTTATCACGAAATGGCATTATTCCATCACTGTTAACTATACACTTTATAAGTTTGTATTCATTTTCTGTGAGTCTGCATAACAGTGAGTTAAGTGAGTTTATTATATGTGTACGTAACGCTGACGCTAGTTCAGGTTTTCTGAGCGTGCTCACACAAGACACTCCTAAGCATTTACGAATAATATTCAAATCAGATTTTGTATAATTCTGTAATACGTAATATACATCAGCATCAGAATCAGCTGTAATAAAAGCCTTTTCCAAAATTTTTTCATGGGTGGATTTCAACTGTTGTTTTAGGTTATTTAAAGCTTTAATTGTATCTAGTAAATATTTTCTATCATTCATGAAATCACCTGCATAGAATATTTGAGATCAAAACTCTCCTCATATATTATAACAAATATATATATACTAAGCATATGTATACATTGTAAAAAACACATTAATTTTAATTAGGTGTTGTAACACCTATTAGCTTGAAAATACCTTCTTTACATATAGAAATTGTGGTACAAAGCATTTTTGTACCACAATTTTGACTAATGATATATTTCTAGTTAATGAACGCTGTTAATAATCGGTATCTGCTTGTTATAGTTTTAGTAGGTTATCGAGAGTTGGCTTGTCAAATCCAACTACTATGTTTCCATCTACATCTATAACAGGCACACCTCTTTGACCAGATTTATTGATCATTTCCATAGCAGCATTTCTGTCTGCAGAAACATTTTTCTCTGTATAAGGAATAGAATTGTTCTTTAAATAATCTTTAACTCTAACGCACCAAGGGCAGGTAGAAGTTGTATATACAGTAACACTCATTGTAATTCCTCCATTCAAATTAATATATATTAATGCTCGATTATATTATTAGTAATTAGGGTAATATTATTAATACCCCATATAGGTATATTATATACTTGCAATAAATGAAAATCAATACCAATTATACTAATTAATAAAATTTTTTACTTTGTTATATATTGACAAATTAATGAAAGATACTTTTAATTAATATCAAGATACACCACTAAATAGGAGAAAAGGTGGTTATTAAATGAAAAAACGATACAACGTGTTTACGAAGAAGTTAACAAGAAACAGTAATATATTTTGAAATTAGAGAATTAAGATAAGAAGGCAACAGAAGCAGTATAATAAAAGCATCTTGTTAATATTAAGAGTTAGGGCATTAAAAATGGTTACATCCGACGGAGGCATTTGGAGTGAGTTTAGCAATTATCCGTGTCTTTTAGGCAAATTTCCGTTAAGATGGTGAATTGTTTGAGGCGCAGCCGAGTTATGAGCCATTAGGAAATTTGACTAAAAGATGCGGTGAAATTGCTTAACGCAGCGGAATTAGCCGACATAGGGTGTAACCATTTTTTATTTATTTATTTGAATAAATATGCTATTATAATCTATATGGAAAAGACAAAACAGCTGTAGAAATTAAAGTGGGAGAGATATATAGATGAAATTTAGACCTTGTATAGATATACATTCAGGTAAAGTAAAGCAGATTGTTGGAAGCAGCCTTAAAGACGACGGAAGTAAGCCACTTGAGAATTTTGTATCAAATTATGATGCTGATTATTACGCTGAATTGTTTAAGAATGATAAACTTGTAGGTGGACATATCATTATGCTTGGTCATGGAAACGAGGAACAAGCAATAAAAGCGCTGAAAAAGTACCCTAGCGGTCTTCAGATAGGCGGAGGCATAAATGCAGAAAATGCAGAAATGTTTCTTAAAGCAGGAGCTATGAAGGTTATAGTTACATCCTATGTATTTAAAAATGGAGAGATCAACGTCAGCAATCTAGAAAGAATGGTTAATTACATAGGAAAGGATAAACTAGTGTTAGATTTAAGCTGTAAAAAGAAGGAGGGTAAATATTATGTTGTCACAGATAGATGGCAGAAATACACACGGTTCACTATTGATCCTCAAAATATTAAATGGTTAGAAAACTATTGCAGCGAGTTTTTGGTGCATGCAGTTGATGTTGAAGGCAAAAGAAACGGTATTGAAACAGAGCTTGTGCAAAAATTAGCTTCCTGGACTACGGTACCCACAACTTATGCCGGAGGAGTAAAAAGTATGGAGGATATCAAACTAATGAAGGCGCTGGGAAGCGATAGAATTGATTTGACAATTGGAAGTGCCTTAGATATATTTGGAGGCAATTTGAGTTACAGAAAAGTTGTAAATATGATTAGTCAGTAATTTATCCCAAATTGAATTGAATAATGAAAACTTTAAAAAACCATACTATTAGTATGGTTTTTATTATCTATTAAGGAATGAGGAATATGAAAAGAAAATATATAATCGTTTTAGTTTGTGCATGCATTTTTATATTTATGGACATACTTGTTTTTCATATTAATATGGATACGCTTAAGCTTACTTCTTCCAATAAAAGGGATGCAGCTATATTGCCCAAGGCTGTATCAATAGATGAGAATTCATTACATATGCTGTTAGAAAAGGATGACAAAGTTAATGAACTTATTCTTAAACTACAAGGAGTTGAAAAAATGGGGAACATAAAATTCTACATCAATAGGCATGTTACTGTTGATGGCAGAAAGGTTTTAAACGGAAATCCCTATCTAGTTTTTGAATGTAAAAAGTGCAGTTTAGGATTTAGAAATAGTATAAATATTAATAGTAAGTTAGTAAATGTTTTTAATATTAAAACTAGCAGATATAAAACTTTAAAAATTCCAATTGATTATAAGTTATTCAATTATAATTTAAAGAATATTATATCAATAAATTCTGGTGTAAGAGAAGATGAATCCTATAACAATAAAAATAAGAAAATGGATAATTTTTATGTGAGAAATGTAAGGCTTATTTTAAATGATGGCACTTTAATTCGTGATGAGAAATATCAGGACAGTACAATAGCTCTAGGTTCGGGGAAAAAGCGAAAGAAGAAAATATATTTGAATTTTAATATTCCAAAGGAAAAATTTACTTCAACAATTGCAGTAATAAAGTACGATTCGCTTAGGCAGGGAAAAAATAATATTAAGGTGTTAACAAGTGACACAGTACTTAAAGAAAAGTTTTTGTTTGATAGTGAGCCACCTGCAATAAAACCTAACTTTAAAAACAATGTAGTTTATAAGGATAGAGTGAAAATCAATTTTACAGTGAAGGATAAAGTATCTAAAGTAAAGCTGGTTAATGTTAAATTGGATAATAGGGAAATAAGTATTCCATATGAAGATTTAGCGTCGCGGCTTAAACCGGGGAAACATATTGTAAAAGTTATTGCAGCAGATTCACAAGGGAATCAAGTAACCGAGTATTTTTGCTTTACAACCAGCAGAGAGAATTATGACGTCAATATAAAAACTAATAATAATATAAAGGATGTGATTGTAGGAAAATCTCCGCTAGAAAAATATAATGTGTATGTATATGAAGGGGAAAAATGCAGCGGGAGATCTATAGATGTATATGGTGCAGCAAACAGATTAGAACCTATGGTACTAGCAAATAAAAATGAAAGGCAGTTTTTATCAGAGAATCAAAAGCTGATAGAAAAAGTAGACGGCAAGCTTCTAAAGATGAAAAGCAAATACAACCTGCCCTATGAGAAATTTGATATCAAGATAAAAGCAGGCAATCTAAATTCGAAAATTAAAATAGTTTGGAAAGGCTATGTAGAAAGCAGTCAGCGTCTTACTATGTATGCTTGGAATGTATGTAAAAATAAATGGGTACCGCTTAAAAGTACTCTTGCAGATGGAAAAAATGCAGAAATTACAGCTTCTGTCACTGCCAATAACTATGTAGATCAAAATTGTATCCATGTAATTGTGCAGTCTGGCAATACGGCCGTATTAGAAGAGAAATGTAATGATTTTACGTTCGCTTGGATGTCTGACACACAATATTACTCAAAAAAGTATAGCGACATCTATAAAAGCATAACAGATTGGTTAGCAGAAAATAGAAAGAAAATCAAATATGTAATACACAGTGGTGATCTAGTAGATAATTATAATGATATAAATCAATGGACAATAGCAGATAACTGCATGAAGGTTTTAGAAAGATATAATATACCTTACGGTGTACTTCCAGGTAATCATGATGTGAATCATGAAAAAGGTAATTTGAAATATTATTGTAATTACTTTGGCGCTAAGAGATTTAAAGAAAGTCCTGTGTTTGGAGGAGCATATAGAAACAATAAAGGACACTACGACTTAATTTCAGCCGGAGGAAATGATTTTATTGTGATGTATATGGGTTGGGAAGTTCAGGAAGATGAAATTAGATGGATGAATAAAGTACTCAGTAAAAACCGCGAAAAAAAAGCTATACTTGTATTTCACGAGTATATGTTTGAATATGGTTCTAGAACGCCTACAGGAAACACGATATTTAAAAATGTAGTCATTCCAAATCCCAATGTACTTGCTGTATTGTGTGGTCATTTTCATGAAAGCAGGATGCTGGTAGATGAAATAGATGATGATGAAGATGGAGAAACAGATAGACGAGTATACCAAATTCTAGCAGATTATCAAGATGGTCCAAGAGGCGGTGAGGGATTTATAAGATTACTAAAATTTAATTGTAAAAGCAATACTATAGATGTATGCACATATTCACCATATCTGAGAAAAGTCAATTTTTATGATAAACAGAAATATCCATTAAAGGACACTTTTACTATCGATATGGATTTAAAACCCTTAGAAAAGGCGGTAGCCACGGATTACTTTGGAGCAGCTGTATATACAAATAAAAAACTCTGCGAATATAGAAACGTTACTGGAGGAAATATAATTCATATTGATGGAAGTAAAATATCTGAAAAGTATGATGGATATTTTATTGTCACAGAGGATTCATCAGGTAAAAAATCTGTTACTGATGTATACAATAATTAGTGATGTAACCTATTAGTTAAGTATGTATATACATTAACTAATAGGAGAGGTCACTGCAGATAATTTGTCACTGACAGCATCGGCTTCCGACTGATTAGCCAAAACCAAGAGGAAATCTCCTGAATATATTCTCGTGTTTCCATTTGGTATAAGTTCGTTATTTTCACGGCGCACTGATACTAGTAAACATGCGCTGACAAATAAATAATTTAAATAAATATGAAACTTTTGCTGCAAAATTAACGTAAATGTCTATGGATGTTACTATAAATAGCATTGTTACATAATTCTTACTACAAAGGGAATGATGATATGAGAAAGCAAAAGTTTTTTGTTACATTATTGATTACATTTATTTTTATATTCAATATTACTGTAAATGGTTATGCAGCAACTTTGAATGTGTGCGATCAATATGTAAGCACTGATGACAAACCGGTATTATTAATAACAGAAGTAGTTCCGTATTCTACAAATGATAAGTATGAATTTGTAGAAGTGTATAATAATAGTGATAAAGATATTAATTTAAAAGATTATCGGTTAAACTACAGGTACCCATATGATGGCAGAAGCAGTGATATACCATGGACTACAGATAAAACTGATATTGTAATAAAAGCTGGAAATGTTATGGTTTTTTGGATTATTAATTCTAAGAACGCTAGTAAAACAGTAGCAGATTTTAATAATAACTACAGTACCAATCTTGTAGAAGGTAGTAATATAGTAAAAATATACGGTACTGGTCTAGCCAATACGGGCTATCGAGGAGTTGCAATTACAACGAATACAGGAGTGGATATCGATTCAGCCGTATATCATAAAAAAAATATCGCCATGAATAAAGGCATTATGTATAAATGCCCTGTAAGCGGTACTGTTCAAAGCATTATGGGCGGTGGTAAGAAAGCGGCAACTCCGGGTCAGGTTTTGCCTAGCCAAATACCATATGGAAGCGTTTATATTGGTGAAGATAATGTCCCTCCTGTTATTGAGTATTCTTCGCAAACCGAGTCTATAGATTCGACAAAAGATTATGACATGACTGTTAAGATCAGCGATGATAATCAGGTTAAAAGTGCATTTCTATATTACAAATTCAATGCAACTGATGATTATCAAAAGGTCAATCTTGTTTTAGACAAGGATAATTTATATACATACAAATTTATTACACCAGATTTGTTAGGCAAAAAATCAATACAATATTATTTTGTCGCAGGTGATGGAACCAACGAGGTGAAGTCTGATGTCTATGAGAGCAGCATAGTAGGAAGCAATCAATATTTATGGCTTAATGTAAAGGATGACCAGTATGTTTCAAAATCTATGGAATTAAAAGCGTCCTCTAACAGCTATGAAGCTTTTGCGACAGATATGTATGTAGATGGAAAACAGCAATTTGATATTTATGATGCACTAGAAGATAAAGCCTACTTCTCATTTGAAGTCAATAGAACAACATCTGAATATAAAAATGGTGTTGTCATGAATGATAAAGTTATTAAAGCATTAAACAGCAAGATAAGCAACTATACTACAATTACGGTACCAGTTAGTAGTTCAGAGCTGAAGATAGGAGAAGACAATACTATATCTATAAGGGCAGGAAGCAGACTTGGAATATTTGATGATGATGACGATAATAATAAAGATGATTTTTATATAAGAAATGTCAGACTCACACTGCCAAACGGATATCAGATAAGACCAGAGCAATCTGAATACAATGACCCGTCTAAAATAATCGCGGTAGGTGATGACACTAAACTAAAAGCAAGTGTACAAGTAAATTTTAGATTTAATATTGATAAAAGCATAGTATATACAAGAGCTTGTAAAATTGATACAAGAAAGATGAGTGATGGAACACATGCTGTAGAGGCTTACTTGAATAACAATACTGTTACAAAAAAAATAATTGTGGATAATACACCTCCAGCAGTAGAACCTCTAATAAATACTAAAAAAGATTATAAAGGTAAAATTAAAATAGATTTTAATGTGTATGACGGCGGAGCTGGAATCGATAATTATTCCGTAAAATTTGACAATAACCCCATAACTCTTCCGTATAAAACCTCATCATCATTATTAACTTCTGGAAGACACAATATATGCGTTATAGCAAAAGACAAAGTTGGTAACAGTATCAAAAAGAATTATTCTATTAATGTAGTGAATGAAAACCCATATCCGCCTAAAAAAGTTGATTCGGCGGAAGGAAAAAACGGTGATGTCAGCATAAGAGTCAAAGATCCTACTAACGATAGAATGAAAGTGTCGTTTTATAAAGCGTATAAATATAGCGCAGCATCTATGGCTGCATTTCAAGGAGAAGCTGATATAGAGCCTCCTAAGGAGAAAGCTATATCTGGAGAAAGCCAGTTAAATAATGAGCAGCTTCAACAAATAAATGCTGTTGATGGAAATTATGTTGAAACGGATTCTGCATCAAAATTTCCATATCAGCGGTTTGATATAAGCATAGACAATGATGCTGAGAAGAATTCTATAGTTGAGATTAATTGGCAGGGAAAGTCTCTTATGGGAAGACTTGTTACGCTTTATGCATGGAATATGAAAACTAGTAGGTGGAAGCCGTTGGCAAGCTCTGTGGCAGCGGATACTGATTTTAAATTGTCAGCAAGTGTAAGACTTAGAAATTATCTGGACAATGGGAAAATACATGTTTTAGTACAGGATAAAATATACCACAATGAAAAGTTAAATAATGATAATAATAAATTCTCATTTGTATGGATGTCTGATACCCAATATTATAGTCAGTACAAGCCTAAAGTATACGACAGCATAACAAACTGGATAGCACAAAATAAGGAGGCAGAGAATATAAAATATTGTATACATACAGGAGATATCGTGAATAATTATGATAATATAAATCAATGGGAAAATGCCAGTAAATCTATGAGTATTCTCGATAATGCAGCTGTACCGTATGGTATTCTTGCAGGAAACCATGATGTAGGCGATTCTAAAGCAGATTACAGCAATTACGATAAGTACTTTGGAAGCGATAAATTTAACGGCAAAGATTACTATGGAGGCTCATATAAAAATAATAAAGGTCATTACGATCTTATTTCGGCTGGAAATAATGATTTTGTAATTTTGTATATGGGGTGGGGAATAGGTGATAAAGAGATAACTTGGATGAATAAGGTGTTAAATAAATATCAAAACAGAAAAGCGATACTTTGTTTTCATGAATACATGCTCGAAGACGGGAAAAGAAGCCTTATAGGTGATAAAATATTTAACAAGGTTGTTGTACCTAATAAGAATGTCATTACAGTACTATGTGGACATAATTCCAATACTTTGTGTAATGTTGATGGTATAGATGACAATAATGACGGAAACATAGACAGAAATGTGTATCAGATACTATGCGACTACCAGAGTGGACAAGGCGGAGATGGGTTTATAACACTTTTGCAATTTGATACTGAAAATAATAAGATAAACCTGAAATCTTATTCTCCATATCTTAATAAATATAATTTCTATGACCCGGCAAAATATCCTGAAAAAGACAGCATTTCTCTTGATGTTAATCTGCAGTCAGAGAATAGATTAGTAGCGACGGATAGTATAGAAGCTAATGTTTACACAAAAAATATGATAACATCGTTTAAGAATGTAAAAAGCGGAAGTATAGTTAAGACTAATATAAAATCAGCTTCATCTAATGCAGTTTATTACTATGTGGTTGCAGAAGATAAATATGGTGGAAGATCTCAGTCGGAGATATTTAAAGAGTAAAGAGTAAAGAGTTAAGAGTAAAGAGAAAAGTTAAGGTGAAAATTCAGCTATGCTGAATTTCTACATTCACTTTATACTTTTATCTTTACTCTTTTTAAGTCTAAATTGAGCGCTGTTATTAACGAATATTAAAATATAGAAATGAAAATATTAATTACTATTTGCAGCAGATATGTTTGTGGAATTTTTGTTAAATACATAATAGACGTAGGCCTATGTATGTGGTATATTACAGTTATGGTCATCAATAAAAAATTACAGGAGTTGATTTCATGACTAATAATAATGAGAAACATTTTGCAGGGGTTAATCAACTGTCCTTAAGAGGTATAATTATTGGAGTTTTAGGTTCCTGTGTAATAACGGCTAGCTCTATGTATGTAGCTCTTAGAATCAGTTCTCTTCCGTGGCCTACAATATTTGTAGCTATTTTGTCAATGGCAATACTGAAGGCTTTAGGAAAAACAACCTTCAATGAAATAAACATAACTCAGACGGCTATGTCTGCAGGCGCTATGGTTGCAGGAGGATTAGCGTTTACGCTTCCTGGATTATGGATAACAGGTGTTTGGAAGGATAAGACGATTAATACACAACATTTTTTAATGGTATTTTTCATTGGAATTGCTGGAATGCTTTTAGGTACTGTGCTTACATATTACTTAAGACCAAAGTTTATTGAAGAACAGCAGTTACCATATCCAATAGGAACAGCGGCAGCAGAGACTATACAAACTGGAGATGAAGGCAGTAAAAAAACTGTAGTTCTATTTTCAACCATGGGATTATCCGCTGTATTTACTTATTTAAGAGATAATTTAGGTATTATACCAGCAAGTCTGTCGTCTAAATGGTTATATGCAAGGAATATAAACGTAGGTATATGGCTTTCACCGATGGCTATAGGAATAGGTTACATAATTGGAGCTTTATATACTGGTGTTTGGTTTATCGGTGCGTTAATATCATATTTAATAATTGTACCGCTTGGCACTTACTTTAAAGTTTTTCCCAATGCAGCTATAGCAGTATCGTTTAAGAATACTGTAGGTATTGGACTCATGGTAGGAACAGGTATAGGAATATTGATTTCTTTTATAGCTTCAATTGTGAAAAAAAACACAAACCAGATAGCCAATACTGCAAAAATAGATAAGAATAAGAGTGCAACTAGCAATATAGGAAAAATATTGGTTATATTTTCCGTATTAGCTGCATTTGTATTATCTATAATATGTGGACTTAATGTAGCAGCGTCTATATTGCTTATTCTAGGGGTTTTTATAACATCAGCTATGGCTGCTACTATAACAGGGCAGACGGGAATAAACCCTATGGAGGTATTTGGAATAATAGTGCTGCTTGCAATCAGAATATTTATTAAAATTGATACAGTTTCAGCATTTTTTATAGCAGCATGCGTAGCAGTTTCGTGTGGATATGCTGGTGATCTTTTAAATGAATACAAGGTAGGATATAAACTAGGTACTAATCCAAAAGCACAGCTCATTTCACAGATTGCAGGAGGACTAGTAGGTACAGTAGTTGCAGCAGCAGCATTGTTTGCTATAATAGGACAATTTGGAGGAGTAGGAGCTGACAAAGGCCTTCCAGCTGGTCAGGCCTATGCTGTTAGCCAGATGGTAAATGGTATAGGAGATCCAAAAGTATTTATGGTTGCTGCTTTATTAGGAGTTATATTGTATTTAGTTAAGATTCCTTCAATGACACTTGGACTTGGTATGTATTTATCTTTTGAGATATCTGCAGCTGTCTTTCTTGGAGGATTTATAAAATATATAGTTAATAGAAAAGATAATAGTAAGGACGAGATAGGCAATATTGCAGCTTCGGGCTTCCTAGGTGGAGAAGGAATAACTGGAGTAGCGGTAGCTATAATAAAGATGTTTGCCGGCAGTTAACTATGAGAGGAGTATACACATAAGTGAGAAAAATAATTGGTATTGATATAGGCGGAAGTACCACAAAGATAGTTGGACTTCACAAAGGAGAAATTTTTAGTCCACTGCTTGTAAAAGCGGGAGATCCTATTTCATCCATATACGGAGCCTTTGGAAAATTTTTAAGTGAAAACAAATTAGGCATATCAGATATAGATAAAATTATGGTAACTGGTGTTGGTTCATCTTATCTAACAGAAAAGATATATGGTATTTCTACAGGAAAAGTGGACGAATTTAATTCGATAGGTACTGGAGGATTATACTTAAGTAAACTTCCCCAATCTATAATAGTTAGCATGGGAACAGGAACAACTTTTGTAATGGCTGATAAAAATGGAGTCACACATATGGGGGGAACAGGAGTAGGTGGAGGGACTTTACTTGGTCTTTCAAATACGATGTTAAATGTAAGAGATTTTAATGATCTGGTTAAAACTGCTTCGGAGGGCAATTTAAGTAATATAGACTTAAATATAGGAGATATAACTAGTGATATCTCTGAAAGCTTACCATTAGATGCTACTGCATCTAATTTTGGAAAGATAAGTGATCTGGCTACAAAGGCAGATAGAGCTTTAGGAATAATTAATCTAGTATTTCAGACTATTGGAGTTATGTCGGTTTTCGCCAGTAGAATATATGGCATACAAGATGTAGTACTTACTGGCAATCTTACTAATGTACCGCAGGCTGCAGAAATGTTTAAAAGAGTTGAAGATATGTTCCATGTAAGATTTCATATGCCGCCAAGTGCAGAGTTTGCAACAGCAGTAGGAGCAGCACTTCTATATGAAAACAGTGAAAACTATTTAGAAATATAGAAAATGGATGAGAGACCAATGAAGGCATTTTAGCAGGCAGAGGTCTTTCATCCATTTTTATCTTAAGGTATATATAAAGATTAATAATTAGTAAAGAAGATGGATATTAAATAAAAAAACAGTACATCGTGTTTACGAAGAAATTAAAAAGAATCGGTAATATATTTTGAAGTTAGTGAATTAAGAAAGGAAGGCAAAAGAAGCAGTATAATAAGAGTATTCTGTGAATATTAAGAGTCAGGGCATAGGAAATGTTTACAGTCGGGGTTATCTAAGCACACTCATTATCATTCGCAGATAACCCGTTAAAGGCCATTTAGGCCTTTAACCAACGGAGATATAGAGTGAATTTAGCAATTGTCAGCAAATTTTATGTAAATTTTTGTTAAGATTAGGGCAGTGTTTGAGGCATAGCCAAGTTTGCCCTAATTAGGAAATTTACATAAAATTTGTGTTACAAGTGCTTAATGAACGGATCAATCTCCGTAGTGCCACAACATTTCTTTTTTTACTTACTTGTTTCTTTCTTTTGCTTTATAATGCAATAACTTATGTGCTAAACCTTCACCAGGTTTACCGAAATATGAATCGTACATTTTTATTATTGCAGTATTCTTATGAGACTTTCTCTTTGGAAGATTCAAGTCCTGATTATAAAGAACTGAAGCTCTCATAGTTTTATAATCAACACTGTCTCTTGCAGCAGCATTTATATGAGGCTGACCGCCGCCGTTTATACAACCGCCAGGGCATGCCATAACTTCAATGAAGTGATACTGCTTTTCGTTTATTTTTCCTGAATTAACAAAGTCAAACATATTAGCAGCTCCGTTTATAACAGCCACATTGTATTTTTCTCCAGCTATTTCAATGGTAGCTTCTTTGATTCCTTTTAAGCCTCTTACTTCTTTATAATCAATGTTTTCAAGCTCGGTATTTTCAGCAAAATCTTTAGCTGTCCTAAGAGCAGCTTCCATAACTCCGCCTGTAGCTCCGAATATTACACCAGCACCACTGTATTCACCCATAGCAGGATCTGCTGTTTCGTCTTCTAACTCAGCAAATTTAATCTTTGCTTCTTTAATCATTTTAGCTAATTCTCTAGTAGTAAGTACAGCATCAATATGTCTAAGTCCATCGACTTCCATATCAGGAAGATCAGCTTCATACTTCTTATCGTTACACGGCATAATTGTAACAGTATATACACTCTTAGGATCTATACCTTCTATAGAAGGATAGTAAGTTTTGCTTGCTGTACCAAATATTTGTTGGGGTGATTTAGCAGAAGATAAATTTTCCAAGAACTGCGGAAAATAATTCTGCGCCTGTCTAACCCAAGCAGGACAGCAGGATGTGAACATAGGGAAAGGACCACCTGCTTTTATTCTCTGAATTAACTCAGTTGCTTCCTCCATTATAGTCATATCTGCACCAAAGTTAATATCAAAAACTTTACTGAAGCCTAATGCTCTAAGGGCAGCATAAATTTTACCTGTTACATCTTTACCGAAGCCCATGTTAAATAATTCTCCAAGTGCTGTTCTAACAGCGGGTGCAATAGCAACTACAACATGTTTTTCAGGATCTGCTAAAGCTGCTTTAACTCTTTCGATATGGGATTTTTCGTGAAGTGCTGCTACTGGACAGGCGATAACACACTGACCGCAAAGCAAACAATTCGTATCATCGAAACATCTATCATCTACAGTTCCAACAGCTCTTTGTCCGTCTTTTTTAATAAATTGTATAGATTCAGTTTTTGTAAATGCCTTACATGCAGCTACACATCTTCCGCATAACACACATTTACTTCTATCTATTTCAATTGCGTTGCTTCTATTATCTATATACTGAGATTTATCAGTTGGAAGAAATGGAGTATTAGCTTTAGCTTTTGTCTTAATAACGAGTTTTAAAAATTCGCAGTTTTCTCTTCTAGGGCATGGACCACATTTAAACTCATGCTTATCTAATAGCATAGATACTCTTTTTTTGATTCTTTCCTTTACTTCCTCAGTTTCGGTATTTATAACCATACCATCTTTTACTTTAGCAACACAAGAAGCAATGACTTTACCATCAGCCTCTACAAGACAGACACCGCATTTTCCAAAGTTGCCACAATCTTTCAAAAAGCACAAAGAAGGTATGTCAATACCGTTTTGTCGAGCTAATTCTAATATGGAAAGTTCTTCATCAGTAGTAACTTCTTTTCCGTTAATTATTACTTTCTTCATGAGCCACCTCAATTATAATATAAAATTTTTTATTAATAAAATTATTGTATTGTCAATATTTTAACAAATATATAATATCAGTTTATAATACCTTTAACAAGGTAATTTTTTTAACCACTAACATATAATTACAATCTAAACGTTTACATAATTAAAAATTATAACAGCTATCTTTTGGATATTAGTACAGTTGTATGTTACATTGGAGTTCATTGTAAATGTAAAATACAAGGTTAGAGCGGAAATTTGTGCAATAGAAAAAGTATGAC
>NZ_MZGV01000021.1 GCF_002029235.1 Clostridium oryzae
TGCTTAACAACCCTAACAATTAAGAGCAATTTTCCATTGTTCGTGTTTTTCAATGGTCTTTTTGTGTTGCTTATTTTTATCAATTAATTTTTTTATAAAAACTTATTGACTTTTACTAGCTGGTCTAATATTCTTAGGACAAATATCAAAGTTAATTATAACAAATTCTTTGCATTACTAAATTCCGTTATATCAAAAAAACGGAATTTACAAATTCATTTTACGTACATAATAAAATACATTTAACCTTTAATAATAATTTATTTTATATAATTACTTCTATCTCTTTATTTTACTTTTATAGTAAAATAGTTTATTATTGGTACCTTATATTTATTTTGTACAATTTATACTATTATAAACAATAAAGGATGTGCTATACTATTGAATACTTTAAAAGACTTAAGAAAAAATAGAAATCTCAGTATAGAGCTATTATCAAACATATTAAATATACCTTCTAAGTTTATAGAAGCTATAGAAAGCAACGATTATCCAAAGGCTATATGTTATACAATTAAATTATCCAAGTACTTTGATGTCTCTATAGATTCGCTATTAGAAGCTGAGAACTCTTTCTCAAATTACGAAATAAAAGTGCTAAATCTATTCAGAAAACTTTCTATAAATGATAAACTAAAGATTGAAGGAATGATAGAGTATAAGCTTTCAGAAAATAAAGCTGAAGGTAAGCAGCTAAAAAAAATAACGTTATACCGTTTAGACGTCACTAAATATAAAATACTCATAATAAATCAACTTGACTTTGTATAATCACTGAAAGGAAGTAACTAAATTGCCTATTTACAAAGATGAAAAACGTAACACCTATTATTGTTCTTTCTACTATAAGGATTGGACAGGAGTTAGAAAGAAGAAAAAGAAGGAGGGTTTTAGGAAAGAAAGTGATGCCAAACTATTTGAACGAGAATTCTTAAGCAAGCAACAAAATGATTGCGATATGAGCTTTAAAAATTTGGTTGAATTATATTTAGAAGATGCTGCTGCTAAAGTTAGAGCAACCACCCTAGATAACAAAAAGTATGTAATAAATCTAAAGGTTTTGCCTTATTTTGAAAAACTGAATGTAAATGAAATTACACCTAATCACATCAGACAGTGGCAAAACAAGCTTATAAAAAAGGGGTATTCTCAAACATACCTAAGAACTATTAACAATCAGCTTTCTGCTATATTTAATTTTGCTATAAAATATTACAATCTAGGAAGCAGTCCAGCATTAAAGGCTGGTTCTATGGGAAAAAAGAATGCTGAAGACATGCAGTTCTGGACAGTCGAAGAATTTAAAAAGTTTATCTCCTTCAATGATAAGCCTATCTCCGAACTAGCGTTTAAGGTTTTATTTTGGACTGGAATGAGAAGTGGAGAATTGTTGGCGCTTACTTGGAGAGATGTTAACCTTGATAGTAAAACTATAAATATAAACAAAAGCTATACAAGACTTAATGGTCAGGATATTATCAATAGCCCTAAAACTCCTAAGAGCAAAAGAAAAATTTCTATATCCGATGCTTTATGTGAAGATATAAAAAGTTATAGAGATAAACTCTACGATTACAAACTATCAGATAGGATTTTTGCCTTCACCAAATTTTTTCTAAAGCATGAAATGGTCAGAGTATGCAAAAAAAGTGGCGTAAAGGAAATTCGAATTCATGATCTTAGGCATTCTCATGCATCATTACTTATCGAACTTGGCTTTACCCCACTTTTGATTTCAGAAAGACTAGGTCACGAAAAGGTAGAAACTACATTAAATACCTACTCTCACTTATATCCTAATAAAGGTGATATTGTAGCAAACAAGCTTAATGATCTATATTAGTACGTTTTTAGTACGCTTTTGATTTTCGTAAAACTACAAATCATTTATTTTCAAGGCTTAACAGCAATTTTAGCTGTTATTATTCCCACTCAATTGTAGCAGGTGGCTTACTAGTTACGTCATAAACTACTCTATTAACACCTTTAACTTCATTAACAATTCTTCTTGACACCTTATCAAGTACATCATAAGGTATCTTAGCCCAGTCAGAAGTCATAGCATCTGAAGATGTTACAGCTCTTAAAGCTATTGTGTGACAATAAGTTCTCTCGTCTCCCATTACTCCAACAGATTG
The DNA here is from genome assembly GCF_002029235.1 of Clostridium oryzae. Classification (GTDB taxonomy): domain Bacteria; phylum Bacillota; class Clostridia; order Clostridiales; family Clostridiaceae; genus Clostridium_AE; species Clostridium_AE oryzae. The sequence goes on from NZ_MZGV01000021.1 coordinate 2,142, forward strand.
AATGTTTGGAAGGCAGGCAAAATACTGCCATATCTTTTCATCAAGACCTGCTGCTGCTATTTCGTCTCTGAAGATTGCATCTGCTTCCCTTGTAATAAACAGTTTATCTTCAGTAACTTCACCAAGAACTCTTATTGCAAGACCTGGTCCTGGGAAAGGCTGTCTCCATACTAATTTATGAGGAATTCCAAGCTCTTCTCCAACTGCTCTTACCTCATCTTTGAAAAGCTCTCTCAATGGCTCTATAAGTTTAAGATCCATATCTTCAGGAAGTCCGCCAACATTGTGATGGCTCTTTATTGTAGCAGAAGTTGAGGTTCCGCTCTCAACAACATCTGGGTATATTGTACCTTGAACAAGGTAATCAACTTCTCCCAATTTTTTAGATTCTTCTTCAAATACTCTGATGAATTCTTCGCCTATGATCTTTCTCTTTCTTTCAGGCTCTGATACGCCCTTAAGTTTTCCAAGAAATCTGTCAGCTGCATTTACTCTTATAAGGTTCATATCAAATTGCTTCTTAAATATCTGCTCAACCTGATCACCTTCATCTTTTCTAAGAAGACCATGGTCAACAAATATACAGGTAAGCTGTTTACCTACTGCCTTATGTACCAAAACAGCAGCAACAGAGGAATCTACTCCACCTGAAAGTGCACAGATAACCTTTTTCTTTCCAACTAACTTTTTTATTTCCTTTATTTTTCCCTCAGCAAAGGAGGACATAGTCCAATCTCCTTTAACTTTACAAACATTGAAAAGGAAGTTTGAAAGCATTTTTTTGCCGAATGGAGTGTGCTCAACCTCTGGGTGGAATTGAACTCCATATATTTTTCTTTCAGTATTCTGCATAGCTGCTACAGGACATGATTTCGTTGTAGCTTTGATTTCAAATCCTGCCGGCGGCTCGGAAACGAATACTGTATGACTCATCCAGCACTGATTGTCTCCGCCTATTCCTGTGAACATATCACATTCTTCTGAAAGTGATACCATTGTCTTTCCATATTCTCTAACATCAGCTCCTTGAACTTTTCCGCCAAGCATATAGGAAATAAGCTGATGACCGTAGCATATTCCAAGGATAGGTACATTAAGTTCAAATATCTTAGGATCTACTTTAGGCGCATTTTCTTCATACACACTGTTAGGTCCACCGGTAAAAATTATTCCCTTAGGATTCTTTTCAATGATCTTATCTATTGAATAATTGAAAGGAACTATTTCGCAATATACTCCACATTCTCTTACTCTTCTTGCGATAAGCTGATTGTATTGTCCGCCAAAGTCGATAACCAATACTAATTCTTTATCCATCTTTTTCCTCCAATTTATTGATTTACACTATAGTTTGGTGCTTCCTTAGTTATTACTATATCATGTGGATGACTTTCTCTCAACCCCGCTGAGGTCTGAACTACAAAATTTGCTGTTTCATAAAGATCTCTTAGAGTTTTAGCTCCTAAATATCCCATACCTGATCTTACTCCGCCTATTAACTGATATATTGTGTCTGAAATGGGTCCTTTAAATGGTATTCTTCCCTCAACGCCTTCAGGTACAAGCTTCTTGTTTTCTTCCTGAAAATACCTATCCTTACTTCCGTTATTCATAGCTCCTATGGAACCCATTCCTCTATATACTTTATAGCTTCTTCCCTGATAAATTTCAGTTTCCCCTGGTGCTTCCTCACATCCTGCAAACATTGATCCCATCATTGTAACTCTTGCACCGGCTGCTAAAGCCTTTACCACGTCTCCTGAATATTTAATACCGCCATCTGCAATTACAGGTATTCCGTACTTTTCTGCAACTTCAACACAGTCCATAACAGCTGTAAGCTGAGGAACTCCTACACCGGCAACTACTCTTGTAGTACAGATTGAGCCAGGTCCTATTCCTACCTTTATGCAATCTGCTCCTGCTTTTATTAAATCTTCAGCTGCTTGAGCTATTGCAACATTTCCTGCAATAACTTGAAGCTTAGGAAAGTGTTCCTTCAAATTTGTAACTGCTTCTAGAACCCCTTTTGAATGACCATGTGCACTATCAACAACTACTACATCCACTCCAACCTTTACTAGAGCTGCGGCTCTTTCAAGTATATCACTAGTAACTCCTAAGGCTGCTCCGCATAGAAGTCTTCCTTGGGCATCTTTAGCTGCATTAGGAAATTTTATAGCTTTTTCAATATCTTTAATAGTAATTAATCCACGAAGATTATTGTCTTTATCAACTAAAGGAAGTTTCTCGATTTTATGAGTCTTTAGAAGTGCTTTTGCTTCCTCCATAGTGGTTCCTTCAGAAGCTGTTATAAGGTTTTCCTTAGTCATTAAGTCTGCGATAGGTCTTTTAAAATCTGTTTCAAATACTATATCTCTATTTGTAATTATACCAACAAGCTTACCTTCTTCAGTTATTGGTACACCTGATATTCTATATTTCTTCATTAAAAATAGGGCTTCTTCAATACTATTTTCTGGTGAAAGATAAAACGGATCGGTTATTACCCCATTCTCTTGTCTTTTAACTCTATCTACCTCAGAAGCTTGTTCTTCAATTGACATATTCTTATGAATAATTCCGATTCCACCCTCTCTTGCAATAGCAATAGCCATCTTAGATTCAGTTACAGTATCCATTCCTGCACTCATAAACGGAATGTTCAATTTTATTGTTTTTGTAAGATTTGTTGCTAGGCTGACCTCTCTTGGCAGCACCTCTGATTTGTTTGGCATAAGTAGTACATCATCAAAAGTATAGGCTTGTTTTAATATTCTTGCCACTCGTCTCATCCTTTCTTTCTAAAAAATTATATAGATAACCCATATATAACAAATTAAAATCCTAACATTATATTTTAAAAATATTATTGTCAAAAATTCTTTTTAACATAGAATATTTCACCTGGAATATGGTAAATGTAATAGAATTTTTCCGTTATATATAACTGCAAATATAACAAAAAACATATCAATTTCCACATACAGCGAGTATAGCGAAAAATTAATATGCTGAAATGCAAATAACTTTCGCTCATAGTCAGAAATTTACGGCTTCCGGTAGAAACTCCCATCCATATTATGGGTATATATGAGCTGTTTTAAAACTTTTCCTTCATTTTTAGAAGTGAATTGAATTGGTTTATTTCATTTTAATTTATACACTGGTCTTTGTCAATTGCAATAAAATCATCTAAACGTTACCAAAACAAATTTTTTTAGAAAGGTTTATTTTTCTAAGTTTTTTGACTATTACCGAGGCAGTCAGCAGCAAAAATCTATACTACAATAATATTCATGTATGCACTTATTATCGAGTCACCGAGCAAGACAGAAATTATTGATGCCAAAGCTATATATGGCCCAAAAGCTATGTAGTCTTCCTTTCGTTTTTTACCTGACAATATAAGAAAACCTCCCGCAGCTCCTCCAATTAAAAATGAAAAAAATAACATCACAACACTTTTACTAAAGCCTAAATACAAACCAGATAAAGCACATATCGCTATATCTCCTGTTCCCATAGCTTTAGTCACAAATACTATACCAGCAATGACACCACCTGAAAGCAGCAATCCATATATATAGCTTCTTATATCATTTCCCAGGAAAAATGCTACGACTGTAAATACTATTCCAACAGCTATTCCAGTGTAGGTTATAATGCTATAGACATCTGTAGTATCAAAGTCTATAAATCCTATGACGATTAAAAAACTGCAAAGCGCTTCATATTTTATCATTTCCGTACCTATTCCATATCTAATGTACACACAGGCAAATATTATCCCCGTAAATAATTCTATCAATGCATATCTAGGTGATATTTTACTCTGACAATACCTGCATTTACCTTTTAAAAATATATAACTGAAAATAGGTACTAAATCTATAGCCTTTAGTTTGCTCCCACAGCTTGTACAGCGAGATGGCGGATTAATAATAGATTGCCCTGATGGTATTCTATAAATACATACATTATAAAAGCTTCCCATTATTGTTCCAAGTATAAAAATATATATCAAAATAAAGAAATTCACTATTTACTCCTTCTTTCAAGTTATTCGACAAAAGGCATCCTATGCTGCCTCATAAATTAATCTACTAAAAAAGATCAGGTATTTCCTTAACTTCTCTAAGTATTAAATCCTGTCTGCTGCTTCCTATTGAAGCGGTGTTTGTTAATGTTTTTTCTTCATCTACATCCATTTTAAACGTGTAAATTGCAATATAAGTGCCTTTATCATGAAATTTCACATTTATATCTGTGCTATTATCAGAATTGAATTTTATTACTGCAGCGTTGTTATAGTTAACTTTATCATTAAAGCTTGATCCATCATCTTTTATTTTAAACACATTAACCTTGATATCGCTGCTATTGTAGCGCTGTGTTCCTGCTCCTATGTTTATATTTAGCAGCGAATCTGCTCCAGTTATGTCTGCTACTACTGCTGCAGTATAGCTATTTTCCTTAGAAGTATCTATCGGCTGTCCTCCAATACTAAAAACAAAATTACTGTCCCCTATAGTATTATCATTATTTGTATATAATCCATGCTGTCTTACTCTTGATTGGTATACTACAATTTTCAAAGCTTTATCAGTATAAAGCTTTGTAGTTTGATATTTTATATCTTTATACGTTAAATAAGTATTCTCCTTATGTAATATGTAAGTTCCTGTTTCTGTGCCTTTGAGGACAATATCAAAATTAATTGGATCAGCTTTAAAGAATTCCTTACTATCATCCAGCTTATAATTTATGCCTCCCATATCGTCTAAATCAAAGGTTATCACAGAATTTCCAGCACTATCTGACATAACTTTATATTTGTTTTTTGAAAACTCCATACCATTATATTGGATACTTTTAATCCGAAGTCCTGCAGGTATCGTTGCTGTATATATTCCATCTGATACAGGCAATTCTTTGACGACATTAGATGTTGTATTTTTCATATTATTAAAATAAAAATCTGTGTCTACAGAATAAAAGTCTATCTTCTTAGGAATTATAGAATATTCTATCTTTATGTCCTCTGTGCTTCCATCTTGAAGAGCAAATTCATCCTTATCTATAATCCTCAAGAATTCTATAGGTGCATTTGATATCTTTTCTTTAGCTGAGGATACTTTTATGTTTACAGTATTAAAATCTGCTTTATTAGAATGTTTATTATAATCGGTATAAAACAACTCGGATACGGGACTAAGAGAATATTTTCCGGATATCTTATCGTCAAATTTTATATCTATTGTAAAATCAAGCTGATTAGAAAGTTTATATACATCACCATCCAACGTATAGGATAAATTAGTCAGCTCACCAGTGACAATATGTTTATCATTATCCACAATAAAGCCTGGAGGTACATCTAATATGGTAACGTTGGCTGGAAATTCTTCTCTGAAATTCACACTGGTAACAGTAAAAGAGTTCAATATCTGATTCGATATTTCATCATAGACATCATTTAACCCATCTTCATCTCTTGCAGACGATAGCTGAGCTTTTGCATGTCCAGCCATATCTTTCATTTTACTGATATCTGTATCTCGAGTAAAAGCTATCATATAGGTATTTATATCTGTACCAGCTATTATGTCACCAATTTTATCTGCGTATTTTAATCCATCTCCTGTGGAATCATAATTATCTTCTCCAAGGACGTATGGTGCATCATAGCCGCCTGTATAATAGCTCTTATCATTATTAACACTCCATTCATTGGGTTGTCCATCAGTAAGCAGTACAATATATTTATCATATGCACTGCTGTCTATGTCCTTCAGCATGTAATATGCTTTTCTCATTCCATCTCCTATATTTGTTCCTCCATATATTGTCATGCCATCAATATAACTATCGAGCTGAGAAATGCTGTTCGTAAAATCTTGTATTTCATTTGAGTACGCTTCAGCACTTGCGGAATATGGTACTACTGCTATATCAGCATCTTTTCCTGCAGTTTTTGCTATAAACTTCTTAGCTGCATTTTTTACTGTTTCTGCCCTGGAGTGATTATGAGCCATGTCTTTGATTCTCATACTTCCTGATGTATCCACAACCAATATAACCTTTTTCTTTTTAGCAGTAACATTTATATTATCCTTAGGTATATTCTTTGAAGTGACAGCGTAACTAATTGCAAGCCTTTCACCTCCAGCTGCAGTTATATCAGTACCCGTCTCACCTTTCGTATTAGTAACAGTTTTGCTTAATGATATATAGTTATCTACAACGGTAGTATCGGCTTTAGCAGTTACACTTCCATAGAATAACTGCGTAAACAAAAACACTATCGCAATAAATAGCCCTATTTTGATTATTCTCTTTTTCATATTCCAACCTCATTTCACACTTACTGCACAAACTCTAATTCTTGCGTTATGTTTCATTTCTAAAATACAAATTATCCATGACCTTGTAGGTTATCCTGTTGTCATCACTTATAAGCTCTACGATTATAGATATACCAGAACATTTACCTACGGTTTGTCCATTTAAAGGTTTAATATCTATGCTATTAATATCATTTGCTATTACTTTATCTGTAACCTTTGAATCAGTGTATTTTAAACTTCTCCCGTCTAAGACATATTTGTAGGTATATTGACTTGTACCATTTATATCATTCACTGAGAAAATTATATTGGATACTGTATGATTACCTGTATATGAATTCAATTCTGCTTCGCCGCTTATTCCATTTAAGGTTGTTATTTTAGATGCTTCCAGCGCACTCTTTGAAAAATACTGCATCAAGTTCTGTGCATCCATTTGAAGCTGTGACCTTTTTTCTGTTTCAGCTAGTGCTTTTTGATGAGGCATGTAAAATGAGAACATTATTGCCGATATAATTGCAGATAATGCAAGAGCTATCACCAATTCTATTAAAGTGATGCCTTTTAAAGTTTTATTATATTTCATATCTGCACCTCTAACGTTCCATTCTCCATTGACTCAATTTTACAACATCATCATCTATTTGATATCCCACTGTATCATCTCCCGCATCTACACTGAAAGTACTTCCCTCCGAACTGCTTCCAGTACTATTAATAAAGATATTTTTAAAAAGCCCGTTATAATTTGAAGCTATAAATTGTTTAACTTTACTGTTGTCCCACCTAATTTTCTTGACACCTATATTATCTTTTGTAGTAAAATCGCCGCCTGCTATTATGCTGCCAGTAAAATCTATGTCACCATATAGTTCAACATCTCCTTTTACTACTATTACCCCTGAAGATGCTGACGAATTCATATTTTTAAGATCTATTACGTTATCAGCCTTTTCATCACCGTCATATTGAGCACCTCTGCCTAATAAAACTACTTTTTTAGCTTCACTATTCACATACACTACACTGCTGCTAGCATAATCTATTTTCTTAACATCGTATGTTTTATAATTGCCTGCTTCATCTACAAAAGCAACCTGCGCTACTGTATTAGTCTGATAGCCTGTACTAGGATCTGTTACTCTATTTTTATCTCCGTCCATAACCGTTCTGTTCTGATTACCTTGAGCGTAAAGCTTATCTGCCGGTGTAACATAACTTTCCTCAGGTGCACTCATTTCATACACTTTCTCCGCTAACTGCTTCTGTTTTTCACTAACTATTTTCTGATCCTCTGCCTTATAGTTCGTATCAAAATTATTGTTTCCACTTTGAGGCGAAAGTCCAAAACTAATTACACTATCACTACCGCCCGGTAAGGTTATACCACTGCTTTTAATAGAAGTCCCATTTGCAGTTAGCCCTAGCTTCTGACAAAGCTTAAAGTATTCTATCTTCTGCTGTACCGTAAGTTCACTGTCGGAACCTGATTTCAGACTTTTAATAAGCATAAGCGGGTTTATATATGCAAAATTAACATTACCTTGTTTATATTTATCAATAGCAGCTTGATCGCCACTATTTGCAGCATCATCAGGTATATGAATTCCATAGGTTTTATAGTTTCCCTTTATCGCAACTGCCTCTCCTGTCTGGTACGCTTCAGGTTTTGTATCAATATAGGCTGTACCCATAATAATAGCCTTATTTTCAATATTAATAGCAGAACCTTTTCCGATGTCGTCACTATTGACTATTATGCTGCTGGAGGATTTATAGTTTTCGTTATCCACACCTGTTGTTCTTGGTGAACTTACATCATTTATGCCATAGAATTGCGCTATGCCTATGCTCGTCTTTTCTGAATTTAAGCATAAATCATTACTAAGATACACATTATGGCAATGTATATTGTTTGATTCTGAAACCTCTCCCGCTTCTTTACTGGCACTGCCGACATAAAGGTTTCCCGCATAAATATCTCCTGAATTCACATGGTTATTAGATCCATTAATGCAAAAACTATTAGCTGTAACTATTTTGCAGTTATTAAAGTTTATATCAGCATAATTGCTGCTTTTATCATTTCCGATGGATATCCCGCCATAATACTTATTATATGAAATATTTTTCAGCAAATCCTCCCGGGGCATGTTATTAATACCTCTGACAAATATGTCTCCGTCAAATTCCATTTGTCCATTTAGATTCATATTGCCGTCGATAGACACTGCATTTTGCCAAACAGGATTTAAAGCCACTTCTCCTTCTTTAGTAGTTATTGAATATGTATCTCCATAGTTTGGGACAGTTATTATAATATGCGCACTTACAGTTTTTTTATTTGAGGTTTGACCTCTTTTAACTGCCGTTTCAAAAGTTGAAATTACTTTTAAATCCATTCTATTTTCTTCATTAAATTTCGCATTGGAAGGTATATCTATATTAGGCTTACTTGTAATATTTCTGAACAAATCTTTCTTACCATCAGAACCGGTATATATTCCTTGAGTTATATTATTATCCTCATCTCGTTTATTGAGAAAATCTACAATATAGCTTTTATATGCATTCTTAAACTTTGCATTTGCTGCAGCGTACAACTTATCTTCATCAACAGTACTGCCATCCTTCTTCAAAATACTTTTATCTGTATCTGCATCATTTTTCAGATAGTCTGCAGCCTTCTCATTTCCGCTAACTACGGCACATTCTACCTCTTTTTTCACTATACCCTGTATAATACAGATGCCAGAATCCGCAGCATAAAAATTTTCAATCTTCTCACTTGCTACAACCCTCATAGAATAATCTGCGGCAGTAAGTGCAAGTATTGCTGTTCCAAATATAACTATTAGTGCAAAAATAATGAGCAACATTATCATTGAAGAACCTTTCTTCTTTTTTAAAGCCATATTTTCACCTCTAATTTTCAATATCTATAGAAGAAGTAATTTCATAAATTTTCTTTTTGCCTCCATCATTTTTGTATATCTTAACATTCACATCATATACTCCATTTTTGTTGTCCTTTAAGTTACCGCTGGGCACGTTCAAATACTTTCTTACAGCGCCTCCTTCTGAACATATCTTAATGTCTCCATAACTAGAATTCTTACAGCAAAGGATGTTAAATATTTTATCAGCTGACTCAGAATCATTTCTCACATAAACGTGTATTTCCTCTGTCTTCATATTAATTATTTTTATGCTTCCAGAAGAACCAGCTTTTTTATTGATAATTGCAATATCTTCACCAGACTTATTTTTTAAAATTACTGTATCATCTTTCCCAATTATCTCTAAATCACCAGTCATTGGATATACATTATCTGAACTTCCAGCTTCATCTAACCGAAGAGTGTTATTCTCTTTTACAGTTACAGTACCATCACTGCTCACAGCAGAAGCTTGTCCTAAATCATAGATTATATCTCTTTTCCTTTGAAAAGTTATATCTGAAGTTATATAATTTCCTACATCAATATCTGCATCATATATCGAATATCCTATATCATATTTTGAAGCATCTGTGGTACTTTCCATTTTATTCAGGTATTGTGTCGAATTTGTTAGTCTTAATGCTATAGAATTATGTTCAATTTTATGGTCTGCTTTTATACTTTCAATGATTTTCTGTGCAGTAAGTGACACCTGCTGCGTGTTTTCAGCCTGTTTATTGTATTTCACTGCTGTAGTTACCAATACACTTAACGGAATGATGATTATACTAAAAATAGCTATGGTCACAATTACTTCTATTAACGTCATGCCCTTCTTCTTGTTTCCCAGCAGTTCTTTCATCTACACATCACCTACTTATTTATTGTTTCAACATTGCCTTCTTTGCTCTTAACCGTCACCCTAGGTCTAGATGTATCATCGTTAGTAACAATAACATTAATATTCTTTGATGTCTTATTATCAACTGTTAAGTTAACTGAACATTCATCTGAATCTGATGTTCTCTTACTGGAATATATCATTATTGAAATATCCTCACCTTCAGGTGTGAATTCAAATCCCGTGCTACTGTATTGCATAGGATATGAACCATTTTTAGATTTATATTTGTAATAAAACTTATTATTTTTTTCAGTAATCACTATTTCTATATTTTCTGTCTTATTTTCATCTTCATATATATAACTTTTACGCTCAGAATCGTCAGACTTCCCAAGCATTATCGCTGGTAAATCTGAATTTACAGATTTTATAGACATGGCAAAGTCTGGACTATCATTTGCATTTGACATATAATAAGTGCCCTGTGCCTTTGATGAAAACGGATTATTCTTTCCATATTTATTACTATATTTCCATTCGTCGTAATTCATATTTGTATCTGCAAATTGAGGTATTGAATAAAACTCCAGTGTTGCTGTCCCACTTAGGTTGGAAGAATCTCCTCCGCCCAGTGTAAAACCTGAAACAACAATTTTGCTTTCATTTTTTTCTATGGTAGAAATAAACTTAATTATATTACTATAAGATCCCTTAAAGGTTATATTAGCTTTTAATGAGTTTGATAAATCGGAAGTTTCTGTTTCATCACTATTTTTTCGTAAAACATCAGTATTGTACATTGCTACCAGCTTATTTAATTTAAGTATTTCAGCATTTTTTTCATTCTGTTCCTTTTCCTTATTATCACCACTGCTGTCAGCACTGTTTTCATTAGCATTCTCTGATATAAAACTAACATTTCCTTTTATATTTGCCTTTGCGTATATTGAGTTTAATTGAAGCAGCAATCTATCCTGTTCCAGCTTTGGATATAGCTTTCCAGCTCCTCCTTCTATTTTACAATTCAATACCTTTATATTCTTTTTGATATTCGAACCGGAAGCAATCTGTAATTTCATATCTTCCAGCTTTGCAGCTCCCTTTTCTTTCTGCTGTCTCAGCGATAGAATACTATTTCTTTGATTTATATATATAACGTTATAATAACCTATAGCTATAAGCAAACTTAACAGTACCGCGAGAATGAGCTTTTCAGTTTTACTTATCTTCATCTTGCACCACATCCTTAAATGAACATTTTAAAGAAAAATTGTACCGTTTTTTAGACGTGTCATAATTTATATCAGCAAAATTAGCACTTTCCATATTCGCTAATTCCGTAATATTGTGGCCAAATTGCGCCGCTGTAATCATACTTTTAGCAGAACAGTTCAATTGAATTATATCTTCATTTATAGATATATTGCTCATATATACATCTAACGGCATACAACTATTAATTTCATTTATCAATTTTGTCGTAACTTTATTCTTATTGTCCACTGCATTTACAATACTTGATGACGTCTGAAAGTACTTTTTCAATATATCCTGCTTTTTTTTAAGTTCTTGAACCTGTGAATATTCCTTCTGAATATCAGAAGCGTTTATCTGCGTATTTATCTTACTTATATTGATGTTAAGCATAACGCTGTTAATGATATACCATATATTAGACAATAAAATCAAAGTTCCAATAATACCTGCTGCAGTAATGATGATATACCTAGTATTCTTAGATTCTTTCGCTGCTTCGTTATAGCTGGTAAAAAAATTCAAATCATTCATAATCTCACCTGCCTAATATCGTATAATGGCGCCAATGGCGTTTATATATATATCTTCAACTTCATTTTCAGTTTTAAATTCAACATTATTAAGAGCTGTTAACCTGTTTACTGGAATATTGAAATAATTAGACATGTATTGCTCTAGGCCTTTTAATCTAGAGCTCCCGCCATATATAAATATAGTATCTACGTTGTTACCAAATTTCTTATTTCTAAAAAATTGAAATATCTTACCTATTTCTTCTATCCAATTATTTACTTCATCTCGTAGCACAATATTCAATTCACTATTATCCATTCCAAGCAGATTACCTTCATTTATCTTTCTTCCTTCTGCTTCCACAGGAGATATATTTAAAGATTTTGATATAGAAATATCAAGCTGCTCTCCACCGCTTTTTATTATTCTAGCAAATTCGAGATTGACTCCTTCATATATGTTAACCTCAATACTTTTAGCTCCCATATCTATAATGGCACAGGTATGCTGAGGCGTATTTTCATTTTCTATATGATGCTGCATTATAAGCTTTCTTAATACGTTATAATTTATATCCAGCGCATTAGGCTTTAACTTTGCATTTTTAATTAGTTCCATATACTGTCTCGATAATTTTACTGGATAAATTATCGTCAGTACTCTAAGCTTGTCCACTTCATCTACTTGTAATTTTTCAAGTATATTATATTGTACGATGTAATTATCCATATTTAGCGGAAGATATCTTTGAAGCTCAAATTTAATTAACGTATCTAATTCATCTCCACTGGCTTCGGGAATTATTAATTCTCTATTAATGATACTAGTGCTATTGCCAGTACAATTAGCATCTTTTATTTTTACACCGTTTTTCTTCATATACTTGTCAATTTCCACAGCAAAAAACGTGGAGGTTTGTATCACAGTATCATAAATAGAACTCATAACGGTTTTAAACATGAACGCCTTATCTATCACGATACCGCTGTTAGTGTACCTGCCCACTACTACTTTTGTATTTTGTGATCCTATGTCTAGAGAAACCACTTTTTTATTTATAAGAGGTCTAAGCTTTTTTATTTTTTCTGGTGATTTCTTCTCTTTTTTTAAATCCGTTATATCCTTACTAAGTATCTCTTTAATATTGATATCTCTTAATTTTTCCAATATGTTCACCTCTTAGTTATATCTTTTATTTACTGTTTCTTATAAACTGTTTAATTTGCTTTCTCTTGGATACCTTGTTAAGCGTGACATGGCTCTGCGAAGAAGTCTGGCTTCGAGGGCTGAGACATGTCACGGTGTGTGCTAATCTCAAGTTGCTGTTTAATTTGCTGTCTCTTTGGCACCTTGTTAAGCGTGACACGGCTCTACAAAGTAGTCGGGTTTCGAGGGCTGAAACATGTCACGGTGTGTGCTGATACTTATTTTCATTTTAATGTGCGGCTGCCACAACCGTTGTTACTGAAACGTCACCTTTAGATATCACCACATGATACATTGCTGGAGTTCCATCTGAGTATTGAGGTTGCCCTTTGGCGTCAAATCCTGACACAAGTTTTGTTCCTTGAACATTGTTTACATCCTTCATCGCTTCATTTACATCATCTTTATATTTTTCAGTATTTAAGCTTGTAGTACTCGGACCTGTGACATAAAAATCAGCGGTCTCAGGTACCGTCCCGTCTGACACTAGCATCAATACCGTTCGCTTAATTGTAAGACAGCTTTGGGCGTCTGCCTTATTTCGTGAATTGTTTCTTACTGCGATAAAATTTGGTATAGCGATGGCTGCAATTATTGCTAGAACTGCTAGAACTATAATAAGTTCAATTAACGTGAATCCTTTCTTTTTCTTCTTTTTTAAATTGTTACTCATAGTTATTCCTCCTGTTTTTTATATTTTTAACTGGTTTTACCAGCTACGGGCGTAATTAATCGAGAAATCAGTTTAAAATCAAGCAGCAATTTCAACCTTATTTAAGTACTATCCATTATTTTATATCCTTATACATTCCAAACATCGGTTGAACTATTGCTACGACCATAAGTCCTATTACAACCCCCTTGACCACTATCATTAATGGTTCTAGTAAACTCGTAAACATTTGTATCTGTGTTTCCAGTTCCTCATCATAAAAATCTGCCGTTTTATTTAAAATAGCATCCATAGAACCAGATTCCTCACCTGTATTTATCATTGATATTAACATTGGTGGAAAAATATCAGTTTCACCCATAGATTTTGCAAGTCCTTCTCCTTTAACTACCATATCTCTCACTTTGTCTATTTTATGCTGAACTATAGTATTTCCTATTACTTCAGATACTGAATTTAAACCATCCACAAGTGTGATACCGCTGGCTATAACTGTAGATAAAGTTCTTGTGAATCTTGACACTATTATCATCTCGTTTAAGTTCCTAATAATAGGTATTTTAAGTTTCACCTTATCCTTAAGAAATATTCCGCTAGGGGTCTTAAAATAGTATCTAATTGCCCATATAACTGCAATCAATATAAGTAGCACAATAATGCCATCATTAATAATTGCTGAACTCACAGCCAAAAGCGCCTTTGTAGAAGCCGGAAGTTCTACCCCATTGCTTTTAAACATCTGCACAAAGGTCGGCATTACAAATACAAGCAACATTCCTACAACGGCTATCGCTACTACGCCCAGTACAATTGGATAGATCATAGCCGATTTTATCTTGTTATTCATCCTATTCTCTTTTTCATAATGACTAGCCATTCTCAGCATAATTATATCCATGTTACCAGTAACTTCTCCAGCTTGAACCATACTTATAAACAGATTTGGAAATACATCCTTGTGCTGAGCCATGGCTTCGGATAATGTCACACCTTTTTTCACTTCTTCATTAAGCTTAGCCACTACATCTCTGAATCTTCTGTTGGCAAGCTGCTCTGAAAGTACTTGCAGGCACATATTAATTGAAGAACCTGCGTCCAGCATCGTATAAAATTGTCTTGCGAATATAGCCATATCTTTTGTCTTAATTTTCTGAAAATCACTGAGATTAATTTCTGCACCTTTTTGAATCTTCTCTACCTTTAAAGGATAACAATTGTTTATACCTATCATTTCGATGACTGCTTCTCTGCTAGAAGCCTCATATACTCCCTCTATCTTTTCACCCTTATCATTCGTAGCCTTATACCTGTAATTAGCCATTTATGATTATCACCTCTTTTGAAAAAGTTATTCATGGATATAGGCAATTTTTACAAGTTCTTCTATAGTAGTTTCTCCCCGCTTTACAAGCTCACCACAAGATTGTCCAAGAGTTTTCATTCCATTCTTTATTGAAATATCCTTAAGAAGCTGACTGTCATTAAAATTTATCATAGCATTCCTATGCTCCCTCGTAACTTCCATAATTTCATACACGCCTCTTCTTCCCGAATAACCTGTGTTATTGCAGTGTACACATCCCCTTCCGTTGTATATCACCTGTTGTTGATCTTTAGGAACCCCTAAAAGTCTCTTCTCGTAATCAGTAGCCATATGAGCCTCTTTGCATTTAGGACATATTTTTCTTACCAGCCTTTGAGCTATAACACCACTTAATGAAGTAGCTACCAAATATGATTGAATTCCCATATCCACAAGTCTCATTATCGTAGAAGGTGCATCGTTAGTGTGTAATGTACTTAGTACAAGATGCCCTGTTATAGCTGCCCTTATAGCTATCTCAGCGGTCTCTACATCCCTTATTTCACCTATCATAACTATATCAGGATCTTGTCTTAATATAGACCTAAGTCCGCTGGCAAACGTTAACCCAGCTTTAGCATTTACGTTTACCTGATTAATACCTTTCAGTGTATATTCCACAGGATCTTCCACAGTAACAATATTTTTGTCCACAGTATTAAGCTCATTAAGCACACTATAAAGAGTTGTTGATTTTCCGCTTCCTGTGGGGCCCGTAACTAATATTATTCCATGAGGACTCTTAATTATGTTATTGAACTGATTCCGTTCATATTCATTCATACCTAGCATATCCATGCCTATACTATAGTTATCTCTACTTAGAATTCTTATTACTACTTTTTCTCCAAATACAGTAGGTAATATGGATACTCTTAAGTCCACATCACCTTTTTCCTGCTTTATAAGTATTCTTCCGTCCTGCGGCAGTCTTTTTTCAGCTATATTTAGATTGGCAAGAATTTTTATTCTAGTGACTAATGATGCAAGCGAATCAGATGACAGCTTAGAAACTTCCTGAAGCTCACCGTCAATTCTATATCTAATCCGTATAATTTTCTCAAATGGTTCGATATGAATATCACTAGCTCTAGCTTCGACAGCATTTTTTATAAGGTAATCCACCATTTTCACAACAGGAGCATTTCTTATATCATCAAAGTCTGCATCTCTTGATGATATACTTTCAGATATTTCTTCTTCTCTTTCTTTTGATAGTTCCTGTGCTGCTTTAAGTACCTGCTCATCGGAATAATACTTATATACTGCTTTTCTTATTTCATCTTTCACGGCAATGAACGTTTCAACCTCAAAACCAGTAGATATGGCTACATCATCTATGGCAAATATGTTTAATGGATCTGACATAACTATCTGAATTCTATTATCTTTAAAGCCTATAGGTATCAGATCATTTTTTAAGCATATACTTTGAGGCAGTGATTTAATTGCTGCTTTATCGATTACTATAGAATCTAATTCGATGCGCTTTATCCCTGTTTGAGTCTCTATCGTATTGATAATATCCTCTTCAGTTACAAGATTCTCATCTATAAGCAGTTCACCTAGCTTTTTACCTAAAGTTCTTTGTCTAACTAGAGCATCCTGCAGTTGTCTAATTGTTATTTTGCCGGATTGTACAAGTAGATCTCCTAATCTTTTTTTATTATTTTTTATCATATGATCACCTTTATCACTTTTATGGATATATATTAATTTTTTACCAATTTATAACTTTTTTATACTTTTATTATAAGAGCTTAGGTTTAAAAATGCAATAATATGTTTAAAATATTTACATATTATTACTTTTATACTTTTTTATGTTTTCTTTATATAAATATTTTTAACAATTAATTAAAGTAACGTTTTCAAAAGGAAATTACTAATTTTAGGGATATATTTACAGTTTCAAAAAAGACATCCAGTTGAACATTACATTCAACTGGATGTCTTACCGTACTTATATATAATTTTCTTTGTTATATTTTAGTACATTCCGTCCATTCCCATTCCACCTGGTGCTCCTGGCATTGGTGCTGGGTTCTTTTCCGGAATATCAGCAACTACTGCTTCAGTAGTTAAGAATGTTGATGCTACGGAAGCTGCATTCTGAAGTGCGCTTCTTGTAACCTTAGTTGGATCAACTATTCCTGCTTTAATCATGTTTACATACTCTTCGTGTAAAGCATCGAAGCCCATTCCTACTTCACTGTTTTTAACTTTCTCAATTACAACTGAACCTTCAAGTCCTGCATTATCGACAATCTGTCTTAATGGCTCTTCTAAGGATCTTACGATTATATTGATACCTACCTGAGTATCTGCATCCTCTGCTTTTAATGCCTTAACAGTGTTAATTACATTAACATAAGCAGTTCCACCACCAGGTACTATTCCTTCTTCAACAGCTGCTTTTGTAGCTGCTAAAGCATCTTCTATTCTAAGTTTTCTTTCTTTAAGCTCAGTCTCAGTTGCAGCACCAACTTTGACTACAGCAACTCCGCCTGCTAGTTTAGCAAGTCTTTCCTGAAGCTTTTCTCTATCAAAATCTGAAGTAGTCTCTTCGATTTGTTTTCTTATCTGTGATACTCTGTCTTTTATTGCAGATGCATCACCTTTACCATTTACTATTGTAGTGTTTTCCTTTGAAACCTTAACGCTTTCAGCTCTTCCTAACATTTCCATTGTAGTTTCTTTAAGATCTCTTCCAAGTTCTTCTGAAATTACTTCTCCACCTGTTAGTATAGCTATATCTTGAAGCATTTCTTTTCTTCTGTCGCCAAATCCTGGTGCTTTAACAGCTACGCATGTAAATGTTCCTCTTAATTTGTTAACTACTAATGTAGCCATTGCTTCGCCTTCGATGTCCTCGGCGATTATAAGTAACTTTTTACCCTGCTGAACTACCTGCTCAAGTAGAGGAAGTATATCTTGAATATTTGATATCTTCTTATCTGTAATAAGTATATATGGATTATCTAAAGAAGCTTCCATCTTTTCTGTATCAGTTACCATGTATGGACTTACATATCCTCTGTCAAACTGCATTCCTTCAACTATATCAAGCTCAGTTCCCATGGATTTGGATTCTTCAACAGTGATAACTCCTTCGTTTCCAACTTTCTCCATAGCGTCAGCGATAAGTTTTCCGATTTCCTCATCAGCAGCTGATATTGCAGCAACTCTTGCTATGTCTTCTTTTCCATCAACTTGCTTTGATATTTTCTTTAATTCTTCAACTGTCTTATTTACAGCAAGCTTTATACCATTTCTTATAAGCATTGGATTTGCACCAGCTGTAACGTTTCTTAATCCTTCTCTTATTATAGCCTGTGCAAGTAATGTAGCAGTTGTAGTTCCATCTCCTGCAACATCATTAGTCTTTGTAGCAACTTCTTTTACAAGCTGTGCTCCCATATTTTCATATGGATCTTCCAGTTCTATTTCTCTAGCAATTGAAACACCATCATTAGTTATTAGTGGTGAACCAAATTTTTTATCAAGTACAACATTTCTTCCCTTAGGTCCTAATGTTACTTTTACTGTATTAGCAAGTAAATCAACACCATTTTGCATCTTTCTTCTTGCTTCTTCGCCTAATAATATACTTTTAGCCATCTATAATCCCTCCTGTTAATATTATAATATTACTCAACAATTGCAAGTATATCTTCTTGCTTTACTATAGTGTATTCTTCACCATTGTATTTAACTTCAGTTCCAGAGTATTTTGAAATTATAACCTTGTCTCCAACTTTAACTTCCATTTTTATTTCTTTACCGTCGATTACTCCTCCTGGTCCAACTGCAACTATCTCAGCTTCCTGAGGTTTTTCCTTAGCAGCTCCTGGAAGAACTATTCCGCTTTTTGTAGTTTCTTCAGCTTCCAATTTTTTTAATACTACTCTGTCACCAAGTGGTCTAATATTCATTTAAACCCCTCCTTATATGTTTATATTATTAATTTTATATCATCTCTTTGTTAGCACTCATTAACATTGAGTGCTAATACAATTATTATAATAAATAAACCAATGCATATTATCAAATCCAATTATGATAATTCTTTCAAGAATATTGATTGATTTCTCTAATTATCAGTAATAATCTTCTATTTATACACTATTTCAATTAATATCTCAATAATACTATATTGTACAAATCTTATATACCACTTGTTTTATGTTATTAGTTCAGCTAATATATAAGATGTGATCTAAATTCTGAATAGCAGATTTTCTTGCTTCACTTTTCTCTTTACACTTTTCTCTTACCATGGTTCGTAAAATATTTAAACGTTTGGAGATGACACTATGTACGCAATGACATACAGCAGCAAAAAGAAGTCTAAATTAATCCCAGCCATAAAAATTGCAACAGCATTATCTATTTCTATTTTTTTCATTATAGCTTCAATCAAAATAGGTTTAAATGCAAAACCTTTATACTCTTTTGATGTAAATAAGTTAAATATAACTCAAAGTGTAAATATGAACAAAGCAACTCTTATGAAAAATTACGATTTACTCTTGTCATATATTAACAATAGAAACATATCCGTCCTAGCACTGCCTGATTTTCCTTTTTCTAAAGACGGCCTTATTCACTTTAAAGAAGTAAAAAATATCTTTATGAACCTGGATATAGTATTCTATGTGACACTTATACTTGGAATACTAGGCAGCATCTATTGCGTAAAAAAAGCGGCCTTAAGCTATATTAAATGGAGTTCCATACTTCTTATAGTTATACCAATTATATTATCTATTCCCTTTATAATTAATTTTAATGCTTCATTTATAATATTTCATAAACTAGCTTTTAGTAATAACTATTGGCTTTTAGATCCTAGCACAGATCCAATAATAAATGCATTGCCAGAAGCATTTTTTATGCATACTGCTTTTCTAATATTGCTATGTATCGTTATATTCAGTGTTTTACTATTTACCATTTATAGAATATTAAAAAAGGTAATGGCTGATGATTAAATCATCAGCCATTACCTTTCCATGTTACATATATATTTTTAGAACGTAACCGTAACAAAACGGGCTTGTTTTTTATATTTATATATTACGGTTATCAGTACAGAACTAAATATTGCAGTTTTTACTGCTCTTATTCATTATAACAGATATAAATAAAAAATGAAACAGTTAATTATATTTTTATATTATTTTCTCTTGCATAGTAAAATAAATACTGCTGTGCAAAGCCTGAAAGCTTTCCAAACTTCTCCCTTCCAAAATTTCTTATCTTTATTAATGAAACATCTGGAGCTACATAAAAGTGCATCATAGCTCTTTTAACCCATACATCTACTGGAAAAGCAGAGTATTTTCCCATCGAAAAAAGCATTATGCAATCAGCTACTTTCGGACCAATACCGTTAAATTTCTGAAGTGCATCGTGACAGCCATCGTCATTAAGCTGTACTATACTATCTATCTTATAACTTTGGAAGTCATCTTCACCTGATTGGGCTTTAAATATTTTATCTACAGTATCCTTAACATATTTAGCTCGAAACCCCATGCCGCAGCTCTCTAGTTCCTCCTCAGTAACTTTTGACAGTACTTCAAGTTTAGGAAACGTATGATATACTTTGCCATTATACTCTATCGGATTTCCCCAATTATCACAAATTTTTTCGATAGTCCTTTTAATCATAGGAATTCTATTATTAGCTGATATGATAAATGATAGAATTATCTCAAAAGGCTGCTGCTGTAAAAGCCTTATCCCGTACCCAAAATCCACAGATTTTTTAAGCAAAGGATCTTTACTAAGCTCTTCTTTAATGTTTCCATACTCCCTCTTAAGATCAAAATATTTTTCCCAAATAGAGTAAAAATCCTGTTCGGTACAATTATGAAGTATCACATCCTCATCATTTTTTTCAACTTCGAGCACCTTTTCGCAGGCAACACCAATAAATTTATTTTCTGAAATCTTATTCCACCTAAAACATTGACCACATTCAAAAATATGAGCTAATTCAAAGTTTCTTATTGATTTTATAATTACAGATCCATCTGCCACTTCAATTCTATCGTAATCCAATATAATCCTCCTTCATAAATAAGTAATTATTAATTCATAATTTTTATCTATTACGTATAAATCCATTTTAAAAAAATTTTATCTAAAATGTAAAGGGAATTCAGCATAAGCCAAATTCCCCCATAATTTTCCTCTTTGTTCTCTACTCTCTTATCTTTTCTCTTTTCTCTTTACTCTATTCTCTTTTTTATGCTATTTAGACAAAAACTCATGTATTGCCTTTGCAGCTTTCTTTCCTGCCCCCATAGCAAGTATAACTGTAGCCGCACCTGTTACCGTATCTCCGCCTGCATATACCTTTTCTTTAGATGTAAGACCTGTTTCCTCATCTGCAACTATACATTTTCTCTTATTGATTTCAAGACCTTTTGTGGTAGATGATATTAGTGGGTTTGGAGAAGTACCAAGAGACATGATAACTGTATCAACATCCATAATAAACTCAGAACCAGGAACTTCAACCGGCTTTCTTCTTCCAGAAGCATCAGGCTCTCCAAGCTCCATTTTGATACATTTCATTCCTTTTACCCAACCCTTTTCATCTTGAATAATCTCAGTCGGATTCGTTAATAGATCAAACTGAACTCCTTCCTCCCTTGCATGATGAACTTCTTCTGCTCTTGCTGGAAGTTCCTCAGCTGATCTTCTATAAACTATATGGACTTCTGCTCCAAGTCTTAATGCAGTTCTTGCTGCATCCATAGCAACATTTCCACCACCAACTACAGCAACTTTATCACCTAGTTTTACAGGAGTAGCATATCCTTCTTTGAAAGCTTTCATAAGATTGTTTCTAGTAAGGAACTCATTTGCTGAAAATACTCCATTTGCATTTTCACCAGGTATCCCCATAAATCTTGGAAGTCCAGCTCCTGATCCTATGAAAACTGCATCAAAACCTTCTTCGTCCAAAATCTGATCTATAGTTAATGTTCTTCCAATAATAACATTAGTCTCTATCTTAACTCCTAATTTCTTTACATTTTCTATTTCGTGCTTAACTACAGTATCCTTTGGCAATCTAAACTCAGGAATACCATAAACTAAAACTCCTCCTGCTTCATGTAGTGCCTCAAATATTGTTACGTCATATCCAAGTTTAGCTAAATCACCTGCACAAGTAAGCCCTGATGGACCACTTCCTATGACAGCAACCTTTTTTCCGTTGCTTGGTAAAGTTTCATTTATATCAACATTATGTTCTCTAGTCCAATCCGCAATAAATCTTTCAAGCTTTCCAATAGCTACAGCTTCACCTTTTATTCCAAGCACACACTTTCCTTCACACTGGCTCTCTTGTGGACAAACTCTTCCACAAACAGCTGGAAGGGCAGAAGATTTTGCTATAACCTTTGCGGCTTCTTCAAACTCACCATTTTTAACATGAGCGATAAATGCAGGAATACTTATCGTTACTGGGCACTTTGTAACACACATAGGTTTCTTACAATTTAAACATCTAGAGGCCTCTTGTATAGCCTCTTCCTCTGTGTATCCAAGGCATACTTCGCCAAAATTAGTAGCTCTTACCTTTGGATCTTGTTCTCTAATTGGTGTTCTTTTCATTCTATCCATTAATAATTTCCTCCCCAAACTATACTAAATAGCTCACTATTGTTACTTCTAGTGACACATTCCGCATCCGCCGTGATGAGTATCACCTTCAACCTTCTCGAGAACTTTTTTACCTTCTTCAGTTTTATACATTGCCTGCCTTCTCATAGCCTCATCAAAGTTTACCAAATGACCGTCAAATTCAGGTCCGTCAACACATGCAAATTTAACTTGTCCACCGACTGTAACTCTACAAGCTCCGCACATTCCAGTTCCATCTACCATTATAGGATTCAAGCTAACAACTGTCTTTATTTCAAGTTCCTTTGTTAATAAGGCAACAAATTTCATCATAATCATTGGTCCAATAGCTACAACTAAATCATATTTCTTTCCTTTATTTTCAACTAAGTCTTTAAGACAATTTGTAACCATTCCATTAAATCCATATGAACCATCATCAGTAGCTACATATACATTTCCTGCTACCTTTTTCATTTCATCCTCTAAAAGAAGAGTACTCTTTGTCTTAGTTCCTATAATAACATCAGCATTTACACCATGTTCATGCAGCCATTTTACCTGAGGATAAACTGGTGCAGTACCAACTCCTCCTGCAATAAACATAATATTCTTTTTCTTTAATTCTTCTATAGGTTCATGAACTAATTCAGATGGCTGTCCTAATGGTCCAACAAAGTCTAAGAAGGTATCATTGACTTCATATTCAGCCATTTTTTTGGTTGATTCTCCCAGCGTTTGAAATACTATTGTAACAGTTCCTTCTTCTGCATTGTAATCACAGATTGTTAGTGGTATTCTTTCACCCTTTTTATCCATTTTTACAATAATAAATTGTCCAGGCAAAGCTGATTTTGCTACTCTTGGAGCTTCTATATCCATAAGATAGATATTAGAAGCAAGAAGCTTTTTATTAACAATTTTATACATAATGTTACCTCCGAAGTATTTTATTACTAGATAACCAATATGACTGATTAACTCTCTATATAAGCCACAAAATATTATCATAAACACATTTTCATCATAGAAAGTTAATAGTTTAAGTTGTTTATCTATAAAGAAATTCATTAAATTCTTTCTATTATAATATAATTTTCTGCATATTGTACAACGTAATTCCTTTATACTCTAATTTATCAAACTTTAATAGTAATGTAAAGACATACACTATTTAATTGTATAAATAGAACATAATATTTATGACGCAGCTGCTACAAATCAATAGATAAAAGGAGCTTCACACAGCGACGTATAGCCAACTGTGGTAAGCTCCTTTTGTATATACTGCATAACTATGCAATATATTCCCAAGTAATATTATTTACTGTAATCAAAGAATCCTTTTCCGCTCTTTCTTCCAAGGTATCCTGCTCTTACATATTTCTTAAGTAATGGACAAGGTCTGTATTTTGGATCTCCTGTTTCCTTGTACAAAACTTCCATGATTGCAAGAACTATATCATTACCTATGAAATCTGAAAGTGTAAGAGGTCCCATTGGATGGTTAGCACCAAGCATCATAGCCTTATCAATATCAGCTGCTGAAGCTGTACCTTCTGCAAGTACTGTTATACCTTCGTTTATCATTGGGATAAGTATTCTGTTAACTACGAATCCTGGAGCTTCTGCAACTTCTACTGGCTCTTTTCCAATCTCTTGTGATATTGCTTTTACTTTATCAAAAGTTTCTTGGGAAGTAGCTATTCCTCTTATTATCTCAACAAGCTTCATAACAGGTGCTGGGTTAAAGAAATGCATTCCTATAACCTTATCAGGTCTGTTAGTTGCTGATGCAACTTCTGTTATTGAAAGTGAGGAAGTGTTTGATGATAAAATTGCTTCTGGTTTACATATCTTATCAAGTTCAGCAAATATGCTCTTTTTAATATCCATTCTTTCAACAGCTGCTTCAACAACTAAATCGCAGTCTGCTGCTAAATTCATATCAACTGTACCAGTTATTCTTGAAAGTATTTCTTCTTTAACTTCTTCTGTAATTTTACCCTTTGAAGCAAGCTTAGTAAGACTCTTGTTTATATTTCCAAGTCCTCTTTCTACAAATTCATCTTTTATATCTCTTAATACAACTTCACAACCCTTTGCTGCAAATGCCTGAGCTATTCCTGAGCCCATTGTACCTGCACCAAGAACAAATACCTTTGCCATATTATTTACCTCCCTTTAATTGTGCTATCATTTCAGGAACTACCTTATTCAAATCACCAACTATAGCATAGTCAGCTATTTTCATTATAGGTGCCTCTGCATCTTTATTGATAGCAATTATAAAGTCTGAATCCTGCATACCTGCAAGATGCTGTATAGCCCCTGAAATTCCACAAGCTATATATACCTTTGGTTTAACAGTCTTTCCTGTTTGACCAACTTGAAGATGCTTTTCAATCCATTCCTTATCAACAGCAGCTCTTGAACCAGCAACAGTTCCACCAAGAACATCAGCAAGTTCATGAAGAAGCTTAAAGCCTTCAGCACTTCCTACTCCTCTACCACCGGATACTATGAATTCAGCCTCTCCGATATCTACAAGATCCTTAGCTGTATTTACTACTTTAACAACCTTTGTTCTTATATCTGAATCCTTAAGATCAAGTTTAACATTTACGATTTCACCAGGTCTATTATCATCTTTCTCAAGCTTTCCAAAAACTCCTGGTCTAACTGTAGCCATCTGAGGTCTGTGTTCAGCACAAGCTATAGTTGCCATAAGGTTTCCGCCGAAAGCTGGTCTTGTAGCAAGAAGGAATTTTCCCTCTGCATCTATATCAAGTGAAGTACAGTCAGCAGTAAGTCCAGTGCTAAGTCTAGCTGCTATTCTAGGTCCAAGATCTCTTCCTATGAAAGTTGCACCTATGAAAAGTATTTCTGGTTTTTTCTCATTAACTAAATCACATATAACTTTTGTATAACCATCTGTTGTGTAATGCTTAAGAAGTGGACTGTCAGCAACAAGAACTTCATCTGCTCCAAAAGCAACTAATTCTTTTGCTATCTCTCCAACATTTTCACCAAGAAGTAATGCTGTAAGTTTTACCCCTAATTTATCTGCTATCTTTTTTCCTTCACCTAAAAGCTCAAGGGATACCTTCTGCAAAACACCATTTTTCTGTTCTGCAAATACCCATACGCCTTTGTAATCTGCTATATTCATTTCAAAACCTCCTCGTATTTCTATCCGTACAATTATCTAATTTTTATTTTCAAATACTAGATAAGTTGTGAAAGTTCTAATACATTCTGACTTCTAAAAAATCCTAGGGTCGAACCGATTCAGCAGTGATATTTTAGAAGCCATAATATAAGAACTTTATTACAACTTATATAGATAAACAACTTCAACTATTAACCTACACACCCCGAAAGATCATTGAACCGTTCGATATTTCGCTATGTATAGGTTAAGTTTCCGTAATGTTTCTCTTTAGATGTAGTGTTTCTCCTTAAGCTTACCAATTACATATGATACCGCTTCATCTGCAGGCTTATTAACAATTTCACCGGCACCCTTAAGTTCTTTAGTCATTGACTTCTTAACCTTTGTAGGTGAGCCTTTTAATCCAAGCTTTGCTGGATCAACATCTATATCAGCAGCAGTCCACATCTTTATTTCCTTATTTGCAGATGCAAATATATCTTTTGCATTCATATATCTTGGAGTGTTAAGTTCTTTTATAGCTGTAAGAAGTACTGGAGTATTAACTTCAACTATTTCATAACCATCCTCTAAAGCTTTATTTATTATAAGCTTATTTCCTTCAACTTTAACTTCTTGAACATAAGTTACCTGTGGTATTCCAAGATGCTCAGCGATTTCTGGTCCAACCTGTGCTGTATCTCCATCTATTGCCTGTCTTCCAGCAAATATTATATCATAGTCAAGTTTTTTCAAAGCTCCTGCTATTGTATTTGAAGTAGCTAGTGTATCAGCTCCACCAAATGCTCTATCTGTTATAAGTATAGCTTCATCTGCTCCCATTGAAAGAGCTTCTCTAAGTGCATTCTTAGCCTGAGGAGGTCCCATGCTTATAACTGTAACAGTTGCTCCATTATTATCTTTTATTTTTAATGCTTCCTCTAAAGCATTCTTATCTTCAGGATTGATTATCGAAGGTACTCCTTCTCTTATCAAAGTTCCTGTCTTAGGATCTATCTTAACAGCTGTAGTGTCTGGTACTTGTTTTAAACATACTACTATATTCATTCTTATTCCTCCTGCATTAATTATTTCAATATATGACCGCCGATAACCATCTGCTGAACCTGTGAAGTTCCTTCGTAGATCTCTGTTATCTTAGCATCTCTCATCATTCTCTCAACTGGATATTCCTTAGTGTAACCATATCCACCAAATAACTGAACTGCTTTAGTTGTAACTTCCATAGCTACATTTGCTGCATGTAGTTTTGCTCTAGCCGCATCAACTGTATAAGGAAGTCCATTTTGTTTATTCCAAGCAGCTTTATATACTAAATATCTAGCAGATTCAATTGCAACTTCCATATCTGCTACCATCCATTGAAGTCCCTGGAATTTTGATAATGATCTGCCAAACTGCTTTCTTTCTTTTAAATAAGCAACTGCTTCGTTAAATGCTCCTTCTGCTATACCAAGAGCTTGAGCTGCTATACCAATTCTTCCTCCATCAAGAGTTTTCATTGCTATACCAAAGCCTTTGCCTTCTTGTCCAAGTAAGTTTTCTTTTGGAACTATGCAGTTTTCCATAACAAGCTCTGCAGTCGAAGATGCTCTAATACCCATCTTGTTTTCAATTTTACCAATGGAGAATCCTGGGAAGCTCTTCTCAACTATGAAACCTGATATTCCTTTTGTTCCTTTGCTTCTATCAGTCATTGCAAATATTATGAAAGTATCTGCTACTCCACCATTAGTGATGAATATTTTTGATCCGTTTAATACATAATGATCACCATCAAGAACTGCTACAGTCTGCTGTCCAGCTGCATCTGTTCCAGCACCAGGCTCTGTTAATCCAAAAGCACCTAACACTTCACCTTTTGCAAGTGGTGGCAAATATTTTTCTTTTTGTGCTGGTGTACCAAATTCATTTATTACTGATGCGCAAAGTGAAACATGAGCTGAAAGTATAACTCCAGTAGTTGCACATGCCTTTGAAAGCTCTTCTACTGCAAGGATGTATGATAGATAATCTCCATTTGCTCCACCAAATTCACTTTTGAAAGGAATACCGAAGAAACCGTATTTAGCCATTTTCTTTACGTTTTCCATAGGAAATTCTTCTGTCTCATCAATCTCAGCTGCTATAGGTTTAACTTCATTTTCTGCAAATTCTTTAACCATCTGTCTAACTAATTCTTGTTCTCTTGTTAATGCGAAATCCATTTATCCTTTACCTCCTCATATTCTAATAAATATGGACTTATATATAATTATTATTTATTTTTAAAGCTTTTATCCCTTTTTTCTACAAATGCAGTCATTCCTTCAGTCTGATCCTCAGTAGAGAAACATTCTCCGAAAGCTTCTGCTTCATACATAACTGCAGTATCAATATCACATTGAATTCCTCTGTTTATAGCTACCTTACTTAGTTTAACTGCTATAGGAGCATTTGCTGCTATAGCAGTTGCCATAGCTTTAGCTTCTTCCATCAATTTTTCAGGTTCTACCACTTTATTTACTAATCCTACCCTTAAAGCTTCATCAGCTTTTACGATTTTACATGTATATATTAATTCCTTTGCAACTCCAGTTCCAACAAGCCTTGCAAGTCTTTGAGTTCCACCAAAGCCAGGTGTAATTCCAAGTCCAGTTTCTGGCTGGCCAAACTTAGCCTTTTCAGATGCTATTCTTATATCACAGGATAGAGAAAGCTCACAGCCTCCCCCTAATGCAAAGCCGTTTACTGCTGCAATTACTGGCTTTTCTAGGTTCTCAAGTCTTCTAAAAACTTTATTACCAAGGGAAGAAAATTTTCTTGCTTCAATAGTACTTAAATCCTTCATTTCAGTTATATCAGCCCCGGCAACAAATGCTTTTTCGCCTGAACCAGTTACTATTACAGCATAGATGTCATCATCTTTCTCAAGTTCATCGATTACTACATCAAGATCCTTAAGTGTTGCTGAATTTAATGCATTTAAAGCTTTTGGTCTGTTAATTGTTACGATTGCTACTTTTCCCTCTTTTTCAAGGATAACATTGTTCAATTCCATTAAATGATCCTCCTTCGATCTATTTAAGCACTTGTTAATTATATAACAATCAAATTTAAAAATAATTGAAGCTAAAACGCTCCAATTACATTATATACATTTGGAATATGTATTTCAATATATACCAGTATTATATTTTATTTTATTTTTCACTTTTTTGCTGATCTTTTTCTTTTTCATTGATTAAATATGATAATGTCATTAAGCTTTCGCTCAAATGTACATTTTCTGTCACAACATCCTCTGGAACATTTAAATCAACTGGTGCAAAATTCCATATCCCTTTTATCCCATTATTGACTAATATATCACATACTTTTTGTGCATTTATCCTAGGTACACATATTATCCCAATATCTACATGATTAGTCTTTACGTAAGAAGACAGCTCATCGATGTCTCTTATTTCAACATCCCTTATCTTCATGCCAGTAAGTTTTGGGTTTATATCAAAAATGCCCTGAAGACTAAATCCTACCTTTTCAAATCTTGTATAATTTGCTATAGCCTGGCCGATATTACCCGCACCGACTATTATAGTTTTATACTCTCTAGTTAATCCTAAAATATTTCCTATAGCCGTATATAGATCACGTACATTATATCCATATCCTTGCTGTCCAAAATCTCCAAAGCAATTTAAATCCTGCCTTATCTGAGAAGCAGTAAAACCTATCTTTTCACTTAAATCTTTCGAAGATATCCTATCTATATCATTATTCAGCATCTCTTGTAAATACCTATGGTACTTTGGGAGTCTCTTTATAACTGCCATTGATATATTTTTCTTTTTATCCATGTTCCACCTCTTTATATTCCAATAAGTCATACAGATAAACAATATGTAATCCAGCTCTTATTATTAGCAATATGAATGCATCTTAATAAATGATATTAAACAATAACAATAATGTCAACTTATTTACAACGTATTTTAAATATATTACATAGTATTTGCCTGTAATACATTTAATATGTTACTATTTAATATATGCTATTAGATATATTATCAAAACGGAGGAATATAAATTGATAGTTTTAAGCTGTAAAAACATACAGAAAAGCTTTGGTATAGATGTAGTTTTAGAAGATGTTACGTTTAGTTTAAATGAAGGAGATAAAGTAGGGTTGATCGGTCCTAATGGAGCTGGTAAATCTACTCTCTTTAGGATTCTGACTGGAGAGACGTCTCAAGACAGCGGTGAAATATTTATTGATAAAGGTAAGACCATAGGCTATTTATCACAACACCTTTCTTTAGATAATGACAGTACAATTTATTCTGAACTTGAGAAAGTATTTAGTGATCTTCTTCGATTGGAAAACAAAATAAAGCTCCTCGAACAAAAAATGAATGAGCCTTACGATAGTACAAGGGAAGATCTTCATAACAAAGTTATAAGTGATTATACAACAGCCTGTGATCTTTTTGAGAGCAGAGGCGGATATACTTATAAAGCTGAGATTAGCAAGGTGTTGCTTGGATTAGGTTTTATTAATGAAGACTTTGATAAAAGCATAAATATCCTTAGTGGTGGACAAAAAACCAGAGTAGCACTCTGTAAATTGCTGCTTACTAAGCCCTCTGTTATACTTCTGGATGAACCTACTAACCATCTTGATCTCGATGCGATAGAGTGGCTTGAGGATTATTTAAAATCATATAAAGGAACTGTACTTGTAATATCACATGATAGATATTTTTTGGACTCTGTCACAAATTATACTTACGAAATGATTCAGGGAAAAATAAAAGGATATGCTGGAAATTACACCAAATTCATTGATCTTCGAAAAAAAGAGTATGAAGTTGAATTAAAAGCCTATAATCTTCAACAGGCTGAGATAAAGAGGCAGGAAAAGATTATAGAAAAGTATCGCTCTTTTAACCGTGAAAAAAGCATTAAAGCTGCTGAAAGCCGTGAAAAGGCATTAGAAAAGATTGAAAGACTGGAAGCTCCTGTTAAAGAAGGTCCTCCTACTAGAATAAGTTTTAAAAGTTCTATTCAAAGCGGTAATGATGTACTCCATATAGATAAGTTGTCAAAAGGCTTTGATGAAAGAGTCCTGTTTCATGATATATCTTTTGATTTAAAAAGGACGGATAAGGTTGCCTTGATAGGCCAAAATGGTATAGGAAAAACGACACTATTCAAAATTATCTTAGAAAAAATAAGACCTGATACGGGTGTAGTAAGTATAGGCCGAAATGTAAACATAGGATATTATGATCAGGAACAATCTGATTTGAATATGGATAAAACAGTAATTGATGAAGTATGGGATGACTTTCCTGAAATGACTACTACAGAGGTAAGAAATGCCTTAGCTGCTTTCTTATTTATTGGTGATGATGTATTTAAGCAGGTATCTAATCTAAGTGGTGGTGAAAGATGCAGAATAAATCTTTTAAAGCTGATGCTTTACAAGAATAATTTTCTTCTTCTAGATGAGCCTACAAATCACTTAGATATAGCTTCAAGAGAAGCTTTAGAGGATGCCATACTTGATTATGACGGCACTTTACTCGTAATATCCCATGACAGATATTTTCTAAACAAGATAGCTACTAAAATATTTGAACTAGAGCCTGCATGCATAAAAGAATATCTAGGCAATTACAGCTACTATATTGAAAAGAAGAAAAATCCCAACAGATTTGACATAATAGACTCCTCGGGGAATGGAGTCACTAAAACTAAGCAGCAGGAAGAAAAAAGGAAAAAACGTGAACAGGAAAAGAAACTCCGTGAAGAAAAAAAACGAGTTAAGGATATAGAAGAAGCCATAGCTAAAAACGAAGAGGAATTAAAAAAACTGAATGAAGCTCTTTGCCTTGAGGAAGTCTATTCTAACCCGGAAAAAAGTCAAGAAGTAAACAAACAAATTCAACAACTGCAAGAAGCAATTGATGGATTATATGAAGAATGGGAAGAACTAATGTAGTTCTTCCCATTCTTATGCTATTGATTTCTAATATATTGATTCACTATTTTGCAACAAGACCTAAAGTAAGGTTTAGTTTCTTACCATCTCTGCTTATCTCAATTGAAACTTTATCTCCTGCCTTATGCTTTGCTTTTAACTCATTGATTTCACTTACACTACTTACAGCCTTACCATCAAATTTAAGTATTATATCACCTGTTCTTAATCCTGCTTTTTCTGCCGGACTAAAGTCTTCTACTGTCTGAACATATACTCCTTTTGGATAATTATATTGAGCAAATTGTTGTTTATTGTAGTCGTATGCTGATATTCCCATAAGAAGTATAGGTTTTGAAAGATTTTTAATCTTACTCTTTACAGTATTTATTGGTATTGCAAATCCCATTCCTTCTACTGTAGTATCACTGCTTTGATTGTTTATCTTCGCAGTATTTATTCCAATTACCTGTCCTTTTGAATTTAATAATGGTCCGCCACTGTTTCCGCTGTTGATTGCTGTATCTGTCTGTATATATTTTAGCTTATTGCTGCTATCTATTGTTCTGTTAACTGCACTTACAATACCACTAGTGACTGTTCCAAGGAACTCTTTACCAAGCGGGTTTCCTATAGCTACTGTAGTTTCTCCTACCTGAAGTGAATCAGAATCACCAAGTTCCACTACACCAGGCATCTTTACATTATCTGTTATCTTTACAATAGCCACATCGTAAGCTTGATCCCAATTTACTACTTTAGCTGACACTTCTTTTCCAGTATATAGAATTACTTTTACAGATTGAGCATCTTTTACAACATGATAATTAGTTAACACATAACCTTGTTCATTTATTATCATTCCAGATCCTATACCATCAACTTCATTTTGCCCTCCCCAAAAGTCATCAGTGCTCGTTATACTCTTAGTTGATACACCTACTACTGCTGGTCCGACTTTCTTAGCTATCTGAGTTACTGAAAGTCCGCTGCTTTTGGTTTCAGTGGATGTGTTATCCACATTATAACT
The DNA here is from genome assembly GCF_002029235.1 of Clostridium oryzae. GTDB lineage: Bacteria > Bacillota > Clostridia > Clostridiales > Clostridiaceae > Clostridium_AE > Clostridium_AE oryzae. The sequence goes on from NZ_MZGV01000021.1 coordinate 35,104, forward strand.
TGCTGCACTCTGAGAGTTACCGTTTTTGGAAGTATTGGTAGACGCTGCAACACTCTTATATAAAGGAGTATTTTTAAATGCTGATGAATTTGGCAATAAATACAGAGTTGAAGCTAAAACAGCACCCCCCCCTATAGTTGCAGAAAAAACACCAACTAGCACATAAGAAAGTACTCTGCTTAATCCCTTCCTTTTTCTCTTCTTTTGAGTATTAGTCATATCTTCATTGTCTCCGGAATATCTAGATATAATAGGCATAGTCCTCTCCTCCTTCGAATCATAATTTTGTGAATTAAATTCGTATGATGAATAGCTGTCTTTGTCATCTTGTACCGGAATTTCCTGTGTCGAATCATTGCTCTCTTTATCTTGGTACATATAAAAATTATCTCCTGCAGTTCCGTTGCTAGTATAATCATTTTCATTTTTATCATTATTTAAATCTCTATTTTCGAAATCACTCATATTAAGCTTACCTCCATGTAATTTTTTATTCCGTAATCACTCTATGGTTATATAATAAAGTTACTATGTGACAATTTGGTGTCATGTCTGTTACTAATTTTTAAAATGTTAACAATTAAATTTATTCTTTCGTTCCTCATTGTCTATTTCTAATTCTACTTGTCTATAAACCAAAAAGGAATTCAGCACAGCTGAATTCCTACCTTCACTTTTCTCTTTACTCTTTCCTATTAATTAATCTCTTCTCGAAGGCTTCTTGTTTCCAATCTTCTGCCTTCTTTTTTCAAGCTCTGCTTCTATATCTTCAAGTTTTATGCCTTTCTCCACCATAAGCACCATAATATGATATGCAAGGTCACATATCTCATAAACTGTTTCACTATTATCCGAATTTTTAGCTGCTATTATTACTTCTGTACTTTCCTCTCCAACCTTCTTTAAAATCTTGTCCAAGCCTTTTGTAAAAAGGTAGTTAGTATAAGAATCCTCTACAGGATTTTCCCTTCTATCTGCAATTACTTCATATAATTCCTCTAATAATTCGCTTTTCATTTTTTTCCTCCACAATATCTATAATTTCTTACTTAAAACTTCTGTAAAAACAGGTCTTATTACCTGTATGGCAGGCAGCACCTATCTGTTCCACAGTAATAAGCAGTGTGTCTCCATCACAATCTACACTTATATCTTTTACATATTGATAATGACCTGATGTCTCACCTTTATTCCAAAAACTTTTCCTAGACCTGCTCCAAAACCAAGTCTTGCCTGTTTCGACTGTTTTCGTAAGTGATTCTTCATTCATATATGCCAGCATAAGGACCTCTTTTGTTTCATAATCCTGAACTATAGCAGGCACAAGACCATCACCTTTGTTAAAATCCACAAGCTTTACTATATCTTCTACTCTCATATATTTTCATCCTTCTAAAGTATTTTTAAAGTCTTACCTGAACTTCTCTATTTCTAAGGTATTCCTTTACTTGCTTGATGGTAAGTTCCCTATAATGGAATAATGAGGCTGCTAATGCTGCATCTGCCCCTGTATCCTGGAATACATCATAGAAATGTTCGAGAGCTCCACAGCCTCCTGAGGCTATCACTGGTATTTTACAGGCTGACGTTACAGCTTCAGTAAGCTCTATATCATAGCCATTCTTAGTGCCATCAGTGTCCATGCTAGTTAATAGTATTTCTCCTGCACCAAGGCTTTGTACTCTTTCTACCCATTCAAGCGTATCTATTCCTGTATCTATTCTTCCTCCATTAATAACTATGTTCCAGCCCGAACCATCCTGCCTCTTTCTCGCATCCATGGCTACTACGACGCATTGGCTTCCAAAACGATCCGCCGCTCTAGCAACAAGCTCTGGATCACGTATAGCAGCGGAATTTACAGATATCTTATCCGCTCCTGCTCTTAATATATCCTTAAAATCGTCAAGGGTTCTTATGCCGCCGCCAACAGTAAGAGGTATAAAAACTTTCTCTGCAGTTTTTCTAACCACATCAATCATCGTATTTCTTCCTTCATGGGTAGCCGTTATATCAAGAAATACAATTTCATCTGCACCTTCCTTATTATAAAACTCAGCTATCTCTACCGGGTCACCTACATCCTTTAGATTTATAAAATTTATTCCTTTTACAACTCTTCCCATATTTACATCAAGACAAGGTATAATTCTCTTTGTAAGCAAGCTTTTCACCTCTTTTCTAATACAATAAATTATGACAGTATTTCTTTAAGTCTTTCTATAACCATTTTCATATCATGATCAGACCCTATTGTTATTCTTAGATAATCTTTTATCCTAGGTTTATTAAAATGTCTTACGAGCACCGCTTTTTCTTTGAGCTTCATAAACAACTCATTACCACTTACTTTTCTATGTTTTGCAAATATGAAGTTTGTCTTTGAAGGTATTATATCAAAATCTAGTTCTTTTAATTGATTTATAACATTTTCTCTTGTATTTATAATCTTTGAAGTGCACTCCTTAAGATACTGCTTATCTAACAGGGCTGCTTCTCCTGCAGCGGCTGCTAATCTATCTACCGTATATGAATTAAATGAATTCTTAATTCTTTCCAACGCATCAATAAGATGTTTCTGCCCCATAGCTATACCTATTCTCATACCAGCAAGACATCTAGATTTGGACATAGTCTGTATCACTAAAAGATTAGGATAATCGTTAACTATTGAAACTGCGCTTTCTCCGCCGAAATCTATATACGCTTCATCAATTATTACTACTTTTTCAATGTTACTATCTAAAATTTTCTTAATCTCCTTAATCTCTAGATACCTGCCCGTAGGTGCATTTGGATTTGGAATCACCACTCCTCCATTTTCACAGCTATAGTCTTCTGGTGTTATTGAGAAGTCTTCACTTAATGGTATCTGCTTATAATTTATATTGTATAATTCACCATAAACAGGATAGAAACTGTAGCTTATATCTGGAAAAATTATAGGATTATCCGGGTTAAAAAAAGCCAGAAAAGAAAATGCCAATACCTCATCAGAACCATTTCCGACAAAAATCTGATCAGCCTTCAAATTGTAGTACTTTGCAGCAGCTGATTTAAGACGTTGACAATTTGGGTCAGGGTATAATCTTAAATCATCGTTAGTGCATTTATTTATAGCTTCAATAACTTTTGGTGACGGTCCATAAGGACTCTCATTTGTATTTAATTTTATATATTTCTTATCCTGAGGCTGTTCTCCACAAACATAAGGCTCTATTTGATTAGTTATATTACTCCAATACTTGTTCAACTTCCACACTTCCTTTAATTAACTCTTTTTAATCATCTCAGCAAAGTTAGACAGCATTTTTATACCAACATCGCCGCTCTTCTCCGGGTGAAACTGGGTACCGTACACATTGTCCCTGCTTACTACAGCTGTAACCCTTTGACCATAATCCGCATATGCATTTAGATCTTCAGTGTTTCCCATATTAGCATAAAAGGAATGGACAAAGTAAACATAACTTCCATCTCTAATACCTGCCAGCAAAGGTGTATCTTTGCATATAGATATATTATTCCAACCCATATGAGGTATCTTTAGATTTGTAGTGAGTTTTTCAATACTTCCGTCCAGAAGGCCAAGCCCTTCACAAGTATGAAATTCGTAACCAACTTTAAAAAGCAGCTGCATACCAAGACATATACCCAAGAGCATATTCCCTTTTTTTGTGTAGTCTAGTATAAATTCATCTAATGAATTCTGCCTAAGATTTTGCATAGCATCAGGAAAAGCTCCTACACCCGGAAGTATAAGGCCAGAACAATCATTGAGCACCTTCTTTTCAGAGCTTATCACAGCATCCTTGCCTAAACTCTCCAGTGCCTTTTGAACACTACGTAAATTTCCCATGCCATAATCAATTATACCTATCATAGCTGCCTTCCTCCTTTCAAATTATAAAATTCCTTTTGTTGACATAATTCCTTCAATTGTTGGATCGATCGTCACGGCTTGATTAAGCGCTCTTCCGAAAGCCTTAAAGATAGCTTCTATCATATGATGATTATTCTTACCATACATAACTTTTATATGAAGAGTTATACCTGCATTAAAAGCTACAGCTCTAAAGAATTCCTCTACCATCTCTGTCTGAAAACCTCCAAGCAAATCCACAGTAAATTCTGCATCAAATACTAAAAACGCTCTTCCACTGATATCCAATGAAACAAAAGCTAACGCCTCATCCATAGGCACATAAGCAGTCCCGTATCTGTTTATCCCTTTCTTATCTCCAAGAGCTTTTTTTATGCAATTTCCAATAACTATGCCTACATCCTCAACCGTATGATGGCTATCCACATCTAAATCTCCATTAACTTTGATATTTGTATCCATTCTTCCATGGGCTATAAATAAATTAAGCATATGATCAAAGAATCCTATTCCAGTTGATATATTTCCTGCACCCTTACCATCCAGATTAAGACTAACTTCAATAGAAGTCTCCTTAGTAGTTCTGTTTTCAACTGCCGTTCTATTTTTTTCACCCATTTACTTCAACCTCACTTTAATGGAATTCGCATGTGCTGTAAGTCCTTCTGTTTCAGCTAACTTGACAGCATATTTTCCAATATCTCCAAAGGCCTCCTCCGTATAATAGATAAAACTTGATTTTTTTATAAAACTATCTACCGAAAGAGGTGAGAAGAACTTAGCTGTACCACTTGTAGGCAGTACATGGTTAGGACCTGCTATATAATCTCCTAATGGCTCAGGAGCATATTGCCCGAGAAATATTGAGCCTGCGTTTTTTACATCTCCCAAAAGTGTCATAGGTTCCCTCACCATAAGTTCTAGATGCTCAGGAGCAATATCATTAGCTACATCTACTGCTGTTTTTATGTCTGGCGTCACTATTATTGCACCATAATTCTCTAAGGATTTTTCAATGATATTTTTCCTGCTTAAACCTTCTACCTGCTTAATAAGTTCCTGTCGCACATTTTGAGCCAATTCAATAGAATTCGTAATAAGTATTGCTGATGCCATCATATCATGTTCAGCTTGTGACATCAGGTCTGCCGCTACATATTCGGCATTAGCCTCCTCATCTGCTACTATAAGTATTTCGCTGGGTCCTGCTATCATATCTATATCTACATAACCAAAAACACTCCTCTTAGCTGTAGCAACATAGATATTTCCTGGTCCAACAATTTTATCTACCTTCGGGATCGACTTTGTTCCAAAAGCCAATGCTGCTATTGCCTGCGCCCCCCCTATTTTATAAACCTTATCTACACCTGCGATACGTGCAGCTGCCAATATATTAGGATTTATCTTTCCATCTTCCATAGGAGGGGTTACCATAACGAGATTTTTTACTCCAGCAACTTTGGCAGGTATCGCATTCATAAGTACTGAAGACGGATACGCTGCTGTTCCTCCTGGTACATAAAGTCCAACCGTTTCTATAGCTCTAACCTTCTGTCCAAGCAACACGCCCTTTTCTCTTGTCATCATCCAGGATTTCTGCTTTTGATTTTCATGAAATTCTTGAATATTTTTCTTAGCTATGTTAAGTGCTTTAATAAAATCTTTATCCACCACTGCCATAGCTTCTTTAAATTCATCTTCTGTAACATAAAAATCTCTTAATGTTACCTTATCAAACTTTTCCGTATACTCACTAAGTGAATCATCACCGTACTTTTTTACATCCTTTATGATACAATCTACGATATTTATAACCTCTTGTGTAACCTCGCTGCTTCGAGACTTCAGATTTTCTATGCACTGTTTTTCAATATTTCCATCAGATTTTATTATTTCAATCATATCAATTACTCCCTTCAATAATTAATAATTTCAATAAATTGCGAACCAAGAAAGTGAATTAAAAGAAGATAATATTAAGTAGTTAGTGTATGCTTTAAATAGGTAAGAGAAAAGAGTAAAGAGTAGAGAGAAAAGTGAAGGAAGAAATTCTGCTATGCAGAATTTCTGAGAATTTAAATCTGATTATCAGCGATAACTTTTTAAAAACTAAGATAATGCCTAATATTCCAAAAGTATTATTTAAATAATTAGCATTATCTATACAATCAAATTTCAGCCCGTCTGAATTTTAACCTTCTCTTTACTCTTTTCTCTTTACTCTTTACTCTTATTTTCCAACATACCCTCTTACATCTTCTATAAATTTTTGTATTTCTTCTCTTTTCATTTTAAGACTTGCTACATTAACGATCATTCTAGCGCTTATATCACATACATCTTCAAGAACAACTAGACCATTTTCCTTCAAAGTAGTCCCTGTTTCCATAATATCTACGATGGCATCAGAAAGTCCTAATATAGGTGCAAGTTCTACTGAACCTTCTATCTTTATTATCTCAACCTCTATACCTTTTTTTGCAAAAAATTCTCTAGCAACACGTGGATACTTAGTTGCTATTTTCTTATTAGCATATCCACCATATATGTCAGTTTCAGGCTTTGAAGCTACTATGAATTTACACTTACCTATATTTAAATCTACCATTTCATAGTAGTTTCCCCCGCTTTCCATCAGAGTATCCTTTCCCACAACACCGATATCCGCTACACCATGCTCCACGTATGTTACAACATCGCTTGCTTTAGCCAGAAAGAAATCCAAATTTCTCGTATCTTCATGAAAAATAAGTTTTCTTCCTTTATTTTTAAGCTGGCTGCAATCAATTCCTATAGCTTCGAATATTTCAACAGCCCCTTTTTCAAGTCTTCCTTTTGTAAGTGCAATTTTAATATTATTCATTCTAATCACCCTAAATTATAAATTCAGCTTCAAATTTTTTTATCACCTTGCTTGCCGTATCATATAGCAAGATTTCCTCATGGCTATTTACGAATATGATATTTTTAATTTTCTTCTTCTCTGCATACTCTATAGTATCCTGCGTATCTGTAAAAAGTGAAAGTTCACATTTCGAACCACTCTGAACTATTTTGTCCGAAATATTATTAGCTACATTAAATAATTCAACTGCACAATGAACTATATAATCTGCATTCACGTTTATATGTTTTAATCTATTTTGTTTATTCAACACTTCCAAGATTCCATCAACATCTATTGCAAAACCTGTGGCAGGCACATCTACTCCGAAATTACTAACAAGGTTATCATATCTTCCTCCATAAAGGACATCATCTCCGGCACCTTCAATATATCCTCTGAAAATAAGCCCTGTATAATAATCAAGATGATGTACCATTCCTAAATCCATATATATATATTGCGACAATCCCATCTCCTTAAGTCTTATATACATATATTCTAGGCTGTTCAGCGCTTCTTCCGATTTTTTATTATTAGTATATTTTCTAGCCTTATTAATTACACTTACATCACCAAAAAGTGACGGAAATAAATTAAGTATTTCGATATCCTTTTTCTCTAATATATCTTCTTTTTCCATGAGCATATTTCCAAGTGAACCATAATTCTTATTTTCAATGTATCCTCTTATTTTTTCTTTATCATCATCGTCCAGCGGTAATCCTTGTACTATTCCCTTAAAAAATTCAGCATGTCCTAACTCTATCTTAAAATTTTCTATTCCTGTTTCACGTAAAGCTTTTACTGCCAATGCTATAAGCTCTATATCTGCCTTTAAATCTGCTGAACCTATTATTTCAACTCCAGATTGAGTAAATTCATTTCTCTTTCCATTAAGATTTTCATTAGCTCTAAATACATTCTCACAGTAACAGAATCTTAATGGATAATAACTATCTCTAAGTTTTGTTCCGGATAACCTTGCGATCGGAATAGTTATGTCTGGCCTAACTGTAAGTATCCTGCCGTGATTATCAAAAAGTTTATATAGTTTCTCTTGTTCTATGCCCTGTTCCTCTCCATCAAACACATCATAAAACTCCAGTGTCGGAGTAATAACCTCTAGAAATCCTCTATCCACATATATTTTTCTTAACGTATTTTCTATAAATTTCTTATCAGCACAATCTTGAAACAGTATGTCCCTTGTACCTTCAGGTATATTTTTTTTCCATTTCACCATTAATTTCACCAACCCATTTTCGCTTTATCACTTTAGCTCGCTAATATACTAAAATATTATCAGCTAATTGCATTTTTGTCAATAATCAATTAAGTTGAATTTGCATGCAATATTGTTTATACTTAACAAGAATATAAAAAAATATTCATTAATAACAAACTGCTTTATTATAATTAATTTGATGAGAATGAATAAGTTGTGAAAGTTCTAATACATTCTGACTTCTAAAACATCCTAGGGTCGAACCTATTTCGCAGTGATATTTTAGAAGCCACAATGTAAGAACTTTATTACAACTTATATAAATTAACAGAGGAGGTAATTATATGAAAATTGATGAAAATTTAATCCTTAACTATGCTAAGAAATTATTTTCAATTCCTAGTACTACAGGAAATACATATAAGATAATGGACTATATAAGATCAGAATTCAAAAAAAATAATATTGCTTTCACCACTACTAATAAAGGTGCAGTCATAGCTTCTATTAAAGGTAAGAGTGACGACAATCAAAAGACTTTTTCAGCTCATGTTGATACACTTGGAGCTATGGTCAAAGGAGTAAAATCGACAGGTACACTCGAATTTTCTCTGATAGGCGGATATATGGCAAACACTTTAGAAGGTGCGAACTGTACCATAGAAACAATAAATGGTAAATATTATGAAGGTACTATTCAAACAATAAAACCTTCCGTACATATAAGCGGCAATGAAGCCAGAGAACTGAAAAGAACACCTGAAAATATGGAAGTTATTCTTGACGAAAAGGTTTTTTCAAAAGAGGATGTTGAAAAGCTTGATATTCAAGTGGGGGACTATATTTTTGTAGATCCTAAATTTACGATAACAAAAAACAAGTTCATAAAAAGCAGATATCTTGATGATAAAGCCAGCGTGGCAATATTAATGTACTGCATTGAGCATATAAACACAAATAATATAGTTCCTAAAAACACAATTAATTTTTTCATAAGTAATTACGAAGAAGTAGGACATGGTGCAAAAGCTGCTATACCTGAGAAAACCACCGAATTTATTTCTGTGGATATGGGAGCTCCTGGAGTTGGACAAAACTCTTCTGAATATGCGGTATGTATCTGTGCAAAGGATTCCTCTGGTCCATATGATTTAAACTTAAAAAAGGCTCTTGTTCAGCTGTGTGAAAAGAATGATATTGATTATAAAATAGATATATATCCTTATTATTCCTCTGATGCTTCAGCTGCAGTAAATGCAGGCTGGGATGTTAGAACAGCTTTAATAGGTCTTGGGGTTTTTGCGTCTCATGCTTATGAAAGAACACACATAGATTCTATGACAGCAACAGCAAAACTAGTGCTAAGTTATATATAAAAAAGATAGTGACATCCAGCGACTAATCCCGTTCGTTAAGCAATTACTACGGCAGATTTTAGTGAATTTCCTAACTCGGCTAGCTCGTTACACTCAAACAAGTGCCTCGTCTTAACGGAAATTCTCTAAAATCTTTGTGTAATTACTAAACTCACTCCATGTCGCCTACTGCCACTATCTTTTTTATGCCCTGACTCTTTACTCTTTATATGCTTTTTTCCGCCGCTCTTACTATGCTTTCCGGGTATCCAAGATATCGAAGAAGCTTTAGCGCGTTTCTGGTAGGCGAAACGCCTTTTCTTATCTTATAATCAAATTTAAGTCCTTCTTCACTGTCCACTTCTTCGGTAAAATAATAGCATTGATACTGATCCTTCAAAAGCTCTGTAAGCTCAAGATCATGTGTAGCTACTATAGCCAGTGCATTATGTTCTGAAAGATACTTAAGGATCTGAGATGAAGCACTTATCCTTTCTGTGGGGTTTGTCCCTCTAAAAATTTCATCTATTATACAGAGCACAGGCATATCATTCGAACATGATTTGATTATTCTGAGCATGGCTTCCGCTTCCCCTAGATAATAGCTTTTGCCGGACATTATATTATCGCTTGGGCTTATAGATGTAACTATATTAAAGAAGCTTGCTGTATATTCTTCTGCAGTGACAGTATATATAGTCTGAGCCAAAACAGCGTTTACTCCTACAGTTCTCAAAAATGTGGATTTACCAGACATATTAGAACCTGTTAGCAGCACGCCCTTTGAATCAAGCTGCAGATCATTTGCTACAGCATTTTCTATAAGCGGATGTCTTACTTGCTTTAATACAAGCTTTCTAGGATCTGCACAAAAGTTAGGCTTACTATATTCCTTAATGTCTTCCCTATAGGAAGCTATAGAAATTAATGCGTCAATTTCTCCAACAATACCATATAACTCAAACAATTCATTCTTTAATTTTTTTATGTCATCTATTACTTTATAAAAATTTCTTTCTTCAAAAAGAAACATTAATCTAAAATAGTCTCCTATGACATCTATACCCTCTTGTATTCCAACACCTGATGCACTTCTAGCCATAGATTTACACTTATTATATAGTACTTTAAGTTTACTTAACTGTTCATTAAGCAAGGGTTCATTTATTTTTGAAATAGATCCTGCAGTGTTTATGATATCTGTAAGGTATCTCATTGCCGTAACACTAAATCTACCTTTTTCCTTGGTATATGAAATATGAAGATAACAATTTATGGCAAATACTAAAATTTCTAAAAATATAACAAACTCTTTAAAAATAGGTATAGTAAAAAGAATTGCTATAGGCATTGCAGCCATAATATTACAAATAATTTTTTTGTGAAACTGAACCTCCATATCATTGTAAAGCAGCTCTACTATATCTGTTTCTCTCAATCTTCCAGTATAATTTAGAGCTACCTGTAGTTGTTGGCGAAGCTCAACATTTTTTATAATATTATCAATAATCTTATCTCTTTCTATCAGTTCTTTTCTATCACTTTTAGGCCTTCTCAGCATATCATATAAAACATGTTCTCCAGCAGTAGTCAGATTTCTATCTAAAAGGGTATATACCTCATCCATATCGAGATCGTCCCAAGTCTGATCATCTATGATTTGTTCTGAATTCTGCTCGCACTTTTTATAGAAATATCCTCCTACAAATTTAAGATATCTCTTTTTTTCAATCTGTTTTGGCCAGCTTTTCTTCAGCATATCTATCATTCTATAATGATCTCTTTTTTTCTTGGCATAATAACCCGCCGCAGCAAATATGACTGATAAAATAAGTCCGTAATAAAGTTTAGGATCCTTATTATATCCATTTACTGCAAAATAGTATCCTGTTAAAGCAGCTATTGCAAACAGCCCTTTCATAGCCCTATCATAAATATAATCTTTATCCATTATCTATTTACCTCCTGAAGTATGCTGTTTACTGCATCTACTACTACATTAGGGTCAAATACCTGAACGTAACTTCCGCTATCCCTAACTACAATTTGCTGTGATTCCTTCGACATACTTAATAGTTTTTTCTGCTGTTCAATATAAGCTGAATTTTTAGAAGCATCCTTATATTTTCTGCCAGGCGTTACAACTGTGAAATATTTTTTCTTTAATGCATTTTTTTTCTGAAGACTTTCATTATAATTCTTGATATTATTCATTTCTGATATAGATGCTTTGAAGTATTTAGAGGTAGCCCTCTGACAATTATAAAGTGCTCTATCCTCTTGGGATAGCTTTGTCACATATCCTTTGCTGCGATATATAAGCTTAGACTTATAACCTAGTCTAACAAGTCCAAAATAAGAAGCTATCTTACTAATTTTGTACTTTTGTATTTTAGAAGAAATCTGCTTCTGAAACTCTGGTGATTGGATGTCATTCTCCATAATACTATCTATAGCCACAATTCCAACAACTTCATCAGGATACTTTTCAGCATATTTTTCAGCTAAAATAGCGCCATATCCGTGAGCAACAAGAATATATTGCCTTGGTACACCTGATCTGTATAATGCAACTCGTAACATATCCACAGACTTTGATATATTAGGATAAGTTTGCGGTGAATCACTCCACCCAAATCCTGACCTATCATAGGTAAATACCTTCATCTTTTGCGATAACCCATTTTTCACCTTATCCCATTGTCCTATATAGGAACCAGTATCTCCTATTAGTACTGCTGAATAATCTCCATAACCTGTGGTATTTACCAACAGTCTATGGTTACCCACTGATACTAATTCACCATCCATTTTATATTTATTCAGCTCCATATTTGTACTGGCGGATTGATATATAAGTCCAGCACAAAGCAGTACTATAATTAAATAAAAAATAATTTCCCATATTCTTTTTTTCTTTTCTATTTTTTTGCTGTATTTAGGTTTCATTTTTCCATATTTATGAACGCTATTACTAGCTGAAGCAAATTTCATTTTATCACCTTTACTCATTTCTAATAAACTCTTATCTTTCACCCAATTTTAAATTTGGCATAGCATTAATATCTAAAGACGACCTTACTCCTTTTATATATTCGAAGTAGGCTGCACTTCCTATCATAGCCGCGTTATCAGTGCATAGTATAGGTGAGGGAAACAATACACTTATATTGTTTTTTTCACCTGCAGCTATGAGTTCCTGCCTTAGTCTTGAATTCGAAGCTACACCACCAGCTATAGCGATTCTATCAACTTTCTTTAACTTACATGTTCTTATAACATTCTCTGTAAGTACATCTACTACAGATTTTTGAAATGAAGCAGCCACATCAGCTTTATTAATTTCTTCACCTTTCATCTCCATTTTATTAATATAATTTAAAACAGAAGACTTAAGCCCACTAAATGAAAAATCTAACGAGTCATCATGAAAACTGGCCCTTGGAAAATAGATGGCCTGCTCATTACCTTCCTTAGAAAGTTTATCTATCTTAGGGCCACCAGGATAGCCAAGCCCTATAGCCCTAGCAACCTTATCATATGCTTCACCTGCTGCATCATCCCTTGTCTCACCTATAGTTTCAAATACACCATAATCCTTCATATATACAATAAAAGTGTGACCGCCAGAAACTACTAAACACACAAACGGCGGCTCCAAATCTTTATGTTCAATAAAATTAGCACTTATATGTCCCTCTATATGATTAACACCTATAAATGGTTTTTTTAATGCATATGCTAGTCCTTTAGCGTATTGGAGTCCAACTAATAGTGCTCCAACAAGACCAGGGCCATAAGTTACTGCAACTGCATCTATGTCCTGCATTCTCATCTTTGAAGCTTCTATAGCTTCCTGTGTTACTGCATTTATAACTTCAATATGTTTTCTTGAGGCAACTTCGGGTACCACTCCGCCAAACTTCTTATGTATATCAATTTGAGATGCTATAATATTAGAAAGCACCTCTCTACCGTTTCTAACAACTGCAGCTGCTGTTTCATCACAACTACTCTCTATTGCAAGTATATTTATATCTTTATCCACAATATCGCCTCATCTTATATATTTATGTAAATTTTCATTTATAAAATTAATTTTTTCTTTATAGGTTATCTATCTTTAAAAAACAAACAAAAAAAAAAGATTTTTATGTTATTTTTTGTTTTAACATTTATAATTATATTATTAACACATTTGATTGTAAATTATGAGTTAAAATTTTTTAGTCTATTATTAATCATTGATTTCTATTGGCTGTCGCTCTATATATGTACTAATTTTCAAAAATTGGAACTTTATATATATATTAATTAAATTTTCACATAGTAATTATTTCCACGAGGAGGATTTTATATGCTTGATTATGCTAAAGTTATCGTTACAGGTTCCCCTATATCCAAATCGAACTTCAAACTCTTCAACATGCATGGACGTGCTATTCTTCCATATAACTCTGGAAAATATCACGACAGATACGCAATATATGAACAAGAGATTGCTTTTTGTGCAAGGCTTCAAAACCCTAATATAGTTCTATCTCAATCCCTTATTGCAGTGCTTAAAGTATTCTATAAAAGTGAAAAAAGGCATCCTGATACAAATAATATTACTAAAAGTATATTTGACGGTATTGAAAAAAGTGGGCTTATCGTCAATGACGCTCAAATCACAAGGTTAATTATAGAAGAATTTTATGACTCTAAAAATCCCCGCTTTGAATTAGAGCTATTCGGAGAGAGCCGCTATAATATGAAATACGAAATATGTACAAAAAAGATATTAGATGAACCAAAGGAATATGGACCGCCTAGCAATAAAAAAAATTCATACCTTTCCAAGAAATCTACATTCGCCAACACTAAGGAGGCCGCAGAGGATTCAAAGATACACTGTTCAATCTGCAATAAAGTAATAAATGCTGAAAATTCTGTTACAGCTAATAATGGCAAAATGAGAATATGTAAGGACTGTATTAAAAAGTTATTTTAAAAATAAAGGTAGAAACTCTTTACAGGGTTTCTACCTTTATTTTTATCTTTGTATTATCCTAACACAACTTCAACCTTATGAGTCTTTCCATCATTCTGTGTTGGTATCTTATTGCCAGCTATTTCTTTACCATCAACAACAAGCTTAGCAACACCCTTGCATACATGGTTAGGATTCTTTATTTCTATTTCATAAACGTCATCTCTGAAGCCTCTTGTAATTGTATATCCATCCCAAACTGCAGGAATACATGGATCAACTATAAGTCCATCAAAGTCTGGCTTTATTCCAAGTATCCACTGAGAAATAGTTATGAAGTTCCAAGCAGCTGTACCTGTAAGCCAGGAATTTTTAGCTTCACCAAATCTTGGAGCAGCTTTACCAGCAACCATCTGTGAATATACATATGGCTCAAGTCTGTGTATTTCACTTATATCTTCAAGATATGCAGGTGCTATCTTTCTATATATTTCAAAAGCTCTGTCTCCTCTTCCTATTTCTGCTTCTGCACAAGCTACCCAAGGATTGTTATGACAGAATATTCCACCATTTTCCTTGTAGCCTTCTGGATATGAAGATATTTCTCCAAGGTTAATATAATATTTTGAATATGGTGGATCATTAAGTACTATACCATACTTAGTATCCAAATGTTTTATAACAGAGTTAAGTGCCTTTTCAGCAAGACCATTTTCTTTTCCTATTCCTGCCATTACGCACATTCCTTGAGGCTCTATGAATATTTTGCTCTCCTCATTTTCTTTGCTTCCTATCTTATCTCCATAGAAATCGTAAGCTCTTAAGAACCACTCTCCATCATAGCCATATTTCTCTGTAGTCTCAATCATCTTCTTAACTTCTTTATCTGCTCTTTCAGCTTCCTTGCTGTCCTTTATAAAATTGCATAGAGCAGCATACTGCTTTCCAGCTAGAACAAATAAACCTGCTATAAACACAGACTCAGCCTTTCCGCCGGATTGGTTTTCAGAAGTCTGGAAAGATTCACCTGGTGTCTTTGAAAAACAGTTAAGATTTAAACAATCATTCCAGTCAGCTCTTCCGATAAGCGGAAGATCATGAGGTCCTAAATTATTTATAACATGATCAAAGGATCTCTTTAAGTGTTCCATAAGTGTTGCTTTATTAGTTTCACTGTTATCAAATGGAACTATCTCGTCTAGTATGCTTACATCCCCACTTTCCCTGATATATGCAATAACTCCTATTATTAGCCAAAGTGGGTCATCATTAAAACCTGAACCTATATCATTGTTTCCTTTCTTAGTCAATGGTTGATACTGATGATATGCACTTCCATCCTCAAATTGAGTAGCAGCTATATCAAGTATTCTCTGTCTAGCCCTTTCAGGAATTTGATGAACAAAGCCAAGTAAATCCTGATTTGAGTCACGGAAGCCCATGCCTCTCCCTATACCGGATTCAAAATAAGAAGCACTTCTGGACATATTAAAAGTAACCATGCATTGATACTGGTTCCATATGTTAACCATTCTATCCATTTTCTCTTCTTTACTCTTAACTTGATATTTAGATAATAATTTTGTCCAATAATCTTTAAGTTCGTTGAAAGCCTTTTCTACATCTTCAACAGTTTTAAACTTTGAAATTATCTTTTCTGCCTTTTCCTTGTTGATAATTCCCTTACTTTCCCATTTTTCTTCCTCAGCATTTTCTACATAACCAAGTACAAAAATTAATGTTTTACTTTCTCCTGGTTTTAATTCTATATCTTTTCTATGGGAAGCTATTGGCCACCAACCTGAAGCCATGGAATTATATGATTTACCTTCAAGTACAGCCTTTGGTGCTTCAAGTCCATTATATAATCCTATAAAGCTTTCTCTATCAGTATCAAAACCATCCATTTCTTCATTCATACTATAGAAGGAATAATGATCTCTTCTCTCTCTATACTCTGTTTTATGATATATAGCTGACCCTTTTACTTCAACCTCACCGGTACTATAGTTTCTTTGGAAATTAGTCATGTCATCGTTTGCTTCCCAAAGACAGAATTCTATATAAGAAAATAATTTTAAGGATTTATTTGCTTTTGAAGTATTAGTAACTGTTATGCTATGTACTTCGCAATTAGTATTTATAGGAACGAAAGAAAGCTGATCTACCTTTACTCCATTTCTTTCTCCACATATCTTAGTATAACCAAGACCATGTCTGCATTCATAAAAATCGAGGTTCTTCTTAACAGGCATCCAGCTGTGTGTCCAGTAATCCTTATCATCGACTATGTAGAAATATCGTCCTCCATTATCAACTGGTATGTTATTGTATCTATATCTTGTAATTCTTCTTAATCTAGCATCCTTATAAAAACAGTAACCTCCTGAGGTGTTGGATATTAATCCAAAAAAATCCTGGCTTCCAAGATAGTTTATCCAAGGATATGGAGTCTCGGGAGTATTTATTACATATTCTCTGTTTGCATCATCAAATTTTCCAAATTTCATGTAATACTTCATCACCTTTCTTTTATTGTAGTAATAATCAAGATAACAAAGAGCAAGAGCTTGTACGTTTTATGGCATCCACTTAACAAGATGCAAATGTTACTTAACACATGTTATCTATCATAGTTACAATCGAAACAAATTAACACAGAAATATTCTACCACAAATTTTCTCATATCACTATAGGATTTTCATCTTATCGTTGAAAATTGCATAAAAAGCAGTTTTTTGATATAAATACTGCTCTTTATGCTTATATAAAGGAAACTCAAAAGCTATTTAAAAAACATTAGATAAAAAATTATATTGGTTATCTAGCCCTTTATAGAACCAACCGTCAGCCCGCCTATGATGTATTTTGAACAGAATAAAAATACTATCATAATAGGCAGCATCGACATCGTAATACATACATATACAGCTCCAAAGTCAGTTTGGTACACACCTTTAGCTAACGCCGTAAGAAGCGGAACTGTATACTTCTCTTCACTATTTAATACTATTAATGGTGTGAGGTAAGTATTCCAACTAGTTATAAATGTAAATATAGACATGGTAGCTACTGATGGAACGATTATGGGCAAAATAACCTTGTTAAATATTTTGAACTCACCGCATCCATCTATTCTAGCAGCTTCTATCAATGAGTCCGGGACAGTAGAATCGATGTATAGTTTTATGAAAAATACTATATTGGCTGTAGCTATCGCCGGCAATATAAGTGCCCATCTAGAATCTACAATATTTAAAAATCTACATACTCTATAGAAACCCAAAATACCAAGCTGAGGCGGCACCATAAGTGCTACTAATACTACCGCGAATAATAGTCCATTTCCTTTAAATTTAAATTTAGCAAAACCGTAAGCTGTAAGCGCTCCAAAATAAGCTGCTAACACTGTGGCACTTGTTGAAACCAATATACTGTTTTTTAAGCCAGTCCAAATATTTACTCTAGCCATCATTCTATGATAATTGGCTAAAAATTGTGTGCCTGGTATTAATGAAAGTCTTGAAGCTAATCCAGTATTAGTCTGAGTTGAACTGATAAGCATAATATAAAACGGTACAAAACTTATTACAGCTAGTGCTATTAAAAATATATAAAGAATTAATCTCGAAAAACTAAATTTCTTTTTCTTAGTTTTCATAACTTTCACCTCTAATCATACAGAGATTTTCTATTAATAAACTTGTATGCAACAGATACTGCAATGCTCATTAATATAAATAGTGCGACTCCTACTGTAGCCCCATATCCAAAATATCTATTTTTAAAAGCTGTGTTATACAAATACATTACCATGGTCAAGATTGAATTTTGAGGAGCTCCTTCACCATTAGTAAGTACGTATGGGACATCAAACATGGCCATTCCACCTATAAGAGAGGTTATCATAATATATAACATCGTAGGTCTTATTAGCGGTAGTGTTATGTTTTTAAACGTCTGCCATTTATTAGCTCCATCCACTATAGCTGCTTCATTGAGTTCATCTGGTATAGCCTTGATTCCGGCCATAAATATAATCATACTGTACCCAAACCACATCCACCAGTTTATGAATGCTACAGCACCTCGAGCAGCCGTTATATCTTGAAGCCAATTTATAGGTTGATTAATTATATGTGCAGCTTGTAATATTCTATTTAATGATCCTGTTTTCCAATCTAATATGAATGAAAACAATACAGAAACTGAAGCCATCGTCACAAGATTAGGCAAATAATATACAGATCTCAAAATACCTTTTCCTTTGATTTTTCTTTCATTTAGTATAACTGCAAGAAAAAGTGCAACAACAATTTGCGGAATGATATTTATTATCCACATAATAGCAGTGTTCTTAATACTCTGAAAAAACATTGTGTCATGTATGATTCTTTGGTAATTCTGAAGTCCTATAAATTGAGGTCTTACGATGCTTCCTTGCCATTTTGTAAAACTGAGTTTGTATATTTTTACAACAAAAAAATACACCTTTCATTTCGCACAGCTTGTACCCTGGTTTTGTCAATTTAATACACAGTGTACTTTTTTGACTCGAACAAATTCGGTGTATTTTTTTGCATATATGTTTGATTTATTGTACAAAAAGGTTGTAGCAAATTGCTACAACCTTTTTAATCTGCTTTATCCTTAAACTCAGAGGGAGTCAGTCCTGTGTACTTTTTAAAAAGTTTTGAGAAATAGTGAGGATCCTTTATTCCCACCATATCAGCTACCTCATAAGTTTTATGATAATCTTCTTTTAAATATTCTTTTGCCTTTTCTATTCTAACTTCGTTTAGATAATCAACAAAATTTTTTCCAAGTTCCTTTGTAAACATTCTGCTAAGATAATAACTGCTTACATAAGTATGCTCAGCAACATCATTCAAGGATATCGGGTTTGTATAGTTATCGGAGATATATTCTACTGCATTCCTTATAATAAGAGAAGTAGAACGTTTTTCACTTGAGCCCTCATCTTTTCTATATTCACAGTCCCTATAGTCAATAGACCTCATCTTATCTATATCTATATTTTTATTATCTATAGTAAAGTTTAAAAGTTTCTCATCAAGTGCAGCAATTGCTTCTTTCATCTTTCTATGAAGTTCTTCTCTGCCGCTGCCTTTACCACTGAGAGCTGCTACAGTTTCAAAACTATAGTACTCTTTGATCAACTTTTTTAAAGTTCTAAGTTTGTTTTTAATAACTCCTTCAATTTCCTCATCATCCCTGATATCTGGCACCGGTTGAATTACAAAAACTATCGTTTCTTCATTTATAGATATATGATCAACAATAAACAGATCTGAATAGATGTCTACTAGTGAATTGATTATTCCATAATGATACATGCTCATATTATCATGATTATCACTGTTTTCAATTCTTATTACAAGGATATAAAACTCATCAATTTGTAAATCGTAAAGTTTAGTATCTTTTAACTGTTTTTCATTCTTTGCACTTACATTAAACAATAAATCATATAACATTTTCTGTTTTAGAAGTGGAATAGTAGTCTCTATATTCCTCTTTAAACTCTGCATTTGCTCAACTGTTTCTTCTTCCTTCTCAAGTTCTGATACAGCTCTTCTTACTATAGAGTTTATATCGTCTACCTTTGAAGGTTTTAGTATATAATCAAAAGCACCACATTGAATAGCTTTTTTTAAATACTCAAAATCTCTGTAACCAGTAAGTATTATTATTTTAGAATGTGGTATTATCTCTTTTGTATTCACTATCATTTCTAAACCATTAAGGCCAGGCATCTTAATATCTACAATAACTATGTCCGGCTTTAATTTTTTGATTTTTTCCATTCCCTCCACACCATCACAAGCTTCATCGCATACGATACATTGAAGAGACTCCCAATCGACTATATTTCTGAGACCTTTTCTTATAATGGCCTCATCATCCACTATAAGTACATTAAACATATATTAGTTACCCCCCTTAACTTCGTATGGAATTGTAACTGTAATTTTTGTATATTTATCATATTGACTCTTTATAGAGATACCATACTCTTCTCCAAAAAAAAGCTTTATTCTTTTATTTACATTACTAAGTCCAACACTGTTTTTATTATCGCTTATTTGTCCAGTCTCTACAGACTTAATAACCTCTTCAAGTTCTTTCTCTTCCATACCTATACCATTGTCCGATATTTCTATAATAACATCATTATACTGAACCTTAGCTTTAATAGCTATAACCCCATTTCTTCTAACAGGCTCTATACCATGACTTATAGCATTTTCAATGATAGGTTGAATCAAAAGTCTTGGAATATATACATTCAAAGCTCTTTCATCAATATTTTTTTTCACAACAAGCCTGTCGCCAAATCTATTTTTTATTATTTCTACATAATTATCTATGTATTTAAGTTCATCTTCTAGTCTTATTAGTTTGTCCCCTTTTCCTATGCTTGCCTCCATAAGATTAGCCAGTGCTGTAACTGTAGAACTTATTTCCTTAACACCATTCAGCTGAGCCATCCAATTGATATTTTCCAGCGTGTTAAATAAAAAATGCGGATTAATTTGAGCTTGAAGCGCCTTTAATTCTGCCTCTTTCCTCGTAAGTTTTTCCTTATACATCATATTTAATAAATAATCTATCTTCTCAGACATGTTGTTAAAACTATTCCCTAAGTAGCCAATCTCATCATTTCTTTTCATCGTTACCGGTCGGTGAACACCCTTAGCTTCAAAATCTCTCATAGCATGTACTAATTTCATTATAGGTTTTATAATATCATAGGCCATTATTCTGCTTACAGCATATAAGATGACTATAGACCAAATTACTATCAATATTACATCTAATCGTAATTTATTTATGTCAGAATATAGTTTATCAAAAGGAATATGATATACTATTTTCCAATGAGGTTGTTTCAAAACAACATATGATATAAGTATCTTATCTTTGGCATCTATAAAATGCTCTCCGGACTTTGTAAGCTTACTTTTCCTAAGTACACTTATGTATTTGTTATTTCCTTTATTGTTTAATATCTCGCCATTATCATACGATAATATAGAAATATTATGTACAAAGTCTTCTGATAAATCATTATACAGCGATTGTATAAAATTCTTTTTAATTATCAGTGCCAGTAAGCCTATAGGTTTATAATCGTCTTTATTATATATTATTCTTGCAACATATATATCTTTTACATTATCTTTATTCTTATATACTACCCATGTAGCTTTCCCGCGCTGTTTCATAGCCTTACTATATATATACGAATAAGGAAGCCTTTTGGATATACTTGGTTTGCTTCTGTCAAAATCATAATATATATAATTTCTACTATTAGTCACGATGCATATTGATTCTATATCACTTCTTGAAAGTACAGAATCCCTAAGAATATTCCTGGTATAAATCGTATCAGAATAATTCTTAAGTGCATCCCTCTTCTTTGAACTGACCAAGAAGTCATACACTCTATTATCATATAATAATTGAAGATTAAAAGAATCTATATCTCTTCTTAGGTCATCTATCCTAAGTTCTATCATCTTTAATACATCCTGCGAATAACTAAAGGATTTATTTTTTATAGCTATAGAAGATCTTACATAGGAATTATAACCTATAAATATCATAGGTACCAAAACCTGAACATAGCATATAAACAAAATCTTACTCTTAAGAGGCATATTTCTATAAAATTGTCCTATTTTTGCAAATATTATTTTCATCTATCGCCATTCCATTTCACCATGTAGAAATTTTGTGCAACAGAATTACATTCATAATTCTTAATTTCTAATAAAGTAACTTAGCCACTAGTCATTTTGTTGGATTTTCTTAAATATATCCTCAGGTTTAATCTTTCCAGTAAGCATTTCTGGAAAACTCTTAACTAGTATATTTTCCCAGGAACTTCTCCTTATAATACTGTCTGCCGGTTCTACCAGTTCCTTTGAGTGCTTAATTAAGTTGTTTCCCTGCACTGAAAATCTGTTTTGAATTTTGCCATCTTCTCCCTTCGTATTACTTATACTTCCCGTAGAACTTATTAATTGTACAGAGTTTTCATAGGAAGTGAGAAATTTAAGTAATTTTAATGCAGCTTTTCTCTTTTTCTTATATGCTTTTTGACTCATATGAAAGTTACCATTACCTATGCCATATATAACGGAAGATTCATCAGCTTTTCCATCTTTAAATTTAGGAAATGGTATCACATCCACAGATGTATCATTAATATTCACAGCCCCATCACCTATAAACCAGGAGCCTTGTGCAATCATGGCTGCTTTCTTTTCAAGAAATAACTCATTCCTGCTTCTATCATCTATTGTAAATGCATTTTTAGGAAATGCACCTTTTTCATATAACTGCCGTATGCAATACAGCGCTTTTACATAACATGGTTTTATTCTGGAATTAGTATATGGATTCTCTGTATCCCTTCTCCCCCCTAATTTCATTACTATATTCTGATAAAGATACGTGCCTTCAGCAGTACAATTATAGGCTATAGGTATTATATTATGACTTTTAAAGCTTCTTACTGCATTTAAAAGCTCATCATAGGTTCTAGGTATTTTTACATTATATTTTTTAAAAAGATTATTATTAATAAATAACCCTTCATATATTATTTCATCAGGTATCCCATATATCCTGTCTTGATAGCTATCATATTTCCAAGTACTCTTATAGAAACTATTTTTCCACTTAGTGTCCTTGTTAAGCACATTTGTTAAATCTGCTATTTTTCCTGCTCTAACAAGTTGTTCCATATCAGAACCTGGCCACAATCCGAACACATCAGGTTCATTTCCTTGAGCAAAATCAGTTTTAAGGGTAAATAAAAAATCATCGTTTCCCCTTGATTTATTAATTACCTTTATATGTTTATTTTCCTTTTCAAATTTTCTAAGTACTTCTTCTAACTTTTCAGCCTTTGTATCCATTCCTCCCCAGCTGCTCATAAAAACTAATTCAATATCTTTTTTATTATTTGTATATTTATTTTTATTACTATTGTTATATAGATTCTTAATAGTAATATATAAAATAAAAATTAGTATAAGGCCATATACGCAATACTGAACCATCGTTTTCTTTTTATACATACATGCCTCCTGTATGGCTTCTATTATATTTGAATTTATGTAAACCTATACCATTACATTTTAACATGATTTAAGCCTCATGTAAAAATTTATTTATGTTAATTATTTTATGTTAGTATATAATTTCAATTTTTTTCAAAGAATTTTTCTGTAATATTAACATTCAAATTATATGTAGCTTATATATTATATAATTATAATATTTGGTCAATAATATATACAGTATTGAAAATTTATAATGGGAGGAAAAAAACTTATGACATCAAAAAGTGGAATAAACCTAAAAAAAGAAATGCATAGACTGATAAAACATTCAAAACACCCAATGTTTACTTATAGAACTTCTAATGATAGCTATGAATTTTCTCCATTTCATATGCGCGAGGAAAGCAGTTATCATGATTCCAATGGTAAATTTAGTCTGCAGAATTTCATTAACAAAAATTCTACAATTATTGCTTCAGCAGCCATTGGACTTATAGGCGCTGCTGCTATAGGTATGTCTATGCAGAAAGCACCTAAAAAGAAAAGTTGGGTTTCTGTGATTGGCAGAATGATGTAACATATTAAACTGATATTCTCTTCATTCAAATGTACATTATAGATTTTAATATATACTTGCAAAAACAGCAGGAGAAATCTAACCTTGCTGAAAATATTAGTATAAAGGGGATACATTTATACTGTGATCTCCTTTACACTAATATCCTACTTGTACTAAAATTGGTTCATTCTTTTTACAGAGTCTCTGACAACTATCTTGCCATGAATTAAAACTCTTCCATATTTCCTATCTTTATTTTTTATTTTTTTAGCTATCATTTTTGCAGTAACTCTTGACATCTCACTAATATCAACCTTTACTGTCGTAATATTAGGTACTGATATTCTAGCGTGTTCACTATCATCAAAACCCACTACAGAATAATCTTCAGGTACGGAATATCCCATTCTAGTCAGCTGTTCTACAAGCTTTAGCGCAGTTTTGTCACAATTGCATACGAATGCAGTAGGCATATTCTGTGGTAATTTCATTTCTGCCCATTCACTGTTATCCTTCCTGTCCTTTATCACCCAATCTTCATTGAATTCAAGTTGATATTCAAGTATTGATTTGTAATAACCTAAAAAACGATCTTGGATACTACTAGTTAAATTTAAATTACCAACATAAGCTATTTTTCTGTGTCCATTTTCAATAAGATAATTAGTTAATTCATACATGCCAAAAAAATTATCTGTTATTATACTGTCGACACGCATATTATCATAATAAAAATCCAAAAAAATAGTTGGGAACTTGCATTCTAGAATTTTATTAAGATATTCTCTACTTAATTGTCCTAATATAATAACACCATCTATTTTCTGTTCCAAAAGCATCCGTGGTACATTAAGATTTTTTTCATTTTCAAAGGTTACTATATTAAACATAGAAGTATAATTCAGTTTTTCAAGCTCTTCAGATAATGTTTTGTATAACTTTACATAAAAATAATCGTCTTGCCCAAAAAACTTTTCTGATGTAATGATTCCTATACTATAGGTTAAATCCATTTTTAACATTTTTCCTTTTGCATTATATAGATAACCTATTTCATTAGCTACTTGAATAATCTTTTGACGCATACTCTCACTAATGTCACCTTTACCAGTAAGTGCTTTTGATACTGTAACCTTGGAGACGCCAATTCTATCTGCGATATCCTGCATAGTGACCCTTTTCACCGCTTACACCTGCCCTCTAAATTCAAATTGCATTGTAGGATATTATTGTTAAGTTAATTTAATCTATTTGCTTTTTAAACATGCCTTTTGGTATTATATTAATTCATATTTTAAAATTAATCAATAAAACTAGCTAACTTATTGTTAGAATAAAGGTATTAGGAGTCTATTTTTCTCATTACTTGATGATATATGGATATTTATACTACATAATCTAAACTTTCCGCATAATTTTATTACTTTATAAACACACTAACATAGTTCAATATGATATAATTATCCCCTAAAATAACAACAGTTTTAACTAAAAAAATAAACGGAGAGATATTATGAAGAACAAAACAGAAAAGTACGGTATTTTTACAGCAGTTGCTATGATAGTCGGAGTATGTATTGGATCAGGTATATTTTTTAAAAGTGATAATGTACTTATCGCAACTGGCGGAAACATTCCTCTAGGAGCAGTGGTATTTACTCTCGGTGCTATAAGTATAATATTTGGAGGTTTGTGTCTTAGTCAACTAGCAGCCAGAACAGATGCTGCAGGAGGCGTAATAACTTATTTTGAAAAGTTTTGTGGAAAAAGGCTAGCTTGTGGTTTTGGGTGGTTTCAAATATTTATATATTTTCCTACACTAGTGGCCGTAGTCGCCTGGGTAGTAGTAATATATATAAGTATTTTGTTTAATCTTCATTTCACGCTTGGAACCCAAATATTTATTAGTTTCTTACTTTATTCATTATGTTTTCTTTACAATACACTATCAACAAAAATAGGGGCAATATTCCAAAACATCACAACCATAGTGAAGCTCATCCCCCTTGTGCTAATAGCAATTTTAGGTCTTTTATTCGGCAATCCATCAAAAGGATTTTCTGCTATTCCTCTATCTACATTACAAGGAGTTACCTGGCTATCCGCTGTAGGGCCTATAGCATTCTCCTATGACGGCTGGATAGTTTCTACTTCTATATCAAACGAAATAAAAAATTCAAAAAGAAATTTACCTATAGCACTTGTGTTTGCTCCTATTTTCATTCTAATAATATACGTTTCATACTTCATTGGGGTTACCTGCTACATAGGTCCTGAGAATGTTATTAATTTAGGTGACGCTCATGTTTCACTCGTAGCCACAAAATTATTTGGTACTGTTGGAGCAAAAGCCATATTAATATTTGTAATTATTTCCGTTATGGGAACACTAAATGGTTTAGTACTCGGATTCATACGTTTACCTTATTCACTATCACTAAAAGGTAAGCTGATTCCTTTTTCAGATGAGCTGAATATTGTGAATGAAAAATATGGTATATCTATAGCCTCTTCTATTTTTGCTTATTGTGTCTCAGTTGTATGGTCAATTGTTCACTATATTACAACTCAGTATAAGCTTTTACCTAATTCCGATATATCAGAAATCTCGATAGCAATAAGCTATATCTTTTATATATTTTTATATTATCAGGTTTACAAGCTATACCATAAAAAAGAAATAAGAAGCGCAGGTTCTGGCATTATAGTTCCAATTATGGCTACAATTGGTTCACTATTTATTTTATCAGGAGCACTTCAAAACAAATTATTTATATATTATGCTACTTTTTGCGCTATGGTATTTGCGGTATCCCTTATTTATTTCCATACAAATAATAAAACAAGTACCTATTAACTTTTGTTTCAGGCTAAAAAATCTCACAGCGCAGCTGATAAGTTCAAATTCAGCAGCTATGCTATGAGATTTTGGGTTATCCATTGATTTCATCCATTATCTTTTTAGCTATCTGTTCAACATTAATATTATCATCAACCTGCATTGCAATATTTTGAGCAAGTCCCTTAGCTGCTCCAGTTATATAAACTATTTCTGCAGTTTCTTCATCAATCTTTCTTACAACTCTAGCTATGTCGCCTTTTTTAACTTCAATAATATCACCTTTTGCAGTCTTTATCTTTCTATTTTGTTTAAACCTTATCTGTTGACCTAATTTTATCATAATACTATGAAAACCTCCTTGTTAATTACGTTAACATTAATTATATCGTCTTGTGAAGCTAATAATATTACTCATCTATATATTATCATCGTATATATTATAATAAAAGCCTGACTAAAATTTTTTAGTCAAGCTCTATAATTATATTTATAATTTAAAAATTGATACAAGTTCTGTTAATTTATCAAGTCGCTCTTTTGAAAGGTCTGTACTTTCAATTACCTGTTCTGATAGTCCATTTATAGATGCTGTATCCTGTGCTATATCAGTTGCTCCCACTGCACCCTCATTTGAAGCTGTTGCCACATGGTCTACAGTAAGCATTATATCATGTATAGATGCTAACAATTCCTCAGAAGTGGCACTAAAATCACTCACTAATTCCTCCACCATTTTAGCATCTCGTTTATATTGCTCTCCAGATTCAACAAATTCTCTATAATCAGTTACTACTTGTCTCTGAATAAAATTCATCATTTCTTCTGCACTATTTTTAAGATTTTCAACTGAAGTTAACACTAAATTGGAAATATCTTGTATCTCCATAGCTGTATTCTTTGAGTTCTCTGCAAGATCATTTATCTCATTAGCTACTACTGCAAAGCCTTTTCCGGCTTCCCCAGCTCTAGCAGCTTCAATTGAAGCATTGAGTGCCAACAAATTAGTTTGTGAAGTAATTTGAAGTATTTCTTCAGTAAGTGAGTCTATCTTTTCTACAGCTTTAACCTGATCTATTGCCTCTCTAAGTTTAATATCCAATCTTTGTCCTACATCTATTGCACTTCTGCTAGCTTCCTCTGCAACAGACTTAAGTTTAGATGCTCTTTCAAATATTTCTTTCGATGTATTTAAACCATCCTGCGCTTTATATGTAACATTTTCAACTGCATTTTTCACTTCAACAGCAGAAGCATTCATTTCCTCGGCAGAAGCAGCCATTTCTTCCATTCCAGCTGACAGTTCCTGAGTAGTAGCCGAAACATTGTTAATTTTTGTTCCCAAAGTGCTCATATCTTCTTTCACTATCTCAAAGGTATTAACAACCTCAATCGTCTCACTGTTAACTCTGCCTATAATATTTCTAAGAGATGCCTGCATCTGTGCCATAGATTGTACAATTCTTCCTATATCATCATGCATTTTAAAATACTTCTCATGAATTTCTTCACTCAAGTTACCATCAGCAATTAATTTGAGATGGTCTTCCGCATATTTAAGACCTTTAGTTACATAAGTCACAAAGGTACCTATGACTATCACTAAAATTAGTAATGCTAGAAATGCAACTACTAAAACAAATCTGAGTATTCCGTAATAATTCTTTAATATTTCTTTCTGTGGAATTTGACTTATTAGTGACCAATTTGTATCAGTGTTACTAATGCTTACAGGATAAGCCGCAAAGAGAAACTTTTGATTTGACTTTGACTTTATA
This sequence comes from Clostridium oryzae, assembly GCF_002029235.1. Taxonomy (GTDB): domain Bacteria; phylum Bacillota; class Clostridia; order Clostridiales; family Clostridiaceae; genus Clostridium_AE; species Clostridium_AE oryzae. Next base: position 63,707 of record NZ_MZGV01000021.1, read on the forward strand.
TACTCTGCTATTTTCTTACCGTTAGAAGTCTTATCAATAATATTTTTCCAGTACATACCCTGTTTTTTTGCATCAGTCATCACTAATTTTTTATCATTCCCATCAGCAATATAAACACCATTTTTAGATACTAAGGATGCATGTCCTCCCATTGGACGTATTTTTTCAATAGCAGCTTGAAGTATGTCAAGTTTATAATCTATGGATATTACTCCAATAAATTTACCAGCATCATTCAGCATCGGAGTTACTATAGAAGTCATAGCTACATTATTGCCATTTACTTTATATACTGTTGGTTCAGTCATAAATACCTTTTGAGTTTGTTTAGGAGTATTATACCAAGTCATGTCTGTTTCTGAGGTGTATGCTGCCTCTACATGAAACTTATCTCCATCCCTAGTTACATAAGGTATAAACATTCCCTTTTCACCATATTGTTTTGTATTAATATATTTATTATCCATACCATCAAATGCATTAGGTTCAAAAGCAATAGCTATACCATATATATTAGTATTCTGGCTTAGCAGATCTTTTTGTATGTTCACTAGCATCTTTCTATTCTGCAATCCGCTTTTTATCATGTTTTTCATGTTTTCATTAAGTACTTGTGCTATAGTTTCTACTCTTTCAAATTCAGAAGTAATCTTCTCTGCATTTGCCTTTGAGACTTCCTTAGCCATATTCTCTGCCTGGTTCATACTACTGCGGTAAATATTTAATAGTATAGTAGAAAAAATAGATATGAAAGCAAAAACAATGAGTAGTACCATTATTAATATTATTTTGCTTCTAAGACTTAGTTTTTTTAGCATTGGAACGCCCCCTTTTGTTCTTATTTCGACATAAAGCATTATCCTTTTTATTATATTATATATTATTTTTTTAATATAATAAACATTTTATTAAAAATAAATAGCTGTCACATCACTTTGTGACAGCTATTTCACCCTTAAGGAAATTATATATTTTCTATTCTTCAGCTAACCATACCTTCATCTGGTTTAACCCTCTGTTTCCCCATGTATAATAAGGCATAGCAGTTAATTCGTAAGACTGAGCAGATGGTCTTTGGTTAGAATAAAGACCATTCAATGAAGTCATTTTATATCCTGATACCTTAAGTATAGCTATTCCATTCAGCAAGTTTTTTTCAAATTTTTCTGTTATATTTGCATTTCTTGCAATTCTTAGTCTATTCAAATCCTGATCATTATCAATTCCTTCAAAGCAATAAACCAGTGGTCCGCGCTGAATTGCAGCACAGCCTATATCCTCTCTTACCGCAGTATTGGCATATACTTTATGAGGGGTCATATCTAAACATAGCTCTAGTAAATCGTTTTTATCAAAGCACTTCTCTATATACGCATATCCATCCTCAATTGTGCTGTTAATATCAATCTTTTCTCCATTAAAGAAAATGCAAGTATTTTTACTCCAATCTGGTATTCTTATAGCTAACCTTACTTTAGTTTTACCACTCTTAGGAATTACTCTATAGGCAACCTTCCCGTCATAAGGGAACCCTGTTTCAACTTTCACCTTGCAACCTTTAGTTGTCTCAAAATCTGCAGTCCCACCTATAAATAAATGTGAATATATTGTATCTTCTGACTCAGTCCAACAGTATTGTCCAAGCGATGTTATTAATCTTGCTACGTTAGGAGGACAGCAGGCGCAGCCAAACCACTTTGGTCGTTCAGGCAGTACATGTTTGTACCCAGTAATCTTCCCGTCATATTCAGGGTTAACTTCAAGCGGATTAACATAGAAGAATCTCTTTCCATCTAACTGCATGCCGGCAAGCACACAATTATACAAAGCTCTTTCCATGGTATCACCATACTTTGAATTGGGGGTTAACTGCAGCATTCTATGTGCAAAGAAAATCAATCCAATAGCTGCACAGGTTTCCGCATAAGCAGTATCATTAGGTAAATCATAATCAGCAGTGAATGCTTCTCCAACAGCCGCAGAACCTATAGCACCCGTAACATACATGCGCCTTTGCGTAATGCTTTGCCATAATTCCTCGCAGGCCTTCTTTAAACTTTCATCGCCAAAGGCAGCTATATCAGCCATGCCTGCATAAAGATAAACAGCTCTTACCGCATGGCCAACAGCATCTTTTTGTTCTCTTACCGGTGCATAATTTTGAGTATAGGTAGCTTCAAACGGATCTGAATTCCATATAGTCCAATCTCGTTTTTTTCTTTCCTCTACAAAAAAATTGGGCTCCGTCCCACGTTCATCTATGAAATATTCAGCTAACTCCATATATTTTTTGTCTTTAGTCAATGAATACAGCCTCATAAGCGCTAATTCAATCTCTGGATGTCCGGGGATTCCCCTTATCTTGTCCTTGCCAAATCTATCTATTATGTGATCAATCATACGCTTCATTACATTAAGCAGCTTATCCTTACCGGTAGCCTCATAATATGCTATGGCAGCTTCAAGCATATGTCCTGTGCAATATAATTCATGTCCTTCCTGCAGATTTTGCCATCTATGCTCAGGCTCTTTTATTATAAAGTAGGTATCTATATAACCATCAGGCTGCTGAGCCCTTTCTATAACATCGATAACTTCATCAATATCGCTTTCAAGTTTCTTATCTGCATGAAGCATTATTGAATATGCAGCAGCTTCAATCCATTTAGCAACATCACTATCCTGAAATACTTGTCCATAAAATTCTCCTTCAGCAGCTCCTGCTGCTATACGAAAATTTTCAATTGCATGACTTTTTTCTGCCCCTTCTACTCTATCATAGAGGATATCCTGTTGATAAGGAATAACAACCTCCGTCACTAATTTCTGATAGTTAGACCAAAAACCATCACTTATTCTGTAATCTCTGACCTTGATAGGTGTAATTTTTTCCATAAATCCATCTCCATTCTCATAATTTTAAATCGTACTGATATCGTTTTCTTAGAAACTAATAATAACATACATCACTTTCTAAGAGTTATATACCACTTTTTTAAGTGTAATAAAATAATAGAATAATGTAAATATTATTTCGTATGAAAAGGTAGCAAAAAGTAAGATGTTTACAAAAACAAATTAATTTAATTATTGGGGCAAATTTTTATTCTATATTTGGCACATGCTTATTGCATTTAAATTCTTGATATGCTAATTTATTATTGTTTATATTCCCATGTTATTCTTACAATAAACAAAAATTATACAGATAATAAACTTCAACTATTGGTTTACATAAACTGAATACCTCTGATCATTTTATATTTCAGCTCGTGTAAGTCAAATTGCGTAATGTTTATCTATGTACTTTGCATATCGAAAGTTTTTATAGAATGGGGGAAAAACTTATGCCTATAACCGTAAATGAAGCTTTGGAACTAGATATACTTGATGGATTTAAAGTTATAGCAGGTAAAAAAGGTCTTTCAAATAAAATATATCATGTAGCTGTTTGGGATTACGAAATTGGTAACTTAATAGCCGAAAATTTCAGTAGAGGCGATTTTGCATTAAGTACACTTGTTGCAATAAGGGATAATATTGATAAACTGTATGATAACGTAGAAATAATGATTAAAATTGGTATAAGCTGCCTGGCAATTAAAAATATCTACTTTGATTATATTCCTGATAATGTAATTGACCTTGCAAATAAAAACAATTTTCCTATTATGTTATTTAACAATACTTATACTGAAGACATAATCGTATACGTTAACAAAGCCATTGATGAAAAAAATGAATATGAAAACTTAGCTTCTAAGATAGATTATATCTTAAATAATAATCTTGATGAATTAAGCATAAAAAAAGTTGCTCATAAGATTAATATTCATTTTAAAGAAAAAAACATAGTAGCCTTCTGTAAGAAAAAAAGTATGAAATTAAAAGCAATAATAAACTTTTCTGGTAAAGAAGTGGATGAAATACTCAGTAAAGTGATTCCTTATAGAAATGGGTATATTGTTATTAATACTTTTCAAGATATAGATCAAAAAGATATTGAAAATGCTATTTTAAGACGGCTTAAATGGTGGGGTTTTAACGAAACAGAATATGTTATAGGAATAAGCAGTTTATATAATGACTTAGGTGATTTGAATAATTCTGTACAGGAAAGTTTGTATGCATTCAGATATTCCATGGCATATAAACGAAACATTTCGTTCTTTCACGAAATCGGCATAAGCAGAATACTGTTTCCTATGCTAGATAATCCATGGCTTTTAAAATATTACAAACAAATGATAGAACCTCTAATTGATTACGATAAAATTAATGAAACAGAACTACTGAAAACTGCTATAAAGTACGTTGAAAATAACGGAGATATAAAACTCACCGCTGAAGAATTATTTCAGCATGGCAATACAGTAAGGTACCGAATAGATAAAATCCAGAAAATTATATGTGAAAATTATAAAAGTCAGCACTTTTATGAAGAACTAGCTGTAGCAGTTAGAATATACACCTTGCTCGATGCTTCTTCGTAACTTTTACAAATAGATGCGTTATGCAATTTAAATTATTACAAATCGCAAATGTCCTCCAAAGGTGTATTATTATTCCTGTAAGAATAACAGTAACTAGGAGGATAAATTTGTGAAACATTTAAAGATTGCATATACAGCAGAGTCAAAAGAATATTTTTCGACTACAAGGGATTTGGTGTTGACTGAAAATACTGATTATTCAGACGTAGCTGCAGTCATATTAACTGATTCTAATATCAATTTAATTGATAATGTCTATGATACAAAGTTTGGTATCCCTATATTTGTAGTTTTGAAAAATTCCGACAAACTTGATAGTGAACTAACTAAAAAGATTTATCGTGTAATCGATAAAAACAATTTCGATTTAGGCCTATACAGCAGAGAAATAGAAACTGCTGCAAGTCAATATGAAAAGAATATGCTGCCTCCTTTCTTCGGCACATTAAGCAATTATGTAGAGAAAGGAAACTTACAATTTGATTGTCCTGGGCATCAAGGCGGACAATATTTCCGCAAACATCCAGCTGGCAGATACTTTTATGATTTTTACGGAGAAAATGTTTTCCGTTCGGATATCTGCAATGCTGATGTTGCATTGGGAGACTTACTGATACATGAAGGTCCCGCAATGGATGCTGAAAAACATGCTGCTAGAGTATACAATGCTGATAAAACCTATTTCGTAATGAATGGAACTAGTACTTCAAACACAGTAGCTATAAATGCAGTAGTTGCTCCTGGAGATTTAGTTCTATTTGATAGAAATAATCATAAATCGGTATACAATGCAGCATTAGTTCAATCAGGTGGTAATCCTGTATATCTTGAAACTTCTCGTAATCCTTTCGGATTTATTGGCGGTATCGATGCTCATTGCTTTGATGAAAGTTACTTAAGAGCTGAAATAGCCAAAGTTGCACCAGAAAAAGCCTCAGATAAAAGACCTTTTAGATTAGCTGTAATCCAGCTTGGAACTTATGACGGAACTATCTATAATGCTAGACAGGTAGTTGATAAAATTGGACATCTATGTGACTACATTTTATTCGACTCAGCTTGGGTTGGATATGAGCAGTTTATTCCTATGATGAGAGATTGTTCTCCTCTTCTGCTTGATTTGAACGAAAACGACCCAGGAATATTAGTAACTCAATCCATACATAAACAACAGGCAGGATTCTCTCAAACTTCACAAATTCACAAAAAAGATAGGCATATAAAAGGTCAAAAACGTTATGTTGACCATAAGCGTTTTAATAATTCATATATGATGTATGCTTCAACCAGCCCATTTTATCCTTTATTCGCAGCATTAGATGTAAATGCGAAAATGCAGGAGGGCGAAGCCGGTAAGCGCCTATGGCATGAATGCGTAAAACTTGGTATTGAAGCTAGAAAATCCGTATTAAAGAATTGCTCCATGTTCAGACCATTTATTCCACCAATCGTAAACGGCAAAAAATGGGAAGACTATGATACTGAAGAAATTGCAAGCAGTATAGAGTTCTTCAAATTTGTACCTGGCGAAAAATGGCATTCTTTTGAAGGCTATGGAGAAAACCAATATTTTGTTGATCCAAATAAGTTTATGCTTACAACACCAGGAATTGATGTAGAAACTGGAGAGTATATGGATTTTGGTATTCCTGCTACTATTCTTGCAAACTATTTAAGAGAACACGGAATCATTCCAGAAAAGAATGATTTAAATTCTATACTATTCCTAATGACACCTGCTGAAACATCAACAAAGATGGAAAATCTAGTAGCTTTACTTGTTCAATTTGAACACCTTGTTAAAGAGGATGCCCCATTGAGTACAGTGCTTCCTAGCATATATTCAAACAATATAGAAAGATATAGAAACTATACAATAAGAACCCTCTGTCAGGAAATGCACAATTTTTATAAAAACAATAATGCTAAAGACTATCAGAAAAAATTGTTTAGAGCTGATTATTTCCCTGAAAGAGCTGTTATTGCTGAAGATGTTAACAATACAGCAGCAAATGAAGTTGCTGCTGAAGTAGAAAATAAAAATTCAATTAATACAGCTAAAAAAGTATTTACTGCGCAAGAAGCTAGATGGGCATTAGTAAGAAATGAAGGTAAACTAGTACCTTTAGATAATATCGTTGGAGAAATTGCGTTAGAAGGTGCTCTTCCATATCCACCAGGAGTCTTCTGTGTTGCACCGGGTGAAAGATGGAGTGAAGTAGCTCAAAGATATTTCTTAATTTTACAAGATGGTATTAATGAATTTCCAGGCTTTGCACCAGAAATTCAAGGAGTATACCTAGAAAAAGAAAATAATCGCGTTAGAGCTTATGGATTTGTATTAGACAAATAAAATTAGCCAAAGTAAAACAACATATAATGCACTAAATTCTTACATTTTGTCTTATTAATATATACCATTTTACAAAAGAAAAACTCCGAAATGTTTTAAAGACAAAATGTACTAGAATTAGTGCTTTATATAATTTTAACAAAGGAGTAGTTAATTATGAGCAATGAAAAAAACAAGATGAATGTAGTTCAACTTACAATAATAACTGCAATAAATATGATGGGTTCTGGAATAATAATGCTTCCTACGAATTTAGCTCAAGTTGGAACTATGTCAATTCTCTCATGGCTAGTTACAGCAGTTGGATCAATGTCCTTAGCTTATGCCTTTGCTAAATGCGGTATGTTTAGTAGAAACTCTGCTGGTATGGGTGGATATGCAGAATATTCTTTTGGCAAAGCCGGAAGTTTCATGGCAAATTATACATACGGCGTATCGCTTATAATAGCTAATGTAGCAATTGCAATTTCAGCTGTAGGTTATGCCTCTGTACTTTTAGGTAAAGAACTTTCACCAATAGAAGTAGGACTATTTACAATCTTTACTTTATGGCTTGCGACTGTATTAAATTTTAGAGGTGCAAGAGTTACTGGAAGAATAAGTTCCTTTACTGTATGGGGTGCAATTATACCTGTATTAGCTATTTGTATATTCGGATGGTTCTGGTTCAGCGGTAAATTATATGTTAGTTCCTGGAATCCTAATCATTATCCTTTCTTTACTGCTGTAGGAAAATCAATTTCTATAACACTATGGGCCTTCTTAGGTCTGGAATCAGCGTCAGCAAATATGGATGCAGTTGAAAATCCAAAAAGAAATGTTCCTATCGCTTGTTTAGGAGGTACTATCGGCACTGCAATTATATATATTGTTTCAACAAATGTTATGGCTGGTATTGTTCCTAATGCTGGATTATTACATTCCAATGCACCTTTTGGATTAGCCTTTGCAACTATGTTTAATCCAACTATAGGAAAAATTGTCATGGGATTAATGGTTATCTCTTGCTTCGGTTCTCTATTGGGATGGCAGTTTACTATAGCTGAAGTATTTAAGACTTCAGCACTTGCAGGATACTTCCCTAAGATTTTCGGTAAAGTATCAAAGACTGAAACTCCGCTTCTTGGAATGATTGTTATTACAATTCTTCAAAGTTTACTTGCATTAATGACAATTAGTCCAAGCTTATCAAAGCAATTTAATGTATTAGTTAACTTAGCCGTAGTTACAAATGTTATTCCTTATCTACTATCAATGGCATCGGTAAGCGTTATGCAGAAATCCGAAAATGCCCCTGTTAATAAAATGAGGATAACTAATTTTATTGCATTGGTAGGTTCAGTGTATAGTCTATATGCTCTCTATACATCAGGTTCCCAAGCATTGATGTATGGATCTATAGCTACTTTTATCGGGTGGACACTATACGGTTTTGTTTCTCATCGTTTTGATTTAAAGAAATCTGATAATATTGAAAAGCTAGTGTAATTTTCAATTAATATAAAGTTAATGATAAAAACCATAACAGGTAGAATGCCCGTTATGGTTTTTATTTTAGAATATTGTTGCTGATCAGAAAGTATAGTTAATTGTAATATTATTATGTGCAATAATTATATTATTATTCCATTAATTATTAAATATTGAGTCTATAGATGTTTTATTGGAATTAATAACATTTGGATAAATTGATGCTTAAACAAATACCAGCAGATGAAGTGCATTTAAAACCTGCGCTTCTTAAAAAATAGGATAACGAAATCAAGGACAAATATAACCGGAAAATAATCCTTCAAAAAAACAGGTCGGCAGAAGTTACTTTTTCAATTAACTGCACTATTAAAATACAAATCGAACCTCATATGTAAAAATAATCAAATAAATTCTTGAATCTTTTTTATTTTATGTATATATTAAAGACGAAAATCCTTTTTTATCTGGAAATTCATCTTTTATTTCTCTTACTATTTTAAGCTTCAATAATTGTCTTCCCTACATTGCTTTGCTAATCTTGTTCATTTTTTATTTAAAAACGAAAAATTAAACATTTTCATTACCTCTTTATAACGTTTTTTTATAATATTATAGCATAGTTTTTAATGATTACATTAACTAACTCATTTTCAAAAAACAAAAACCAGTAGAATCCTCGATTCTACTGGTTTTCTACTGGCAGGGGTACAGCGACTCGAACGCTGAACCTACGGTTTTGAAGTTCTCTGTATCGCTTTCCTGCGTGCAAACCCTCTTAATTCAATGATTTAAAGCCGTTTCTGTTCTAACAAATGTAACGGTTGTAATAAAAGTATAACATACAGTCAACTTACAGTAAACCAACAGAAATATTTACCATATACTGTCTTTCACTCCAAGATACTTTTGTATAATTAAACTGGTCTTTTCTTTAATATTCTTATATCCATCTCATGTTTACCAACTGCTTCAGTTAATACCTCAATGCTGTCTTTAATTCCATTAAGTTCTTTTGTTGTGTTAGTCAATGCTGTTTCTATTAAATCTGACTTCTCTTGTATTAAAAGGTCAGCCTTATCAAAGGCTCTTTCATTTTGTTCTCTATGCGCAACATGCAATTCTGCTAATGATTTAATATTTCCTCTAACCTCTTCAAGTATTAAAGTATTCTTATCAATTTTGCCTTCTACTCTGTCAAGTCTATCACTTAATGGTTTTAATTCATCTTTTAATAGTTCCTTTAATGCTTTTAACAGTTCTGTATCCAATATTCTCACCTTCTTATACTTTTATTACCGCCAAATATAGAAACATTATAGCATACCTTAAATTAAAATAATACATTATCATATCTTTTAATTTCTCATAACATTATTACCATATATACGATCTTCTGTGTTCTGCTAAATTTTATTATTATCTCTCCAATTTATTGAGCAGCTTGGTAATCGCAACTTGTAGCTTGACTTGTGCCGCCGTAAAGAGTGTTTTGTCCCAATGGTGTTAGTATAATATTGTAGACACAGAAAGCCAAACACTTTAAAATAAAGAAAAGAGAAGGAAGTGTTAAAATGGCAAGAGGTCAAAAACAATATACAGAAGAATTCAAAAATACAATAGTAGAACTTTATAACGCTGGAAAGAGCTTATCAGAGTTAAGCAGTGAATATGCCCTATCAAAATCCACAATAACTGGATGGATAAAGAAGAATAAACCTGTAGCTGTTGATAAAGGTACAACCATAACTGCAGCAGACTATCAAGCTTTAATAAAAAGGACTAAGCAGCTTGAAGAAGAGAATGAAATATTAAAAAAAGCCATGGGCATATTCGCAAGGAAGTAACTAATGTATTTGAATTCATAGCTAAAACCCAAAAATATCATGATATTAAGCTTATGTGTAAGGTTTTAAAGGTGTCTAGAAGCTCATATTATAAAAACTTACATAAAAAGCCTAGTCATAGAGCAATAGAAAATGCAAAGATAGAAGAAAAAATTATAGATATCCACAAGGACAGTAAAAATCGTTATGGAGCAGTTAAGATAAACGAAGCTTTAAAATCCTTAGGGATAAATATTAGTATAAAGAAAACCCAACGATTAATGAAAAAGCTGGGGATAAAATCTATAATAGTAAAAAAGTATAGACCTACTTCATCTAAAAAGAAAATAGAAGCACAAGAAAACGTTTTAAAAAGAGATTTTAGTACTACTACAATCAATGAGAAGTAGGTAACAGATATGACCTATATTCACACGATCAAAGACGGCTGGTGTTATTTAGCCTCAGTTATGGATCTATATAGTAGAAAAATAGTTGGTTATGCTATGTCTAGGACTATTGATACAACTCTTGCCTTGCAGGCCGTAAAAAACGCTATTAAGCTTCAGAAGCCAACTAAGCAGCTTATTCTACACAGTGACTTAGGTTGTCAGTATACAAGTTCCGCTTTTAAAGAATACATAGATAGTACTAAAATAATTAAACATTCCTTTAGCGGTAAAGGCTGTCCTTATGACAATGCTTGTATAGAGTCTTTTCATGCTTCTCTAAAAAAGGAAGAAGTGCACCTCGTTAATTACTTTGATTATGATACAGCAAGACTAGCAATATTTGAATATATAGAAGCCTGGTACAGTAGAAAAAGAATACATGGAAGTATTGGTTACATATCTCCTCAAAAATGTGAAGATTTAGCTAGAAAAATTGCATAAAAAGTTCAACTTTTTGTGTCTAAGATATTGACTTAGATCCAATCATTCTGCTTTCTACTGGATTTAGTTTATCAAAGTTATTCTCAAAAATATAGACGGAGATTTTTTTACGGTTACCATATGCGCAAATACATATTTATATAATAAAAAATATAAAGAATTGCTTATCAAGCATTACAATGAGACACGTACGGATAATAAATAAAAATTAATTTACACAGGAAAGCACTTAATTAATAAATGTTTTCCTGTACAAATTACATGTCAAATCCGACAGGAAAGTTTAACATACTTTTATATAATAATAAAAGTCACTATCATATCTATCCTTAATAATAGCAAAATAAAAATATATAATCAGCTAACATGAGTCTTGCAGAGCTAAAAACGTGTTATGAGCCACCTAACGCGGTTTTGATCCTGTAAGGTATACTTTATCACCTACTTCATTCATGATACTAATATATGTGTTTATATTATTCCTCTTAGTTTCTGTTAGGTTCTCTAATTTATTAGTAAGAATTCTCAGCGAGTTTAACTCTGCAATCAATACTTTAAAATTACTCAGTACCTCGGAGGTGAAAATTTTGGCAGGTACAAGCTACGCAAAATCTAATCAACCGGCATCTACTCATATATGTGCCACATAAAACAAAAGTTCATTTTTTGATTATTAATCCAATCTATTATTGAACTCACTATGAGCCGGCGATGTTCAAAAACATTAGTGATACTTCAGGTGCTAAATAACATCACTATATTTTCATAACGCATTAATAAGCTTTCTTATGTAAAATCCTTTATATACTAAATAATATATAATTTGAATTGAGAAATATGCCAATCCTATTATTATGCTGTATTCAGCAGAAAGAATTCCCTTTCCAGATTCGATCGGAAGGCAGTAACAAAAAAATGCTGATAATAGAATACTAAACATTACAGGTAGTATAAATATAATTAATAACTCATATGATATGTTTTTTGAAACCTCCCTTTCTTGAATTCCTATTTTATTTATCTTTTTATATTTAATTTTTTCAGCATCAAATTCAGTTAATAGTTTAAAGTGAAGCATGATTAATTGTGACACAAAAAATAATATGCCTACAAAGCAACATAGAAATAGTAAAAATGAAGCTGATTTTATTTGCATATTATAATCACTAATTTTGGAAGAACACATGGATGAATAATCAATTTCTGTAGAACTTTTTAAATCTCTGAAGGAATGTACTTTATTATATTGCTTTAACTCCACATTAAGATTTTGATATATTTTATTTGTTTTTCGCCAATTGGGGAAGTTTAACAACCTAATTTTCCCAACATTGGAATAAACGGTACTTAATTTAACATTTTGATAATCATCCTTATTTAGTATAAACATACTCGAATATTCTAATTCATTCAGCCGATTAAAAAGTACTTTTATTACTTTGCCTTGACTAGTAATTCTGCGATAGCCTTTACCTATAGGTATATTTAAATTACTAGGATCTTGAATATTATGTTCATATCCATCATCTTGTACCACTTGATTAAGTGAAATGAAATGATCCTTTTTAACGTGGTATTTACATCCTAAGGTCATATTTAAATTCTTATCAGATAGGTATACGA
>NZ_MZGV01000022.1 GCF_002029235.1 Clostridium oryzae
GCTTGTTATTCTTGATTTACAGGAACAACAATGCTCTTAAGCTCTCTGTTTTTAGCTTCCTGAGCCGTAATTAAATACTTAGCCATCCTTTGGACTTGCCCTTGATGGTATTGATAAATTAATGCTACAATGCTGTGATATTGACGGTTATATCTCTCTGTTTTTGAGTTCCTTCGCCGTTAATACTTTCCTCACTGCATTAATTTGTCATGCTGTCAAGGGTGGCGGCTTCCTTCACCTACCTATTTTTCCTTGCTTTTTTTCTTCTTTTTCTCTTTTCAATCCTACTTTTTTTCTCTAAATTTTTTTCATAGCAAACTTTACACTATCACATCAACTGCTCTTCACCGAGTTTACCGGCAATGAAATTTGCAACAAGAAGCAATATAATACTTACGCCAGTTTTGAATATACCTGCTGCAGTTGCAAGGGAATAGTTCGCCTGCTGAAGACCATGCTGCAAAACATATATATCAAGATTTGTAGAATAATCAGATACTAAGCCGTTTCCTAAAAAGTACTGTATTTCAAAACCAGAACTTAAAATATTTCCTATTGACATAATGAATAGTACCATAAAAGTGGCTTTTATTCCTGGAAGCGTTATATGCAGCATCTTCTGAAAACGGCCCGCTCCATCGATTGAAGCAGCTTCATACAATGCTGGATCTATTGATGCTATAGCAGAAAGGTATATTATTGTATTCCAGCCAACCTCTTTCCAGACACTAGTTGCACCTACAATACCCCAGAATAACTTTGGTATCCCTAGGAATAAGATAGGCTGGCTTATAATATGAAGTTTTATAAGCACATTGTTAATAATTCCAATTGAAGTATCCGCTGAAAGAACATTTGCAACTATTCCTGTAGCAATAATCATAGATAAAAAGTGTGGCAGATAAGATATAGTCTGCACGGAACGTTTTATAAATATATTTTTTATTTCATTAAGTAATAATGCTAAAATTATAGCTGAAACAAACCCTAATACTAGCTGTATAGAGGCCATTGCTAATGTATTTCTCAGTACACGAAGAAATTCTTGACCTGTGAAAAGAATTTTAAACTGTTTAAGTCCAACCCACTGCTGATGAAAAAAACTTACTCCAGGTACATAGTTCTGAAAGGCCATAATCCATCCCCAGATAGGTGCATAAGCGAATAAAAATATATATGCCAGGAAAGGAACAGACATGAAAATAAGCTCTTTCTGGCTCTTAATGAGCTTCCAGGTTATCTTATTCCCTTCTTTTACTTTTACTGGTTTTTCTGTGTGTTTAATATTTTGCTGCATCTCTGCCATATACTCTCCTCCTAAATTAATACACAAATAATCCATCTATTTTGAAGGATAATGGAAATCATCTAGAATAAGATGTAAATCCATTATCCTTGACTTTCTACTACCTAAACTATTTTTTTATAGTCCAATTTTTAATTCTGTACTTTATACCTTTATTAATAGCATCAAGATAAGCTTTAGGATTATCACTGTTTATTTCTTTTACGTAATTCTTCCATTGATTATCAAAATCACCTGATTTTGAAGCAATAATTCTTGGAAGCCATTTAACCTGTGTATTAGTTATTGCAACGCTTGCTGCATAGGCATCTGAATTGGTTGGAATATTTATGTTCCATGCTGGATAATATATCTCATTCTTAGGTGCATTGCCCATCATTTCATATGGACTGTTTACCTTATATTTATCATAAAAGTTTCTGTCATAAGCAGACATACCTTTCTTGTACTGTATTGGGTTATCACCTAAGGCTGTAGCATTTCCATCGCTGTAAGTTCCCTCTATCTTAGGCAAAGTAGCATATAGAACGTCTGCTCTGTTTGCTGCTTTCCATGCATTATCACTTTGGTTAGTCTTCTGCTGATCTGTCCAAACTGGTTGTCCAGATGCTTTATCTATAGAATAATCTTCTCCCTCTATACCCCAGTTAAGTATCTTCTGCCATTTTTCACTCATAAGCGTATTTAAAGCTTTAAGTACTCGCTCTGGATCTTTACAATCCTTTGTAATTGAAAAACCATTTCCTAGGTTTGGAACTGCACGGTCTTTATAATGAGGTGTAACTCCATCATAAGTTAATGCAAGTGGAGCATAAGTTAATTCATCTTTTTTCTCTTTTGTTAGTGTAGATTCTCCGCTTCCAAAATCCCAGTGCTGATCAAACATTCCAAGTACACGTCCGCTTGCTATCTTTTGAAGGTACTGATCCTTAGTCTGAGTAATAGCTTCTCTATCAACTATGCCAAGGTTGTACATATCGTTCAACTTCTTAAAGTAAGTTTTTGATATATCCTTATCTGCGAAAAGAGATGCAACCCCATTATCTACAACAACACCACCATCATTTGGATGTCCAGATAAATGTTCAGGTGCATTTAACAATACGAAGGATTGATCCTTTGTAGCTAAAGTTTCAAATCCTATTGATTTTTCTCCATTAGTTGTTGGATGCTTTTTAAGATAATTCTGAATTAAATCAAAATACTGATCAACTGTTGTTACCTTTGGATATCCTGCATCTGCAAGTATTCTTTTCTGAATCCAGAAGGCAGGACCACTGTAGTAGGAACCTGTAGCCTTTCCACTTGTAACACCATAGTTTGGCATACAGTAAATATGTCCATCATTTGAATCCTTCATCTTGTTCCAAGCATCACCATCTACAAAATGTTTATAGATAGCTGGAGCATATTTCTGAATCTTACTTTCAAGTGGTATAATAGCATTTGCATTCTGAAATTTAATATCATAACTTACTAGATCTGGCAAATCACCACCAGCAACCATAACACCTATCTTTTGATCACGATCACCTGCTAAGATTTCATACTTTAAGTTAATGCCTAGCTTTTCCTTAAGCAGTTTGAGAATCTTATTGTTCTTTGTAGGCTGAATAGTTGTAGAATCAGCGATAAACATTGAAATAGTTATCGGATGCTTTGCATCTACTGTAGTACTATTTGCGCTTTTAGCACTATTATCACTTTTTTTACATCCGCTCATTGTCACTGCTGTTATTGCAACCATCGCAGCCAGACAAGTAGCCATTGCTTTACCTGATCTTTTCATAGACTTTCGTCCCCCTTAATTTTTGTATATTGCAGAACAATATGTCCTGTACAAGTACATTATAAAAGGTAAACGAATACATAACAATTTAACAAATTAAAGGTGTACCCCCCCCATTTTTAAGTTTTATAATTTTTTCTAATTTATTTAGTCATATTACCAAAAATGTCATAGGTGTCACTGAATATCATCTCTGAATTCTTTTGGCTTCATTCCCGTATATTTCTGAAACTGCTGAAGAAAGCTATTATAGTTGCTGTAGCCAAGCTTTTCAGCTACTTCACAGCTTTTAAGTTGTGTTTCGTTTAAAAGCTTTTTAGCTTCTTCTATGCGCAGCAGATGTATATATTCATTAAATCCCATTCCAAATCTCTGGGTAAAAAGCTGTCCAAGATAAGCCGGGTGCATATACACATTTTCTGCTAATTCACGTATTGTAATATTTCTCTTATAATTCGCCCTGATAAAAGACTCTATTTTGTCTAAGTTGCCCTTAGCTTTCTTATTACGTATTGCATTAAAGTGTTCACAGCAGCCAATACAAAATGTTTCAAAAAAGTTATTTAGCTCGCTAATAGTACTTTTGCTTTCCTTAAGTCCACGAATAGCCTTACTGTCATCAATTATCTTAGATTCGCTATCACTTATAAGATTTTTCGCCTTAAATATTATATTAGAAACAAACATTACAACTATATCAGGGGCAATTTTATATTTTTTAAAGTAATTGAAAGTATTATCTATTATGCTTTTGAGCTTTTCAACATTTGCTTCCTCAACTGCCTCAAAAACCTTGTTTGACATAAATATCTCATTAAATTCAAAATTAAAAGGTTTATCTTTTATTTCTTCATAACGGATAATGCTTTTAAAACCAGTATAAAACCTTTCTCTAAGAGCCCTGCATGCTGTATAATAACAATGTTTTACTTGGCTTATCCCTTTTACTTCTTCTCCAATTGCAATTACGAAATTACATGAAGCTAACGTAGTGAGCCTTTCATATATGCTTTTAGAAATTGTAAACATTCTGCTTCTAATTGCTTCATCACTGCTTACTCCTTGCAAAATAATAAGCCTATTTACACTTTGCTCGAGTATAAATAAATTAGGAAAGCCCTCAGCAGCTTTCTTGGCCTTGCGTCTGATAGCCTTACATTCATCGCCTAGCTCAAATTTATTGCCTTCAAAATCTACTAAAATACAATTCCAGTTTATTCTTTCCATTTCCCCTTGCATACGTTTAAGACACTCAAAAGCCTTCTTCTCGTCACTACCAAGAATAAGTTCTTCAAGAATCCCATTAATAGCTGCTTTTTTATCATCTTCCATAGTCAATTTATTAACAGCCTGCTTATCAAGCTGTCTTTTAATCTCAATAATCACTTCGTCTATGTCTTCCTGTAAAATAGGTTTCTGAAGATAATACCTCACATCATACTGCATAGCTTTTCGAGCGTACTCAAACTCTCCATAACCGCTTACAAGTACAAAATTAATATCATCTCTGCCATTTTCTCTTTCATATTTAATTAAATCCAAACCATCTACGACAGGCATTCTTATATCTGTTATTACAACTTCAGGATTATGTCTGTCAATTGCTTCTATTGCTTCTTTACCATTACTACAACTCTCACAGATATGAAAGCCCATTCCTTCCCAATCCACAATGTATTTCAGCACTTCTAAAGCCATCGGCTCGTCATCAGCTAGCACTACTTTATACACTTAAATCTCCCCCTCTTCAATCAAAGCACTGTTATACATTAAAGCTGCTTATACACAGACTCCTGCTTAACTGATTTATCTTCATTTAAAACCTTCATATCAATTCCGAAATGTACAATCGTTCCCTTATCAGTATCGCTTTTTATATCAAATTCAACCTTGCCTCCATAGTACAAATGAAGACGTTTATAAACATTTCTTATGCCTATACTTTCATAAAGTTCTTCCTCTTCCAATAAGGATTCCAATATCTCCTTAAGTTTTTCCTCCTCAATTCCTGACCCATTATCTTCAACATCAACAAATAAGAAATCACATTTTTGAGTTACCCTTATTTTAACAATGCCTATATCTGTACTATTTTGAATTCCATGCTTACATGCGTTTTCAACAATTGTTTGTATACTCATTTTGGGTATTCTAAAATCAAGAATATCTTCATCCACTTCAATCTCATAATTGAACTTTTCTAGGAAACGAAACTTTTCTATTTTAAGATACATTTCAGTAAAGGAAATTTCCTCCCGAACTGTTACAAGATCATCTTTCCAGCTTACAAGCCTTCTAAAGATTTTTGAAAGGTATTTTATAACTTCCGTAAGATCTGTATAATTATTTCTAACACAAACAGCCATTACTGCGTTTAGTGTATTGAAAAGGAAATGCGGATCTATCTGACTCTGAAGAAATCTAAGTTCAGCCTGAACCCTCTGAATTTCAAGATTCTTCTTCTTAAGTTGAAGTTTATAAACATCATTTATCAAGGTATTTATCCTTGAAGTCATCATATTGAATCTTAAAATAAGATTGCCTATTTCATCTTTTCCCTCAGGCATCTGAATTAATTCAAATTTCTGATTTTCAACTCCCTTCATATGCTTAAGCAGCTTCTTAAGTCTATAATTATAAGACATTACGATAATGTATATCAGCACTGAAGATATAAACGTAACTCCAAATATTATAATAAAATTAAAGCTATTGGATTGCTCAGATTCATGCAGAATTTTACCGTGATTTGCTATACCGATTATTCTCCAGCCATCTAGGTACTCAGCTCTTCCAAGGCTGCGATTAAAATCTATTTTATCTTTAAAATTATGATAGACTTTAGAAAAATTAATATAGCCTTTCGATAAATATTTTTCATACTGATGATCTGTAGAACAAATAATATTTCCTTTAGGATCAACTAGCATCAAATTCAAATAATCTCTTTCCCTGTCAAATATGTCATACATTTTGCGCATATCTATGTCTATCTTAAGTATCTGCTCGTATTTATCACCGCTTGAAGCAAATTCATTTAAGTGCCGCATAATGCTTAAATACTGTGTACGGTTTTTGCTTCCATCATAGGCTTTTCCCATGTAGGAATAAAGCATGACTGCGTTGTTTGATTTAGAAATATATTTATACCAGGGAGACTTTTTAATATGCTTATTAATAATAGAATAGTTCCCACCGTTATCTATTGTATTATTTGTAGTATAAAGAGTTATAAAACTTACATTATTATAAATAGGCAGGTACCTGTTTATTCTCTCACGCAGTAAATCATTGTACACTTCGTAATACTGACTATCATTCCTATAGCTTTTTTCCATCTTCTCATAAAGATATTTGTCAGAGGATACAGAATGAGTTATATCAACACATCCTTCCATTATTGAAGTTATGTCAGTTTGAGCTCTGTTAATAGATATGTTGAGATTTTCCTTTTCCCTGCTCTTCATATCCTGTGAAATTTTGTTTACAAAAACTATGTTGATTGTCAACATTGGAACAAGTACACATAAAACATATATCATCAAGAACTTAAAGTTTAGCGGAATATCATTTATAAAGCTAAACAAACTTCTCTTAACAAGCAAAGTAATCATCCTTTCAAAAACGTCTCTAATTGGTTTTTATCATACTGCTTTTTCTATAGTCAGATGGTAATCTATGGGTAATTGCTTTAAACTTACTTACAAAATACTCTGAATCATTATAGCCCACCATCGCTGCAATGGCACAAATTTTCATATCAGTTCTTCTTAAAAGCTTCTTAGCTTCATTTATGCGTACACTATGAAGATATTCATTAAAATGCATGCCAATTGTTTTTGTAAAAATCTGCCCAAGATATACTGAATTTACAAAATAAGTTTTAGCTACCTGCTGTAGTTTTAAATCCTTATGGTAATTCTGATGAATAAAGTCCTTAATTTCTATAACTATATCCTTTGAGCTTCTGCTGCTTATGCTCTTATAATAGTCAGCAGTGTTTAATGCTACCCTGCAGAAGTCATCTCTAAGAGATGTTACACAAGTTTTTCCTACACTTGTTCCAATGCTTTCCATATCACCTATAAATTCATTTACACTGCCTTCATGCTCCAATATATATTTTACCATCTCAAACTCTATATTCTTTATATAGCTTTCAATTACTTCCGGCGCACACTTTCTTTTACAAAATTCTTCAAATACATTGTTTATCTTTTCCATAATTCCAAATTTATTATTACTCTTTATATCTTTCAATAAATCCTCGGGATTTGAATTATAAAAATTATAATCTAGTGAGGTATTTTTAAAATTTTTGTAGTATAACACATTCCTATCCGTCTGAAAAAGCCCGTATTGAAGTGCAATAAGTGCTTCTTTATATAGCTTTTCTATGTTATCTATGCCTTTATCAGCTTCGCTAAGCGAAACCGAAACAGAGCAATTGCAATTATTCAAAATCTCATTTTTTATGTTTTCAAGATATTCTTCTTCTCTTTCAAGCATCTCTTGATTGAGAATTATTCCAAATCTATTTATTTCATCATCAAATATATTATAAATATGTACATTCCCCGTTACATACTCTATTGTCTTTCTTACGGAAAGTCTTTTCTTTCTGATTTCATTATCATCTAATTCATTCATCCATTTTGCAAACTCATCAATTTCTATTAAGGCACATTTTAAAACGTCATTATCTCTAACTCTAAGAATACGTTTGCATCTTTTATTAAGTCCTTCACTTGCTTCATCTTTTATAAGCCTGTTAATATAGTTGTTAGCAGCAAATTTTAGCTTGTTAACTTCTGCTTCCCTTGCAGAAAGTTCTATATCGATTTGTTTTTTTACCCTTTCTAAAACAGGCACTACCTCGTCGTCATCTATAGGTTTCAGTATATAATCAACAGCACCATATCTCATAGCAGTTTTAGCATATTGAAAATCATTATAGGCACTTAATATAACAAATTTAGTTCTCAAGTACAATATTTCTGAAGCTGCCTTCAAAAGCTGCAATCCATTCATTCCAGGCATACGTATATCTATAATAGCTAAATGAGGATTGCTTTGCTTTAGAATTTCCAGCGCATCTTCACCATTTGATGCTGTACCGCATATTGTAAAGCCCAGAGTTTTCCAATCTATTACGTTCTCTAGAAGTTGTATTACTGAAGGTTCATCATCTACTAATAAAACCTTTAACATCAAAACATCCCCTTAATATATAATCTCACCGATGCATTGTTCATTTTATAATGAAACATTGCGAAAAGCCTATGGAATCTTAGTCTCTTCGCAATGTCCATTTTATCACACAATCATAATTATGAGAATTAAATCCACACGTATTGATTTTTTAATAACTGTATATGATTAAGAATATTGGAACTTAAACCATCTAATATCTAAATTGTGTAGCCAAAACCAAGTATAGTGAAATACTTGCCCAAACTGTCCCCAGCCATTTTGACTTCAATCTGATGTTCGCTAGGGCTTTCCTCATCATACAGAAACACAGGATTACAGTGGGTCCAGCCATTTATATGCGGATCAGCTGTAAGCACAAACTTACCATCTACATACACCTCTGCTTTTCCAAAATCCGCTCTTCCAGAATCCTTGAAAATAATGAGCAGACTTCTGCTCCATATAGTCATCCTAAAACTGTCTTCTCCACTTTCAGGGGTTCGCATCCAATTGTACGGAAATTGAGGTGAACCAAACGGATTAGCATCAAGCTCAACCATTTGAAGCTCATTATCTGTACTAGTAAAGCCTCCTTCTAATATAGCAGCCTTATTTGTATTATCTTTTTTATCAAGAAGCTTTACACCTGCAAAAGCATTTCCTATAACAGGTTTTTTATTTATCAAAACGTCTGCCTCATCCGTTTCTTTCTTGTCCATCTGCTCGAACAGATATCCAAGGCAATCTGACATTATCCTGTGTCCTTCATTAGTCGGGTGATATATATCATAGAAAAACTGCCTCTTAGTTATAACTCCTCCAGTTTCTCTGTCAAGATAGAATTGCTTTACAATAGCATCAGACAAGCTTACCATGGGAAGATTGTAATATCTTCCAATCGGCTCAAGTCTATCCTGAAGATTCCAGTCATTTGCAAATACGCTGAATAACAAAATTACTGCAGGTTTGTTTTCTTCCATCAGACTCTTAAGCACAAGGCTCTCAAAACAACCACCTTTTTTATCATCTCCGGCATCATTTACTGCAAATTCTATAATTATTATGTCCGGCTTTACTTTTCCATCTCTAAGGATATCTCTATCATACCTTATCATTCCAAGCTGCGATGCTGTTCCGCCAACTCCAGCTTTTACAAAATGAATATTATCTCCACTGCCTTTGCCAAACAGCTCTTTGAATTTCTTGTAGGATTTATAGGCATAACATTCTGTATTTATAGGTTTAGCACCTGCACCTTGAGTGATTGAGCCGCCAATATAAGCTATTGTCACATTCTCGCCTCTTCTTGCCTTTTCTGCAGCAGCCTTAAACCTGTTGTTATTGCCAAGGTTAAGCATAGATTTTACAAGCATGGCATTGTATTCAGGCGATTGAAATTCAACAGGTGGATCAATCGTCATTTCTGGAATCTCAAATCCATCATGAAGATATAGTTTTACCGTTACTTTAGCTAATTCCCCAGGCTTTTCAAACTCAAAATCAAACTTTCCCAGTACCTCATCATCTTTCGACCACTCATAGTCCTCTAATGTTAAAATAAGTTCAGAACCGTCTGTATTACAATGTTCTCTTATCACCGTTCCTGAGCCATACTTATCAATCTTTCCATAATTCTGAAGCACAAAATCAATATTTCCCGCTTCTCCAATTGTCATTACACTTATTCCTATGCTATGTACAAGCTTATGCAATCCATTAGAGTTTTCAAGAAGCTTTAGTATATCTTCGTCTTCAATACCTCCAACTATCTTAGCCTTATTAGCAAGTCTCCCATCATCAAGGTAGATTTCCTGAGCAGGTTTACCCTCTTGCCTTTCAGTTGCCTCGATAATAGAATCTATCATTATATAAAAGCCTTTTCTCTGTTTTGTCGGATCCTTAGGTGCTCTTGGCCCTACTTGAACACTTCTTTCCATGTTATTCTGCCTCCATGCTTACCATATTAATGTATAATATACCATATATTTGAACAGCAAGACATTTACTATATAATTGTATTTGTAATATATGACTATTATTTGATAAAAAGGCAGTTAATTATGATATTAGTGCCAATATCTTACCTCTCATCTTCTTATTTTCTTACAGTGGTCTGACCTTCTTTCTAAAAATCACCAATTTACTGAAGACATAATTTATAATTACTATTCCTACATTTGTTATTATTTTAGCTGTATAATCATTTAATCCTACTATGGATATAAAAATAACCATTGCACCCATATCAAAACCTCCCGAAAGGAATCTGCAGGATACAAAAGAAAGAAACTCTCTTATTACTCCCTTAAAGGTTTTTTCACCGCTTAAAAACACATATTTTCTATTAGTTATATAGGCAAAAACTACAGATAATATCCAGGCTGTCGTATTACTGAACAGGTAATTGCAGTTAAACAACCTTTCCAATATTCCATAGGCGGCAAAGTTTACTGCGGTGGTAGCTGCACCGAAAAAAACATATAATATAAGCTCTTGATACTTTATAAGCTGCTGTACTATTGGTTTTACCATAGTTTATATCTCCCTATCTCCAAAATTTATTTTAAATCTGAATATACTTAAGAACAGAAAAACTATTAATGAAACTGCTGATATCTTTGCTCCCTCAACAAGCCCAGGAGTGGAATATCTCAATTCTACAACATGCTTACCCTTATCTACAGATATTGCCATGTACATCAGATTAGCCTTATATATAGGTACCTCCTTGCCGTCAACTGCAGCTTTCCACCCTTCACTATAAGGGATTGACAAGCAAAGCAGCTTAGCTTTCGTAGAGTTGATAGAACCAGTCACTTCATTAGTAGTCATTTTAACATCTGTCAGAACATTTTCCTTAAGCTTTCCAATCTTATCCGAGTAGTTTTTCATTGGAAGGCAGAACACCGATATCTTTTCATAAGTAAACTTTCCTTTTTTATCTGTATAGACCATTAGCTTGGATAAACTGTCTTTAGTGTACCCTAAATTAAAAACCGCATCATCTCTTCCAAAATAGTACATGTCTGCTTTATCAAAAATCTTTGCAAACTTTCTAACAGTATCAGTTTCTGCTATGATGTTAAATCTTTTCTTATCCTTCAGTTTAACATTTTTTACTACAACATACACCTCGCTGTCAGGGACAGTTTTCAAAGAATATACTTTTTTATTATGAAAATTCTTATACGTAGGTTTTATTTTGCTATGATAAACTTTTTGTATTGGAATATCAATTTTTTCAGAGGAATAACTTCCTTCCTTAACCTTATCCATAGAAGCATTATCCTCAAGTACTGCGTTTTCCAGCATAAGCTGTTGCTTGTCTAAGGTATCAAGCTTCTCAAAGCTCTTTATATTAACATAGCTGTCGTAGGTATACCCCAAAGGCAGAGCATATTTGTTTTCATATAAATCAACAGGTCTGTTATAGTCATAAACTGTCTTTATTTTTTCATACCCATAAGGCTGAGGATAGTAGCTATTTCTGTACTGCATAGAATATTTCACCGCTGCAAGCTCATTAAGGGCAGTTCTATTGTCTAGGTCAAAAACTCTATAAGTTGTGGTAGCCCCTATAACATTAAGCTGGTTTAAAAACTTTGAATAGTTAGGATTTACAAGACTGAAATAGGTCGATAACCCTCTGTAATCCAAAAGCATTGCTTCATTGCTGCTCATTTCTCTCTTCTGATCTCTCTTGTTATAGGAAAGGCTGTAAGTATCCGTTCTATAAAAGTCAGAGTCTTCAATTTTGCTTATATACTTGAGCGGAGAGTCCATAACCTTATTAAGATACGCCCCCCTGTTTACATACTGCCTTATTAGATTCCATGAATGTTTATCGTACAGCAGGAACCCATTTGCACATATACAGAATATCGTAAGCGCAAAAAATATATATTTTATTGAGGCTGCCTTTAATTTATCTCTGAGATAACTTACAGTAAAATACGTCTGCAGAGTTAACAGCAGCGGAAAAATATATAGAATGTCTACATAATTGCCTTTAAGCATACGCAGTACATCAATTGCAAAAGCTATATCCAGCCATAGAAAAGCACCTATCAGTATTCTTTTATCTATGGGCCTATCCATGTATGGGTACACATTAGTAAAAATTAACGCCACTATGAAAGAGAGAGCAAAGACCCATCTGTTAGTCACATAGGCAAAACCATTAAAGACATATCCTGCAGCTGGAATTACAAGAAAAAATATAGCAGCAATAAATGCTAACTTAACCGGTTTAAACTTCTTATCCTTTATCATAAAAAGAGTAGGAACAGCAACTATAGCTGTAGCTGCAAAGCCTAAGTAGGACCATGCTTTTCCATAAGCTTTTCCTGTGAAGTTTAACAGCAATTTTATATAGTACTTCCAATCATATAACAAGAACAACTTATTTCCGCTGTCAGCATATCTATAGGTTTTAGTCATTGCCTCAATTATCGGCAGGAGAAATACAGCTGCCATGGCTATTCCAAGCAAATAGCTCAAACATCCTTTAAATAGTATTTTCAAAAGAGTCTTCGCATTCTTCTCCAAATCATTTATAAGAAAAAAGCTTAGAACAGCGTATAATACTGATAAAATAGTAAGAATAAAAAGAAAATAGAAATTGCTTATGGCAGATATAAAAACCATAAAAGTAAAAAAATAAGGTTTTCCTCTCCTTAGTATTATTTCAATTCCTATAAGCAGCAGCGGAAAATATATCATAGGATTAACAAAAAAAGGATGCTTTATTGCTACCAAGGTATATCCGCTGAACATATATGTAAAAGCTCCTAGCAAAGTTGGAAGTTTTTCTTTTTTTAAGTAAAAACAATAGGCTGAAAAAGACATTCCACACAAGTAAATTCTAAAAACAACTAGAAAATTATAGAACATTTCGATGCGTGACTTTGGAAAGAAAACTGCAAAAAATGTAAGAGGATCTCCGATGCAATAGTAGCTGAGAGTCGTAATAATGTCCGAACCTTGACCTATTTTAAAATCCCATAATGGAAAAACCAATTTCCCATTATAAAAGAGATTTTTTAAAATCCCCCTCATATAAGAGGAATAATAGAGCAAAGAAGTATAGTGCTGATCAGAGCCATCAGAGATCCAAATAAAACTTTTTTTCTCAAGAAAAAACGGAAGGAAAACTATAAGCGCTGTAAAGACAAACAAACCTGTAAAGGCTAGTAAATACAGTAAATATAACTTCTTTTCCGTACTCTTCATTAGATTAGATTTACTTTTCATAATTGCGGCCATCCTTCTTTTCTATATAGATAGGCCTGCGTTTACTTTCAATATAGGTTCTGCCAGTGTATTCTCCTAATATTCCTATACAGAAGAACTGCAAACCACCTATTAAACATATTGTGCTTAAAATTAATGCCATATTTGAAGCAATAGAACCTGTACAAACATAATGGATAAGCTGAACGATTAAAGCAATTATGGAAATTGACAAAAAAATAACCCCTAAAATCATTGATAGAAATAAAGGGGTGATAGAAAAATCAACAATTCCTTCTACCGCATACTTAAATAGTGCCCAAAAAGACCACTTGCTTTCTCCAGCAGCTCTCTTAACATTTTCAAATTCCAGCCACTTGGTTTTAAAACCTATCCATCCGAAAATGCCTTTAGTAAATCGATTATTTTCCTTCATTTCAAGTACTATATCCACCATCTGTCTGGTCATAAGTCTATAGTCAAAAGCCCCATCTACTACGTCCGCAGTAGAAATCTTGTTAAAGATCCTATAAAACTTTCTAGCAAAAAAAGAACGTATAGGCGGCTCACCATCTCTGGTGATTCTCCTTGTGGCTACACAGTCATAACCTTCCTCTGTTATACCTTTATACATATCTAATATCATTTCAGGAGGATTCTGAAGATCTGCATCAATTAAAGCTACATAATTACCTCTAGAATGCTGAAGGCCCGCATAAATAGCAGCTTCTTTACCAAAGTTTCTTGAAAGTTGAACATTATTTACTCTGTCATCATGTTTTTCAATTTCCTTTAAATAGAATAATGTATTATCCGTAGAACCATCATCCACAAATATAAACTCAAAATCTGCCAGTTCCTTCATTTTCTCTGCCACTTCAGTTATTCTTGCATAAAAAAGCGGTAAAACCTTTTCCTCGTTGTAACATGGGATAATAACTGTCAGTAAATTCATAGCTCCATATACCCCCTATTTTAAATACTCCTATAAAGATAAAATTTAAACCATTTATAAATTCGTTTTTATACCTAATAATTATTCTTTCACACTCTTGCTTAAAATTTAGATTTATTTATTTATTAATATTTATTGACATCAACTGTTCCGTATCAGTGTAAAAAGCTATCTCAGCTTCTCCTCCATTCTCCATGGTTACGTCAATGTCAACCATAGGCCTAAGGCCCATATATTGCCTTTGTTTTACACTTGCCTTTTGAATTTTATTTTCACTTGAATTTAAAATGCCATTATTATTTATAAGTTCCTCTGCTTTGCTTATATACTTTTGAGTATCCTCATCATTTAAAGGTATGATATCACCAGTTGTATATACTGCATCCTCTGGTTTGTCAAAACCCTTGTAATTAATTTTAGATAGCTTAGTGCATTCGCCTGTCATAGCATTTAATTCGCACGAATAAAATTCTTTGTTCACACTATCCGTTATAGATAAAGACCATTCATATACTGTTTCTTCTAGAGCCTCTGTCTTGGTAAAAGTCATTTCATTATCAGCTATATTTACAGAGCTTCCAAACAGTTTTAAAATATTTGCAGCAAATATGTTCTTAGCTTCCTCTTTTTGAATATTGATCTTATCCTTTACAGTATTATAAAGTTCATCCTGTGTATTTGTATTTTCTGATGCACCTTCTTTATTATTGTCTTTTCTGTCACTGCTTTTTACATTATTATTATGGGTTTTTTTCGTTACCTGCTTTGAAGGTTTAAGCCTTGTCCTTTTTGAGGTTGTTCTTTTTCTTACTTTAGTCTTGTTATTACTTTTTTTCTTTTTCTCGGTGACAGGTTTCAAAGCCTCTTTTTTTGATGCTGCTACCTTTTCTATTTTACCGGTTCCAATCCCGCTAAATAAGGTGACGCTTTCCTTTAGCAAGAATGTACTAAATAAAATCAATAGTGTTGTAACAGATATCAATACTATATAACTTTTTATGTTGAATTTATTCAACATCTAACCCTCCTTAGCAATTTTATTTTAAAGCCAATATATTATAGACTTATATGAAAGTTATTATGAAGTTGTAAAAATCAATGATATTTTTGTACCTTTATTTACCTCTGAACTTATTTCAATTTTACCTTTATGCATATCCATGATCTGCTTGCATAAAGCAAGTCCTAAACCAGTTCCGCCTTCTGCTCTCGATCTTGATTTATCTGCTCTGTAAAAAGGCTCTAAAATATGATCAATATGCTCCTCTGCTATACCCTTACCATTATCGGTAATCTGGATTATTGATTCTTTCTCAGAGCTTATGCCCGCTATTTCTATAGCTTTACCAGGCTCAGAAGCTTTTATGGCATTATCCACCAGGTTAATAATTACACTTTCAATTAGTTCCATCTCTCCAAATATGTACTTCAAGTTGTTTTTAGAGGTTATCTTTAAAGATTTTTTCTTTGCCTTGAATGCTGTAACCTTTACAACTCTGCTAAATAGCTCCTCAACATCTATTTTTCCCTTAACAATACTATTTTGACTTCTTATTGTCATATCAAGGAGACGGTTTGCCATATACTCAAGTCTTTTGCTTTCTTTCATTATGAACTCTGTTGCTTCATATTTATCTTCCTCAGATATTGCTGCCTTTTGAATATAATCTGCATATCCATATATAGAAGTCAATGGTGTCCTCAATTCATGAGACAAATTATCAATAAATTTTTGTTTCATCTGCATATCACTATTTAGTTTTTTTAAAGTATAATCAATTTTCTCAGCCATCTCATTAAAATTTTCTCCAAGTATAGCAAACTCATCTTTTCCTAAGATTTTTACCCGGTTATCATAATTACCATTCTTTACACCATTTACAGAAACAATCAGCTCTTTTAAGGGCTTTGATCTGCTATTTAACATTATTGCAAGGAATATGGCCAGCATAAATGAAACCACAAGACTAAAATAGATAAACATGCTTCTCAGCCTATCCCATAGGTCAGTTATTCTATCTAACCTATTGCAATAAATTAAATGATACTTACCCAATGCACTAGATATCAATATGTACCTTGTCCCCTTCTTCTCAACCAACGCAACAGCCTGTCCGCTTTTTATCTTCAGCATTTCTTCATACTTCTTGTTCATTTTATACTTCAAATTAGAAAGAACTTTACCATTACTTTTACTCAATAGGAAGGAGATATTATTATTAGAATAGTATTCAATAAGATTTTTTAATGCTGCATCTGAAAGGTTGTTGTTATTTTTAAGCGTATCTATACTATATTTCATATCCTTGCTGATATAATAGTATTCGTTCCTTGCTTTACTTTTTTCATCATCAATCATATATCTGTAGGTAGTACTCATAATAAAACAAATGCTTGCATTAAATACAAGCAAAAATAACATCAAAACACAGAAATAGGTTTTAACCCAAAATTTCATTCTTATTTATCCCTCCAAACGGTATCCCAACTTATATACAGTCTTTATCTCATTTTCCAGCTTGAGTTTTTTCCTCAGCTTTTGAATATGAACATCTACTGTTCTCGTATCACCTTCATAATCAAAGCCCCAGGCCGTTTCTAATAATTTTTCCCTGGACATCGCTATATTCCTGTTCGTTATCAGTACCTCCAGCAGAGCATATTCCTGAGGTGTCATTTCTATTTCCTTATCATCACAAAATACTTTCCTGCACTTGAAGTCAACCCTGACAGCACCCAACTTAAATTCATCATTTTTTTCATTTCTTCTCAGTATGATATTAACCCTAGCCAATAACTCTAGAATCTCGAAAGGCTTTACTATATAATCTTCGGCTCCAGAAGTTAAGCCTTGTAATTTATCCTCTAAAGAATCCTTTGCAGTTAGAAAAATCACTGGTTCCTCTTTCTTATGTTTTATGACTTCAAAGCCTGAACATACTGGAAGCATAACATCTAAAATTATAAGATCAAAACTGCTATTCTTCATAGCCTCCAGAGCTGCTCCCCCATCAAAAACGCACGTACATGTATGTCCTATTAATTTCAAATTTCTTTTTATTAATTCATTTATGCTCTTATCATCTTCAACTATCAATATGTTTGCCAATTCCTTCACTCCATTCCCAAAACACTTACGAAAGAATACATGTCCAAAGCTGCTATTGCAAATTAAGTAAAAATGCCTGTTATCAATACTTTTTAAAGTTCAGCGCTGATATCAGATACTCAATAGAAACATCCTAAATAGCTTCTTATTTATTATACATCAGTTAATATATTCAAATAAAGGTTACAGAAGAGTTAATGAATGCCACTTTTGACAAATACCTTTTAAAAAAAGAGAACCACCTTTCTTGATGATTCTCATATGTTCGGATTCACTTTCTTCATATCCTTCCACTGAATTACTTGGAGCAAAAGTACTGGAAAAATCAATTTATGCAATTTCATCTATTTCGACATCTTCAACAATAACTAAATTACTAATATCTTTTTTTGCCCTTGTAGACGCTAAACTCGCAACATTTACTAATTTATTTATAAGTGTTGATATACTTCTAAGTTTATTATTTTGTATCTTACATCCTGTAATTCCTATTGATACTGAAACTGGTATGTCATTTAAAAACGGATATGACTTTATAGCTTTTATTATGTTTTCAGCAAGTATTTTGCTATCTTCTATGCAATAAGAAGCTACTATAGCAAATTCATCTCCAGCATATCTGCACAAATAAGAATTTTGCTTGAGATTATTTTTTAATATATCTGCCACACTTTTTAGTATTGTATCTCCAGCAATATGTCCATATTTTTTATTTATATAACCAAAATTATTTAAATCTATAAAAATTATTGTTGCATGTTTGCGATGTTTTATAAAATTATAGGTGTTATAGAACATATAATCACTCTTATATAAACCTGTAAGCAGGTCGATATGTTTACCTAATTCTATATTCAAAATTGTCCTTGTGATATATCCTACAACTTCATGTTCTTTTTCTATCAATATAACATCAACGTCTTCATTTAAATTAAATATTTCCTCTATTTTCCACACAGGTATGTCATGGTCAGCACATATATATTTATTAGACATAATGTCAGCAACTATTCTATTTGGATGTGCTCCTATCAATTCATTTTTTGTAATTACTCCAGTCAACCTATCTTCCTCATAAACAGTAAAACATTCAATACCTTCTTCATGAAAAACATCTTGAATTTTTCTTGTTCCATCCAATACATTAACTTTCATTAAATTTTTTTCTATTATATCAAAAGCCTTTGTCATCATAAATCAATTGATTTGCTAACATTAAGAATAATATTTACCTGTGCCTTTATTATCATCGATTCGTTAGCAATGCATCCTCCTTCTTCCATAATTATTGGAATAAGTTTATCTTTTGATAGCATATTCAATAGAGACTTTCTTACAACAATAGCTTCAATATATTCATGTTCAATTTTAACTATTTCGTATTGTTCTGGTGAAAGTACATCTACCATCCTTCTTGCAGCCTCTGGACCTATTGGTGCTCTCTTGCCAACCAATAATACGTCCTGCATAGGCGGCATTTCAAATTCTGAAAAACGCATACTTATTTCTGCTTTTTTAATTCCTTCTATTTTACTACTCATAATTTTTTCACCTTCTATAAATACAAATAACATATTATCATATTTTGTCTAATTTTTCTATTATATGTATCTAATTATATCACAGGATTTTCATGAATGCATTCATGAAAAACATTCCATAATTGACAGGAAACATAATTTGCTTGAATAGTTCTGTCTAAAAAGACACATAATAATAGACGAGAACCACCTTATAGGTGACTCCCGTCCATTGAAATCTATTTCTATTTTTTTACGAATATCTTACCCTCTTACTCAACAGTTACACTTTTTGCGAGGTTTCTAGGCTTATCAACGTCACAGCCTTTTAGCGTTGCCATGTAATATGCAAGCAGCTGAAGCGGTATTATTGAAAGCACTGGTGCAAACATCTCTAGTGTCTTTGGAATATACTTAACTATATCCACGGATTTCGCTATTTCTGTGTGTCCTTCAAAAGCAAAACCTAGTACTTTTGCTCCTCTTGTTGTGATTTCTTTTATATTGCTAAGCATCTTATCATAAAGATATTCCTGTGTTGCCATAGCAACTACTACTGTTCCTTTTTCGATAAGAGCTATCGGTCCATGTTTAAGCTCTCCTGCTGCATAAGCCTCGGAATGAATATAGGAAATCTCTTTAAGTTTTAATGAACCTTCCATAGAAACGTTGTAGTCAAGGCCTCTTCCGATAAAGAATATATCCTTGTGCATATAGTTATTAGCTGCAAACTTCTGAATATCTTCCTTAACTTTTATGATCTCCTCAACCTTTTCAGGAAGTGCAAGCATCTCCTTCTTTATCTGCTCAAGCTCTAGTTTTGATATTGTTTCCTTTCGTTGTGCAAGATAAAGAGCTATGATATACATATCTATAAGCTGGGTTGTATATGCTTTTGTCGAAGCAACCGCTATTTCAGGTCCTGCCCAAGTGTAAAGCACGTCATCAGCTTCTCTTGCGATAGAGCTTCCTACAACATTTGTCACAGCTATAACTCTCGAGTTGCTGTCTTTAGCTAGTCTCAATGCTGCTAAAGAATCTGCAGTTTCTCCAGATTGGCTGATTATGATTGTAAGTGTCTTATCATCTATAAGAGGATCTCTGTATCTAAATTCTGATGCTACATCTACCTCTACAGGAATCTTAGCAAGCTTCTCTATTGCATATCTTCCAACTAAACCTGCATGGTAAGCTGTTCCGCAGGCAACTATATATATCTTACTGATATTCTCTATTTCCTCTTTAGTAAGTCTTATATCATCAAGTTTTATTTCGCCTTCTGGCATAACTCTTGAAGTCATTGTGTTTTTGATAGCTTTCGGCTGTTCGTGAATTTCCTTAAGCATGAAATGCTCATATCCATCTTTTTCAGCTGCATCAGCATTCCAGGTTACATGGTATACATCTTTTTTAATTTCTTCTCCGTACTCTGAAAAAAGTTTAACTCCATCAAGTGTTAATTCAACAAACTCTTTATTGTCTAATAGATATACATCCCTAGTCTTGTTAAGCACTGCAGGAATATCGGAAGCTACATAATACTCTCCATCTGCAAGTCCAACAATAAGTGGGCTATCCTTTCTTACTGCAATAAGCTTGTCTGGCTCTTCTGTTGAAATAACACCTATAGCGTAACTTCCTTCCATCTTTGCCGCAGCTTTTATAACTGCATCTAGAAGGCTGCCTTCATAGTAATAATCAATTAAATTAGGTATTACTTCTGTATCCGTTTCAGTCTTAAAAGTGTAACCTTTCGAAGATAACCACTCTTTTATGCTAAGATAGTTCTCTATTATTCCGTTGTGAACTACACTTATGGTATTTTTGCAATTTGTATGAGGATGAGCATTAAGATCAGAAGGTTCTCCATGAGTTGCCCATCTGGTATGTCCTATTCCAATGGTGCCCTTAACTGGATTCTCTTTAACCTTATCTGCAAGACCTGCAAGTCTGCCCTTACACTTTACTATACTTAACGTTCCATTATCTATAGCTGCTATACCTGCTGAATCGTAACCTCTATATTCCAATTTTGATAATCCCTCAATCAAAAAAGACTGAGCCTGCTTTTTACCTATATAACCTACTACTCCACACATATTTATACTTCCTTCCATTGACTTATTTTTGACAATAAGCCACCGTGACTATTTTCTGAGTTTTCAAAAATAGTCTCATTCTACCCTTTTAAGTTAAATCCCTGAAAGCCATATCAGGCAAGAAAGGAATACACCTGTTTAGTGTTGTTGCAGAAATCACTTCCTGAGTTTTACTAAACTTTAACGGTAGTGTGTACCGTGGGGCATCCGCCGAATTTTCGATACTCCCCATCCTCGTCAACTTAAGTAGGCCCTAAGTTCTGGCGCTATAAATATTAACTTGTCCTCTGTCCCCCTAACATAATTAAGATTTTAAAAAGGTATCCTTTTGAAGATGGCCTAATCCTATTAACCATTATATGTACTATAAATCTTAAGTGTTACTATAAATTAAGTTAACACGATCATTTTAATTATATTTTTTAAACTCAAAAAGGTCAATACACAAATTTTTAACAATTGCTATTGACCTCTCTTCATTCTATATAAGTTGCAATAAAGTTCTTACATTATGGCTTCTAAAATATCACTGCTGAATCGGTTCAACCCTAGGATCTTTTAGAAGTCAGAATGTATTAGAACTTTCGCGACTTATATACAAAAAATATCTGCTAAAATTGCTTAATAAAAGGATCAGTCTTCAATACTGCAACCTTTTTATTGAGCTTTCTGTTCTATAAGTTTTGCCAGTCCATGTGCCATTTCATCGATTTCCTTCTGGTTCTCTCCTTCTAGCATAACCCTAACAAGAGGTTCAGTACCAGATGGTCTTATAAGAACTCTTCCACAGCCATCAAGTTTTTCTTCTATCTCTTTTATTCTTCCTGCTATTTCCGTATCTTTCTCATAGATGTACTTCTTGCTATTGCATACTTTAGCATTGGCAAGTACCTGTGGGAGCTCAGTCATCATAGCTGCCAGTTCTTCAAGAGTTTTGCCGCTTTTCTTTATGATAGTAGCTATCTGAAGAGCTGTTACAAGTCCATCCCCAGTAGTATTATGATCAAGCATTATTATATGCCCGGACTGTTCACCTCCGATATCATAGCCATTCTTCACCATTTCTTCAAGTACATATCGGTCTCCAACCTTTGTCTTAACTGTCTTTATTCCCTCTTTTTTTAAAGCTATATCAAGTCCAAGGTTACTCATAACAGTCACTACAAGCACATTATCCTTGAGTTTATTCTGCTCTTTTAGATATTTGGCAACAATGGCCATCATGAAATCACCATTAACAAGCTTTCCTTTGTTGTCTACGCAAAGGCACCTGTCTGCATCCCCATCGAATGCAAAGCCTACATCATATTTATTTTCAAGCACATATTCCATCAATGCTTCTGGATGAGTTGATCCGCAGTGATCATTTATGTTTATACCATTAGGTACATTATTAATTGCATGTACCTCTGCACCTAAATCATTAAATGCCTTAACCCCAGAAATGTAGTTTGCACCGTTTGCACAATCCAATGCAATTTTTAATCCTTTTAAATCTACATCTACAGTCTGCTTTGAAAACTCAATATAATCCTTTAGAGCATCCTTCTTTGTTACCTTTCTGCCAAGCTGAGCACCTGTAGGCTTTGGCACTTCCTTAAAATCATTCTCTATAACCATCTGTATCTTGTCTTCAAGTTCATCTGAGAGTTTATATCCTTTATTATTAAAAAACTTTATACCGTTATACTCTACTGGATTATGAGAAGCGGATATCATAACTCCTGCGTCTGCCTGGTATTCTCTTGTTAAATACGCAATAGCAGGCGTAGGTATAACTCCTACTCTTACAGCTTCAGCTCCAACAGAAAGTATACCTGCAACTAATGCTGCCTCCAACATATCACCAGATATTCTGGTGTCCATACCTACAAGTATCTTAGGTTTATGCGCTCCTTCAGTAAGCACATAAGCTCCTGCCTTTCCAAGCTTAAAAGCAATATCTGCAGTAAGCTCAGTATTTGCTATACCTCTTACTCCATCAGTTCCAAACATTCTCTCCATGCTTTTTCCTCACTTTGCTAACTATTATAAATAAAAATCCTCTAACTATATTCAAACACTCTGTATTATACCATAAAAAAACAAGCTATGACCATTGGAATATACTTCACTTTATTATATGCTGGTTCATGTTTTGCTGCTAAAAAAAAAGAATTCAGCACCGCTGAATTCTTTCCTTCATTCCTCATTATACATTTTTAACTCCTAATTGCTCTTTAGTGCCCTGATAAATTTCCCATGGCTCTTGATCTTCTCTCAACCAAGTTGAACACAAAACTTCCCGCTACCATAAACCCAAACATCGATGCAAGGATTATTATAAATTCTAACGTTAGCGACAATATTGATGTCTGTCCAATAAGTATTGCTCTGGAAGCATCATTTAGATAAGTCACTGGCAGTGCTAGCGCAAGCATTAGAAATAATCTTGGCATAGCCTTGATTGGGAAAAAGCCTCCAGACAAACCGCTTATAAGTGAACTGGATATATCTATTACAGCATTTGCTTCCTTTGCAAGAAGTACTAAGGCACAAATCATAATACCAAGTCCAAGCATCCCTACTACTCCTGGCAAAAGATACGCTAAAAAGGTTAGAATGCGGCCATTTATCGTGAATCCAAAAGCGAAATAGCAGACTATACCCGTAATTATATTCTCAACCGTACATGCAATAAAACTGAACAAGCTCTTGCTTATGAGAAGATTTATTCTATTTACAGGAGCACTCCAATTTGATTCAAGTACCCCCTGCCACATTTCCTCCTTAAGTGAGAAGCCCATGCTCCAGAAGGCAGTATTTACATAACCCGTAATCATATAACCTATAATAAGAAATCCCATATAATCCGAACTGCCGGAATACTGCTGAAAACCTTGAAGTGAACTTCCGGATGCGAAAGTCTTGCTCATAAAATAAAAAGGTGTAAGCCATATGAGTGGGTCAACAATAACCTGAAGCATTTTTAATGGATACCTGAAATAAAGCTTCATACTTACTAAAAATCTTGCCTTAGCTGCAATTAAGTTTCTTCTAAAATACATAACTATTCCTCCCTTAGAACCTTTCAAGTGATCCCATAAGTTTTACTTTTCTCTCTACTGCAGCAAAGCATAATCTTCCTATGATAAGATAGATAATACCCTCGCCAAGACACATAGCTATATCAGGAAGGGCCTGTATAAGGCTGCCGCCATTTATCATAAGTGTCCTTCCTGCTAAAATTCCGTAAGTAAACGGAAATACTTTAGATATCTCCTGCATCCAGCTTGGCATAACTGATATCGGAAAGCTAACGCCACAGAATATCATAACCATACCCCTTACAAGCTGTACCATGGAGTTTGTCTCTTTTACCCATAGCACTAAGCTCGCAAATATACTGCCTATTCCATATACTCCTGGAACCACAATAATAAAGGTTAGCAGCCATATTAGTACATTTCCTGTAAAATGTATATTATATACAAATCTATACTCAACCATAGACACTACAGCCATTGCAAAGCCCTGTATAATGCCAATTACAGCACCACCTATAAGCATGTCGAATCTCTTTATTGGGCACAGCCAGTTAGATTCCAGAGTTCCTCTTGTCTGCTCCTCTCTAAGGTAGGTTCCAAAAGACCACATAGTTACATTTACCCACATATATATCATAGTTCCTATAACGATAAAACCCATATAATTATTGGTTCCAGTTATACTCTTATACGCTCCCATACTTACATTGTTTTTACCTGCCAGAGCATAAGCACTGAGGATATAAACCAATGGAAAAATAAGCGGCCATATAAGCAGCTGTAAAAAAATACTTGGATATCTGGTAAACTGAGTCAAATCTTTTCTAGTAACTGCTGCTATAGTTCTCAATCTATTCATCTAGCTCACTTCTTCCCTAAGTTTTTTACCGGTAAGCTTAAGAAATACATCTTCCAGCGTTGGATTCTCATTCTCTACATCAATAATACTGTCTTTCAAATTCTCAGGAGTATCCATTGCTACTATCTTGCCGCCATCTACTATAGCTATCCTGTCACATAAGAAATCCGCTTCTTCCATGTAATGTGTCGTAAGCAGTATTGATCTTCCTTCCTTTTTTATATCAAGTATTATTTCTCTTAGGTTAAGGGCTGACTGCGGATCAAGTCCGAGAGTAGGTTCATCCAAAAGCACTACAGGTGCTTCCGGAATAAGTGCCTTTCCAAGCGCAACCTTTTGCTTCATACCAGTTGAATATTTCTCTACCAGCTCATCAGCTTTTTCTATTATTCCAAGTCTAGTAAGAATCTTCTCTGCACGTTTTTTAGCTTCTTTTCTGTCACAGCCATAAAGTGCTGCAAAATACTCAAGGTTCTCTCTTCCAGTAAGTTTCCAGTATATACTTCTGTCCCCTGCTAATACTGTACCTATATTTCCTAATGCTTTCATTGGATTCTTATCTACATCTATGCCATTTACTAAAACTGAGCCGCTGGTAGGCCTTAGCAGCCCTGTTATCATTTTTATAGTTGTAGTTTTACCTGCACCATTAGGACCTAAAAGTCCAAATATTTCACCTTTTCTAATGTTAAAACTTACGCCGTCTACTGCCCTAAATTCTTTCTTTTCAATCACTCTAAGAAGCTTTCTCTTCTTAGATATAAAGTATTTTTTTAAATCTTTTACCTCTACACTATTTTCCATACAAATTCTCCTACGCCAAAGTTTTTTATACTATAAGATCTTCATATTCAATTTAAATACCTCTATATGCCCTGTTCTGCCAGAGTTTCTTTCTCTTCAGTTTCTTGGTTTTGCTCTGCATCTGTGCTACTTACTCCCTGATATTCAGCAGTAATATAGGACTTAAAAGATTTAATAAAGTAGGATGGCATCGTGACAAGAAATACTATTATGAAAGCTGCTGAGATGACTGTTTTTATTGGGAATATACCTCCTAATACGCCTCCAAGTGCCATAGCAAAAGGAGTAAAACCCTGAGTAGTCATATTCAAGAAAGACATTACTTTTCCTCTTACCTGCTGAGGAGTTGATGCCTGTACAGTGGAAATCAAAATCACATTGAAAATTGAATTTGTAAATCCAGCTAATACTAATAATATGTTCATAATAACGAAAAATGGCTGGTTTATTGAGGAAATCATGCTAATGTTAGAAATTATATTTGTTACAATGAATATCTTGAATTTATTCTTAGGTTTAGGTGAAAAGATAGATAAGAACATGAAGCCTGCCATGGAGCCTGCCATATAGCACGCCATGATAATGCCGTATCTTCCTGCCCCAAGGTAAGACGTAGTTTGACAAAGCGGCATTATCAAAACAATTCCAATAAAACAGAAAAAATTGCTTAATGCTGCAATGATAAGAATCATTCTAAGACCTATCTGATGCCACATAAATCTAAAACCTTCCGCCATATCTTCAACAAAATGTATTTTTTCCTTTCGGGTATTCTTCGGAATTTTTACAAAAGGCATAGTTGCACCTGAAAATATAAAAGATAAGCCATCAAACAGAAATAACATTGGAGCACCTAATGCCTGATACAGAAAGCCTCCAGCCACATTTCCAATCATATTTGAACCGGCACTTACTACTGAAAACACAGAAGTTGCATTTGATACTTTTGATTTCGGAACCAATTCTGGTACTGCAGCTTGAATCCCTGGTGCAAAAATAGCACCACATACACTGAGCAAAATTCCTGCAGCAAACACCATCCATATAGCAATAAATCCTTTATTTGCAGCTACTGCAAGCAGCACTATGCAAATTCCTCTTATCATGTCTAAAAAAATAAACAAACGTTTTTTATTACATTTATCAATCAATACCCCTGCAAAGGGTGAAACTAATATACCTGGCAGAGTCGAAGCAGCCATAAGAGTTCCCATTAAAGCAGTAGAACCTGTGACAGCAAGCACCCAAAATCCTAATGCTATACTATAAACTGCATCCCCTATAGTTGAGACAAGCTGTCCTTGCCATAGTATGAAAAAACTTCGTGACCAAAGTTTTTCCTTATTTTCATTTTTCATATAATTCACTTCCTTTAAAGCTATACCTGTTTCTGCCTGCTTATTTCACTGCCTTCTAAAGCTTTAAGCTCTTCTATATATTCAACTGAATCAATCTGACAGCCTTTACCTATAACAATGTTTTTTCCTCTCACTACTTTAGCTTTGGTATATTCAAGATATATATTATCTCCTTCTATGGTATCAGCTTCTACAAGCTTTATTGAAAAATCAAAAGCTTTTATTATCTTTGAAAAAATAGAGTTGTCACTAAAATTATCTTTTATCTCTATCGTTTCTCCACCTATTTCTCTTGCTCTGCACCTTCCCCCTACAGCTACCTGAATTAAATCTCCGTTGAGAAGTCCATCTATTTTAAAGCTGCCTGATGATCTAAAAGTATCAGTTTCGCAATCCCCTTGAACCTTCAAGCCTCCAGACACGTTTACTTCTTCTGCATGTATATTATTCTCAACTGAAACGCTTCCAGAAGCTTTCAATAGCTTAGCTTCCAAATGTCCTTCAAATTTTGCAGTTCCACTTACTTTTATTTCATCAGCATTTATGTTTCCATCTACATGACTTGAACCGCTTGATTTAAATCTTTCTGTTTCTATATTTCCATTTATCTTTAACGAGCCGCTTGCATGTACATCGCTTGATTTTACATTACCATTTATAGTTGTAGAACCACTTACATGTACTTCATTACATTTTATATCTCCATTTATTTTTCCAGAACCGCTTACCGAAACATTGTTATACTCACCGCCATTAGAACTTCCTGATCCTGAAATTTTAAGATCTCCCAAATATTCACTCATTCTACTTTATCCTCACTTTCAAATAATACTTAATTTATTTTCATATATTTATAATGTAAGCAAATCATTACATTATTAATTGTAATTGCTTCCATTAATGTTGTCAATAAAATATTAAAATATTTTTTAAATAAATTGATTTATTTTGCATATTAATTAATTTTATTAATTATAAACTTAATTTTATAAATTATTCTTTTTATTTATCAAGTTCAATCAATTTAAGTTTGAGCTGCTCAACTATTTTAGATATATTAAGATTTAAAACAAGTTTTGCCTTATCTTCTAGATATATCTCTCCGTCTAATTGCAATAAAATGCTTATTCCTACACCGAGCTTTCTAATAAAAATCAATTCTGCATTTTTACCTGTAAATTTGCTGTAATTATCTTTTAGATTTTTAAGTATTCCAGCCGTTTCATCTAAGCTTACATTCCCAGACACCAATGCTTCTTCCATCACCAGCATAAAAAGCAAGTTTTCAAAATTATAGTTTTGCACTGCTCCCGCCGTATCCTCATATATGCTTAATATTTCCTCGTTGATAAGTTTATTGCTTAAAATTTCTTCTCTCGTAAGCTGCACTGATGTTGGATTTGACGAAAATTTCTCAGCTAAATCATCTAGTGATAAATCGTCCTTCATATCCATAATTTTCGCTATTCTCTCGATTATTAATTTTTTAGGGAAGAAGGTCTCCTGTCCCGTAAATGAAGATTTTTTTATAAACCATTCCTCCGGAATAATGTTCTTTCTCTTCCACCTATATAACTGACCATAAGAGATCCCCATAACTCTCAAAAGTTCTTTTTTTGAAATCAATTCTTCATCCATATTTACCCTCCTTTACTGATAGTGTAACATAACATTGTTACACTGTAAAGAGAGAAAGGTACATAACTTCGTTAAATATTAAATAAATTATTAATTTCAAAATTTTTAATTATCGAATTAACTATAGGTTGCTTTGCGAAAACATAATTGATACGATGTTTATATACTATAGACTAGGTTGATTAAAAAGGGGCGATATTTTGAAAAATATTTTAGACACTATAAAAACAAATCCTGACAATTCTTCTCAGGCAATTGTTGTCCTTGCAGACGAATATGGAACAATAAATGCACATCTATATGCTTATGAAAAATCAGCTGCTACTTGGTCCTTATTTACCGATTGCAAAGCTATAATAGGTAAGGCAGGTTTTAAAGATGACAGGCATGAAGGGGATATGAGTACTCCTACCGGCAAATATCATTTTTTATTTGCTTTTGGTTTAGTTGATAATCCAGGCTTAAAAATACCCTATAGAGTAGCAAGAGAAAATGATTACTGGGCTGCTGGAAGTACACTAGACAATTATAACGTATGGAAACATTATGAAGGTTCGAATCCAGAAAAGGATTTAGGCGGATATGAAAAACTGTGGGTGGAAGAACTATATAAATACGCAGCAGTAATAGACTTCAACTACAACACAGATAAAGTATTAGGAAAGGGAAGTGCCATATTCTTTCATATAGCACGTAAAAATAGCACAGGCACAGCAGGCTGCGTCTCAGTTTCAGAAGAAGATATCCTCAAAATTCTGAAGTGGATGGACCCAGATAAAAAGCCATGTATTATCATGGGAGTTAAAGGACACATATAAAAAATGGTTGCACCCTATGTCGGCTAGTTCCGCTCGTTAAGCAATTTTACCGCATCTTTTAGTCAAATTTCCTAATGGCTCATAACTCGGCTACACCTCAAACAATTCGCCATCTTAACGGAAATTTGCCTAAAAGACACGGATAATTGCTAAACTCACTCCAAATGCCTCCGTCGGATGTAACCAT
Organism: Clostridium oryzae; assembly: GCF_002029235.1. GTDB lineage: Bacteria > Bacillota > Clostridia > Clostridiales > Clostridiaceae > Clostridium_AE > Clostridium_AE oryzae. Next base: position 29,894 of record NZ_MZGV01000022.1, read on the forward strand.
TTTTAATGCCCTAACTCTTAATATTTACAAAATACTTTAATTTTATTAATTCTATTACCTTTCTATCTTAATTCACTAACTTCAAAATATATTACTGTCTCTTTTTAACTTCTTCGTAAACACGCTGTACCGTTTTTCCATTTAGCAACCACCTTTTCTCCTATTTAGTGGTGTATCTTGATATTAATTAAAAGTTATCCACAATTCGCAAAATACATAAATTCCTAGAGACTAAAAAAGGGAAGGAAGTGATTTCCGTCGGCTGGAAAATGCCTCCTCCAACCACTTCCGACCCTATGCATTTGCAAAGTATTATTTTCTATATTGCTTCTTCCAAATTATTCTTCTTGTTTATTTGTTAAATAGTATTTTCTTCAAAGTTACCTTAATATTACTTCGTATATTTTAATTACATTCTTCTCTCAGATTTATATTCTCAGCAATTCTGCACAGCAGAATTGCTTCCTTCACTTTTCACTTTTCTCTTTTTTTATAAAAGCAAAGAACCAACCTCATCACAGAGTTGGCTCTTTGCTTTATATCTTATATAAACACTCTTGTTCTATTAAGCGTAAATCTTAGCCTTTTCCTGTCCGCTTAACACTCTTACTGCTCCTTCTGCTAATGCAAGAAGTTCATCTTCGCCAGGATATACTACTACTGGTGCAATAAATTTAACCATTTCTTCAATACCAGCTACTATATTTTCTCCGTAAGCAATACCACCAGTAAGAATTATAGCGTCAACTTTTCCATAAAGAACAGCAGCACATTTTCCTATCTCTTTTGCTACTTGATATATCATAGCATTAAGGATAAGCTGTGATTTTTTATCTCCTGCAGCTGCATTCTTTCTAAGGTCAATTATATTGTTACTGCCAAGGTAGCCAACAACTCCACCCTTACCATTTATCTTCTTCTTAACTTCTTCATATGTAAACTCACCGCTGTAGCACATCTTTACTAGATCACCTACTGGAAGTCCTCCAGTTCTCTCTGGTGAGAAAGGGCCTTCACCATCCAAACCATTATTTACATCAACAACTTTTCCTTTTTTATGAGCTCCAACAGTTATTCCGCCGCCCATATGAGCTACAATAACATTGACATCTTCATAAGCTTTTCCCTGTTCCTTTGCATATCTTCTTGCAACAGCCTTTTGATTTAATGCATGGAATATGCTTCTTCTGGTTATATCAGGCATTCCTGATATCTTAGCTACTTCATCAAGTTCATCCACAACTGTAGGATCCACTATGAAGGCAGGTATGTTATTTTCTTTTCCTATTTCATTAGCTATGATTCCACCAAGGTTTGCAGCATGTTGTCCTTGAACACCAACTTTCAAATCTTCAAGCATCTTTTCATTAACTTCATAAGTACCGCCAGGGATTGGTTTAAGCATACCGCCTCTTCCAACTACAGCATTAAATGTCTTTATGTCAAAACCTTTTTCCTTAACGACTTTAAGTATTACTTCTTTTCTAAAAGAAAATTGATCAGCGATAGTAGCATATTTCTCAATTTCCTCTGTCTCATGTCTAAGGGTTTCAACCATAAGAGCTTTATCATCTTCGAAAACCCCTATTTTAGTTGATGTAGATCCCGGATTGATTACTAATATTTTATATGGCATGTTTATTCCTCCCATATCTATATATTTAGGATTTTAATTTAAGCTCATTAAGACTATCTATTAAGTATATCTTATCTATCCTTAGCTACAAGTGCTGCCAAAGCTATTGAATATACTTTTGTTTCAAAGCTGTCTGCTCTTGAAGTTAATATTACTGGAGCAGTAGTTCCTACCAATATGCCGCCGTTTTTGCAGCTAGCGGTAAATGTAAGTGTCTTATACATTGCATTAGCAGCTTCTATGTTTGGAAGCAATAATATATCAGCTTTACCTGCCACAGGTCCAGTTATCTTTTTATGCTTTGCTGCTTCTTCAGATATAGCATTATCTAATGCTAACGGTCCGTCAACTATACATCCCTTTATCTGTCCTCTGTCACACATTTTAGAAAGTATTGCAGCATCTACAGTAGCTGGCATATCTGGATTAACAACCTCAACCGCACAGATTGGAGCAACCTTTGGCATCTCTACACCAACAGCATTAGCAACTTTAACTGAATTGTTTATCATATCTTTCTTTGCCTTTAAGTCTGGATACATATTGAATGCTGCATCTGTTAAAAATATAAGTCTATCAAATTCAGGAAGCTCAAATACTGCCACATGTGACATAAGCTTACCTGTTCTAAGTCCAACCTCTTTGTTAAGTACTGATCTTAAAAAGTTAGCTGTATCAACTAAACCTTTCATAACCATATCAGTCACACCAGTTGAAGTAAGTTCTACAGCTTTAAGTGCTGCCTTTACATCGTTAGGTTCATTTACTATTTCAAATTGTGATAGATCCATACCTATCTTTTCTGCTACTTGTTTTATTAATTCTTCATTACCTACAAGTACTGCATCTACAATTCCTCTTGCCTTTGCTTCCTTGATTGCTTCTAGTACAGGTTCATCCTGTGCTACAGCAACAGCTACTTTTCTTGTTCTCTTGCTCTTTAACTTTGTTAATAAGTCATCAAAATTTTTAACCATCGTATTCCCTCCAAAAAAACTATATAAAGATTGTATTATTCATTTCACTGCAGTCTTTGATTATATTTTAACAAATAAATTCATATTATATCGATTTGTCGGAATTATCAGAATTCATTACTATACCGGGTTATTATATTCTCTGCAACTTTGATTCCATCTACAGCAGCTGAAATTATCCCCCCAGCGTATCCAGCACCTTCACCAGCTGGATACAAGCCCTTTGCTGATATACTTTGAAGCTGTTCATTTCTTTCTATTCTCACTGGCGCAGATGTACGAGTTTCTATTCCTGTAAGCACTGCATCATTCATAGCAAAGCCCTTAATTCTCTTATCAAATTGCTGAATACCAATTTTTAGCATATCAATAACATAGCCTGGTAAACAATTATTTAACAAAGAAAATGTCCAGCCAGGCTTATAGCTCGGTTCTACAGAACCTAATTTTTGGCTTTTTCTATCTTCCAAAAAATCTCCAATAAGTTGTATCGGAGCTAAGTAACGTCCTCCGCCTGCTTTATAGGCTAAATTTTCATAATATCTTTGAAAAGTCATGCCTTTAAGTGGGGATTTTCCCTCAAAATCTTCAGGTTTAACAGATACAACTAATGCAGAATTAGCGTTTTCTTTGTCTCTTTTATAAAGACTCATTCCATTGGTCACGAGTCTCTCATTTTCAGATGCTGCAGCTACAACCTCTCCACCAGGACACATGCAAAAACTATAAACTGCCCTATTAATTTTATCATCAGTATATGCCAGTCTATAATCTGCAGCCTTAAGCCTTTTATGCCCTGCGTACTTACCATACTGAGCCTTATCAATAAATTGCTGCGGATGCTCCACACGTACTCCTATTGCAAAAGCTTTAGGAGTCATAAATATACCATTTTTATTAAGCATTTCATATGTATCTCTGGAGCTATGTCCTATTGCTAATATTATATTCTCACTGCATATCTCATTTCCATTTACTATGGCGGCTTTTATTTGTCCATCCTTTATAACAATGTCCTCCAGTCTGCTGTTAAAATGTACTTCTCCTCCTAACCTTTTAATCTCTTCACGAATGTTTTTAACCACAATTTTTAAAATATCTGTTCCAATATGTGGTTTTCCACTGTATATTATCTCTTCAGGGGCTCCTGCCTTAACAAATTCCTCCAGAACATAATCACATCTCGGATCTTTTATTCGTGTGGTTAGCTTTCCATCAGAGAAAGTTCCAGCTCCACCCTCTCCAAACTGAACATTCGAGTTTACATCCAATTCACCGCTGCTCCAAAAATGTTCTATACTTTTTGTTCTTTCTTCTACTTGCCCACCTCTCTCAAAAATAATAGGCTTATATCCATATTCAGCCAAAACAAGCCCTGCAAACATACCTGCAGGGCCCATACCTATTATGATAGGCCTGTGATTAAGTTTAACTTTACCAGGCTGTACATTCTCCTTAAAAGTGCCTTCAAAGCTCATTATATCTTTATCCTTTAATTTAGATACTATCTTTTCACTATCATTACATTCTACTTCTACTGCATAATTAAAGTAGATATTATCTTTTCTTCTTGCATCCAATGATTCCTTTAAAATTTTAACATTCCCAATATCTTTAATACTGAGTCTTAACTTTTTAGCTGCCTTATGTTTTATCTCGTCAATATCCTCATCTAAATTAAGTTTTATATTGTTAATTCTAATACTCATTATTCCTCCAAATATTACTGTTTTTCATCATTATCTACGACCGGTTTGTCCTCACTATTCTTAGCCGTATCTGTAGCTATTACCTTAGTTATAGTAACTTTAATTTTTTTTGGTGTGTACGAAGACATTTCTATATGGTTAGGAACTACAACATTCACAGGTATTGTATAAGTCCCCTCCTTCAGGTTCTTTAGATCTACAGTACACTTTATACTACTTTTTGATATATTGTCTACTAGATTAGCCGGTCCGATAAGCACCAGAGAAATACTGGTCAAATTAGCTTTATACTGAAGACCTTTGCCAAGATTCTGAAACAGTATATTGGAAGTCACATTTTTTTGACGTTTGCTATTAACACTTAATATAAGTTTAACAGTACTCTGACCAGATACTGTACTAACATTATCAGGCAACTTAAGTTTTGCATATAAACTCTTGCTTCCGTTTATGCTGCTTAAGTCTATATACTCAGTATCTATACTTGTTATATTATCTATGTCACGTCCACTTCCATATATAGCTATTTTATCAGGCTGACTAATAATAGATTTAAGTTCCATACTACTACTTATATTTCCCTTTGTTTTAATATTTATAGGTACAGTTTTAACCTTTTTTATAGGTATTACCACATCTACATTCTTAGGATTTATTTCAACTCCATCTACAACCCTATCTGCTGCATCATAAGCCTTTAATGGTACATTCATTTCCAAATCCTTACCTACAGCAGTCTGCGTTTTCATCTTTGCTGCAACATGGTCAACATTTTTTACATATTGTGATGGTCCGCTCACATATGCTGTAGTTTGCTTTGGTACGGGATCAGATGTCTTAAATCCATACTTTTCTTTAACAGGAATACTAACTTTGATTGGAACACTCTTTTCAACCAGCTCATCTACATTTACCTGTACAGTTACGCTTCTTGGCTCAGTTATTACAACATTGTCAGGTTGATCCACCACCTCGACCGGAATGTAATTTGCTCCCTTTTTTAGAGCATAAAGGGATAAGTCTGCCTTTAGCTTAAAGTCAGAAGCCCTTAATTTGTTTACTTCAAGTACTGGTCCCTTTACCTTGATAGTAGTATAATACCTATTCTTTTGCAACAGCACCAATTTAACATTGGATAAAGAATTTATGTTTTCTATTTCAACTGGGACAGATATGTTCTTAGGCACCTCTGGATTTTCAGTATTAGCTACATACAGCCATAATATAAAGGAAGCAATAAAACATACTATTTTTACAAGGAATCTTCTTTCCTTTTTATTATCCAATCTAGCCAATTTTTCACCTTCCCTCCAATGGTTGTTTCTTTGATATTCTGCCTTCTTTTCATTATTCTAATAAGTATATCCTTAAGTCTATCTTTATCATAATTTCTTGTAAGTTTTCCATTTACAGACAATGATATTACTCCTGTCTCCTCAGAAACTATTATTACAAGTGCATCTGATATCTCTGTGATACCTATTCCAGCCCTATGTCTCGTTCCTAATTTTTTATTTATATCATTATTTGCTGTAAGCGGAAGCACACATCCAGATGCTAGAATTCTGTCATTTCTTATAATCGTAGCTCCATCGTGCAGCGGTGTGTTTACAACAAAAATATTCTCCAAAAGAGCTGAAGATACTATAGAATCTATCTGAGTTCCTGAGGTTACAACCTCATTTAATCCGGTTTTTTGCTCTATAACAATTAAAGCACCTGTTTTAGTCTTTGCAAGATTATCAACAGCTGTAACTATTTCTGTTATTACCTTGTCCATAATCTCATCATCTTCTAAAAGCACATGTTTCTCAGTAAAAGCAGTTCTGCCTATATGTTCAAGAACTCTTCTTATTTCAGGCTGAAATATTATAACAATAGATAATACTCCTATAGTTATCGTTTTATTTAAAAGCATATTAAGCATAGTAAGATGTAATAAACCACTTATAGGAATAAGCATCACTATAAGTAATATACCTTTAATCAACTGCTCAGCTCTTGTTTCCTTTACAATTGTATATGCCTTATAAAATATATATGAAATGACCAGTATATCCAGAACGGACCATATATCCATTCCTTTAACGGTATATAAAATCATGTTAAACAATTCCAATTTATGTCACCTCAAATTATTATTCTCATTTTAATTATACACTATTCTCGAGCTATAATGTATAATCAATGTAGCTTTTTCTCAATTAATTTGTAGCTAAAATATTATTGCATTTAATAATGTGAGTTCTTTTAGAATATATGATAGAATATATTTGTACCATACATATCTACTATTAAAGGATGGTGAACAGCTGTGAGAGCAACTGGTAAAAATAAATCTGCTAAAGAAAGTAAAGAAAAGAAAAAAATGAATGGGTTCCTAAAATCCATACTCGTAATTTTTTCTATCACTGCACTTTCTATATTAATATTTTTCTCTACATATTATTTATTTATAGACACTGTACAAAATTCTTATGAAAATGATATGAAAGACATATTATCTTCTATAAACAGTGAAAATAAACGGACAAGCAATCTAACAGATGGTAATTCTATAAAAACTAAGCTTGCAAAAAAGGAGTTACCTAAAATCATTTCTTCTTTGGAAAACACTAGGGATAAATTTGATAAAATTTCTTCTACGGATGAATTTAAAGTTACACACAAATTATTTTCAGAAGGCATTGATAGTAATATATTGATGTATAGACAGATTATAGCTATACTAGAGAATCCTAACAGCGCCGATATAAGCAAAGCTGTGAAATCTTTCACTAAAGCAGAAGACACTACAGAAAATAGATATTCTCAATATAACCTTGGTGGCACAAGTATTTCTCTTTTAGAGGACTCATCAGATTTTCTAAAAGCCTTTGAATATTATGCTAATCAGCTTGTTAAAATAAAAAATGATTCTGACATAATCTCATCTAAGGTATCCGACTTTACAGCAAGTACAGATAAAATAATATCAAAATTTATTAAGTACAAAACCAACTTTTCCATCCAACTCGCTGATGCGAGGAGTAGCAGCAATTTTAATGGTTTAATTAAAACTGCAAGTGATTATAAAGAACAATGCGACGAATTAGAAAAACAGTTTCTGAATATATCTGTTCCAGACAATTGTGCAAAAGTTCAAAAATCTTTAGTTGACATATTCGATAGCTATGATAATTACATAGACAATTTTATATTTGCAGTGAAGGATGAAAAAAGCAGAACTGAAAACAATAATAAAAAGCTAAGTAAAAAACAAATTTCTGATATATACTTTACATCAAAAAATAATTACATGGATATAGATGAAAAATATAGTAATTTTATTAAAGAGTATACCAACTTAAAGAATTCTTATTCACAATAAAATAAAATAAGGGGTGAGTGACCTCCGTCGGCTGAAAAATGCCTTCTACGGTCACTCACCCCTTCAGCTGACTCTATGTATTTATAAAATATTATTTTCTATATTAATTCTTTCAATTTTTTTCTTAACAACTAAAAAAGCGATATTTTATCCAAAACCACCTTCACATTACTTCGTATACTTTAATTACATCTTTTTCAAATGCGTAGAATATCTTCTTAAGACCTTAATATAGCTCTTAACTCGGCTACTCCTCAAACACTGCCCAAATCTTAACGAAAATTTGCATAAAATTTGCTGACAATTGCTAAATTCACTCTATATGTCCGTTGGTTAAAGGCCTAAATGGCCTTTAACGGGCTATCTGCGAATGATAATGAGCGTGCTTAGATAACCCCGACTGTAAACATTTCCTATGCCCTAGCTCTTAATTTTTACATAATACTTTTATTTTATTAATTCTATTCCCTTTTTATCTTAATTCACTAACTTCAAAATATATTACTGTCTCTTTTTAACTTCTTCGTAAACACACTGTACCGTTTTTTTTATTTAATTCCCACCTTCACTTTTCTCTTTACTCTCTTCTCTCTACTCTTTTCTCATTCACAATTTCTAATTTTACTTCTCTATATGCAAAAATCTATACTTTCCTAAAAAATAAAAATTTTTTTTGCCATGTATAATAAAGCATTTTTCGGTAAAACTAACTGCTGTATATGATTAACCATATTTTATCATTATTGTGTTTTCGCTAGCCTAAATTTTAATTGCTCGATATAGGGAACCAAAAACTTTGGTTCCCATAGCTTTAAAATGCGGAGGATCCAAAAATGGGGTGAAGCATTACTATAAGTAGTGCAGGTTACACCTTTTCCTAACCCGTCAGCTAACTTCGCAGGCAAAGGAGGATTTTAATGAAGAAATTTTTATTTACTCTTGTTTTATGTTTCACCTTCGTATGTTTTTTAGGTGAGACTATTGTATATGCTATTGAATTTTCGTCAAAAGCTGAGACACTATATAAAGAAAAGAAATCTGTAGTTGAAGTATTTAACAATAAGAATCAGCCAATAAAAATAACAGTATATGACATAAAGCTTATGGCTCAAATAGTTTATGCAGAAAGTCGTTCTGAGCCCTATGCTGGTAAAGTGGCTGTAGCATCTGTAATAATAAATAGACTGTTGGACCCACACTTTCCCAAAACTGTTGAAGGTGTTATTAAACAAAAAGGAGCTTTTTCCTGTGTAGTTAACGGCAGAATAAAAGTACACCCTACTAAAGAATGTTATTTAGCTGTATATTCAGCATTGGAGGGCAAAGATCCAACTAAAAATGCAGTCTTCTATTACAATCCAAAAATAGCCACTTCAAAGTGGATGCTTAAAGTAAAAAAAGCAGACATGAAATCCATAGGTAACCATGTGTTTTTCGTAGTAAAAAAATAAATGATAGCTGAGGCTTCTCAGCTATCATTTATTTTTTTGAGAATCAACATAAGCAACTGCACTTTGTCCTGCTATAAGTCCTTCACCAGCCGCTTTAATATACTGATATGGCCTGCCAACACAATCTCCTGCTGCAAAGCATCCTTTTAAATTAGTAGACATATTTCTATCAACTTTAATATGCTCATTTTCTATAGCAAGCCCTGGTACCAGCTGCGCTGGTGAAATGCTGTCTTTAAGAACAAATATCGCATCAGTAGTTAATTCACCCTTCTTCGTCTTCAAACTTTGTACATGATCTTCGCCCACTACTTCTACAGGTATGTCATTTACAATTTCGATATTCTGGTCAAGTTTCATATCTTTTCTATACATTGGAATATAATAAAGTTTGCCTGCAAGTTCGTTAACATAATTAGCTTCTTCTTCAGCTTCTCTGTTATACCCTATTATTGTAACAACCTTGCCTTTATACAGTGGAGCATCACAGGTAGCACAGTACCCGACTCCCTTACCTAGGAACTCTTCTTCTCCTTTTAGGAGTTTTGATGATTCCATACCAGTTGCCAACACTAAAGCAGTAGCTTCATACATCTTATCATTTACCATAAGAGCAAAATAATCTCCCATAGCATATACGTTGTTAATGCGTTCATAAGTAATTTCTATTCCTAAGTGGTCTATATGTTGTTTGAACTTCTCTTTAAGCTCTACTCCTGATATATCATAGAATCCTAAATAGTTATTTATTTTGGGAGCCTTTAATAATTTATTACTCAGATCTCTACTTCCAAAGACTATTATTTTTTTGTTTCTTATCTTAGCATTTATAGCAGCTGATAACCCTGCTGGTCCGCTTCCTATTATTGCTATATCAAATCTATCTTCCAAAAATATACCCCCTAGTTAATAATACAGGGTATTCCTATACATATTTCTTCAGAATTGTTTCAAGTTCCTGCTTTGGTCTAAACCCAACAAGAGTATCAGCAACTTCTCCGCCCTTAAATACCATAATAGTTGGGATGCTCATAACTTTATATTTTCTTGCTATAGCTTCATTATCGTCTACATTTAGCTTACTGAACTTAATTTTATCCCCTAATTCCTCACTAAGTTGTTCTACAATAGGTCCTATCATTTTACACGGTCCGCACCAAGGAGCCCAAAAATCTACTAGTGCTACCCCATCATAATTTTCAATCTCTTCAGTAAAATCATTCTCTAATAATTCTTTCATCTTAATTCCTCCTACTCATTTTATACCCCATAAGGGTATATTAAGATTATATTCTTTATCCAATACTAATGTCAATAATAATTATTTATTTTCATAGGTACCCTTCATTAGTACTTTTCCATTTCTCATAGCTACCTTACCTTTAGCTATTACATCTGTAATTTCCATACTGTTCTTATCTATAATTACTAAATCAGCATCATAATCTTTTGCTAATCTTCCTTTTTTCTTAAACTTCAAATGTTCTGCTACATTGCTTGTAATAACCTTTATTGCTTCTTCTAATTTTATACCTTGATTTGATATTGCATTTCTGACTTCATCGTAGAGCGATTCTACACTTCCAATACTCGTTTTAATAAGCCTCCCCTTCTCATCAAAGGCTGGAAGGCTTCCTTGAGCATCAGAGGTAAATTGTATGTTTTCTATATTTACATCATTATCTAATAGCATTTTAAGTGCCTCACTTGCTGTCAATTCATCATCTGCCATGCAATCTTTATCGCAGCTCGTAGTAAGATCTATTATTCCATCAAGTTTACCAAGTTCTACACCAGACATCAACAAACGTTTCGATCTATTCATATGTGTAGGGATAATCTGGGTTATTGGAATATCAGTATTCCTTATCATATTAAATATATACTCTATTCCCTCCTTACTGTTCCCTACATGTACATTCACTACGCCTGCCTTTCCGCTAATAAGTCCAGCAACTCTTGATTTGGCCACAGTTCTAACAAACTCATCATAAGTAGGTTGTGACGATCTATTGTCTGCTACAGCAATCTCCCCAGCACCAATAATCTTTTCAATTAAAATGATATCCTTATCTAATGAGTCGGTAAGTGACTTAACTGGTACTTCATAGGAACCTGTATATATATATGTGGTTACTCCCTCTTCCTCCAAAGCATATGCTTTAGCTAATAAGTCTGTCATATTTCTACATACTGAATCCGCTCCTAAACAGCCGACTATTGTAGTGATACCTGCTTTAATTATTGTAGACAACTGTATTTCCGGAGTCCTGCTGCTAAAACCATCTTCTCCTCCACCTCCAGTTATGTGAACATGGCTGTCTATAAATCCCGGCAAAATCAATTTATCTTCAGCATCAATCATATCTATATTAATAAAATCGTTAGGAACATTGATTTCATCATATATACCTTCTATCCTTGTGCCTTCTAACACGATATTCTTTTTACCGATACGCTCCGGTGAATACACTTCGCCATTCTTAATAACTATCATAAATATTCACTTCCATATCCAGATGTATTTGTTATTTATTAAGTATCTTATCTATAACAGAGTTATTATAGATTGAATCACTATATGTTTGTCTTAATTTAGCCGCATACATTTTTGACTGCTTTAGGTCAATATCCCTATATATAACCGACAATTTATATAATACCTGAGCCTCATATCCACCTTCGTGCTTTCCAGACAAATACTCTTTAAAACACTTTATTGCACTTGTAAAATCGTCTGTATTCTCGTAGCAATCACCAAGCATAAATAAAATACTTGGATACAAATAATGTGAACGTCCATATATTTTAGAAACTTCGTAAGCAGCAATAGCCTTATGATATTTCTTATCTTTATGAAAGTCTGCACCCTTGCTGTAAAAATCCACTACTCCATTTCTTTTCATATAATTTATAGCTCTGTTATAAATGACCTTATCATTGTCACTGAGACTATTAAATTTAAATTTTCCAATTATTTCATAAATCTTACTGCTATCCTTATGTTTGATATATTGTTTTAACTTATCTGTAGGAAACTTTTCTTGTGTATCTTCTTCCTTTTTACTTTTCTCTATTTTCTTGACAGCTTCATGTCTATTTTGCTTCTTTTTATTAGTTTTTATGTCATCCCTCTTATTTATCTTTTTTACACTGGTATCCTTTGTCACCGCGGAACCTGAAAATGAACTTTCAGGATTCACATTTCTGCCTAAGTGCAGCATTCTTACTGTAAGCAATCCTCCTGCTATCAAAACTACTATAACAATAACACCTGCAGCAATTCTGAGCTTTACAGAAAACTCTGATGTTTTACTGTATCCTTTTAATGCTTTTATATTGTTTTTAGCATATTGATTATTTTTATCTATCTTCCTTACTTTGTCTATATATTCCGCAGCAAGTTCATATTTACCTTGATATATATAACAAGAGGCTATGGAATTATACACATTTATACAGTTAAAATCACTTTTCCCACATTCCAATAAGTTTTCTAACGCTTGAGAAACTTTTAGTTCTTTTAATAGCTTAGTTGCATTTATGTATTTTTCGAGGTTTTTGGCATCTATTTCAAGATTATTTAGATACACTCTTGCTGTTTCATCTTTGTTATAATCCTTGTTCATTTTCCACAGGCTTCTCGCTGATTTTTCATCACCCATAAAATAGTAAAGAAGGCCCTTTAGATTTATTGCTGCTGCATTTTTTAAATTAAAGGAAATACTTTTTTCACATAAGTCCAGTGCATCATCTATATACCCTGAGCTGTATTTATCTACTGCTTTTTTATATAATTTACGACTTCTATCCATCTATTCACCTAAAATCCTTCGTATATTATTAGTGCTTTTATATATCTACATTCGTCTATTCTGATAATTTTATAATAACTTGTTATAAATAAAAAATAAAGAGGCGAACAACCTCTTTATTTCTTTACTTAATTAATAAGATATCCATAAATGAAATTTAACTATTCATTAATTGTGAGACAACCCTCCGATATTATATATTAATGGTATGCTTGAAGAATCCTTAGAAACTAATGTAACACATAGATAATTTCTGCCATTCTTTATTATTTCACCGTCACTTTCCATATCTGCAGTCATATCTACTATATATTGTCTTATATAAGGATAGGTGTCTTTTAAATTTTCCAAATTAACCGAAGGCGTTACATCTATATATTTATTAATAGTAACTTTTTTTGCTTTACTCATATCATTTAAAATTTTTTGTTTTCCGCTTTCATCAGCCCCAGTATCGAAAAGTTCAGAAATATTATTAAAATTATCATCATCTACATACTCCGCTAATTTATCTAACGACTTCTGCCAAGCATCTTGCGGTTTTGCTTTGATTGTAGTGTCCGCCCCAGATTCATTAAAATATAATTTTATAGATTCTTCTTTATGATTATCTAAAGCATCATCTGTATATTCTCTTAGCTTCAGCTTCAGGGTATTATCCTCTTTACTTATTCGAGCTATCTGCTTCTTACCATTAGTAGATGTATATAAATTATAGACATTTACTGCCTTACCATCATTCACATTTATCATATATAGGTCTCCTCCAACAACAACAGTTCCATATCCAAGTCCAACGGTAGCTAATACATTACTATTATCAAACCACTCAACAGACAAAGGGCTGTACTGTTTTTTATTGTCAGCTATATATATCTTCCACATTTTATTTTCCCTGTTTTTGAATAATAGATACCCTTCGCCTTCCTCATGACCATTTTCCCCTTTTCCACGCAGTGAAAACTGTAAGACACCATTAGGCGATTTTTCCCACCGAGTACCGTCAGATGTATCCTTCTTTACAGTTCCTTTCCTAAACATAGCCACATAAGCATTGTCAGTTAAATTCAATTTTGCATACTGAGATTGATCATCATATATGGAATTATCTAATGATACTTTAGTATAAGTATTCTTTTGTTTTGTATCTGTAGTGGTTATAGTCTCCTTCTGCATAGTCTTATAACGAGATTGTAACTTAGATCCTTTATTAGAGACCTTATATTCTGACTTGCTGTTGGTAGCATACCTATTGCTGCTTTTAATGTTAAACACTGCATAGGTCCCAGTAGCGGCCACTGCTAAAATCAAGCCAGCTGCAATAACTTGAGCTCTATTTCTAATTACAGTAAACTTTAATTTCTTTATAACACTCTTTCCATATAAATTCTTGTCTATACTTTTTATAACCTGCTGTCTTGAACTATTGAAATTAATATTATCTGTTTCCAATGCGGATTTGAAAAGTTTTTCTATTTCGAGTTCTTCATCATAGAGCTTTTTACAATCAGCACATTCCATAAGATGATTGTTCATAGCTTTATTCATATCTGAGGATAAGCTTCTATCTATATATTCTTGTAACTTATCTCTAAATATTTTACATTTCATATCTTACACCCCTCTTCCGCAACACTGGAATACTCTTTATATTTATCTCTTACCCTATAATAACGTCTCTTAGCTGATGATGTACTTATATTCAGAATCTCAGCTATATCTTCAAAGGTTAGCTGCTGTGTATATCTTAAAACTATTATTTGCTTATCCACTGGGTTTAGAGTATTTATAAATTTTTTTATAGTTCTTTTAGTATCATCATATTCCGCACTCTCTTCAGGAGACATTTCTTTACTGCAGGTTTCCTTAATATCGTCTATATTAGCTTCATAAACCCGTTTATACTTTCTTATATAGTCTATGGATTTATTTTTGGCTATCTGAAGTATCCAATTTATAAACTTATAATTTGAGTTATATAGATATAATTTGTTATAAATAGTTATCAAAACCTCTTGAGTTATATCTTCAGCTGCCTCTTTACTGTTTAAAATATTATAAATATATCTTAGAATTATCATTTCATATTTATTCACTATAATATTAAAACTATCTATATTTCCATTTAGAACCTGCTTTATAAGTTTTAAATCTTCATCCACAAAATCAACCCCTTTGTATAAAACAGGATTTCCAGAATTAATATATCATATATACGTACATAACTTATGAATAGTCACATTAAAAAGAGTATTTGTTTATCAATCTTAAACAAATACTCTTAAAATAATTCTATTCCTTCTTTATATTCAACATACGATCTATTTATTTCTCTTATTATATCGAAAACAGAATGCTTCTCCCCTTGCGAGCACTTTTTTAAACTGTCCCCGCAGATTACACACTTTCTTTCAGATATGCCAGCCATCATCCTAGTAATTATAATGTGGTTTATGTTATCAAATACTTCAATAACCATCCACTTTCCCAAAACATGATTGTCTTCAAAATATGCCATTAGCTTCTTTAGAGATATAGCATCATCATCGAGTCCCATAAAAATCATCGGACCATGATTAGAATCCTTGAAGACCTGCCACAGCAATTTATCATCGAGTACATTTTGTAGTATCTTAGTCATTTCATTAACGTACTTTTTAGTTAAGAGATTATCTCTATCAGCAGTAGGATAATATACACTTAGACTTATAATAACTGAGCAATTCTTGCCTTTAGAATAATCACTTATGTCAACCAGCTCTTCAATCATGATGTTTCTTTCTTGAAAATAAGTTATCATAAAGGTTACCTACCTGTTTAATAAAATATCAAATATAATTTATAATAATATTATAACAGTTTTTTACCTATTTTCCACCTATTTTATATATTTTTATCCTAATTATACAAAAAAACATTATGAACGCTTATAAATCGACTTACCTCTGCAATCTATGGCAACTATAGCTGGAAACTTTTCCACGTATAATTTCATAATTGCTTCTGCGCCTAAATCTTCATAAGCTATTACCTCGGCGCTTTTAATTGATTTAGCAATGAGAGCTCCAGCTCCGCCTATAGCTGCAAAATACACCGCCTTATTTTTCTTCATAGAATTAATAACACCCTCATTTCTAAACCCTTTGCCAATCATGCCTTTTAAACCTAAATCCATAAGATATGGAGCATATGCATCCATTCTTCCACTGGTAGTAGGCCCTGCTGATCCAATTACCTGTCCTGGTTTAGCCGGGGATGGACCCATATAATAGATTACAGAGCCCTTCACTTCTAAAGGCAGCTCTTTACCATTTTTAATAAGCTCTACCAATCTTTTATGTGCAGCATCTCTAGCAGAATATATAGTGCCAGTTATCAAAACGCTATCACCAACTTTTAAACTTTCTATTACATCCTCACTCAAGGGAGTGTTTATATTAATTTCCATTGTACATTACTCCTTTATTATAGTGTTATGCTCTTATGCCTTGTAGCATGGCAATTTATGTTTACCGCTACAGGTAAACCCGCTATGTGAGTGGGATATGTTTCAATATTAACTGCTAGAGCAGTAGTATTTCCGCCAAATCCTTGTGGTCCAATATCCAGTTCATTGATCTTCAACAGCATCTCATCTTCCAGCTTACTGTAATACTCATTATTATTTCTAATATTTATAGGCCTAATAAGCGCTTTTTTAGCTAACAGTGCAGCTCTGTCAAAGGTTCCTCCAATACCTACACCTACTACGATTGGAGGACATGGATTTGCACCGGCCTCCTTAACAACATTTAATATGAAATTCTTAACTCCATCTATGCCCTCAGATGGTTTGAGCATTTTAATCTGGCTCATATTTTCAGAGCCGAAACCTTTAGGAGCTACTGTTATTTTTAAGCTATCTCCAGGAACAATCTCATAGTTAATTACTGCAGGAGTATTATCCTTAGTATTTACCCTGTCTAAAGGATCAGCCACAACAGATTTTCTAAGATATCCTTCTTGGTACCCTCTTCTAACGCCCTCATTTATAGCCTCTTCCAGCGATCCTCCAACTATATGAACCTCCTGGCCGATTTCAACAAATATGCAAGCCATACCTGTATCCTGACACATAGGTATCCTTTCATTACTAGCCACTTGAGAGTTTTCCACAATCTTTGCTAAGACGTTCTTTGCTAAATCATTCTTTTCAAGTGACAGATTTCTATCCAGTGCCTCTTTTATATCTGATGATATGTAGTAGTTAGAGTCTATGCATAAGTTCTTTATTTTTTCAATAATTTCATTTACATTTATCTCTTTCAAAATGTAAACACCCTCCTTTTATAAATTGGGAAAACAAACAAAAATATGAACTATAATTCCTCATTTTTAATTAATCTAGTTCATTATATATTTATACAATTATATCATAAAATATCTGATATATTGTACTATATGATAAGAAACGATATATTACCCGGGTAATATATCGTTTCTTTAACATATAAATCATAATATGCGATAATGATTGAATTATGCTCCACTAGTACTAAAATATTTTATGACAGCCTCACTTATACTTTTTGCAATTTGCTTTTGATACTCGCTATTTTCTAATTTTTTGCATTCTTCGTAATTTGACATAAATCCAGCTTCTATGATAACCTCTGGTATATCCTGAGGATTCTTTAATATCAGATAGCTTTCCTTTGCATTTTTAGCCTCTCTCTTGTTTTCTTTATCAATATCATCTCTCAATTGTTTCTGTACCATCTCTCCAAAAGATCTGCTTTTGTCATTAGCAGCATACCATACTTGTGCGCCATGATATTGTTTTTGTGGAAAACTATTAAGATGAATACTTATAAACATATTACATTCAGAGTTTTCTATAAGGCTGTGTCTATTAACTAAATCTTCTATTTTCTTTTTTCTTATTCTGCCATCCTGAGTATATATACCCCTATCGTCTTCCCTTGTCATTATAATATAGAATCCATCCTTTTTCAGAATATCTTTCAGCTCTTTAGCAATTACAAGGTTGATATCCTTTTCCAGGATTCCATCCTCTCCAGAAGCTCCTCCATCTATACCTCCATGTCCTGCATCAATAAGAATTATTCTCTTGTTATATGCTTTCCTATGTTTAGGCTTCGCACTGACATCATAAGTAATACCTGCTACTAATAAACACGTGCAAATTAATATATTTATAAATTTATACATATAATTATTTTTCATTCAATCCTCCTTTGTTCTGCAAATTTTAACTTATAAATAAGTAGACATATATCTATTCTTCGATTTCTCGATTTTTTTATTCACATTTCCAAAAATATGCACTGTAAGGCAGCAATTCACTTCCGCCGCCAAAATAATGGTCTGCACCAGTAATTAAATCAACTGCTTTTCCACAGGCTGCATTAAAATTGGCAATATAAGGATTATTATCAGCATTAATAGCCACTAACACCCGTTCTTTGCCCGTTTTTCGTTCAAATATGCATTGTTTATTTGTAAGAACTATAGACCGAAACTCGCCATAACATAAAGCATCGCTGTTTTTCTTAGCCTGACTGAGTTTGCTTATCCATTCTGTCAATTCATTTTCTATCGGAACATCGAAACAGGCTCTAAGTGCAGCATCACCTTTGATTTTCGAACCCGTTGCTCCCCATTCACTGCCATAATAAACGCAGGGAACACCCGGCATTCCAAAGGCAAGTGCATATATTAGCGGCAAATGCGCCTTATTTGTAAGATTGCTTGCAATCCTTGTAACATCGTGATTATCCACAAAACTAAGCAGATGCTTTCCCTTATATAAAGTCCAATGTTCCGGTCCAAACTGCCGAAGCAGCGAGTGTATAATCTCAAACATATTCATGCTGTTAAAACTTGAAAACAAGCCTTTATAGCACTCATAGTTTGTAGCGCTGTGACACATTTCATCATTAACAAATTGATTATAGTCACCAAACATCAATTCCCCAAGTAAAAGAAAATCTGGCTTTATGCTATTACAAAAACTACGCAGCTGCTTTAAAAATTCACGATCTAAACTATAGCATACATCAAGACGTAGACCATCTATATCAAATTCCTTCACCCAGTTTTTTATAGCTTCAAGAATATGCTGAATTACAGCTTCATTGCGAAGATTAAGTTTTACTAAATCATAGTTTCCTTCCCAGCCTTCATACCACAGACCATCATTGTAATTAGAATTTCCATTAAAATCAATTCGCTGAAACCAATCTTTATATTGAGATTTCTCACGATTTTTTAAAACATCCTGAAAAGCCCAAAAACCTCTTCCTACATGATTAAATACACCATCTATAACCACTTTTATACCAGAAACATGCAAGGCTTGACATACATCAGAAAAATCAGCATTACTGCCTAACCTGCAGTCAATTTTATTAAAATCTCTTGTGTTATATCCATGCGTATCAGCTTCAAACACTGGTGAAAAATAAACAGCATTCGCACCTAACCTATTAATGTGAGGTATCCAATCTTTTACCTTCAGAATTCTAGACATCTTAATTCCGTCATTTTCAAAAGGCGCACCGCAAAACCCCAATGGATATATCTGATAAAATACACTTTCGTAATACCACATAGAACTCAGCCCCCAATTTATTTTATTAACATGATACTATATTCTTTTTATATACATATCATACCTATTATCAGTTGCGTACGTTCATCATTCAAAGTAGCTGTTTTTATTTACTCCTGATACCTAATTCTCTCTACTAATGATTCTTTACGTACATTTGTGCTTAATATTGAAGATAGGATAATTTGCATTACTGACAAAACCAGTACCATAACCAAAATTTCTACCCAAGGTAAATGATATATATAAAGTCCTATCCATCCATGACTTCTGCCATATCTGAAGACTCTATATCCAATAGGAATTCCTACTATAACTGCTACCAGTACAGTACCAACTGTAAAAATGATTCCTTCCATTTGAAGCATATAATTTAATTGCTTATTTGTCATTCCAATGGCCTGTAACACTCCAAATTCCCGCTTTCTTGTAATAATACTTATAATCATTGTATTGGCCATATTCATAAAACCAATTATCCCCATAATTGCAAGTATCGTATAACAAGCCAGCTGCAAGAATCTCGTAGAAGTCTTAGAAACACTTAATGCATCTTGATAGGTCTCAATATCAATATGCTCATTATCTGCAAACAATTTTTTTAATTTCTCTTTCACTGCAGCAACCTGGTCTTTGTCACAATTCACCCATACAATACCAATATTACTATCGCCTAATCCGAGTTTTTGGGAAGTCTTATCTGTAATTGCCCAATCTGCATCGCAACTTCCAAAAGCGCCTTGTAATGCTCCTTGATATTCTGCAGCTTTTTTCTCTCCATGCAAAACAGCCTTGATATTTTTATTAAGAGAATAACCCTCATCCTCTATAAAACGGGACCATCCGAAGATTATTGCATCATTCTTTACCGCAGTATCATAATCTAGATTTCCTCTTCCTGCTGCCTCTTCTGCCAATTTCTCAAAACCTTCTTTATCCAGTACCATAACTGAATTTAGTCGTTTTCCCACCTTCATAGCTAGAATATTTCTTGTTTTTACATCCGTAACTCCACTTATTTGTTTAATCTGCTCAATATTATCTTTTCCCAATGGATTTTTTTGAAGAATAGCATCCAAATTGTTTTGGGGGTAAGCTTTATCATTGAGTGAATAGTCCAGACTAAGCTTAATCTGTCCATATTCTACATTTCGCCTTGCATCATACTCATTATCAATGTTTCCCACAAAATTTGCTATAATCACAAACAGCACGCAGGAAAGGCCCATAGTACAAACCGTCATAACCGTTCTCTTTTTATTAACTGAAAATGCTGCAAATGTCATCTCTTTTGCACCCATGGAATGATAGCCTTTTCTAACATAACTTATTTTTGAATTCTTCTCCTGATAGCGTATCGCCTCTACCGGCGAAATCTTTGAAACAATTTTCATAGGTTTGCGTAATGCAAGCCAGGTTGTAATTAACGAAACCGCAGCAACACTAAGCAGTAAAGGAATCGATACAATTGATATACTTATTGTCTCCACTCCCTGCTGAATTTTCTGTGTCTGACGCATCATCCAGTCAAAGCTGAACACTCCAACGATACAGCCCAATAGCAATCCTAGAGGTATTCCAACTATCGCCATTATCATACCTTCACGCATAACTATTCCTCGCAGCTGCTTTTTTGTTGCTCCAATTGCCTTAATTTTCCCATATTCCTGAATTTTTTGTGTTATTCCAATCTGAAATATATTGTAAATAACAATTACAGAAAATACTACAATACAAGCTGCTATCAAAATTCCTCCAGCTATCGTATCTGTGCCAGGATCTAATGCCCAAATCAGATAATAGGTATTAGCAATTACCTGTTTTTCTGCAATTCCGCATTTGCCTGCAAGTTTTTTTAATACCTCTTCCGCATTATCACTGGTAATTGAAACAGATTTATCTAATCTAAAATATGCAGAATAGTATCTGTATTTCTTTGAAATACGGCTATTATAATAGCTTTTTGAAACATAGACGTTATAACCCTTTTGTTCTATACTGCTCGTCGTATCCTTTAATATTCCACTAATGACAAAAGTACGATTAACATATTTACTGCTGTTATCGTTACGGCATTGAATCGTTATTTCATCTCCTAGTTGTGGATTTTCACAGCCCATTGCTTTAAAAAAAGCCTTTTGTGCTGTAATTTCATTTTCCTGCTTTGGGAAAGTACCCTGGCTAAGATAATGACTTAAATTTGAAAGCCTTCTCGCTGTATCATCTACCCAATAAAGCTTAATATCTTTATTGCTTTTCACTTTACCCGCATATGACCTTAATCCAATATCCGTAAATTCACTTCGTAATTGCATTTCATGAATTTGCGTTTCAGTCACATTTTCAAAGGCTCCATAAGAACTTCCATATTGTTGTCCTGCATTTTCATGATTATACTTTATCGAGCCATAGCAAAACGCCCCAATTACTGTCAATAGCATTGTAGATAACATGATAGCAATAATAATTAAAATGCTTCGTGTCTTATTTTTCTTATCATTGCTAATCGCAAGATTTGTAATACACTTCATAATTATCCTACCACCTTTCCATCCTCGATGGTAATGGTCCGATCTGCAATCTGAGCAATATCTGGATCGTGTGTAATCATTACTAAAGTCTGTCCATATTTCTGTGTAGACATCTTAAGTAAGGCTATCACTTCATCACTTGTTTTAGAATCTAAATTTCCTGTTGGTTCATCTGCAAAAATGATATCTGGTTTTGTAGCTAATGCTCTTGCAATAGCCACCCTCTGCTGCTGCCCGCCTGATAGGGTATTCGGAAGATTATGCAGCTTTTTATCAATTCCTAATGTTGTAATAATGTCCCTTATAAAAGCTTCATCAATCTGTTTCCCATCTAATCCAATAGGTAAAACAATATTTTCCCATATATTTATAGATGATACCAGATTATAAGATTGAAAAATAAATCCAATTTTTCTTCTTCTAAATACAGCCAGTTTATCCTCTTTCAACTGAAATAAATCCTGATTTTTTAAATATACCTTTCCCCCTGTTGGTGTATCCAAACCTCCAAGCATATGCAAAAGAGTGCTTTTACCAGAACCGGACTTTCCAATAATGGTAACAAATTCTCCATGCTTTATAGACAGATTTACATTGCTTATAGCCTTAACAAGATTATCACCTTTTCCATATGTTTTACACAAATTTTCTGTCCTTATTATATTCTCCATGTCATTCACTCCTCGTATTAATATAATAATAACATATAATAGGTCTCTTTCATTTTGCTTTCAATATATCAAAAAAGCCTTACAAAACTGTAAGACTTCTCATATTTTTTTACTGACATGGCAGTTGAATTATAAATTTAGATCCCTTTTTATTCTCTCCGGATTCCACCCTAATCGTACCATGATGTCTGCTGATAATTTCTCTAGTCAAATATAGTCCGATACCTGAACCTGGCTGCTTTTTTACGGCAGGTGAATTACCTCGATAAAACCGTTTGAAAATCTGATTATATTCTTCTTTTGCAATTCCAATTCCTTCATCACAGATTTCAATGCGCAGAAACGTAACCAATTTGAGCATACGAATGATAATGTTCTTATTTTCAGAACTATATTTAATCGCATTCTCGAAAATGTTAATAAACGCTTCACATAACCATTTCTTATCATGCGGAATGTACAGATCTTTCAATTCTTCCTCTGCTTCAAATTCTATCTCAATATTTTTCCCTTCTGCTTTTTCGTACACTCTATTAATAGAAGCTAAAATCGTATCAAAAACACACTGATTATCGAGCATGATATCTATCATGCCCGCTTCCATTCTGGAAATGTTAATAAGTGCACCTAATAAATTTTCAATCCCAAGTATCTGAATTTTACACCTTTCTGTAAATTCAGTTTTTTCTTCTGCGGATAAATCCTGCTGTAATATTTCAAAGCTTGTCTTTAAGGCAGCTACAGGGGTTTTTAGCTGATGAGAAATATCTGACACTAATGACTTGGTAGATTCCTTCTCCATCATCTCACGTTCATTTAGAAGCCTTAAAGCATCACCAAAAGAAGAAATTTCATAATATAGCTTTTTTAAACTTTCATCATCAAATTGAGTCACGATTTCATTATGTGTATCTACAATTCCCTGCTTATAGTCCGAAATCAATTTTTCAATAATTTCAATTTCTTTACGCATCCTCTTTTTATTTATCAAATTTATTATAAGAATAGCTAAGAATAAAGCTATGAGAATTATAAATGAAATACATATAATCATCATACTTTGCAATTCAAATTTATGGAACAAAGCATTTTTACTATGCAGTTTATAACCGTATCGGTACAGTATTTCTTTTCCTTTGCTAATGTCCTTGATCTGTCCTGTTTTTAAAATCTTAGATGCTTTATCAATGGTATTTTCTTCATTTAACATCATACAAATGATTGAAATTTTTTCTCGATAGTTATCATATTGTATTTTCACCAAGACTGTATCTAAAATCCCAATTAACAAAACGAAACACCCTATAAGTATTATTCTGCTTGATTTCTTGCTGTCATACCTACTCATTCCTTCATACATTCCTTATCCCATACATACCCGATTCCCCTAATATTTTTAATTATTTCTGGAGTTGCGGGGTTTTTTTCAATTTTTTCACGTAATCGTCTTACATTTACGGCTACTGTATTTTCATCCACAAAATTTCCATCTATATCAAATAGCTTTTCTAATAACTGTTTCTTTGATAATATTTGTTTTGGATGTTCCATAAATATCTGCAACATTCTCCATTCATTTTTTGTCAACGAGACTACTTTATCCTCAATATATACTTTCATATCCATTAATGAAAACTTTATGCTTTCTGATTTTATAAAATTAACATTCTCTTTATTCAACTTTTTAAAATAAGCTTGTACCTTCAAAGATAAGACTGCTAAGCTAAATGGTTTTGTGATATAATCGTCTGCACCTGCTTCATACCCCATTACCTGATCCATTTCCTGGTCTAATGCGGTAAGACAAATAACGTGAACTGTTTTACTCTTCTTCCTTATACATCTTATCCAATCTAGACTGTTTCCATCCTGCAATGTAATGTCACATATCATAAGCTGAATATAATTATCTCGAAATACTTCTTCTGCCTGCCGTATATTAAAACACGAAAAAACCTGATAGCCTTCTTTATTCAATGTAAATGTAATACCTCGATTTACACTTTGTTCATCTTCAAGAAGTAATATGTTCTTAATCATATATTTGTCTCACCTTGCTTACCTGACTAGATAATACCATTACTCAAATACTGAAAGAAATAATGTTTTTAAGTTTTTAATCATCTCGTTTTTCTTCCACTATATTACATCCCATTATACAATATATTTATGATATTTATCAACTTATTACTTCTATCATAACTAAAGAAAAAAAGTCCCTCAAACACAAGGTTTAGGGAACTTTTTATTAATGCTTCCTCATCAAATATCTTTTTATATTTTTTCCGATTTTCAAAAGGATTCTTTCTTCTGCATTTTTTAATTTTTTCTGTGTTTCTCTTAGTTTTTTTTCTGCTTCTATTAGATAACCTTGGTTTTTTTTCGATTTTTCAATCATTTCATCAAGTTTATGCTGCTGCAAAGCTATTATCTTACCACAAACAAATACCAATTCCTCAGTACTGTATAGACTAATTTTTTTACTATCATTTGCTTCTATAGTATTCATAAACAGAATTCCATTTTCTCTTTTAAGATAATCACGAGCAACTGAACTATTTCCCTCAGCATATTGCTCTAAGAATTTTAGCTGTTCATCATAACTAAAATATTTACATTCTTTAAAACCTACGTTCTGAAGCATTTCCGTCTGAACTTCCGCTAACAATGGAACTATAAAATTGAACTTATTCTTATACTCCGGCATATGATTAAGTATGCGCTTTACTTCCAAAGGACTCCCTGAAAGACTTACATTATATACCTTATCCATATTTTGATATTCATCTGTAAGCTGCAGGTTAATGGCTTCCAAGAAATCTGAAATAATTGAGTTATTTGTCCCCCTATACTGCTGCTTCTCATATACTCTGACAATAATATTATCTTTTCCTATCACATTAGCAATTCTATTAAGATATGCGGAGTAATCCAATGCACAATTCTTATATCTTCCATTTGAAATATATTCATCAAACGAAAGTGTCCAAGTTTCCTTCACCAATTGAGCCCAGTAGGACTGAATAAACAAGTCCTGTCTTCTAAGATAAACAATGATTTTTAAATCTATCTTTCTATCTTCCAGCTGTCTTTCTAGATTTTTCCAAAACTCTTCCTTTGCTCCTCCACCATTCCAAATCCCCTCATCCGAAATAATAATATTGGAAAACCGTTTTGCAATTTCAGATATTTTATCCAAGCCCTTAGCCACTAATTCTTCTTCTTTGCCAACAAGTCTATTCTTTTTCTCATCATAAATTTTCTGAACAAGAAAATGTGCGTTTCTATTGTATCCAATTCCAGGAAAGCTCATTCCTAAATCAGGGTAACAATATCCTTTACTCTCAAGCAATTTTCTATTTCCAGCCATGAAATATTGTATTGCACTAGTACCTGTTTTAGGGGTACCTATATGTAAATATACTGTAGACATAAAATGTTTCTCCTTAAATTATAAATATCTCCTTAGTTCATTCATTACAAAATCACTAGCTTCTTCAATTGATAATTCACTTGTATCTATTGTAATATTGGGATTTACCGGAACTTCATAAGCACTTGAAATACCAGTAAAATTAGGTATTTCACCATTTCTTGCCTTTTTATATAATCCCTTCACATCTCTTCTTTCACATTCTTCAACAGAAGTACTAACATATACTTCAATAAAGTCATCACTACCGATTATTTCCTTTGCATTTACCCTGTCTCTCTCATATGGTGAAACAAACGATGCTATAACAATCAAGCCCGCATCATTCATAAGCTTTGCAACTTCTGCAATTCTGCGAATATTTTCAATTCTATCGGCTTCTTTAAAG
Source organism: Clostridium oryzae (assembly GCF_002029235.1). Lineage (GTDB taxonomy): Bacteria > Bacillota > Clostridia > Clostridiales > Clostridiaceae > Clostridium_AE > Clostridium_AE oryzae. The sequence goes on from NZ_MZGV01000022.1 coordinate 56,488, forward strand.
CCAAGATTTTTATTAAGTCCCAACCGAACATTATCACCGTCAAGTGTCATAGTATGCTTACCAACAGCAAAAAGTCGTTTTTCAATTTCATTTGCTATTGTAGATTTACCTGCACCTGAAAGTCCTGTAAGCCAAATCGTTTTTGCCTTCTGCCCCTTTTGGTTCGATCTCTGCTTCCTAGTAACATCCATCGTATACCATGTAAGATTATCTGATCTGCTTAATCTATGCAATACCACCCCACAGGCAGAGGTCATGTGAGATAAACGGTCAACTAAAATAAATGAACCTAATGCAAGATTATTACTAAACTCATCAAATACAATTTTTTCTGAAACAGAGATATCACAAACAGCTATTTCATTCTTATAGATTGAATCAACCGAAACTTCATTTCCTGTATTAACATCAATCTTATATTTGATATTCATTACTACTGCCGGAACTTTTTTTGTGCCTATCTTTAATAAATAATTTTTTCCTGTAGCAAGGTTTGTATCATCCATCCATAGCAGTTTCACAGTAAATAGATTTCCAACTAGTGGCTTACAACCGCTTGCAAGCACACAGCCTCTAGAAACGTCTACTTCTCTGTCTAATTGAATAGTAACTGCTCTTCCCTTGTCAGCAGCTTGGACATTAGCACCACAGTTGATAATTTCTTGTACATTTGCTCTTTCATTTGATGGAAGTGCAATAACTTCATCTCCAATTTTAATCTTCCCAGATTCAATTTGGCCCTGAAAACCTCTAAATGTATGATTAGGACGGCAGACCCTCTGAACAGGCATTGTAAAACCTTTTTCACCATCTACAGAGTCTATGTCAACATTCTCTAAATATGATAGTAATGTTTCTTCTTTATACCAGCCCATATGCATTGAAGGCTTAGTTATATTATCTCCTTCAGTTGCTGAAACAGGAATTATTTTCACTGATTCATAATCAAATTCTGCTAAAAGCATTTTTATTTCTCTTTTAATTTTTTCAAACCTACTGCTGTCATAGTCAATAAGGTCCATTTTATTGACTGCAAAAACAAAATGCTTAATTCCCATGAGTGAACATATTCTAGCATGTCGTCTTGTCTGAATCAGAACACCTTTAGTAGCATCAATAAGAATAACTGCTAACTCAGCAAAAGATGCACCTACTGCCATATTCCTAGTATATTCTTCATGGCCTGGAGTATCTGCTACAATAAAGGATCTATGATCTGTTGTAAAATATCTGTAGGCAACATCGATAGTAATTCCCTGTTCTCTTTCTGCCATAAGTCCGTCTAGAAGTAATGAATAATCAATAGCCCCTCCCCTAGAACCAACTTTACTATCTAATTCCAAGGCTCTTTTCTGATCTGTGAATAAAAGTTTTGCATCATAAAGCATGTGACCGATAAGCGTTGATTTACCATCATCAACACTTCCACAAGTAATAAATTTCAGAAGTCCCTTCATTTAAAAGTACCCCTCCCTCTTTCTTTTTTCCATGCTTGCCGATCCGCCATCTTTATCAATTACTCGGCTAGTTCTTTCTGACGTGACTGCACTAAGTGTCTCTTCAATAATCTCATCAAGAGTGGACGCATTGCTTTCTATTCCTCCTGTTAATGGATAGCAGCCAAGTGTTCTGAAACGAACTTTCTTCATCTGTATCTCTTCACCCTCACGCAGCTTCATTCTGTCATCATCAACCATAATTATATTTCCATCACGATATACAACAGGCCTTTTTGCGGCAAAATACAATGGAACGATTTCAATATTTTCTCTTTTTATATACTGCCAAATATCCTTTTCCGTCCAATTGGAAATAGGAAAAACTCGAATACTCTCTTTTTGATTAATTTCTGTATTGTATAATTTCCACATCTCTGGTCTCTGATTCTTTGGATCCCATGCATGGTTTTCATCTCTAAATGAAAAAATACGTTCTTTTGCACGTGATTTTTCTTCATCACGTCTACCGCCTCCAAATGCAGCAGTAAATCCATACTTATTCAATGCCTGCTTTAACGCCTGAGTTTTCATGATATCAGTATAAGCAGCACCATGATCAAATGGATTAATGCCCTGCGCTACTCCCTCTTGATTGATATATTCTATCATCTCAATTTCATATTTTTCAGCTACTTTATCTCTGAATTCAATCATCTGCCTAAATTTCCATGTAGTATTCACATGTAAAAATGGGAAAGGTGGTTTTTCCGGATAAAAAGCCTTTAGTGCAAGATGAAGCATTACTGATGAATCTTTACCAATCGAATACAGCATTACTGGTTTTTCACACTCGGCGGCTACCTCTCGCATAATATATATCGCTTCTGCTTCAAGTTCATCTAAATGTGTCATTTCACTCATTGCTTTCACTCCTGTTTTCATTTTTTTATCCCAAGTAACATATATTTTTCATAATTAATATAATTAACATAATAATTTGATAGAAATGTGTGAAATATTGTGAAAAATACGGATTTTGACACTCAATTTATTGCAAGCTTAAATCAATGAAATTACCACACAAGTATCGCTTCAAAACATCACATTATTATATTTCCAAATATAGCAGCAGCTGCTCCCACTATTAATAATCTTATTCCCATACTAACTTTCTTTACCTTAGAAAGATATTCATTGACAACATATAAGCCAACCAACTCCAACAGTATCCACTTTTGATCACCGTTGTATGAAAAACCAACCTTCATACACTGATAAACAAATGCTAGTATAACATTCACCAATAAACCTGATATTATAGTCCTTATCCATCCTTTTAGAATTTTAAGTGCTTCTATACTCTCAAATTTCCGAAATATAAAATTCCCTAATGAAAATATCCCGCAAGATGCCGTTACACTACAGGTAAAACCAGCAAATGCTACTGCATATCCTACAATAATATCTCCTGATAATCCATAGCCTATATAGTATCCAACCCCTGATAGAATCTTGCACAAAATCGAACCTGGCAGAGCATTTGCAATAAGAACTAAATGTCCATAAAATTCTTTACGTGGAATCATACCATTTGAAACAAACATTCCATCTGCAATAGCAAGATACGCATCTCCTCCGCCAAAGGACATTAAGACAGATAAAAATCCTCTCCCAATATATTCAAATGCACCTGAGAAAACCATTATTGCAAGAAGCAGAATTATTGTTTGAAATGACATCAACGTTCCTGTTTCACAAAGCAATGGTTTTATAGGTATCTTTTTAGATTTTCTTGTTCTATCAATGCTTTTTATAATGCCGACACACGAAAGTACAATCATTATTATTTGAACAAATCTATATATGTAAATACTATCAATAATATTAGCAGCACCTACGCATAATAAGTATGTAATACTAACAAGTATTGATGCCGTGACGTTCATCATATTAAACTTGCAGCTTGTATAAAAAATCACGAAAAATGATATTATTAGAATATTTATTGTAGAGACCGAAAAAATAGGTGTTTGACTGATTCCAAGAATACTATAAACGTTCTTTTCACATGACAAGAAAAATACTAGTATAATAATCATGATTGCACTTCCACTTTTGTAGGATTCCTTCCGTTCTACAACAGCTCCTTTTATATATTGAATTAACCCAGATAATATAAATGCTATAATACCTATAGATGTAAACTCAATTTGTCTTATAATAGACTCATCTAGTTTGAATAATAGTGATGTCATCAAAACAGTTGTGACAAATCCGGGCATTGCCATGAGTAACGCTGCAAGAAGCATTCCTTTAGCCCCCATGACTCTTCTTCCAATTGCTGCTGAAATTTTAACTGTTAATGCACCAGGAGTTATACTAGAAACTATAACATCCTCATCATATTCTTCTTTACTTACTAATTTGCTATCACCTACTACCTCCTGTTCAATTACGGGAATCAGAGCATTTCCTCCTCCAAATCCTATAAATCCAATCTTTAGTAAAGATAATAACCAACCATATTTTTTCCTGCTATTACTTCTTGTATGATCTATTAAGGAATCACTAATCATTCATACATTCCTTTCTTATGCATTACTTTGTAACCATTCAGAGGTTACAATATTGATTAACACCAACGTAATTTACTCTGAGTCGATATATTATAATGTATAGCGTAACAAAGAAATTTGATAGAAATATGTAAAGTACTTTAGATTGTAATCCTTCAAAAAACAAAAAAAGCAGCCTGCCAGCTGCTTGAAGATAATATTTATTCTATAAAATAGTTTCATATTATCAGTAATTTACAAATTCAATTTTTTTAATCTTATATTGAATTCAACACCCTTTTCCTTATTTTCTACATTACATATTCCATGGTGCTGATCAATAATACTTTTTACGATATAAAGTCCGAGACCGACATTCTTCTGGTTTGCATTAAATTTTTTACATTTACTTTGCTGATAATAATTTAACCATATTTTATCCATATCCTTATCCTCAATTTTACTTCCTTCATTATACACAGAAAGAATAATTTCACTATCTTTAGTATATAATTTTACTTTTATCTCACTGCCATTCTTTGTATGCTCATAAGCGTTTAGTAGATAATTGTTTATTGCTTTTTCAAGGTATCTACCATTGCCCATTACAAAGCAATCTTTCTCAATATCAGTACCACAGTGAATTTGTTTCTGCAGAAATACTGCTTCATACTTCAATAACAGTTTCTTTGTGATTTCCGTTATATTGATTTCTTCCATTTCCATATGGTTCAAACTATTTTCAACAAACGAAACCTCAAGCATCTCACTAACCATTCTACTCATTTTATCAGTTTCTTCCAATATGGAGTTAAAATAGTATTCTTTATCAACCTTGTCATCCATTTCCATTATGATTTCAACTTGACTTGAAATAATTGCTAAAGGTGTCTTTAATTCATGAGACATATTACTCACAAAGTTTCTTCGCATTTCCGTCATTTCAGTCATATTGCAATTTTCCTCTAAAAGAATATAATTATAATTTTCCAGATCATTTATATACCTCTGCATCTGTTCTGACATTCTATTAATGCTTTTTGAAAGACTTCCGATTTCACCAAAATATTTATCTTCTTGAATTTGCTCAGAAAAATCCATTTGAGAAATTTTGTTTGCTACAATATCAATTTTTTTGATTGGTTTTGTAATTTTATCTGTCAGAAAAAATATCAAAACTCCACCAACCAGAATCAGAACAATTAATATCAATATTAAAAACTTCTCTGAATACTCCAGTTCATTCTTTAGCTGACTAGTATATTCATATATATATATATAATAATCTCGTCCACCCTGTTTTATAATGCCATACAAATCAATATTATGGTTATTATTATAATTTGCTTCTGGCTCACGAGAAAATTTTCCCATATGCAAATTATGTTCCATTACTCTATAGTTTCCATTCCTAATTTTCTCATTTGAATGACCCTGGATTGTTGAATAAATAACATCTATAACACCATAATAGTCGTTTGTGGCTACAACAAATCGGAACCCATCATCCTCATATTTACTAATCATTCGTGTATTATTTTTCTCTAATTTTTTAAGATTTATTTTGTACAGTTCACTAAAGGCCTTATTCATCTTTCTACGATCGCAATTGATATAATAATCTTTTCCAAATAGAATAAAAAGCAAAGCAGCACCACCAACGACAGCAATAAAAAATACGCTCTCAATTACAATGAATTTTGTTCTTATAGAATTCCATCTCATCATCTACACCTCAAACCGATATCCTACACCATAAATTGATTTGATATATGGGTATCTATCTGTGAGTTTTGCCCTCAACTGTTTCACAATAGTGTCTACCGTCCTTACTTCTCCATCATAATCATATCCCCACACAGCATCCAATATCTGCTCCCTGGTTAAAACCATATTTGCATTATCAACAAAGTAAGACAGCAGTTCATATTCCTTAGGCGTTGTCTGAATAATTTGATTATCTAACATAACCTGCTGAGATTCTGCGACAATTTTTAAAGCACCTCCAAATTTTACAGATACAACGCTACTGCTCGTCCTTTTTAATATTGCATTTATATGCGCCTTCAGAAGACTGAGCTTGAAGGGTTTTGTAATATAATCATCCGATCCTTTATCAAAGGCACACAACTGATCCTCTTCTCCACTTTTGGCAGTCAACATAATAACTGGCACCTCTGAATTAATTCTGAGCTCATCTAGCACTTCATAACCATTCAATTCTGGCATCATTACATCAAGTATAACCAAATCTACGATAGTATTATTATCATAGAAGGCTTCTAATGCCTGTCTACCATTTTGAGCAGAAAGCACTTCATACCCGCTTAACTTCAGATATTCAATTACTGTCGTTCTCAATTTGCTCTCATCTTCAGCTAATAATATTACATTCTTTCCATTATCCATCTTTTCGTCTTCTCATCCTCATTACATATATTTTAAATTATAAATAATAGTATTATACCTTAAAAATATGATGGAATTATGACAAATCTCATCTTCTGTGACAAAATTCATAATAATATCATTGCATAGGTAACTTTTATATTACACTATTTCTTCAATTATGCTTTCATTTAAAATAGACTTACCTGATAGCAGCACCGTCACAATGCAAATTGCTATATTTGCCATGCACATCGCTAACACAACCAATACTGGCATTGCTCTATTCACTTGAAGATAACGATATACATGTACCATTATATTATATAGCACTTTTTGCTCTATAAAATATAGTGCCACCATTACAATACTTGCATAAACTCCATAACGAAGACCTTCTTTTAGTAGCATCTTCATAAATCCAGAATCGGTTATTCCCATGGCACGAATAATTCCAAATTCTCGTCTTCTCGACGCAATTATATACTGAATACTGTTCATAATATGTAAAATACTAATCATCATAATTACTGCTGCAATACCATAAAAGAAAAATATTTTCTGCTGAAGGAACTCGTTTTCCTGATTGATTAACTTTGTATAATCTTTTACCGTACAGTTTTTTATATCTTCTGCAATATGTCCCAGTTCTCCTGAAATTTGTTGCACATTGGCATTCTTACTCAGCTGAATACTAATATTGTTGTAATCCTTAATCCCAAAATTCTCCTGCATCTGTTTATTTGTCATAATAATATCCACATTATTAGTACCATCATCACCTATAAAATAATTATTCTTTGCTAAAGGCCGACTGACAATGGCGGCCACTATAAAATCTTTTTCTATATAATTATCATATGAAGACTTAAACTTCAACACCTCTTGTGGCAGCTTGCCATACTTCGGTACTTTCACTGTAATCTTATCACCTGGTTTAATATCTATTCCATTATAATTGCCCTGACCATCCATTAAGGTTTTTAAAATCACTCCATTATTTTTTGCTAATGCCGCAGAATTGATGGTTCCATCCAAAGTATAATCTTTTAGTGTCTGAAGCATATTGTTATCGTATCCATAAACATTTACTTTTAAGCGATTGCTGCCATCTTTCTCTTCAGTTATCTGACCGTTATATTTTTCTGTAATCTCTGGCTCCTGTTTAAAATTCTTTAGATGAGCAGTTTCTGGGAAATATGATTTCCATTTTAAAATTCCTTTTGCAAGAGGAATCTCCCCTAAGGTATAGGTAACCGGATTTGCATTAGAAACACCTGAAATATTCTGAATTGCTTCTGCACTCTTCTGGTTGATACCATCCCCTAGCTCATCAGAATTTTCGTAAACCTGAATATCCGAATTAAGTCCATCATCTGCTTTAAAAGTAAGCTCGTTATGACGTTTCGTATTATCCGTTACGTATGTTGTCCCAATGAAAATACATCCTCCTATTGATAATGCAATCACTAATGTTACAAAATTTCGCAGCCTGCCAAGCATAAATTTATTTGTCAGTACACTGGTCATGTTCGTATTATGAATGCTATATATCTTACGTCTTCTGCTTTTTATATTCCCATTCTGGTGAATCATTTGTTGCAAAGTTAAATGGTTCATTTTATGAACCAGGCAAAAACTTATAATTACAATCATCACTGCCATAAATATTGCAGAGCCAATCATTACTTCTTTTGAAACAAAAAATTGTCCTGCCTGTACCTTAACCTGCGCTACAACAGAATCTGTACTATCAACATGTTGTGCTATCAGTGCGGAAGAATGCTCCACTCCAATTGTCTGATCTACAAATATTTTTCCAATACTAGAATATATTATCCTAGCAATCCCCAAACCAAGTATACTTCCTACAATATAACCAGCGATAAATATCATGCTCAGCTCTGATAGTAATACTTGAAAAATATGTTTATTCTCCAAACCTAATACCTGCATTACACTATACTGCGATAATCGTTTCATAATGGATACCTGAAAGATGCTATAGACAATAAATGCTCCAAAAATACCAAGTGCTATTAGAATACTATTTTGTGATAAATGATAAAATTCATTTAGTTGTGCCCATATGTAAGTAAACCTTCCTTCACGCAATAGAAGTCCTGCTTTAATAATATCAATTACAGATACCCTTGAATGCCCCCCTACAAAACTTGTCACTTCATCATTTCTTGCGGTACCTTTTTTATAATCAAAATTAAATCTCCTCGAAAATGCTAAAAACTGATCAAAGACACCTGTCCTTTCATCAAACTTCAAATATAATAATCGTAAATGATGTGTATCTTTTTCAAAATCCATATCCTTACTTACAAATATTTTATAGTCTGCGACATTCGGATTCCACTCATTATTCACAATTCCGCATAGAGTATAAGAATCACCGTCTATAACAACTTTTTCACCTATCGTATCACCAAGGTCAAGATTCGTAATAGTATGTGCATCTAATGCGACTTCTCCGTTCTTCTCTGGATAATGGCCTTTTATCAGCTTTCGATTCATCATTTTCATATAGTTATCATCACCATAGCAAAAAGTTAATAATTTAGGAGTATCCACCGTTTTTTTTACAACCAATACACCATATTTATCCACTTTATAGCCTTTTCCGTTCATATGCTTTATAAAATCAGAAAAACGACTTTCCGAATCACGAATTCTGAAATGCCAGTCCCCATATATCTGCTTGGTTCGTTGTAGATTTGCTCTTGTGCCACTTTGCATCATACAACCAATTCCCACTATCAAAGCAATGGACATAACTATTCCAAAAAATAATGCAATTGTCTGTTTTTTATAATATGTAATGTAGAAAAATGCAAGCTTCCATATTTTATGCATGAAGCTCACCATCCTCTGCTTTTTTCAAATATTTTTCCATTAATATACCATCTTCAATTCGAAGAATTCGATCACAAGTCTGGGCAATTGCCTCATTATGCGTAACCATTAGTACCGTCTGATGATATTTAATAGCACTATTTTTGAGCAATGCCATTACTTCTATCGTAGTGGCTGAATCCAGATTACCAGTGGGTTCATCTGCTAAAACAATGGCTGGTTTGTTAGCTAATGCCCTAGCTATTGCTACTCTTTGCTGCTGTCCGCCAGATAATTCAGATGGATATTTTGTTCGTTTTTCCCATACTCCTAAGTCCTTTAATAAATTTTCAATATACTTATGATCCACTTTCTTACCCTTATCAAAGGTTGCTGGTAATGCCACATTATCATATGCATTTAATACTGGCATCAAACTATAGTTTTGGAAAACGAAGCCGATATTTCGCCTTCGAAATACTGCCAATTCCTTTCGTTTAAGGTTTGCAATATCATGGTCTCGTACAATAATCTCACCAGCAGTTGGAGTATCCAGTCCACCAATCAGATTCAATAATGTACTTTTACCAGAACCAGAAGTTCCTACGATTGCAATAAATTCTCCCTGTTCTACCGAGAAATTAATATTCTTCAGTGCATGTACTGAATTTTCTTTCATTCCATATATCTTGTTTACCTGTTTTACTTCTAATACCTTCATACGTTCTCTCCTTATTAGTTTCTTGGTATCAGCATATCAGGCAATTCTTGCAAAACTCCTACAAATCAGAATTTATTTCTTACAATTTTGTAAGAACACAGAAAAATTACTGCCTACTCCATGCTCAGATGTAATATTTAGATATCCCTTTTCCTTTTCCAATATCATTTTGGACAAGTACAATCCAATGCCAGAACCTTCTACATTTGCAACATCCGAGCTTCTATAAAAGCGCTTACATACCTCAGTTAATTCTTCGGTTTTTATTCCAATGCCATTATCAATAAACGAGATACTAGTATACATTTCATAAGGATTTACTTTAATTCGTATCTTACCGCCAGTTTTTGTATATTTGATTGCATTTTCCAGCAAATTAGCAAACACTTCTGTAGTCCACTTACGGTTATGATACAAGACACAATCAGAATATGCTTCCACTTCAATTTCTATATTTTTCTTGTCTGCCTTCCCATACACTATATTCACAGCATCTAAAACCGTATCCTTAATCGGTAAGTTGTCTGCCTCAAAAGATATTACATTCTGCTCTAGTTTCACCATTTTAAATAACGACTGCAATATCCACTCAATCTTCTCTGATTGAACCTGCATCTTATTAAGGAATTTATAGTAATTCTCTGATTGGAAATCTTCTTTTGCTAATATTTCTTCATACATCATCACATTAGCAAGAGGCGTTTTAAGCTGATGAGACATATTAGAGATCAAACCCTTAACCTGTTCCTTTTCCTCCATAGCATTTGCAATCTCTAAATTCATTTTTTCTTGGACACGTTTTCCCTTATTAGCTAATGCTGATATCCTACCCTCTTTTATATCCGATTGAACAATAGGCTTACCATCCAGGATATCATCCAGCATCTGATATACTTCCTGATACATTTTCTTATCATTCCAATATAGATAAATACAACAAACAATTGCAATCACTAAAAAAGCTACGAATATTATCACAATCATAACATTTTCTCTTTCCATATATATCCTATCCCATGCACCGTTTTAATAAATGCAGGTACTGCAGGGTCATCTTCAATTTTGGTACGCAGTCTACGGACATTCACAGAAACTGTATTCTCATCCACATATTTTCCCTCCTGATCCCAGATATGATCTAATATCTGTTCCTTCGATAACACTTGATTTTTGTTTTCAAGAAAGTAGATAAGCATACGATATTCCAATTTCGTACAATCCAACTCTTCTCCTTTTTTATATACCTTACAAATCCTTTTATCAATACATATTCCATTAGATTCTATACGTTCAGGCTCTTTTTGTCTCGCTAAGAGCTTTTTTATTCTTACTTTTAAAACAGCAATAGAAAAAGGTTTAGACATATAGTCATCCACCCCTAGTTGTAGTGCATTCACCTCATCCATCTCCGTATCCCGAGCGGTCAACATAATTATAGGTACATCACTAAACTGCCGAATCAAAGTACACAATTCAAAGCCACTTCCGTCTGGAAGATTGCAATCTAATATAAGAATGTCAAATGAATGCATTTTAACGGCCTCAAGGCCCTCTTTTTCGGTTCCCGCAGCCTCTACCTTATACCCATCCATTTCAAGCGTATATTTCAGACCTTCCTGTAAATCCAAATCATCTTCTATTATCAATATTTCTTCCATTTCTATTACCTCTTATTGCTATACTTCGTTTCCTGTATTAATAAATACCTCAAATAACCTATATATTATTATACCAAATACAGTCATTACTTTACATTGACTTAACCGGCATATCTTATTAAACTTCCTTCATAAACTTTCAGAACTTTAACTAAAAAATAAAATGTTGTGGCACTACGGAGATTGATCCGTTCATTAAGCACTTGTAACACAAATTTTATGTAAAATTCCTAGAGACTAAAAAAATCCTGCAAACGCTCAGTTTCCAGGATTTAAAATACAATATTCTGATTGAAATATTATCTCTTGTCTAACTTATAATGCTGTAAAGACAAGGTTTTATAGGATTTTATTCTCTACTGATATCTTGTCTTAAATTTATTAATATTCATAATTTAGTAATTTCAAATGAATTTATACTCAATTGCTTGTCCCTTCATCAAATAGTATCACGTAGCAAATGTAATATAATACATGGTGTCAATGATTTTGTTTTGAAATATAATTTCCCCAAAATAAAACCAGTTAAAATTTGACCTCCCGTAGCAAGACATGCCATCCAGATTGATAACTGACTCGTATAATTAGTATAATGTACAACTCCAAAAATAAATGCTTGTATTATATTAATTATACTTTCATTTTTTATGTATGCCTTTAAAGTTGAAATCAGCAATCCTCTATATACAAGCTCCTCATATATTGCAGGATGTGGAATTTGAAGTATTATATCTATTAAATATGAATGAATACTGTCATATCTATATATATTATAAGCAAGATGGTTTCCACCAAATAGTACAATCTGCGGTATTACCCATAGTCCACATAGTATTAAAACATATATAAATTGCTTATATGTTATTTTCCAAGAAAACTTATTTAGCCTAATCTTAAATATAAAACAAACTACTATTAACAACACTAGATAAGAATAATTCAGATATAAAAAACCATATTTGATTTCACCTAGTATTCTGATAAGTGGGGAGGCACCTGCTATATCAACCATTAATTCTCCTACCAGATAAGGTATTAAAGCATTTTTCATTATTGGCACAATTTTATTAGTATCTTTCTTTACAAATATACTAATAAATAAAATCGATAAAACGCTCAAATATATTACATAACTATATATCAAAACTGATCTGCACATTGGTGATAACTCATTAATGCTTGCTCTAAAAACATAATACAAGTAGCCTATAGAAACCAATAAAATGAAAATAGATTCTATGATAATATTTTTTATATTTCTTTTAATCTTTTTTCCCTCCCCTAACTAAGCTCAATTACATAATGTGCCATTTTAGTAATATTTCTATAATATTCAATCTCGTAAAGTTCGTCAATATCCATACATTTTGATTTATTCCGGTTTATGATTAAATTCTACGACTTTAGTTTCTCCAGAGCTCCGTTCTTATATTTATTGTTTATATTACAAAACCTCATGCTTTTTAAAGCCATAATAAGTAAACGGAACTAAAACAATCGCTATCACTATAAATTCAACTGGCAAGAACTGAAATGGTGTAAATATTTTTCCAAAGATTTCATATAGCTGATACTTCATCAGTATCATATTTCCACCTAATGTTTGGTATGGAAATACCATCATTATTTTCTGCACTAAATTACTGTTTGAAGCTTGCCCCAAAAGAGCTGGTCCCATAATAATTAGAAATGAAACAATGATTGAAGAAAAAGATGTTTTAAGTCGTGCAGACAACAGCAGTGTAAAACTTCCTAATGCTAGACAACCTATGTAGCCTAGCACTGCCATTCTCCAAAACGCCTCTATGTTAGTTATATGATAAAAACTCTTCCAATAATCATTTGTCTGAATTGGAGCCGATGCACCATCCACACCAAAAACAAAAAATATTACTCCACTAAAGCCCAAGAAAAAAATCCAATAAATAATACTTGTAACAGTAAATGCACTTAATAATTTCATCAATATAGCTTTTCGCTTTCCATTCTTTGTAGACAAAAAAATTGAATCTGCTCCACATTGATATTCCTGCGCGAACACAGGTGCTAACAAAACACATATGAAAATAGCTAAAGCATATAAAACTGAACTACAAGAATCCAATAAAATCTTCCATCCTGTAGCATAAGAATATCGAAGTGGAGTTTTTAACGTTTCCGCTAAGTTTATAAAAAATTTCTTTTCTTTCTTACTATACATATCCTTTATATCTGAACGTCCAAGCCACTTTTTTAGTGTATCTATTCTGTTCGTATAGAATCTCTCCGCAGCTTTAGGTTTGAGAGAGTCAACGGTACGATCATCATAACTCTGAAAACCTCCGAAAGAGTAATTTATTAAAGTTCTTATATCATCAAACCCTTGAGTTTTAGCATATCCTTGATTTGACAGCCCATCCTTTGTTTTATATTTTGGATTATTTACTATTTGGCGGTTTTTCTCTATTACCTTTGCTATAGCTTCCTGTGTAAGCAATCCACTCCACCTGCTCATTATCTCCTTCTTTTTTTCTATTGCCTTAATGCCATATATACTTTTTCCAGAAGCATCTACCCATGAATTATCATAGCCATTATTTATGTTAGAAACCAAGGTTAAAGTAATCCCTATAAGTAACACCCCTACAGCTATTATCGTGCTTTTCCTCCTTAATATCTTTTTAAGCTCATATAGATACATCATCTTTTTCAGCCTCCCCAAAATAGTACATAAATAGGTCCTCCAATGTAGGCTTCTCATATACTGCATTTTCTGTAGGTTTCTCTTCTGAGATTATTCTAAGCTCTACCTGATTTCCTTCCGATTTCAAATTGCTAATTATATATTTTTCCTGAAGCTTTTCTGCTTCCTGTGAATCTATCTCGCATCTCCAAACATACCCATCAACCTTATTTATAAGCTCCTCTGCAGTACCCTCAGCAGAAATGTTTCCAGTCTTCATAATAAATATCCTATTAGCTATAGACTGCAAATCTGAGACAATATGTGTTGATAATAATATGATTCTATCCTCTGCTAAACTGCTTATCAGATTTCTAAACCTAATTCTTTCCTTTGGATCAAGTCCTGCAGTAGGCTCATCCAAAATTAATATTTGAGGATTGTTTAAAACTGCCTGTGCAATTCCAAGTCTTCTCTTCATTCCACCTGAAAATTTCTTTATCTTTTTCTTTCGAACGTCCCAAAGGGATACCTTTTTTAATAATTCCTCCGCTCTCTTTTTAGCATAGACTCGCTTTATCCCCTTTAACGAAGCAATATACAAAAGGTAATCCTCAGCGCTAAATTCCGGATAATATCCAAAATCCTGTGGAAGGTACCCAAGTATTTCTCTATAGCTTTCTCCTAACTTTAAAATACTTTCACCATCAAAACTAATTGTACCTGATGATGGCGTTAATAGCGTACACATCATCCTCATCAGCGTAGTTTTTCCTGCTCCATTAGCTCCAAGTAGTCCATATACTCCCTTTTCCATACTAAAATTTATCGAATCAACTGCTTTTATGTCATTAAATTGCTTGCTTAAATCTTTTATCTCAAGCTTCATCTTCTTCACCCACCTTATCTAATTCTCAAAATCACTAACTTCAAAATACATTTTTGTATCACTTATTGCTTTTGTCATAACTCTAAATAAATAAACAAAAGACAACATTATCAACACATACCAAAGCTTCTCCTGCACCATTTCATATATTTTAATATTCTTTGCCAAACCGTAACATATACCCGTCCATATTGTACAAAGACTAACTGCGAAACTTGAAGAATTCAAACGTCTCTTACTCCCTAATGCTATAAAACATATACAGCAAGTAGTATTGAAAGGAACAAGGAAATATATAATCAACATATATAAAGGCGTACTAGTGATATAGGCAATAGTACATAGTAAAATAGATGCCAGCAGCAAATCATACATCCCTATTATAAGAATTCTAGCTACATAAACTTTTTTTAACGTAAAATAGGTTGTATTCTCAATTTCTAAAGCTCTAAACTGTATATTTTTCCAAACTTCTGGTATAGCTGAAATTACAAAAAGCGGCACAAATACAGCAAAATATACACTGACGTCTCCACTTATTTCGCTAGAATTAAAGATATTGACCCAAGATATGAAGATAACTATTACTAGTGCTTGAAGAATCCAAAAACTCTTTTTAATTATAAAAAATTGAGATATCAAAAACTCCCACTCACTTGCCTTTTTCTTCTGAGCATTTTCCTCAAATATTGATTTTGATTTTAAAACAGTCTCTTCTAATTTCTTCTGAGAGTATCTTGGCACCTCCAGTTTATCTATAGAAAAATTTTTTTCATGGCTCTTCCTCATAAACAGAAATCCTCCCTTCGTAACATCTTTTTCAAATTCACTGTTCCCTGCTTTAACCTATACTTCACAAGCGACAGGCTTATATCAAGTATTTCAGCAACTTCTCTAAGCTTGAGGCTTTGATAATAATGTAACAGTATAACTTCTCTCTGATCCTCTGCTAACATATCTAAGGCCTGCTCTATACTGATATGCGTGTCCACTTCTTCAAAGCTTTCCTCTAAACAGATTTCCTGTTTCACCATATCCAGTGCCTCTGGAACCTTTCGCTTAAAGCAGTTCTTACATAAGTTTCCTGCAATAACATACAAGTAATTTTTGACCTTGCCCTTATGTACATATTGTTCAAAAGCTTCAAAAAACCTGATAAAAGTTTCCTGTGCCACATCTTCTGCCATAACTTTATTTATCAGCTTTCTATAACAATAACTATAAATATCTTCATAATATTTTCTTACAAATTTATCAACCGCAGCTGAATCACCATTCTTCATTTTACGTATCAATATAGCATCGACCTCCAAGCCTCTCCCCCCTTCCATTAATCTCTTGAAAGTACCTTCTAATTAATATAACAATTCAGAAGCTTAAAAAGTTAGTGTATTTTTAAAAATATTTTATTATGGAAAACTCATATCCTGAAAACAATGGAATCGTACAATACTTTGCGATATAGAATCAACCGTTAGGAAGCTATATGATGTAATTAAAAATTGCTCCAGATGATACTTTATCTTTTAAAGCAATAACTGTCTTAAAAGATTATAACTGAATTTGGGATTCACACAAAAAGGATGCTCTCAACACCGATTCGCATTGAAAACATCCTATATTTTTGTTAGTTATGTGTTTATTACTTATATACTCAACTTTCGCACATAAGAATTAAGGCGGAAGCCTTCAGAATAAACACATAAAGCAAAGAAACATTCCTTTTGGTATAATAGAATTGCTAAAAACATCACACCAAGGAAAGGAATGTTTCTTATGAATACTATTATATCAAATGATACTACTGATAAACAATTTAATTTTACTATAAATAGATTTTTTAAAGACAACAAAATTGGATATATACTTAAACAATGTAATTTCTCAAAAGAAAAAGGTTTTTCTTGTATTAAAATATTTCAATATATTTTTATGCTAGTTTTTACTGGCAAAAACTTTTTTCGCACTCTTGAAAGTAAAAAAGATACTGAATTTTCAAAGGATGTAGTATATAGATTTCTTAATTCACCAAATTTCAATTGGAGAAAATTCTTATTTTTACTTTCTTCATCAATTATCAAAAATGTTATAGTTCCTCTTACTTCAAAAGATAGAGTGAATCTATTGGTAGTAGATGATTCCATATTCAGCAGAAGTAGAAGTAAATCTGTTGAACTTCTTGCAAGAGTCCGTGACCACGTTGAACACAAATATGTTAAAGGCTTCCGCCTTCTTACTCTTGGTTGGTCAGATGGTAATACTTTTTACCTCTTGCTTTCACTTTACTTTCTTCTGAAAAGGAGAAGAACAGAATTTGTTCTGAAAACAAGAACATTGATAAAAGAACTAATGGTTCCAAACTCCGTAAGGAGGCTGTTTTAAAAGCGCCTGAAGTTATGATTAGTTTACTTAAACAAGCTTCAAAATATGCTATTCCAGCATCTTACGTTCTTTTTGACAGTTGGTTTACGTATCCAAAAATTCTTATAGAAATTTTAGAACTCAAACTTAATACTATTGCCATGGTGAAAGCAATGCCAAGGGTTTACTACAATTACAATGGGAAGCTGTTAAACCTTAAAAATCTTTACGCTGCTTTAAAGAAAAAGCGCGGTAAAGCTAAAATTCTTTCTTCTGTTGTTGTAGGTATTGGTTCTGACAAAAATGGTAATGAAGTAAAAGCAAAAATTGTATTTGTAAGAGACAGAAACAGAAGTAGAAAATGGCTTGCTTTAATTTCTACCAATATATCCTTAGATGACAATGAGATAATAAGAATTTACGGAAAGCGTTGGGATATAGAGGTTTTCTTTAAAATGAACAAGTCTTTTCTAAAACTCGCTAAAGAGTTTCAAGGGCGTTCTTATGATTCCATGGTTTCTCATACTTCTATAGTCTTTACTAGGTACATTATGCTTACTTTAGAAAGTCGTAAGAATAATGATGTTAGAACTATCGGTGGATTTTTTTATCAATGCTGTGATGAACTTCAAGATATCCAATTTTGTGAAGTAATAAGTCTTATTATAGATATTTTAAAAAATGTATTAACTGAAAGACTTCTTCTTTCAAAGGACATTATTGACTCAATAATAGATAGTTTTATTGCGGCTTTACCTTGTTATATCAAGGAAAAGTTAGTCTTTTTGTCCTGCGAAAGTTGAGTACTTTACTATTAGCTCCTTTCTTTACTTTCAGTTCTCTATTTGTCTTAGCCTTCTTGTTCAGCACTGACCATTCAGCAAGATACCCGTCAACCTCCTCTGATGTCCTAAGTCCTTTACCTATCCAGTCTTTAAGTGTAGTCCGTATATATGCTAGATTCCTGTTATTATGCATTGCAGCAATTAGTATAGCTTTAATTAATAACTCATACCCTGCTGCTTTCTGAAGCTCTATAAGCACTGTTCTTTCCAGAGCACTCATCTTTTCAGAAATGCAATCAGAGTAATTTTTAATAACAGCCTCATGTAGTATCCCACCATTTGGGGGTTCTTTTTTATTAATAATATTAGTCTTAATAATATTAGTCTTATTAGGGTCCATTTTTTGGACCTCTTGAAGTCCATTTTCTGGACGTCCAAAAAATGGACTTCCATGTATTTCTGCGGTTTCCGAAGCTTTGGAAATATTTGTATCAATATTTAGTATCTCTTCATCACTTATCTGATTTTCTGAAAACTCTGTCTGAAGCAGATAAATTTCATTTGCCATATTTAACCCTACCTGTCTTTCCTCGATAAGCTCCACTGCCTTTAGTTCTTTAAAAACATTGCTGATTGTTGTCTTAGATTTTACTCTCACAAGCCTTGATATGATATCCCGTTTAAATTTTATATATATTTCTCCATCATCGTTTATCCATCCGTTTTTAGCCGATAATTCAAGTCTGTCAAAGAGAAGACTGTAAGCCAGTATGGCTGTGGTACTAAGCTTAGAATACTTTTCCAGGTTAAATATAAGCTCTTTAGGAACTTTTAAAAACTTATAAGAGCTTAGTATTTCCACTGTTATTCGCTTTTTCATCAGTTAACACCTCGTATAATATGTTTATAGCCAAGTAAAACTGGTTATAAACTTATCTTTTTTGTAGTATAGAGGTAGGAGACATCTTTGAGGAATTCTCCCTCATCCTATTTTCATCTATACAATTAATATTT